>NZ_CP022985.1:3850000-4450000 GCF_003425985.1 Mariniflexile sp. TRM1-10
GAGGTTTTTCAATGCCTTTGTTTCAGTTTTGATCTGGTTTTTGAAAGTATTTAAGATTTCAAAAACAGTGTCGTGGGTTGTTTCAAATGCATTGGAATTAAGTAATTTGTTGATGAAAATGATTTCTGTTTCAGTATATTCAACCATTGATTTCCACCACAATACGTCGCGATGGCATTTTAGTAAAGTGTCTTCCGGTGTGTTGTCTGAATTATTCATATCATATTAATTTTGAGCATAGTTATACATTTCCATAAATGGGAACGATAAAGTTTCCATTTAAAAAAGATTGTGGATCTATATTACTTTGCAATAAGACGCCTTTTAATGTCGATTCCAGTAATAATTGAGCTGATTGAATTAAAGGAACCGCCGTTGTTGTTTGAATGGCCCGTAATTGATACTTGCCTATTTTTTGAGGGAGAATTTGCTTTGCTACTTCTCGTCTCCGCAAAGTACCCTTAGCGTCTTTACCCTGCACTGCTGCATATATGATGATTTGGTCCTCCTCAATATGTGGAATCTGCTTTTCCATAATGAGTTGTAAAGCTTCAATAGGTTGATCTGAATCGGATACATTCTTAATTTGTTCTTCTACCCACGCATAATGACCAGGAAATCGTATGGTTTTATAGTCCATGGCATCCACCTGTCCGGCTAAAGCATCGGGTAAATCGGCAGCGCCTCCCGAAGTCAGGTCTACTTCATAAGTTATTCCGTTGATAATTATAGAGGTTCGTTCTGATAGGGAAGGGCGTTTTGTTTTTTTGTAATTACGAATCACTTCAGTTTCTTTAATATATTCTGTAGCAACCCCTATGGGACTCCATGTGAATCCGTAGTAGTGGGGTGCAACGGCATTCTTTGAAAGTGCACCTACTTTAAACTCTAAAGTATCTACTTTGCTTACTTGAAAATCATTGCAAAATGCTTTAAATAGATGATTAGCCAATACATCTATATAGCCTGGAGCGAGACCAGTCTGTAAAATAAAGCCTGTTGATGCATCTTTTGCCAATGCTTTTATTTTATCGGTCTCTGCCACATATTCGGTTAGGTTGGCGTAATGCAACTTATAATCTTTGGCAAAGCCTGCCATCTTTGGTGCTTGGGTTCCGGGCAAGCAATCGAGAAGAATATCTCCTTGATTAAAAACAATTTTCATTTCTTTGGAAAGACCTGTTTCTGAAAGATGAAAAGGTTTTAAAATACAGGGTCGGGTTGTGCCAGCTTCAATCCATTTCACAAGATTTTGTGCTTTGGAAAGTGTTCTGTTGCCAATAAAAATAGTAGGAGTGACTGTACTCCATTCGACGAGTATAAGCGCAACTGCTTGAGCGATGCCGCCTGCACCTGCAATAATAATCGTATGGTGTTTGTTCATAATTTAAACTTTATTTATTGAACTCATCTTAAATAATCATTATTGTCCAATAAAACTTTTACAATTCACTGCAAACACAGTGCTAATGGCTTTTTAAGGAGTTTACCGATTTGTGGTCTAGCTTTTTGTAATAATTAATCTAAATAATCCCGATGGTTTTGCTATCGTCTATTTTCTATTATTCTATTATCTATTATCTCTTCTCATACCTCCCAGTTTTTTCCGTAAGCCTAATTCTATATACAATACCTTGCATCGCCTCAGCATATTCTCCATGGGAATCGGTCATGGCATGATGTATTGTTGTTTCGCTTGTCATTATGGGTAGTACACGATCCATTAGTTTTTGCATGCCCATTTCTCTTTCTTCAGAAGTTTTTAATTCTTCAAATTTGCCCAAAGCGATGACACTTCTCCAATTGCTTATATTATCTATAACATCTACCTCTAAACACACGTTTGGATTTTTTCGCATCATGTCTACTTTCATACCCTCTTTTGTATGTCCATAAATATAGGTGCCATCATAAGCGTAAGTTATAGGTACAATGTAAGTCATATCATCTGCATGACAACCAATCCGTCCAATAACTTGGCTATATAATAAATGCTCTATCTGACTGTTTTTTAAATCTCCTAACATCACATTTAATTTTGAATTACATTGAAGTGGTTTAAACTTTTTCTAATTGGCTAAAAAACCGCCCTTTTTTGCCCACTCTACGTCTTTTTTTCTTTCCGTAGCTTTTCCAATGCGACAAGCTGGCTCCTTCTCTAAAAAGGTTTACTAAACCTTTTCTTTACGCTCGGCCCTAACTCGAAAAAGGCTTCGATTGGACAAAAAATGACTAATTTTCGCTTCAATCGAAAAAGGTTAAACCTCTTCATTGACAAAATACATGAATCATACGAAAATCAAAATGATATATATCAGTCATTGTTGTCCGATAAACATCTACAATTGACTGCTAACATAGTGATAAAGGCTTTTTAAAGAGATTATTGATCTGTTACCTTGCTTAATTTCTCGAAGGCTCTCTATTCTATTTTCTTTATTCTATTTTCTTTTAACAAAGCAGTTACTTTTTGAGTTATTAACACCATATGGTTATCCTCCATATCGGTAGTAAAAAACAAATAGTTTTCGCCACCATCTTTAATATGGAGTTTTTTACGGAGTTGTTCAACCGTTTCAGGAAAGTTACGTGTCGTGATATTAGCCTTTTTTATACCTAATTTTTTTAGGGCTTTTTTGTTATATGGTATAGCGTGTTCAATTTTAAAACACCTTCCGGGAAAATCAATTAAAGTATCACTCGTGTACAAATGTGAATGTTTATGAAGTTTAAAAAGGTTTAATTGGGTAGAAATAGAATCGAAACCACCTGCCTTTAAAACAGCACTATTAGGTTCGTATAAGTAGGTGAGAGGCTGACTGTAAGTCGAGGTTGTTGTTTTTTCATTTTCCATAGAAAAATTAAAAACGTCGTTATTATCTTTTTTAAGATTGATGGTTTTTATAAAAATACCTTCTGTAAATTCATCTTCCAAAACCCAAAGTAATTCTTTAACCTCATTATTTACTGCTACGACATGAATGGTTTTTACATGTTTTAATTCATTGATACCAACCGAAAAATCGAGTAGGGGCGATGTTTTTATTAAAATGTTTTTTGAGTGCTTGAACAGTAGATTAATATGTTCAGGTACGTTGGGTAGGCAATCGTTTAGAAAAAAGACTTTTCCTTTACTATCGTGTCTCCGGGAAGGGTCTATATAAATCCAATCGAACGTTTTATTGCTGGTTTTTAAATAGCTCATCCCATCAACAGCGTGTGTTTTTATATTTTGAATAGCTAATTGCTTGTAATTGTGGGTTACTATTTTAGAAAGTTCTTTGTTGATTTCGCAATGTTCAACCGTTTTAAAAGCTTTTGAAAAATAATAACAATCTACCCCAAAACCGCCCGTTAAATCGATGATGGATGCTCCACTTATTAAACCCGATTTATACTGTGCTGTTATCTCCGATGAGGTTTGCTCAATGTTTAGTTTGTTGGGATAATAAATATTTTTGCTTTCAAACCAAGTGGGTAGTTTCTTTTCACTACGCTTTTTGGCTTCAATTTGTTCAATGATGGTTTTGATTTCAATATTGGGGAAGGTTATTCCTTTTAACAACAAAGAAACCATATCAGAATTTAAATTTTTATCTATAAATTCTTGAATTTCAGTACTTAAAATAGCCGTATTCAAAAGGAGTTATAAATTTTTAGTCAGTTTTTTTACAATCTTATTTTCAGATAAAAATTCTTTCAAAATAACCTTAATGGCAGTATAGGTGGGTACAGCAAGTATTAAACCCATAACACCAAACAGAATACCTGCGATTAAAATCACCAAAAATATTTCTAGTGGATGGGATTTCATGCTTTTAGAGAATATAATTGGCTGACTGAAAAAATTATCGATCAGTTGCCCAATAATAAATACTACAAAGACCCAAAATGCTTTAGGCAAAATAACGTCGTTAAAACTTTCGCCAAGGTTACTGGTCATGGTAAGAGCCAACATTATAAAGGCACCAACTAATGGACCGACATATGGAACAAGATTTAATAAAGCGCATAAAAAGGCAATAAGGATGGCGTTTTCAACATCTATAATGAGCAATCCAATTGTATAAATAATGAATATGATTATGATTTGAAAAATAAGGCCAACAAAATATCTTGAGAGTAAATCTTTAATTTTTGTTGAAGAGTTTTTCCAACCTAATTCTTTATCGTCGGGTATAAAAGTAAGTACACCATTTTCAAACAAATGACTGTCTTTTAAAAAGAAGAAGGAAATAAACAATACCGAAAAAAAACCGATACTAAAACTCCCCAAACCACTTATAACCGAATTAAAAAAATTGGGAATAAGTCCATAATCTATTTTTGATAGTAGATTTGATTCTTTTATGGATTGCTCTAAATCAATTTGATACACATTGAAATAATTTATGATTTCAATGTACAGATTTTCAATATTATTTTGAAGCTGATTGATGTTTAGCAGCGATAGATTATGTCCTTGTTTTATTATTAAAGGAATAAATAAAGCCACTAAACCAGTAAATAACCCAATAAGAATAGCCATAGCAACTATAACAGCCAAGGTGTTTTTAAATTTTAACCGACGTTCTAAAAAAAGCACTATGGGTCTGCCAATTAACGAAACAACTACAGCAATGGCTATGTAGCCAATTACCGACTGAATTTCATATAAAAACCATAGTAGTAAAGCAATACCTAAAATAATGGCTACTGCTTTTAAAATACCGTTTGCAATTAATTTTGAATTCAATTGAAATAAATTATTGAGTAAATATAATAATATTATTTACTATCATTTCGAACAGTTACGATTTAAAGTCGTATTTCAAAATACTTTATAAAAAAAGAACCCCATAATATTATGGAGTTCTTTCGGATTTAAAACACTAACTCAAATTGATTAATAGCAGATAGCTTGTTTGTTTTGTTTATTAGTTTAAAAACTTAGGTTTTATAACCAACATAGCCCAAGCCCAGTTTTGAGTATCTGATGCATCAGCTTCGGTTACGCCTTTTAGTTCATACATACCATCTGCAGCAAACATGTGCGAATAACCTAAGACCATATTATAACCTTTAAATTTCTTTGTAAATACTAAATCCAATTCGGTTCCTAAAGATTTTTCACCACTTGCCAGTTCTTGCTCGCCACTAAAATTAAGTGCTTTAATCAATAAGCTAGATGTTTCGCTTAATGTAAAGTTGGCACTTGCATGAACATCAAACAAGCCAATTGAATTTGCATGATTTCCTACGTAGAAATAATCCATAAAACCATTGAATTTGTGGTTTGTTCCATATAATGGGAAGAACGCTTCATTTTTAGTAGATGTTGGATCGTTACCGCTTATAATTTCGATACCAGCACCAAGACCAACTTTAGGAGACGCTTTATAGCTAAAATCCAACCCTAAAAGGTAAGCTCCTTTTATTTGGTCGCCTGTTTGTAGAAAAGCGTTTGCAGCGACACCAAAACCATCTTTTTTATAATCAAGGTGCGTTCCCAAAGTTTGTAAACTATTTACACCGTCTGGTGTTACACCATCAGTTTCAAATTTTTGAAATCCATTGTTAAGTAATAATAAACTTCCTGAAAAATTCTCCCATGCTTGTTTTAAATATAGATATTGCATGGTTTTATAAGTAAAGAATCCCGTGGTGTTATAAGCCGTTCCTGTATTTATAAAACCTGTTGGGTTAGAGTAATCTTGACTAAATGCCAAGCCCAAATCGAGCATAAATTTTTCTTTTTTATATTTAATTAAGGCTGCATCGTGGTTACGCCCTTGTTGTGCCCAATCTAAACCTCCAAATATGCGTTGGTCGTCATAAGAAATAACTTGTCGTCCTAATTTGGTAGAAAAACCTGAACCTAAACTAATATCAGCCCACGCTTCAAAAACAGCAAACGAGTTGTTTTGGTCGTACGGTAAAATTTGTCTGTTTTCACCCCAAACCATCACATCTTGAAGGCTTAAATAAAACTTATAAGCTTCGGTAGTAAAGCCTGCGTTTAACCTTGCTCGTGTAGAGATTCCAAAACCAGCATCGGCAGCATCTGGAATGATACTTCCAAAACCATGGCGGTACTCTGTTCGTGGTCTAAATTCACCATCTAATGTAAATTGTGCTTGAGCAAATTGTAAGCAACCCAATAATAGTCCTAAAAATACGTATTGTCTTTTCATTTTTTTTTGATTTTAATTTATAATTGTTTGGTTTAAGGTATTTAATGTTCTAAAAAATCTATGAGATGTTTTCTGTATTTGTAATAATTATCATGTTCCAATACCGATTTTCGGGTTCTTGGGCGTTCAAAATCGATGTTTAAAATATCTCCAATTTTAGCCTTGGGGCCACTGGTCATCATCACCACGCGGTCTGCTAAGAAAATAGCTTCATCCACATCGTGGGTAATCATAACTGCAGTGATTTTTTCTTTATTCCAAATTTCTATTAGGATGTCTTGAAGCTCGCCTCTTGTTAAAGAATCTAACATTCCAAATGGTTCATCAAGCAGTAATACTTTTGGTTTGATAGCAAATGCTCTGGCAATACCAACACGTTGTTGCATGCCTTGGGATAGTTCTGAAGCTCTTTTATTAAAAGCATCTTCCAATCCTACTTTTTGCAAATAGTATTTAGCAATATCGTAGCGCTGGGCTTTGGTAGCGTCTGGAAATACCTGGTTAACACCTAGCAATACATTTTGAAGCGATGTCATCCAGGGCATTAAACTGGGCGATTGAAAAATAACGCCTCTATCGGGTCCAGGACCTTTAATATGGTGCCCTAAAACAGATATGTTACCGCCTGAAATAGCATTAAGTCCAGCAATCATAGAAAGCATGGTTGTTTTACCACAGCCAGAGTGCCCAATAATGGTGACAAACTCCTCTTTCATAATTTGAAGATTCAAATCTTCCAACACAATGTAATCACCTTTGGGCGTTGGGTATACTTTCTTAAGGTTTTTCAAATCCAACATAACTCTGGAAGGGAACATGATACCGTTTTCGGTATCTATATCTCTATTGTAATCTATGGTATTTGTATTCATTTGTTCTTTTGTTTAAAAGTATCCAGCAAAGTCTTTAGGGCTCAATTCTGGTAACATATATTCCTTTTGCGCTATGGATTTTCGTTCGTTTCCTATATCCATTAAATACTCAATAATGGCATTTCTTGTTTTTTTGAAATTAGGATTATCGTTCATTTCCGTTTTGTCTCGTGGGCGATCAATATCAATTTTAAACTCAGGTCCCAACGTTGCATTGGGGCCTGGACGTAATGGAATAATGCGGTCTGCCATATAAATACCCTCATCTACATCATTGGTAATTAGCAGTGCGGTACGTTTTTCTTTACCCCAAATATTTAAAATCTCATCTTGTAAATTCCCACGAGTTAAGGCATCTAAAGCACCAAGCGGTTCGTCCATGATAATCATTTCGGGTTTCATGGCTAAGGCACGTGCTACGGCAACGCGCTGGCGCATACCACCTGATAATTCTTTAGGACGTTTGTTGATGGCATGCGATAAGTTAACCATATCTACATATTCTGCCACAATACTGTTTATCTCCGTCTTGCTTTTTTTAGGAAACGCCTCCTTAACCGCCATATAAACATTCTGTCCAACGGTTAACCAAGGCAGTAATGAGTAATTCTGAAAAATAACCCCACGCTCATGGCTTGTTCCAACAACAGGTTCCCCCTTAAACAGTACTTCGCCGCTTGTAGGCTCTAAAAGGCCATTTATTAGGTTTACCAAGGTCGTTTTTCCGCTGCCGGTAAAACCCACAATAGCAACAAATTCACCTTCTTCAATAGACAAATTAATGTTCGAAAGCACTTCGGTAGCGTTATCATCCTTACCGTAGGTTTTGTAAATATTATTTAATTCTAAGTATGCCATTTTGTTGTTTTCTGTTTATTTGTTGATTTGTTTGGTGTTGAGTTGGGCTTTACCCTTCGACTGTGCTCAGGGTGACCTAAAAGGGTACTGTTACAATCACTAACACGCTCATCGTTTTATTTAATCCCTGGGACTTTGCCACTTTGTTACTCTGCAACTTTGCAACTCATTAAATCCCATCATTTTTATTAAACGAAATCATATTCTGAATGATTAGCATAATTCTGTCCAACAAAAATCCAATACCACCAATAACAAACATGGCAACAATGATTTTTGAATTGGAATCTATCGCTCCATTCTGGAATTCTTCCCAAACAAACGATCCTAAACCAGGGCTTTGTGCTAATAATTCAATGGCAATAAGTACCATCCAAGATACTGAAAGCGTAATTCTTAATCCAGTAAAAATTAATGGTAGCGCAGATGGCAATATCACTTTAAAAACTTTTTGAAATGTTCCCAATTTCAATACTTTAGCGACGTTTATATAATCTTTATCTACCGATGAAACTCCCATAGCAGTGTTTACCAAAGTTGCCCACATAGAACATAAACCAACACTAATGAACGAGATGATAAAGGCACTATCAGATTCAGAGTCCTTAGTTAATGTTTTTACAATCATAAAAACAAGTAATAGCCAAACTACGGGCGATACCGGTTTAAAAATTTGAATTAACCAGTTTACCGAACTTCTTAAGGTTTTACTAAGCCCTATGACGATCCCGATAGGAACTGCTATAAGCAATGCTAAAAGAAACCCTGCAAAAACGGTTTTTATACTAGTTAAGATCTGGTCAACAAACGATGGTCTTCCTGTATATGTTATAGGATCTTTGCCTTCTGCCAATCGTTTTGCGTTTAAAGCAGCTGTTTTTTCAATAAAAGCTTCCTTGTCGGCTTTAATAATATAATGGTCGTCCAATAAAGTTTTAAAAGAAGCCCAAACTTGAGCAGGAGATGGTAATGTGTTTGGTTGGCATTTTATAGCACCTGATGCTATACAAGCTCTCATGGCATCTGCTGCTTCCTGCCCTTGTTCGGTTAATGCTTTTTCTATTTTGTATTCAGCTTCTGTATTATACAGTGCTTTAGCTCCCATGTGCCATAATCCTATAAATAAGAGCATGGAAGCAAGAGGCACGACTACTTTTCGCAAGAAGTTTTTAAAATCTTCTTTCTCAATTTTCCCAGTAAATATTGATTTTATATTTTTTAAAAAATCCAATCCTACAAACTTGGTTATTCTATCTAATGTTATGCTTTGCTTCATGAGTACTAACTTTTTTGAAAATTTTATTTTTTATCTTTATTTCCTATAGAGAAACTATTGATATATCCTATTGGGTCTTTAGCGTCATACTTAGTACCATCAATAAAATCGGTTGTTGCAGGTTTGTAACCATCTGTACTAGGTATATCGCTAGCAGGAATATTGCCTTCTGCTACCAATAAATCGGCTGCTTTTTTCCAGATATCAGGCCTGTAAATCTTTTTAATGGTTTCTGAATACCATCCTTCTGGTTTCGCATCAGGAATTTGACCCCATCTGCGCATTTGGGTTAAGAACCAAATACCATCAGAGTAAAAAGGATAGGTTGCATTATACTTGTAGAACACGTTAAAGTCTGGCATATCACGTTTATCACCTTTTTCAAATTCAAAAGTACCCGTCATGGAATTTGCTAAAACCACTTCGTCTGCACCCACATATTGAGGCATTGATAATATTTTAACTGCTTCAGCTCTGTTTCCTGGTTCGTCTAACCATTTACCTGCACGAATTAAAGCTTTGGTAACTGCTATGGCAGTATTTGGGTTTTCGTCAACAAACTTTTTTGTCATTACAAATACTTTCTCTGGGTTATTTTTCCAGATGTCGTAGTTGGTTACAACCGGCACACCAATACCTTTAAAAACAGCTTGTTGATTCCATGGCTCACCTACACAATATCCATAAATAGTACCTGCTTCCAAGGTTGCTGGCATTTGTGGTGGTGGCGTAACAGATAGTAACACATCGGCACCAATTTGTCCTTGTACATTATCGGCAGTGTACATGCCAGGGTTGATTCCAGCGGCAGCTAACCAATATCTGATTTCGTAATTGTGTGTAGACACTGGGAATACCATGCCCATTTTAAAGGCATTTCCTTTGTTTTTATATTCTGTAATTACAGGTTTTAAAGCATCTGCTTTTATAGGATGAATTGGTTTTCCATCGGCATCTTTTGGTACATTTGGCTTCATTTTAGCCCAAACATCATTTGATACGGTAATACCATTTCCATTTAAATCCATAGAATAGGAGGTAACCAACTCTGCTTGTCTGCCAAAGCCTGCACCAGCTGCAATGGGTTGACCCGCTAACATGTGAGCCCCGTCTAATTGCCCATCAATAACACGGTCTAGAATATTTTTCCAGTTTGATTGTGCTTCAACAGATACAAATAATCCTTCATCTTCAAAGTATCCTTTTTCTTTCGCAATGGCTAAAGGTGCCATGTCGGTTAATTTGATAAAACCAAAAGTTAATTGTGGTTTTTCAATATCTAATGTTTTTGTTTTAGAAGCTTCGGCAGTAACTTCTTCGGTTGATGCCTTTTTTTCTTTTCCACCACAGGCGCATAGTAGCAATCCAAGTGATAAGACCCATGTTGATTTTGTTAATAGTGATTTCATAGTATCTAGTTTTAATATTTTTAATAAGTATTAGTACTTAATTACAAGGCAAATATATAAGTAGTATTGTTTTTATTCAATGACATACAACATGTAACAATAACCTTTTATGCATGTATAAAAGACTTAAATAACATGTGAAAAACTGCTATAATACAGGTTTGTGGTTTAATTTATTGAAAAATAGTTAGTTGTGATTTATTAATTAGAGAAACGGCTTTACGTATTAATACGTAAAGCCGTTTACTTGGTTATTAGATTGGTTAAGTAATTTAGGTTGTAAGCATGTAGAGTAAGTTTATTTGGGATTTTAAAGAATACAAATAGACTATTAATATAAAGGGCGTTATTTGTTATTCATTTTTTTTACCCACTCCAATTGTGTTAATCCAATATATTTTTTGTCATTACCGTAAGGGTCGGCACCTCCTTTTAAATAAGCTTTAATTAGCTTCATAGGAATGGTATCTTTTAGCCTAATGGGCACTTCATAGGTATGGTTTCCATGAAAATCATGGCATTCAATACAGGTAAACCATTGTTCATTGGCAATAAGTGTTTTATGTGAGACGTCTAAAGGATCATCTTCAACTTCTAAATCTTGATGACAGTTCATACAATAGTTCATGCTTACCGAAGCTATAGTTATGCGTTCGCCTTTATGTTCGGTATGGCACGTAATGCATGTTGTAGCATCTATTTGTTTGATAGCATCGCTAAATCGAGGTTCTGTAAATCGATGTGTTGGATGTCTGTCGTTAGGTCTATCATGACAACTCAAACAGTTATCAGTTGTTACATCACTGGTTCCAAAATCAGCACCATTCTTGCGCATACCAACAGCATGCTCTATATTGGATTGCATTTGTTGCATCAGATTTCCTTTCGCATCTGCATGACATGCTATGCACGAAACATCTGCATGACCAGAATTCATTGGGCCTAAGGAAATATATGCTTCAGAAGATTCTAAGCTTAGAAATATAAACAGAAGGCCTCCTATAGTTAGACCTGTAATTCCACCAATAAATTGCCTCTTTCTTAATGGACTTACTTTAATCATAATAATTTGAATTATAGATTGATAGTGATTTTTTCGCTTTTTGGATAGCTGATACAAGTAAGGATGCTTCCTTTGTCAACTTCAGACTGTGATAAAAAGTGTCCTTCGGTCATTTCAATGTCGCCAGAAACGCAAACCGCTTTACAAGTTGAACAAACCCCAGACCTACAAGAGTATGGCAAAGCAATATTGCTTGCCATGGCTACCCTTAGTATGGATTTGTCTCCTGGCACTTGTATCTGATGTGTTTTGCCTTGAAAAATGATCTCTACATTACTAACAAAATCTTTTCCTGAGACTTTAACTTTAGGCTTTTTAAATACTTCAACAATTATTTCATTAGGTTTCACATGGTTATTGATTAGTATTTCCTTTGTTTTCTCCATGAATCCGAAAGGGCCACAAATCATGTAAACATTATTTTCAAAATTAATATGGTGTTTATATAAGATTTTAACATATAAGTCATTAGTAGCTAATCCTTCATGGTAGTTTTCATGAGGTTCTTTATTATCAGCCAAAATATGCTCTACATTAAATGTGTTGGGATAAGCTTCTTTTAAAGCTACTATTTCTTGATGAAAAATAATGGACGTTTTATCCTTATTGGCATAGATAAGTAAAACCTTGGATTTAGGTTCGTTTGTGAGAACGGATTTAATTATAGAGAATACAGGCGTTATCCCACTTCCACCAGCAAAAAGAACATATTGTTTTTCTTCATTTTTTTTAGGCTCTACATAAAAGCTTCCTTGTGGCTTATCAATTTCCAGCGCATCACCAATTTTTAAATTTTGGCATATAAAATTTGAAACCAAACCTTTGTCAACTTGCTTAACGGTTATTTTTAAATCCTTATCGGTGTAAGGGTTGCTGCTAAAGGAGTAGGATCGTTTTTCTATTTTATTATCTATGGGAACATGCAGGGTTAAAAACTGACCTGGTTTGTATCTAACTTTATTAAAGAAATTACCATTTTTAAAAAAGATACTAACGGCATCATTAGTTTCTCTTTTTATATCTTTTACAACTAACTTCATTTATTTTTTAGTTTTAAGCTTTTATTTATAGTAAAATACCATGCTTATATGAAAAACCATGAGTATGGTAATTACCATTGAAAATGCTACGTGAGTAATCATCCATCCTTTAAATAAGACCTCGTTGGTGGATTTTATAACATCTAAATTAAAATAACCTATAAAGTTGTTTACAAGAAAAATATAGGTTAATAGCATGAGGTATCCATAGCCAAAACTCATGCTGTGAAAGTAAAAAAGTAACGGGCTTAAAGCGCCAAACCATTTATGAAGATTGGTAACTTTAAAAGAATATTTTTTTAGTTTTTTTACAATTCTGCTAAAAGTCAACAACCATTGAATGACAATAAATAGAGCCAAACCAAGACCAGACCACCTTTTATAAAGCTCTTCTTGTTGCATATTGTATAGCCATTCCCATTTTAGGCCTAGAATAAACTGCATCAAGTACAGTAGTAGCAATAAAAGACCAATACTTGTTAATTTATTAATTTTCACTTAAAAAGATCTTTTGGTTTATTGAGATGTTTTTACTTTTTTTAATCATTGTTGTCCGATAAAGCTTTTACCATTTCCTGCAAACACAGTGAAAGGGCTTTTTAAAGCGATTACTGATTTGTACCTTGCTTTTTGTAAATTAATCCAAATAATTCCCCCGAAGGCTCTTTATTCTATTTTCTCTATTTCATTTTTTTTAGCGAAGCGGTCTTGAATCTTTAATCGGACACGAATGTTTTTTATCTAAAGCTCGAATGGTATTATTTGAACGATAGCAAATTTTTCATGGTTCCAAAAGAGGACAGTTTTCGAACACTGTCTAAAAACACCTCTGGTTTTGGTAAATAATTACCTTTAGAAGGCCACTTGTCTCCAATTTCAGGTTTCGTACTGTTTTTAAAGCTTTCAACTTCATTCAAATATTCAATATAGGTGTCTACAGTGCCTTTTGCATAGGCATTTAGTACCTTAATAGCATCGCCATAGCTTAAGGAATCGGCTGGGTATTGCCATGTTGTAGAGCCCATAACGTCTCCTAATTTCCAATCGGTTTTAGAGGTTTGTTTATGGTCGTTGTGGCATGTAACACAAGCATCTGCACTGGCTAAATCGGCAAACATAGCAGTGTGTAATTTTTGCTCTTCGTCATAAAAAAATTGTGGTTTTTGATCTTTTTTGATCTTTTCAAATAAATCTGCTTGTTTTCCTTTCAGTTTATTTGCACTGTTAATGGGGAAGTCCGATCCTAGATATAAGCCTAATGGTACAGTGCCTTTTTTAATGCTCGTAGCTATTCCTCTTAAGAATAATGCCGGTAAAGGACCTGCCTCTACATCATTTTTTCTCCAATCCTCATCAAACTTCATTCCTTGCTTTTTTCCTTCTCCAACAATTGCTTTGGTATAGAGTGTTCTAGTAATATCATTCTCTTTTGCTACCATTTCCAAAACCTCGTCTACAGAAAAAACTTTTTCTGCTGATGCCGTGTCTTCTTTCTCGTCAGGGACACCGCCGCAGGCATTTAATGTTAAAGACAGAACTGCTAATAAGGCTGTTTTTATAATGGAAGTATGTATTGAATTTTTCATGATTTTTTAGTTTTTTGGTTGAAATTAATAAGAAGCGTCTATCATCACTGTTGCCATGGTGCCATACACATCGGTCCAGGCATCTTTAACTTCAGGAGTAAAGTCGTCACCAAGTCCTACTGCCAGGGTGCCTAATAATGCGGCGCCTACGGTATCGTAATGAGATGGTTTCACTTGATACGCTACATGGCGTTTCCCTAGATTTTGTAAAACTGGAACTAACATGTCTAAATTGCTTAATCCTGCAACGGCACTAGATAACATCATCATTAATTTGTTGCCCTGTTCTACCATAGCTTCGTCACTTGATGGAAAAAGAGGTTTTAGTGCTGGGTCTAACTCGAATAACTTTGTGTAAAATATTTTTGCAGCAGTTGGCGCTATTGGTTTTACTTTTTCAAAAGAATCTTGTACCAGTGTAATTGTTTTTTGTTCCATAAATTAAGTTTTTTAGGTTTCTATATAAATACTTATTTCACTAAGTATTTTTAAATTAAGTATTTTCAAAAGTAATTGAACTCATTATTAAATAATATGCTATAATACAAGAGCACTTATCTTTTTTAACATCTTATAAACTGATATTTTTAATATAAAAAGATGATTTTATACCATAAAAAAACCACCTATATGGTGGTCTTAATTTATTAATTTGTATGTATGAGTGGGGGTTAGGTAATTGCTGTGTATCTAGCTTCCTAAGTAATAATGATGCTCTTCAATTTCTTGCTTAAGCGCTTTTTCATTTAAAATTCCAATCCTTTTCCCATTGGCGGCAATAAGTTTTTCCTTTTTTAAAGCAGAAAATATGCGTATAACTTGCTCTTCGGTAGTGCCTGCATAATCTGCATATTCTTTTCTGCTTAATGGCAGATTTAGAAACCCTCTTAAATCACCAAACTTTCTGTTAATATATAATAAGGTATCAATAACCCGTTCCCGAACGGTCATCTGGGATATGGATTTTACTTTAGACTCGCTTCTGTTGAGTTCGTTAGCGTAAAAAAGCATAAAATCGTAAGCAAATTTCGGATTGTTTAATAAAGCTTCTTGCAGGCTATTCTTAGAAAAATAGCATAATGTGGTATCTTCTAAAGCAATCGCACCAATGGAATAATATTCTTCAGTACCAAATCCGCGATGCCCTATAATTTCACCTTCTTTAGCAAAGCGTACAATTTGTTCTCTACCATTAATACCTGTTCTAAATACTTTTGCTTTCCCCTTTAGTACAAAAAATAAACCGTTTACTGGGGCGCCTTCCATTATGAATTGTTGTCCCTTTTTACATCTAAGATTGCTTTTGTTCTCGGTTATTTTAAAATCCTCTAAAGTCAAAAGATTTTTCTTAATTAAACAATCGTGGTTTTCACAAGCATCACACGATGTATTGAGTACTACACGTTTTCTTATAATGGTATGGGTTGTATTTTGAGTAGGTGACTGCAATTTATTAAGCTTAGTTAATACGAGTTCAATGACAAATATAAGTATTTGTACTTAATATTTTGTGATAAATACGTATTTTTATGAGTTTGATAAAATAACAATAGCTTTATTAGGTACTTTAAAATAATAAACTATTTATTTTACTTACTACGTATTTCTTCTTAATTATTTTATGTCATAGAGGCTTTGTAAATTGTTATTCGTTATATTTGTAAAGATATAACGAAAAGTATTATGACATCCATTGAAGAAGCCATTCAGTTTGTTAGAAAGCATAGTAGGCCGCTTTTAAAGAGTGTATGCAAGCCTGTTGAAAAAGCAGGTGGGTATAAACTTTTTGAAAATGTTTATGCTCCTATTAATATGCCGCCTTTTAGGCAATCGGCTATGGATGGCTATGCGTTGCACTTGAATGACAGTTTAATCTATCACTTTATAGGCGAAGTAAAGGCGGGTGATGCACATCAGCCTGTTTTAAAACAAGGAGACGCCGTACGTATTTTTACAGGGGCACCAGTTCCGGATACTGCCAATGCCGTTATCATGCAGGAGAAAGTGATTGTTAATGGCAATACCATCAGTATTCAAAATAAAGTAGAAGTCAATGCTAACATTCGTCCGTTAGGCGAACAGGTTAGAAAAGGTGAGCTAGCGCTGGCTAAGGGCACCAAGTTAACTCCTGCTGCTATTGGTTATTTAAGTTCTCTGGGGATTTCTGAAGTCGAAGTTTTTAAAAAGCCATCCATTGCATTAATTACTACAGGGAATGAGTTAGTTGAAGCTGGTACCGATTTAGCCTATGGAAAAATATACGAGAGTAATTCTAACATGCTTTTAAGTGCGCTTTACAGTTTGAAATTTTATGATATTAGCATCCATAAAGTTGAAGATGATTATGATAAGACGTTGTCTAAACTGGATGCCGTTATTAATGAAAACGATTTGGTAATTATAACCGGCGGTATTTCGGTAGGCGATTACGATTTTGTTGGAAAAGCATTAAGCGCCTTAGGTATTGCCGAACATTTTTATAAAGTAAAACAAAAACCTGGGAAGCCTTTATTCTTTGGCACAAAAAAAAATACAGTGGTTTTTGCGCTTCCAGGAAACCCTGCGGCTGCTTTAACCTGTTTTTATGTTTATGTATATATCGCGTTGCAAAAAATGATGGACCATGAAGCTGTTGAATTACCTCGAGTAGAAGCAAGGTCAGTTTCTAGATTTAAAAAGTTTGGAGACCGCCCACAGTTTTTAAAAGCCATTTGGAATAATGGTGACGTTGAAATTTTAGAAGGACAAAGTTCTGCCATGCAGCAAACTTTTGCTTTATCAAATGCTTTGGTGTTTATGCGTGAAGATCTTTTAAATATTGAAATTGGTGATACGGTAGAAGTTATTTTACTGCCCGTTTAAATAAAAGCTTATGAGTTATAAAATAAAAAGCAGAATATGGATTGAATGTAACGAGCATGTGCTTTTAGGTGAAGGACGTGTACAATTATTAAAAGCTATAGATGAGACAGGCTCGTTATCAAAAGCAGCAAAAACCTTGAATTTGTCATACAAAAAGGCGTGGGGACTTCTTGACTCGGTAAACAAATCGGCAAAGAAACCAGTCACTATAAATTCAACCGGAGGAAAAGGAGGCGGTGGCGCAGAATTAACAGCATATGGAAAATCCTTAATTACTGCTTTCGATGAAATCAACCAAAATTGCTGGGAATTTTTGGATAAACAACTAGTCAAAATTGAGAATTTATGATATAAGTGCCTAGAGTTATAAGTACTTAAAGTGCCTAAAGTTGGAAGTACTTAAAGTGCCTAGAGTTGAAAGTATTTAAAGTGTCTAAAGTTAAAAGTATTTAAAGTGTGAATTAATGGAAAACAAGGAATTTACAAAGAAATTGGAATTAAGAACGCGTCAATTTGCTATATCAATTATTAAAATGTCAGCTTCTTTACCAAAATCAGCAGAATCGTTGGTTATTAGAAATCAGGTTACAAAATCAGGGACAAGTATTGGTGCTAATTATAGAGAAGCGAATCGTTCAAGAAGCAAAAAGGATTTTAAAAACAAAATTAAAATTTCAGAAAGTGAAGCAAGCGAAACAATTTATTGGTTAGAAATTATACTAGAACTAAATTGGATAGAACCAAATCATGTATGCGAAATAATGAAAGAATCAAAAGAACTTTTGGCTATTTACACGTCCATTTCAAATAAACTCTAAACTCATAACTCTAGACACTTATAACATTAGGCACTTAAAACTTTAGGCACTTATAACATTAGGCACTTATAACTTTAGACACTTATAACTTTAGACACTTAAAACTTTAGACACTTAAAACTTTAGACACTTATAACTTTAGACACTTATAACATTAGGCACTTATAACTCTAGGCACTTATAACTTTAATTACTAAAAATGTTACAAAACGAAAACATATACCTATTTTTATTAATGCTGCCCATAGTGTCATTCCTCTATGCAAGTGTGGGACATGGTGGCGCAAGTGGTTATTTGGCTTTAATGGCGTTGTTTTCGTTTTCACCGGAAATCATGAAACCAACAGCACTTTTGCTTAATCTATTTGTAGCAGGCATATCATTTTACTATTATTATAAAGGTGGCTATTTTAATAAAAAACTGTTTCTTTCGTTTGCAATAACCTCCATTCCTTTGGCTTTCTTAGGGGGTACCATAGAAATTGATGCATCTGTTTATAAAAAAATACTGGCGGTTTTGTTGGTGTTTGCTATTTTAAAAATGCTCAACGCTTTTGGTAAGGAAAATGGGGCTGTAAAACAAGTTAAGCTTTGGCAAGGGCTTTTCGTTGGAGGTATTATTGGATTCTTTTCCGGGTTAATTGGTATTGGAGGTGGTATTATTTTAACACCGTTAATTTTGCTGTTGCATTGGGGAAATATGAAAGAAGCGGCAGCAGTTTCAGCGTTGTTTATTTGGGTAAATTCTGCGGCGGGACTTGTTGGACAACTAAGTAGTGGTGTTCATTTAGAAATCGAAACATTTGTTTTAGTAGCAGTTGCTTTAATAGGCGGTGTGCTTGGTGCTTATTTAGGAAGTAAAAAAATAAACAATCAATCGTTACGCTATATTTTAGCTTTTGTGCTTATAATTGCTAGTGTAAAATTATTTTTTACATAATTATGATAGATAAAAAAGACATAACAGGCATTATTTTATCTGGCGGAAAAAGTACGCGCATGGGTACCGATAAAGGGTTTTTGATGTATGAAGGCAAAAGGTTTGTGGAGTACAGTATAGAGGCGTTAAAGCCCTTGGTTTCTAATGTTATTATTGTTTCCGATAATGAAGATTATGACGCATTTGGTTTAAAGCGTATTGAAGATGTTATAAAAAATGCGGGGCCACTAGCTGGTATTTATTCGGGGTTGAAACATGCTTCAACTGTATATGGTTTGGTGTTGAGTTGCGATATTCCGTTAATAAATTCTGAAGTATTAGAAAAACTAATCGATGCTGTTGATTCTGATTCCGAAGTCATTCAAATAGAAAGTCAAGGTAAAAACATGCCACTTATTGCACTTTATAAAAAGTCATGTGAACCTATTTTTCTAAAACTTTTGAATCAAGGAGAAAGGCGTTTGCAATTTGCTGTAAATCAATGTAAAGTGAAACATGTATTATTAACTAATGAAGATGAATTATTTACGAAAAACATCAACACGCCAGAACAATTAAAGGCAATTATAAAATGAACATTTGTATAAAATATTTCGGACTTATAGCAGAAGTCACGCATTGTGAGGAAGAAACGATTCTTTTTTCTGAAAGTACGGTATCTGAACTTTTAGATGTATTGCATACTAAATATTCAGCACTTAAAAACAAAGATTTTCAAGTGGCCCAAAATCAAGAATTAGTATCATTGGAAACTAAAATAACAGGAAAAGAAATCGCATTACTACCACCATTTTCAGGAGGTTAGAAAATAAATATGGCAGGATGAGATCTCCTGCCTACGCAGGAATAAATGAGTAGATACAGCAGACATATCATCCTTTCAGAAATCGGGCAAATTGGTCAAGACAAGCTCACGAACGCCAAAGTGTTGGTGGTTGGAGCAGGTGGACTTGGCTGTCCGGTATTACAATATTTAGCAGCAGCAGGTATAGGGACTTTAGGTATTATTGATTTTGATGTGGTTGAAACATCTAATTTGCAGCGTCAAATTTTGTTTGGAACCTCCTGTTTGGGACAAAACAAAGCCGCCGCAGCAAAAAAGCGTTTAGAAGATTTAAATAACGAAATTTCCATTATAGCGTATGCTGAAAAGCTAAGCTATCAAAATGCTTTGGAATTATTCAATCAATACGATTTGGTTGTCGATGGTACCGATAATTTCGAAACACGTTACCTTATAAACGATGCAAGTATCATTACAGGTAAACCGTTGGTTTTTGGAGCGATTTTCAAATTTGAAGGTCAGGTTTCAGTTTTTAATTATCAAAACGGCCCGAGTTACAGGTGCTTGTTTCCCAACCCACCAGAAAAAAACACTGTTCCCAACTGTTCAGAAATAGGGGTATTAGGGGTATTGCCGGGTATTATTGGAAGTATGCAAGCCAACGAGGTTTTAAAAATTATTTTAGAAATTGGTAACGTACTTTCAGGAAAATTACTTTGTTACAATGCATTAACAGCCCAAACTACTGTTTTGAAAATTAATAAAACGGAAGCCATCATCAATTCGGTTTTAAAAGACAAAGATATTTTTACTAAAAAACAACTCGATTTTAATTGTGAGTTTGCATCTGATGAAGTTTCCATAAAAGATGTTTTATCAAAAGAAAACATACAGTTTATAGATGTAAGGGAAGTACATGAACGCCCTAAAATAGATGCTATTGAAATCACTTCAATTCCTTTAAGTGAATTGGAAAATTCCCTTGATAAAATCCATACCGAAAAACAAAAGGTGATTTTTTGCCAATCTGGAATACGAAGTAAAAAAGCAGTTTCCATATTGAAAGAACTACATATTAATAATTGTTTTAGCCTTAAAGAAGGGGCTTTGGAAATAAATAATCAAATAGAACAGATACAAGGTTCAATACCTACAAGGTTTTAACAATATCTTATACCTACAAGGTTTTTAAAACCTTGCAGGATAGTAAAAACCTTGCAGGATAGTAAAAAAACCTTGCAGGAAAAAAATAGATAAGAAAATGACAGATAAAAAACCAAAAAGCGTGTTTATGCAAGGGGCTATTTCTTCAGGGTTTATTGGAGAATCCATTGGTAAACACCAAACTAAGACAAGTATTGGAGCCCACAATATTTTTTTGGGCCAAGTACGTGCCGATGTTATTGACGGCAAAACGGTTTCGGCTATTGAATACACGGCCTATGAAGAGATGGCAAATTTAAAGTTTCATGAGATTCGCGAAGCTGCTTTTGAAAAATTTGAACTCACTTGCATGCACATTTATCACAGTTTGGGCATAGTGAAAGCTGGTGAAATTTGTCTGTTTGTTTTTGTGTCTTCGCCCAGACGTAAAGCGGTTTTTGAAGCTTTAGAATACATCGTTGAAGAAATAAAAGCCAATGTGCCCGTCTTTGGAAAGGAAATTTTTGAAGACGATACGCATCAATGGAAGATAAATAATTGATTATTTTTTATTTATTATTGATTATTTAACTACTATGAAAGAACAATTAAAAATAAGAACAAAAGTATTTGCCCACAACTGCGTAAAATTAACGCAGTCATTTCCTAATACCTATCTTTCAAACCATATTAAAGGGCAATTAATTCGCTGCTCAACTTCTGTTGCGGCTAATTATAGAGCAACTTGTATTGCACAATCAAAACCTAGTTTTATTGCTAAAATCAGTATAGTAATTGAAGAAGTTGATGAATCTAATTTTTGGATGGAATTTGCTTTAGATGAAAACTTAATTTCAAAAGATAACGTGACACTTTTGTTAAAAGAAGCCAGCGAATTGACATCTATTTTCATGGCTTCAAGAAAAACAGCTAGCACCAAATAATCAATAAAAATAATCAATAGTCAATAAAAAATAATCAATAAAAATGGTCGATATCACACATAAAAGCACCACACTACGTACCGCAGTAGCTCAAGCTATTGTGAAAGTGAGTAAACCCGAAACCATTACTGCTATACAAAACGACATGGTTCCGAAAGGAAATGTGTTCGCTATGAGTAAAGCTGCGGGGTTATTGGGCGTAAAACGTACCCCGGACATTTTACCCGATTGCCATCCATTACCCATTGAGTTTACAGGTGTAGAATACGAAATAAACGGATTGGAAATCACCGTTTTATTTACTGTGAAAACCATTTACAAAACAGGTGTAGAGGTGGAAGCAATGCACGGCGCTAGTGTGGTGGCATTAAATATGTACGATATGCTGAAACCTATTGATAAAGGCATTGAAATCCACCACATCAAATTATTGCATAAAAAAGGAGGAAAATCCGATTTTAAAGACCGATTTAGAAAAGATTTAACCGCAGCCGTTATTGTGTGTTCCGATACGATTTCAGCAGGACATAAAGAGGATAAAGCAGGTAAAGCCATTATTGAAAAACTTAAAGCCTGTGGTGTTCAAATAGAAGTTTATGAGATCATTCCCGACGAACTGGAAATTATTCAGAATAAAGCAAAACAATATCAAGAAAACGGTGTCGATTTAATTATTTATACGGGTGGAACCGGACTTTCTACCCGCGATGTAACACCTGAAGCTTTGGAACCGCTTTTAGATAGACGCATTCCAGGAATTGAAGAGGCGATTCGTAATTACGGACAAGATAGAACGCCTTATGCGATGCTTTCAAGAAGTGTTGCAGGTACTATTAAGAACACCTTGGTGCTAGCACTACCGGGATCAACTAACGGAGCAAGTGAATCTATGGATGCTATATTTCCATCGGTATTGCATACTTTCGGGATATTGAGAGGGGCGGGACATGATTAGTTTTAAAGTTACAAAGTTTCAAAGTTTCAAAGTTTCAGAGTTGCAAAGAATCTAAAAGGTCTAAAAATCTAAGAAGTCTAAAAATCTAATGATCTAAATAAAATTAATGAAAAATAAAACCCCCATATTACAAGATTTACACGGTAGAGACCATGGGTATTTGCGTATTTCGTTAATAGAACGCTGTAATTTACGCTGCTCATATTGCATGCCCGAAGAAGGGGTACTGTTATCTCCTAAAAGCCATTTAATGACTTATGAGGAGATATACGAAATAGCCAAAACATTTGTAAAACATGGTGTTACAAAAATTAGACTAACAGGTGGTGAGCCATTGGTGCGTAAAGATATCCCCGTTATTTTAGAAAAATTGGCGACACTTCCTGTTGAATTATCAATCACCTCAAATGCTGTTATTATTGATAAATTTATTGATGTTTTGAAAGTGAATGGTGTGCATAAAATCAATATCAGTTTAGATTCGTTAAGCCGTGAAAAATTCAAACATATAACACGTCGCGACCAGTTTGAAGTTGTATATAAAAACATGCTATTATTGGTTGAAGAAGGTTTTAAAGTGAAAGTGAATGTGGTTTTGATGAAGGGTTTTAATGAAAATGAAATCATCGATTTTATCAACTTAACTAAAAATTTACCCATCGTAGTCCGTTTTATCGAGTTTATGCCTTTTGATGGTAACAAATGGGATATGAGCAAAATGGTTTCCTATAAAGAAGTGATGACTTATGTGAACGCTTCTTTTTCTGAAGCGCATATACAACGCTTGCAAGATGCGCCAAACGATACCTCTAAAAACTATAAAATTTCGGGTTATAAAGGTAGTTTTGCCGTTATCAGTTCCGTTACCAATCCGTTTTGCGATTCGTGTAACAGATTGCGTTTAACGGCAAACGGACAACTAAAGAATTGTTTGTTTTCCGCCGCAGAATCCGACTTATTAACGACACTTAGACAGGGAAATCCCATTGAGCCCGTCATTCAAAAAGCGGTACAAGCAAAGTTTAAAATCCGTGGTGGCATGGATACCTTAGAGAAACTTCAAGAACCTAAACGGCATAACAACAACAGGAGTATGATTACTATTGGAGGGTGAGAAATGTTTATTTGTTTATTTGTTGAGTCGTTGAGTTGTTTAACCGTTTAGTTGTTTGTTGTTGAGTTGTTTAGATGATACTATTTCACTTATTTAAAAATAAATTTAATTTAAAATAGGATAAATTTGTCCGATATTAAATTTAACGCTAATTTTGCGCTTGATTTAAAATGACAAAAAGCGATTTAAGGATGACATACGGATAAAATAAAGACATTTTTGTCCTTTTTAAATGATTAAACTGAATATATCACCGAGAATAATAAACTAACTTTTGAAATTATGACCGAAGAAAGCACTTAAATCAAAATGATTAAACAACGATTAAAAAAAATATTAATTAAAAGCAGCAAATAACAAGTTTATCGTTTAAACAAAAATTAATGACAATGAAAAAAATATGGATTACATTTATTAGTGTTGTAGTATTATCCTTTATAACACTAATCTGGATAGGAACAGAGGTATACCAAACACAACCTCCCATACCAGAAACCGTTATTGTAAAAGAAACAAAAGAGATACTTTATACCAAAGAAGATATTCAAATAGGGCAAAACGTTTGGGAATCTATTGGAGGCATGGAAGTCGGTTCTATTTGGGGGCATGGTAGTTATGTGGCTCCTGATTGGACAGCCGATTGGATTCATAAAGAAGCTACCTTCATGCTTGAAGCATGGGCTCAAAATGATTATAATACTAATTACGATACACTAGATGTAGAAAAAAAAGCAGCGTTAAAAGCACGTTTAATTAAAGACATAAAAACCAATACGTTTAATGAGGCTGATAAGTCAATCACCATATCAGAAAGTAGATTGGCTGCCATCAAAGAAAATATTAAGCATTATTCATCTATTTTTTCTGAAGGCAAAGAAGAATACGCCATTCCCAAAGGGGCACTGGTAAATCCTGAAAAATTAGAACAGCTAAACGCCTTTTTGTTCTGGACATCTTGGGCTGCAAGCACCAACAGACCGCATAAAGATTATACCTATACTTCCAATTGGCCACACGAACCTTTAATTGATAATACCATAACAAGTGATTCATTAATCTGGTCTGGTTTATCTATTGTGTTGCTCTTATTGTTCATCGGTATTTTAACGTATTACTATTTATTAAATCACGAAAAAGGAGAGTTACTTACCAAACCAGAAAGTGATCCGTTAACAAATTTAAAATTGTTTAAATCCCAAAAGGCGATATTAAAATATTTTATAGTCATCTCGTTGCTAATAGGTTTACAAGTTGTTTTAGGTATCATTACCGTACATTATACCGTTGAGGGACAGGCCTTTTTTGGTTTCGACTTATCTAGTTTTCTACCGTATTCAGTTACTAGAACTTGGCATACTCAATTGGCCGTTTTCTGGATTGCCGCTACGTGGTTGGCTACAGGGTTATTTCTAGCACCTATGATTTCTGGTAAAGAAATGAAATACCAACGTTTTGGCATTAACTTCCTATTTATCGCTTTGCTTGTTATCGTATTAGGTTCTATGATGGGCGAATGGTTGGGAGTACATCAATTTTTAGATTTAACAACCAATTTTTTCTTTGGGCATCAAGGTTATGAATACATGGATTTGGGGCGTTTTTGGCAGCTGTTTTTAGGCATTGGCTTAGTACTTTGGGTAGTCATGGTTAGCAGACATATTTTATATGGCATTCGTAAAAAAGATGAATCTAAACACTTGCTAATTATCTTATTGATATCCGTCATGGCCATTGGTATGTTCTTTTTCTCTGGCTTAATGTATGGTGAAAACAGTAGTTTACCAGTTATTAATTACTGGAGATGGTGGTTGGTGCATTTATGGGTTGAAGGCTTCTTTGAAGTATTCGCAACCGTAGTTATTGCTTACATCTTCTCAAGATTAAAAATTATATCTGAAAAAACCGCAGGTAGGGTATCCATAGCTTCAGCTTCTATATTTTTAGCTGGGGGCATTATAGGGACATTACATCATTTATATTACTCAGGAACCCCTGTTCAAGCGATTGCTTTAGGAGCTACTTTTAGTGCTTTAGAAGTGGTTCCACTAACACTTATGGGTTTTGAAATCAGGGAAAATTGGAACCTATTAAAAAGTAAACAATGGATGCAAAAATATAAATGGCCTATCTTTTTCTTCATTGCCGTAGCTTTTTGGAATTTTGTAGGCGCAGGTGTTTTCGGGTTTTTAATTAACCCGCCAATTGCACTCTATTACATTCAAGGTTTAAATACCACTGCAGTGCATGCACATACTGCTTTATTTGGCGTATATGGTATGCTAGGGATGGGCTTTATTTTAATATGCTTACGCTTTTATTCTGATAGAGTTTGGCAGAATAAAAAATTGAAACGTGCCTTTTGGCTATTAAATATAGGTTTGGTTGCCATGGTGCTTTTAAGTTTGCTACCCATAGGCATTATTCAAGCTTACACTTCTATTACCAAAGGCTATTCGTTTGCTAGAGATGCAGAATTATTGTACTCTCCAACGGTACAAACCTTAAAATGGATGCGTATGATTGGTGATATTATATTTTCTGTAGGGATCTTTTATTTTTGCTGGTTTACTATTGATGAAACCATTTATAATTTTAAAAGAAAGCACGTAAATAAATAGTCAAGAAGCGTATCATTTTTATTTTAAAAAAAGCAATATAAAATAGCGTTTAGTTTGTCAGACTTGTCGAAGTCCCAATTTTAAAAAACGTTATTGGTAGTTCTTATTGTAAATCAGTAACTAGTAAGCATAAATCGTTTATTGGTTGCTGATTTTTTATTGGTCACAGAAATAGTTAAAACTATGCACTTTAGTGCATTTCCCTTTTAGGTTCTAAAAATTTTTACCGCAGATTCGCAAATTTTTAACATTTTAGGTAATCTGCGAATTTGCGGTAAAATTTCACCGATTAATTTCGCAAACATAGGAGACTTTTAGTCTGCAAACAAAACTATGGACTTCAAGTCCAGGAGTGGTTTATTTTCAAACCATTGTTGATCGATAACACTTTTACAATTCTCTGCAAGCACAGTGATAATGGATTTTTAAAAAGATTACTGATTGCGACCTAGCTTTTTGTAATAATTAATCTAAATAATTTCCCGAAGGCTCTTTATTCTATATTCTTATAACGGTCTTGATTCTTTAATCGGGCACGAATGTTTTCAAACGATGATAATCACAAAGCCTATTGATTCATTTTTATTCACAAAACATTATTTTTTTCCAATTAATATTTCAATTAAAAGATTACATTTCTTACATTTAAGCATTAAATAATTTATATGCTTAAAAAAGTTTTTGGAAGTGCTGTTTTTGGTGTAGAAGCCACAACCATCACCGTTGAAGTGAATACCGATACAGGTATTGGATATCATTTAGTTGGCTTGCCCGATAATGCTATTAAAGAGAGTAATTACCGTATTGCAGCGGCACTTCAAAATAATGGATACAGAATCCCAGGTAAAAAGATTATCATTAACATGTCGCCTGCCGATTTACGAAAAGAAGGTTCAGCCTACGATTTAACCTTGGCGATAGGCATTTTGGCATCCTCAAAGCAAATTCAAGCCGAGAATTTAGACCGTTATATTATTATGGGCGAATTGTCGCTTGACGGCACTTTGCAACCCATAAAAGGCGCGTTGCCTATTGCGGTAAAAGCAAGACAAGAAGGTTTTAAAGGGTTTATTTTACCTAGTCAGAATGCCAAGGAAGCTGCCATTGTCGATAATCTAGAGGTTTACGGTATTGAAAATATTGAGCAGGTTATTAACTATTTTAATAAAGGGGAACCTTTAGAACAAACCATTGTAAATACCCGAGAAGAGTTTGAGAAAAATTTAGATTTTCCAGAACACGATTTCTCCGATGTAAGGGGACAGGAAGGTATCAAACGCTGTATGGAAATTGCGGCAGCTGGCGGACATAACATTATTTTAATTGGGCCTCCGGGTGCAGGAAAAACCATGTTGGCAAAACGCTTACCAAGTATTTTACCACCTATGACGCTTCATGAAGCGCTGGAAACCACAAAAATTCATTCGGTTGTTGGGCGTGTAAAAGACACAGGATTGATGGCTCAACGGCCGTTTCGGAGTCCGCACCACACCATATCAAATGTTGCGCTTGTTGGCGGCGGTAGCTTTCCACAACCGGGAGAGATTTCGTTATCACATAATGGCGTGTTGTTTTTAGATGAATTGCCCGAATTTAAACGGGATGTTTTAGAAGTCTTGCGTCAGCCATTAGAAGATAGGGAAGTGACTATTTCGCGTGCGAAGTTTACAGTGACCTATCCATCGTCATTTATGTTAGTGGCAAGCATGAACCCCAGT
The DNA here is from genome assembly GCF_003425985.1 of Mariniflexile sp. TRM1-10. Classification (NCBI taxonomy): domain Bacteria; kingdom Pseudomonadati; phylum Bacteroidota; class Flavobacteriia; order Flavobacteriales; family Flavobacteriaceae; genus Mariniflexile; species Mariniflexile rhizosphaerae. Next base: position 3,878,174 of record NZ_CP022985.1, read on the forward strand.
CCCGGAGGTTATTTTAACGACCCGAATGCACCAGTAACGTCTAGTCCTGCCGAAATGCAACGCTATTTAAGTAAAATTTCAGGACCCTTGTTGGATCGCATTGATATACATATTGAAGTAACGCCCGTACCTTTTGAAAAACTATCGGATGATAGAAAAGGAGAAACCTCGGTAGATATTAGAAAACGTGTTACCAAAGCCAGGGAGCTTCAAACCGGCCGTTTTAAAGAAAGTGATGCGGTGCATTACAATGCGCAAATGAACACCAAACAAATCAGAAAACATTGTGTGTTGGACGAAGCCTCCAAGCAGTTACTAAAAACTGCTATGGAACGATTGAATTTATCGGCACGTGCTTATGACAGAATCCTGAAAGTTTCAAGAACCATTGCCGATTTAGAAGGTGCTGAAAGCGTAAACGGTTCGCACATTAGTGAAGCCATTCAATACAGGAGTTTGGATAGAGAAGGCTGGTTGGGTTAATTCCCGCGAAGGCGGGAATCTTTAAAAACTAATCTTTGAAGCCACGAGTGAAATGCTCGCGACAGTGGGAGTTAAATTCCTGTGAATGTATAAATTTTAAAAATAAATGAGTATATGAAATACGTTTTCATAACAAAATCAAAACCTAATCTATTTACCATATGGTAAAAACAAAAATCATTATAGTTTATATTATAGTACTAAGTGTAATCTCTTGTTTGAATTTTTATAGAAACTCAGATGGAGCATTACGTCCAAATAAAATAAATTTTAAACTAGACAAAAATCAAAGTTTGAGTAAACCTTGCTTTATAGATACTTTAAGTGTTTACGAACTTTATTCTACATGGCTAGGAGATTATGATTTAAATTCAAAAAGAAAGGATGACTATGTTATTATGAATGAATATCGATATTATGATGGTACTTTAGCAAACTTTAAAATATTTCTTCGTTTTTACAATAATGGGAATCTTAGTTTTTTTCATATTGAAAATGAATCGGGATTAAACAAAGAATCATTTAATCCTGCTAAAGGAATTTTAGGAGTATATTCTTGTATTGATAATAAAATTTTGATCGAAGAATTTTCCTTTCGTGGTCATCAAGGAAGTTATCTTAAAAGTAAAGCAAGAGTAAAGGGAGATACTATTCACCTAGTAAGAGAATTATCAGGTTATTATACAGGAAAGCATAATATTTTTATAAAAAAGGAAGTTCCTAATGAATATTTAGATTGGAAATCAGATTGGTAAATATTTTCAGTTCTGTGTTAATAACAACACTTACTTCTCTTTTCCAATAATTGTACCCTACAGGCAGATTAAAAAACATCATCTATTAAACCTACCAAATATATTGCCATTTAAATCACCATAACTTCGGGTACAGTAGCGTAATTTACATCTCACAGCTAGAGCGGACACCTTGCTCGTGCATGTAACCTAATTCAAATCAATTTCTAAAATAGTTTGGTCGTCATTCCCATAGTTCCTAGCGCTACTGTATTTCCAGTCTATAGGATTGGTAACAAAACCAGTTTCAACAGGACTATAATGAATATAATTTAAATTTTTGTTCAAATACTTTTAGCGACCAAATCTGGCAGTTGATATACAAGAATGATGTAACTTTTTCTCTTAATTATGTAACTATATGGTCAAATAATAGCCCTAATTTGTGTTACACAAAGAAGTTCACCATTAAAAATTATAAATCATGGATACTAAAGAACTAGAAAAATTGCCAAACAAAGATGGAGAAATTGAAAAAGGCAATTCCCATATTATCGTTGAGTTAATAGAATATGAGCATAATGCTGTTGTTAGTAAGTCGATAATGAAAAAGACAACAGGGTCAATAAATGCGCTATCATTTGCAAGCGGTGAAGGACTTAATGAGAAGGTTTCTCCTTTCGACACATATGCACAAATTATTGATGGCAGCGCAATTATTGAAATTGACGGCAAGGCATCTATACTCAAAACAGGAGATGGTATACTTATACCTGCTCATAAAGCAAGTCATATTAAGCCTAATGGACGGTTTAAATTGATTTTAACAGTGATAAAAAGTGGATACGAATTGTGAAAATAGTAGATACGAATAAAAAATATGCATGTTCAACCCTATGTAACAAGTTGCTTGTTATGGGGTTGGTGCAAAAAAATATCTCAATATTTTAGTTTGCACACTTAATGAGATACTACCATATTTTCAGTTTTGTGTTAATAACAACACTTATTTCTCTTTTCTAATAATTGTACCCAATAGATAGATTAAAAACCATCATCTATTAAACCTACCAGATACATTGCCATTTAAAATTCCCATAACTTCGGGTACAGTAGCATAATTTACATCGCCTTCGTAGGTGTGTTTTAAGGCGCAAGCTGCACTAGCAAATTCCATAGACCTATAATCGTCAAACTCCTGTAGTCCGTATATTAATCCAGCGGCAAAAGCGTCGCCAGTTCCTATTCGGTCTATGATATGAGTGATATCAAAATCACTGGTTTCTCTAAACTCTTCACCATTCCACATTCTAGCTCTTATTTTGTGCCATGAAGCATTTATAGGTGTTCTTATTTTATCAAAAACCTTTTCGATAGATGGGAATTTTTTTATTAGGGCTTTACTGGCTTCAATAAAATCGTCATTAGAAAATTCATAATTGGTATCTAAAACTTCATTTATTTCGTTAATACCACCAATAAAAATGGTGGAATAAGAAAGTAAATCGGATAAAACATCTTTGGCATTTTCTCCATATTTCCACAAACCTTTGCGGTAGGTTGGATCGGCACTTACAGCGATTCCTTTTTGTTTAGCCAATAAAAGTCCTGCTTTAAGCGTGTCGTAAGCCCCTTTGCTTAAGGCAGGAGTAATTCCTGTCCAATGAATCCATTTTGCTTTTTTTAGAATCTTTTCCCAATCTACCATTTCTGGTTTAATATCAGAAAAAGACGAGTGTGAGCGGTTATAAGAAATAGAACTAGGTCGCATTACAGCGCCGACTTCTAGAAAATATACGCCCAAAGGTCTGTCTGAACGCACAATTGCCGATGTGCTTACGCCAAATTTTTGTATATATGAAATAGCTGTATCGCCAACAAAATCATTAGAAACACAACTAATATGTTTTACTTTTTCACCAAAATTAGCAATAGAAATCCCTACATTCACTTCGGTGCCACCAAAATAAAATTCCAATAAATTAGCTTGTATGAATTTTTTGTTTCCCTCTGGGGATAAGCGCATTAAAACTTCTCCAAACGTTATAATTTGTTTCATGTGTAGGTGGTTATTTTTTATAGGTTATATGGCATCACTTTTTTTCCAAAGCCAGTTGGATAATAGTGATTTCATGAATGCTTAATCTTCATAAACTCTGTTTTCTTGTTCATTAACGCGAATAAAAGTAGTGCGTTTGGTAAGTTCTTTTAAGCGTTGTGCACCTACGTAAGTACACGTGCTTCTAAGTCCGCCTAAAATATCTTGTAAAGTATTTTCAACATCTCCTTTAAAAGGCACTTCAACCATTTTTCCTTCGCTGGCTCTATATTCTGCAACACCTCCTACATGCTTCTCCATGGCTGTTGATGAGCTCATACCATAAAACTTCCTATAAGGTTTACCCTTTTTTTCAATAATTTCACCACCACTTTCGGTATGGCCAGAAAGCATGCCGCCCAGCATAACAAAATCGGCACCTGCACCAAAAGCTTTGGCAATATCGCCAGGGATGGAACAACCACCATCGCTAATTATTTGTCCACCCAAACCATGAGCGGCATCGGCACATTCTATAATTGCCGAAAGTTGTGGGTAGCCAACCCCAGTTTTTACACGTGTTGTACAAACAGAACCAGGGCCAATGCCAACTTTAACAATATCGGCACCAGAGAGCAATAATTCTTCAACCATTTCGCCAGTGACAACATTCCCTGCAATAATAATTTTATCGGGGTATTGGTCTCTGGTTTGCTTTACAAAATTGGCAAAATATTCAGAATAGCCATTGGCAACATCTATACAAATAAATTTTAAATATGGGTTGAATTTAAATATGGAAGCTAATTTTTCAGAATCTTGCTGACTTACACCGGTACTTACGGCTATATAATTTTCCATGCCTTGTGGTAAATTTGATGCAAATACATTCCAATCGGTAGTGGAATAATGTTTATGTATGGCAGTGAATAATTGTTTTTTTGATAGTGCTTTAGCCATTTCAAAAGTACCAACGGTATCCATGTTGGCTGCCATTATAGGGATTCCTGTCCAAGAAAACGGACTGTGTAAAAACTTAAACTCACGCTCTAAACTAACTTCGGCTCTACTTTTAAGTGTAGAACGTTTTGGCCGTATCATAACATCTTTAAAGCCTAATTTAATATCATATTCTATGCGCATGTATATTTGGGATTAAGGTTGTTTTTAAAGGTATATCTTTATTATCTTTATAATGTTATAAAGTTAAAAAAAACATAATAATATATTGAAGTGGTTTAAACTATTTCGATTGAAGCAGGACGGAGCGTGAAAAAATAACCCAGTGGGTTATTTTAGCGAACGGGCCAGCCAGCGCAATGGCAATTTTACTCAATCGAAGTCTTTTTTAAGTTACATAGCATCACTACGGAAGGAAAAAAAGACATAGAGTGGGCAAAAAGGACGATTTTTTAGCCAATTTGAAAAGTTTATACCACTTCATTGAGGTTAAATGCCTGTATTACTTTTGTTAATAAATAGAATAATAATAAGTTTGTTAAAAATGCATGCGAAGTAAATGAGATTTCCTTTACAGTTTCTAAAAACTATTAAAACAAAGAAAATATTATCTACAATTATTTTTGTTTCAATAGCAGTTGTTATATTATTAGCTTACTTTTTTCTTGAGCGGAAAATAAGTAGCAATATGCTGATTTTGTTTTTATTTGGATTTCTAATTGCTCAGATTTTTGTACTGCAATACTTTTTTAAAAATCAATTAAGGAATGAAATAAGGCTTGCAAATTTAAATACCAGAATAAAGGAATTAAAATCCAGTCTTGAAGAAACCAATAAGCTTGCTGATTTTAAATCTGTTTATATAGCTAATATGAGTTACGAAATCCGTACACCACTTAGTACGGTTTTGGGCATGCTTAATATGTTAAAAGAAACACACTTAGATGCCGACCAAAAAGCGCAAGTTGAAATTGCTGAATACTCTTCAAAGCATTTATTACAGCTTGTAAACATGGTTACAGATAATGAAGATGTAGATAAAGGTGATGTAAAACTCAATTTGTTGGCACTCGATTTAAAGACTGATTTATCACATCTTTTTAAAGTATTTGAATACCAAGCTTGGGAAAAAGGCTTACAGTTTGATTATAAATTTTTAGTGGACGAGAAGCGTAAATTTTCTCTTTTGGGTGATTCTTTACGCATACAACAAGTACTCATAAATTTAATTAATAATGCCATTAAGTTTACAAACTCAGGAAAAATATCAATTATTGTAGATCAAACTGTTAGTATAGAAGATGGTCAAATCGTCACGTTTTATATAAAAGACACGGGTATCGGACTACGTCCCGAAGAAGTAAAACAAATATTTAACGATTCTAAAGCATTTAGTATTTCACAAGGAAGAGATTATAGAGGCGGTGGTATTGGTCTTGCTATTTCACATCAACTTGTAAAATTAATGGGTGGGGAGTTGAAATTAGAAAGTAAAGAAAATGAAGGCACTACCTTTTATTTTAGTTTACAACTTAAAAAAACATTGGGAATAAAAAAAGAAGAAGACATTGAAGAACCTATTTTGTTAGAAAAGTTTAATGTTTTGGTTGCTGAAGATAATAGGATGAATCAAAAAGTAATTAAATTTTTATTGGAACAACAAGGTGCCGATTGCACGTTTGTAAAAAACGGTTTAGAGGCTGTTGAATTATATAAAATTTTAAATTTCGATATGATTTTTATGGATATTTATATGCCAGATATGGATGGTTATGAAGCTACCAAAGCCATAAAGGAAACAGAGAAGTATTCACAATATAACACACCAATTATAGCGGTATCCGCAAGTGCTTTTGAAGCGGATATAGTAAATGCAAAACTTGCAGGAATAGATGACTTTTTAGCAAAACCACTTGAGGTTTCAAAACTAAAAGAGCTATTAATAAAATACTCAAAAAAAAATGTTTCGTAATGATTTAAAAAATGAAGTGATTTAAAATTTTTGTTTGTAGGTAAAAGAAAAAGTTTAAATCACTTCATGGCAATCACACTAATTTCAACATTTACATTTTTTGGTAATCGCGCCACTTGAACGGTTTCACGTGCTGGTGCATTGGCTTCGTCAAAAAAACTTCCGTATACGGCATTTATTTTAGTAAAGTCATCCATGTTGCTAATGAAGATTGACGATTTTACCACATGTTCAAACGTCATGTTAGCGGCTTCTAAAACAGCTTTTAAGTTATGCATAACTTGCTTTGTTTCCGTTTCAATATCATTTAAAACAAGTTCGTTGGTTTCAGGATTGATGGCAATTTGCCCAGAAGTATATAAGGTATTTCCGCTTAAAATAGCTTGATTATAAGGACCAATAGGAGCAGGGGCATTTGGTGTCGTAATAATTTCTTTCATAATGGAGATGTATTCATTTTACTAGATTTTATAAGCAGAAAGATAGCAAATATTTTAATTTCACCAACCAACAACCACCAACCATCAACCATCAACCACCAACCAACAACCTAAAGCTGTATATCGGGCTGATTTCGTTTTTCGTATTTTAAATCTTTTAAGAAGTTCGATTTAATCCCAATAAAGAAATTCCATGACTTTCTAGAACTAAAGGGTACCCAGCTAAAATTCATACGCCAACTCATTAAATCGCGTTCAAAACGTAATTGCGTATAAGTAAAACCAGCGTTTTTTAAATCATAACCAGATGAAGCACCAATAGACCATTTGTCTGACAATTTAATATCACCTGAAAACATGAGTGAATGAGACGATATTTGATTTTCCCGCCTACTATTGGAATAATTTAAAGCATAAGCGATTCGTAAATTCCAAGGGATTTTGTAGTTGTAATATTCACTTGGTTTTTCTTCTTCTTCTTCATCGTCTTTTATATCGTCAATTTGTTGGTTTGCAAAGTCTTCCCCTATGCCAAACATATCATCAGCACGACCACCACTTCGTAGATTTTCTTCAATAGCTTTTTCGTTTTCCTCTTTTTTACCTCCTTTATTACTGGACAAAGACCAACTTGTAGTTAAATTGGCAGTGGTTAATCTAAAAAGGCTTCCACCATTATCAATATTAAATTTGTTAATTCTGGTATTGTTGTTGTCTAGTGCATAAGGATCTAAAGTGGCTCCAAAATTCACACTCATTTTGTTGTTGAAAAGTTGTGTGCCTCCACTCATTCTAACAGGGCTCCATTGTAACGAATCACCCGCAAAATTATATGACGTCGAAAAGTTTAGGTTATTTAATAACATAATCTTTTTTGGTTCGGTTGCGGTGCTATCTTTATCGCGCACTTTTGCTTCAAGGTTATTTGAAACCGAAATCCCCATAGAACTGGAGAAATTTTTTCCTGGACCTCCAAAAACACCTTGCTCAAAACGGTTGTATTCTAGATTTGTGTCATTGTAAATAGCATCTAATTGAGCTTGGGTTAAACCATCGGCATTTACTACTTCTGCCGTTTCATAATATTTATCAAAAGCGGGATTGATATTATAACTTATAGACGGACGGATTATATGCCGAATAGCCTTTATTTTGGTGTCTTCACCTTCTTTTTCAAAGTTAAACATCCCATAAACAGTGGTTCCTAAACTGGTGCTAAAATTGTAAGTTCTAAACGCATCAAAACCATTTACATCTTCAACAATAGTTTCTCTTGTTACAGCATCGTAACTTTTCTCTATGGTTTTAAAGGTCCAAACTTCATTAAAATTGCTACTGGCACTTATGCTAAAATATTTGAATAACTTAAAATTAGTGGTAAGTGGAATGGTGTGTTGAAAACCTGCTTTTGCATCATCAAACATTTCTTTTTTAAAGAAGAGGGAATCGGTAGTATTGATTCTATTTTCCCCTCTTACGCTATACTGCAAGTTAATATTCTGGATAATCCCTTTTTTAGTACCTGCTTTTGAAGCAAAAGGATATATTCTTCCCAAACTTCCTTGAAAAGTTGGAAGCGTCATATTAATTTGTTGGGTGTTGGTATTTTGAGAATGTGTAGCTGTTAAACTAATATTAGGTTGTAGTTCACCTGGAAATGTTTTAGAATATGACACCGAAGACGATAAGGTGTTATTTAAAAAAGCACCAGTATTAATTTGGTTCACAGAGGATCTGTAATACGTACTACTACCTAAGTTTACCGATGCCGAAAAACGTGAGTTGGGATTGGATTTCCCATCTTGACTGTGAGACCAACGAATATTATAAATGGTAGACTTAGAATAATCGGGAAAACCACGTTCACTGTTAATTAGGTTTTCGTACCTAAAACCTAAATTACCTCTAAATTTATAGCGTTTTGCATAGGTACTTTCTGTACGAAACCCATAACTTCCATTGGTATAGTAGTCTCCCAAAAGTGCTAAATCTACATAATCACTTATAGCTAAATAATACCCGCCATTTTGTAAAAAATAACCCCGGTTATTTTGCTCACCAAAACTAGGGATTATGATACCGGATGTCTGTTTTTCAGACTGCGGAAAGAAGCTAAAAGGCAACCAAACGGGCGTAGGAATATCATAAATATACAAACCAGCAGCTCCTGTTACTATTTTTTTCCCAGGCACAATTTTTGCTTTTAATAATCGAATATAATACTCGGGGTCTTCTAAATCTTCGGCAGTGGTATATTTTGCATTTTTCAAAAAGTAAACGGAATCATTTTCTTTTTTAGTAATGGATGCAATGATGGTACCGTCACCTTGCTCGGTTTTGGAATTGTAAATAAGTGCCTTCTTTGTTTTTGTATTAAAAACAATGGAATCGGGCTCTACAACATTGGATCCCTGAGTGAAAACAGGTTTTTGGGTATAACCGCCAATAGAATCGGTAATACCTTTGGCGTATACCGTGTTTTTTGTATAATCTATAGTAATACTACCTGCTGCAATATTCATGTCGCCATAATCAATAGTGGCCTCGTTATAAAGATATAACTTGTGTTCTTTCTGATTAAACTTGGTATAATCGACGGCATGGTATTTTACTATATGTTCTAAAAGTTCTTTTTTAGGCTTAATGGAATCTTTAAAAGTAGAATCCTGTGCTTTTTCAGAAACCATAGGTAATGGTAAACTATCGGTGCTAACAACAATACTATCTTTAACACTTCTGTCAATAGTAATACCGTTTTTAGGGATGTCTTGTGCAAAGCTTAACATGTTAATAAACACTGTAAAACTTAATGTGAAAAGTATTTTAAAGTTGTTTGTGTGCAACGCTTTTAAATGTATTTTTGTAAAAGTATGGCTCGATTTTTGAAAAGCCAAAATTACATATATTTTTCTGTGATTGATTTATTATTCAATTAAAATTTTAAATTAAACTTGAACTCAAACATAATGAGTAATAAACCAAGTTTTTTAATCGTTAAAATGTTTGTGAACCATAGTTATCAAAATAATAAAACACGATGATTATAGTTAATGTTTATGAATTAATGATTTAAACCAAAATATGATTACCCTCATGAAAACGAACAGAGTATTACTTTTCGTATTATTTATAGCAGTATTAACATTTTCTTCATTTATTAAAATTGGAAAAAATGAAGCAGTAGAAAAATTTGTAGTGGTTTTAGATGCTGGACATGGAGGCCATGACCCTGGAAATATGGGAAATGGTTACAAAGAAAAAGATATTGCTTTAAAAATTGTTCTAGATGTTGGAAGGCAGTTGGAGAAATATCCAAACATTAAAGTGGTTTACACACGAGATAAAGATGTTTTTGTAGATTTATTTGAAAGAGGACAGATTGCAAATAAAGCTAAGGCCGATTTATTTGTATCAGTACACTGCAATTCACATAAATCCCAAGCGCATGGAACCGAGACATTTGTTTTAGGAACCCATAGAAATCAAACCAATTTTGAGGTAGCCAAAAAGGAAAACTCGGTAATTTTTCTTGAAAGTGATTATAAAAGTAAGTATGGTGGTTTCGATCCCAATTCGCCAGAATCTGTTATGAGCATATTGATAAGTCAAGAAGAATATCTGGACCAAAGTATTATGTTGGCAAGCTTAATTCAAAAGCAATTCACTACTAAATTAAAAAGAAGTAACAGAGGCGTTAAGCAGGCAGGTTTCATCGTTTTACACCAAACAGTGATGCCTAGTGTACTCATAGAGGTAGGTTTTTTGACGTACAAAGAAGAAGGTGCTTATTTAAATTCACTAAACGGACAAAAAGATATGGCTAATTCTATTACAAGTGCTATTTTAGAATATAAACACAGTTTAGATGGTAATGTTGGGAATTTTGAGTTTGTAGATGAAGCATCCTCACCAGAAATACCAACACCTGAAACAATAGAAATACCTAAAATTACAGAAGTAAACACCATTGATAATTCCATAACATTTAAAGTACAAATAGCGGCCACATCACGAGCCATTGAGCTCCAACCCTATAATTTTAAAGGCTTAAAAAATATTACGAGGGAAAAAGAAGGCGGTTTGTTTAAGTATTTTTATGGCAACACATCCAATTATGATAACGCTAAAGCCCTTGAAGAAGAAGCCATTAATAAAGGCTATAAATCCTGTTTTATAGTAGCGTTTAAAGATGCTAAAAAAATAAGCTTATCAGAAGCCTTAAAAACAACTGCTAATTAAAGAGGTTCTTTTTAAATTTATTTTAAATTTGTACATCTAACACATTTACTTTATTACTTTGAAAATATCAAAAGAAGTTAAAACAGGCATATTAGTATTATCGGGCATTGTCCTTTTTATTTTTGGATTCAATTACCTAAAAGGAAAAAACCTATTCGAATCAACCGATGTTTATTATACAGAATTTGATTATAATGCACTTAATAAATCGTCTCCTATTACAGTAAATGGTAACGTTGTTGGTAAAATCCAAGAAATAGTTTACGATTATGATACAGGGAAAACCAGAGTCTCTTTTTCGGTTAATGCAGCCTTAAAATTCTCTAAAAATTCTGTAATCAAAATGTACGAAACAGGATTAATGGGCGGAAATGCACTCGCTATACTAATAAGTACCGAAGGGGAACAAGCAGAACCCGGTGATGTTTTGCCATCTGAAGTTGAATATGGGCTTGTTACAACGCTTTCCAAAAACTTTTCTGGATTAAGTGATAATTTAGATGCTACTTTAAAATCTACCGATACACTTATGTTAAGTATCAATAGGTTGATTAACGATAATTCGGATGCCGGCTTAAAACGCACCATCGAAGAATTGAATCACACCTTAAAATCCTTTAAGAATACTTCAAACTCAGTGAATGCTGTTATCTCGAATAATGATAAAAACATTGCTGCGATTCTTGAAAAATTTAAAACAATTAGCAGTGATTTAGCCGTGCTTACTGCAGATTTGAAAAATGCCAATGTTGGTACTACTGTAGAGAATTTAAATAATACAATAAATAAGTTACATACCATTTTAGCAACAATTGATAAAGGGGAAGGTTCTATAGGTAAGTTACTAAAGGACGAAAGTTTGTATAACAATCTCGAAGGTGCTACTAAAGAAATGGAAGAATTACTTCGCGATATAAAACTACATCCTAAACGTTATTTTAGAATATTATCCAAAAAAGAAATTCCATATCAAGAAGAAACTAAATAAATGATCATGGAATATTTACCAAACATACTTTTCATAATTTTACTTGGTATTGGTATTGGGTTCTTCGCTAAAAACGTAAAAAAACTCATCCGTAATATCAAATTAGGTCGAAATGTAGATGTTAGTGATAACAAATCACAACGTTGGAAAAACATGGCGATGATAGCTTTGGGGCAAAGTAAAATGGTACGCCGCCCAATTGCTGGTTTTTTGCATATCGTAGTATATCTAGGTTTCATTATTATAAATATTGAAGTTTTAGAAATCATTATCGATGGTATTTTTGGTACACACAGAATAGGTTTGTCAATACTACCCAAAGCTGTTTACGGATTTTTAATAGGTGCTTTTGAAGTTTTAGCTATTTTAGTATTTGTAGCGGTTATCATTTTTTGGATACGTAGAAACATTATTAAATTGACGCGTTTTTGGAAAAGTGAAATGACCAGTTGGCCTAAAAATGATGCTAATTTCATTTTATATTTTGAAATGGTATTAATGATGCTGTTTTTGGTAATGAATGCAACCGATGCACATTTTCAAAGCCTCAATGCAGGGAACGTCATCAGTCAATATATAGCGCCTTGGTTTAGTGGTTTATCAGAAAGCACACTCCATATTGTAGAAAGAACAGCTTGGTGGTTTCATATCATAGGTATTTTGGTGTTTTTAAATTATTTATATTTTTCTAAGCATCTTCACATTTTGTTGGCATTTCCAAATACCTTTTACGGAAGGTTAGCCCCACAAGGGCAATTTGATAATTTAGAGGCTGTTACCAAAGAAGTAAAATTGATGATGGATCCTAATGTCGATCCATTTGCAGCACCAGCCGAAGGAACAGCGAGTGATGTCCCTGCAAAGTTTGGAGCCAGTGACGTACAAGATTTAAATTGGGTACAACTACTGAGTGCTTATACTTGTACCGAATGCGGACGCTGCACCAGCGAATGTCCTGCAAACCAAACGGGTAAAAAACTGTCGCCACGAAAAATCATGATGGATACCCGAGATCGCCTAGAGGAAGTAGGCAAAAACATCGACACCAATAAGGGCGCGTTTAAGGAAGATGGTAAACAACTTCTCGATACTTATATAACCAGAGAAGAGTTATGGGCATGTACCACATGTAGCGCTTGTGTAGAAGCTTGTCCAGTAAGTATCGATCCGCTTTCAATTATAATAGACATGCGTCGTTATTTAGTGATGGAGCAAAGTGCTGCACCAGTCGAATTAAATAACATGATGACCAATATTGAGAATAACGGTGCACCTTGGCCATACAACCAAATGGATCGATTAAATTGGGAAAACGAATAAAAAAACTTTTAGAATGAAAAAAAAAATATATAAAATTCTGTTTTTCTGCTTTTTACTATTTGGATTTACATCAAAGAATTATGCACAAGAGCATGTAAATACCGATTTAAAACATGTTGACAGTTTAGCTCAAAAGATGTTTGTTGATTTAAACAATAGAGATTTTGATGCTATATTAAACATGACACATCCTAAAGTGTTTGAAATACTGCCTAAAGAAAGCATGAAAAGTGTTATTAAAACAATGTTTGAAGGCAATGAAGATTTTTCTATAGACATACCTGAAATTATTCCAAAATATAAACTATCCGAACTTTTTAAAAGTGAAGAGAATCATTTGAAGTATGTTTTTGTTTCATATGATATGACTATGAAAATGACCTTTAATAAACAAGAATTTAATGATGAGTCAAAACAAATAATGATTCCTATGATGGCTGCAAAAGGAATGGATGTCGAGTTTATATCAAATAACACTATGGACATTTTTATGAAAGATACTATGACCATTATTTTAAAAGATGATACTACTAACGATAAATGGGTTATGGTAAATTATGACCCAGATTCTCCTTTGTTTTATAAAATAGTGCCTTCTAGCTTAATGGAAAAGGCTAAAGATTACAAGCAAGATTTAATGCTAGAAAGGAAAAAAAGTAGTGAAAATTAATTCAAAAAGATGAGCGAATTACTAAAAGTGCCAACCATGGCAGAATTTATGGCAGAAGGCAAACAGCCTGAAGTATTGTTTTGGGTTGGTTGCGCAGGAAGTTTTGACGATAGAGCAAAAAAGATAACCAAAGCTTTTGTTAAACTATTAACCAAAGCCAAAGTAGAATTTGCTGTACTTGGAACCGAAGAAAGTTGTACGGGTGATCCCGCAAAACGTGCAGGAAACGAATTTTTGTTTCAAATGCAAGCCGTAACTAACATAGAGGTCTTAAATGCTTATGAAGTTAAGAAAATAGTCACCGCATGCCCACATTGTTTCAACACCATAAAAAATGAATACCCAGAATTAGGTGGAAACTATGAGGTGATGCACCATACGCAGTTTTTAAAAACCTTATTAGACGATGGACGTTTAAAAATTGAAGGCGGTCAGTTTAAAGGAAAACGCATCACATTTCACGATCCATGTTATTTAGGTCGTGCCAATAATGTATATGAAGCACCACGCGAATTAATTCAGAAATTAGAAGCAGAGTTGGTGGAAATGAAAAACTGCAAGCGTACCGGATTGTGTTGCGGTGCAGGGGGCGCTCAAATGTTTAAAGAACCAGAAAAAGGCAATAAAGACGTTAATGTAGAACGTACCGAACAAGCTTTGGAAACCCAACCTGAAATAATTGCAGCAGGTTGTCCGTTCTGTAATACCATGATGACCGATGGTGTAAAAGCCAAAGAAAAAGAACAAGATGTTGCCATTATGGATATTGCGGAGTTAATTGCTAATGCCCAAGATTTGTAGATTGTTAAAAAAGGTTATAAGGTTATAAGGTTAAAAAGTTAATCATTAATCAAAAATCATAAATCGTAAATCAAAAATCAAAACTCGTAAATCAAAAATCAAAACTCGTAAATCAAATTAATGTTAGTAGATTTTAATACATTACCAGAAGAATCACGCGTTTGGATTTACCAAGCAAACCGTTCATTTTCAGAACAAGAGCTTGAGGAAATTCAAGCTAAACTAAATATATTTATTGAAAACTGGACGGCACATGGGAGTGATTTGCAATCGGGTTATCTCATTAAATATAACCGATTCATAGTGATTGGTTTAAACCAAAAAATGAATACAGCTTCAGGTTGTTCCATAGATGCATCAGTTCGTTTTATTCAGCAGCTAGAAAAAGAATACAAGGTCGATTTAATGGATAAAATGAATGTGTCTTACAAACAAGGAGACTTTGTAGCGTACAAAACACTTTTAGACTTTAAACAAATGGCAAAAGATAAAGCTATTTCTAAAAACACCATTGTTTTTAACAATTTGGTTACCAATATTGCAGAGTTTAAAGAAAACTGGGAAGTACCAGCAAGTGAGAGTTGGCATAGCCGCTTTATTAAATAGGTTGTAAATAATCTTCCAAAATATTAGAACCTATAAAATTTTCATGTTTCAAATAGAATATTCAATTTTACAGCTCAAAAGAGCAAATACATAATTATGGCTAATGAAATTATCCTATTAAATATTTCTGGACCGGATAAACCAGGATTAACCTCTAGTTTAACAAGTGTTTTGGCTGAATATAATGCCAAAGTGTTAGATATTGGGCAAGCAAATATTCACGATACATTGTCTTTAGGTATATTGTTTGAAATTCAATCGGGACCTAATTCAGCAGCCGTATTAAAAGATTTACTTTTTAAATCCTACGAACTTGGTATTAAAGCGAAGTTTACACCAATTACGCTCGAAAATTATGAAAAATGGGTAAGACTTCAAGGTAAAGACCGTTACATCGTTACTATTTTAGGAGAAAAACTTGCTGCTGAACAAATATCAAAAGTGACTCAAGTCATTTCAGAAAAGAACTTAAATATAGATTCTATAAAAAGGCTAACAGGCAGAATATCACTTACTAAAGAAGAAGAATATCCACGAGCTTGTATTGAGTTATCTATTAGAGGACAAATAGCTGATAAAACGGAATTTACCAAAAAATTCATGGAAATCTCAATGGATTTAGATGTTGATATCGCCTTTCAAGAGGATAATATTTTCAGACGAAACAGGCGTTTGGTTTGTTTCGATATGGATTCTACACTTATACAGGCCGAAGTTATTGATAAACTTGCAGAATTGGCAGGTGTTGGCGACGAAGTAAAAGCCATAACAGAATCGGCTATGCAGGGTGAAATAGACTTTAAAGAAAGTTTTGTTAGACGCATGAAGCTTTTAAAAGGTTTGAGCGAGGATGTACTTCACGATGTTGCCGTTAATTTACCATTAACAAAAGGAGCAAAAAGACTTATAGATACCTTAAAAAGCTATGGCTTTAAAACAGCCATTTTATCGGGTGGATTCACTTATTTTGGGCACTATTTACAAAAGGAGTTGGGTATAGATTATGTATATGCCAACCAATTGGAAATTAAAGATGGTCTTTTAACAGGTGGTTATATTGGTGACATAGTTGATGGGAATAAAAAAGCAGAATATCTTAAAGAACTAGCTCAAAAAGAGGGGATTGATATCGACCAAACCATTGCTGTGGGTGATGGTGCTAACGATTTGCCGATGCTTAACCTTGCAGGCTTAGGGATTGCTTTTCATGCAAAACCAACCGTTAAGGATAATGCCCAAAGCTCTATTTCAAGCATAGGGTTAGATGGGGTATTATATTTATTGGGTTACCACGACAGGCATATTGATTTAATTGAATAGATTAACCTGAGTAACAACTTATAAATAGTCTCTAGTACATGACAAAAAATCAAAATACATTGAGATGTCAGTCTGAGCGCAGTCGAAGACATTGGAAATATCGTTTTTAATAACATTTCGACTTTAGTTTATCTTAAGCACAGTCGAAAACCTCAATGTGACACGCTTCAATTTTTGCCATGTACTAAAAAATAGTTCATACTTTCTTTATAAATCTATCTTAAAGTTTTTTTTACTTCTTTTTAAAAGTAGTATTTTGGCATGGTTATTTATATAACTGTTGTTATTGAAGTCATTTAAACTTTTTCTTTTACCTGCAAAATTCACATTTTGCTCCCTAATTTTGACTTTTTTAGTTCCGTAGCGCTGCTATGTGACATAAAAAAGGCTTCGTTATGAAACAGGGCGGAGCGTAAAAATAACCTCGCAGGTTATTTTAGTGAGTGAGCCAGCTGGAGCAAGGTTAAATTTTCGCTTACAAACAAAAAGTTTAAACGAATTCACTATATAAATATCTAATTAAATTTTTATATGCGCCAAATCTTATTAGTACTAGTAACCCTACATATATCGCTTTCAATATTTAGCCAAACTATTGAAAATCCTTTAGCAGCAAAAGATATTAAAGGACAGCAAAAATGGGTCGATAGTATCTATAATTCCATGACTTTAGCCGAAAAAGTAGGGCAGTTGTACATGGTACAAGTCATGTCTAACCAAGATCAAGACGCTAAAAACAAGATCGTTGAGTTAATTAGAACGCATCATATAGGAGGGCTGATTTATTCTCTTGGAGGTCCTGTTAGACAAGCTAAATTAAATAACGAACTGCAAGCACTTTCAAAAGTACCATTGTTAATAGGAATGGATGCAGAATGGGGTTTAAGTATGCGTTTAGATTCTACCTATGCGTTCCCTTGGAATATGACACTTGGGGCTATCAAAGATAATCACTTAATAGAGCAAACAGGAAAACAAATTGGTGAGCATTGCAAGAGGCTTGGGGTTCATTTTAATTTTGCACCCGTGGTCGATATCAATACCAATCCGTTAAATCCCATTATTGGCAATCGGTCGTTTGGGGAAGACAGAGATAATGTAACCGAGAAAGCGTTGGCTTTTATGAAAGGTATGCAAAGCGCAGGTGTTTTGGCTAATGCAAAACATTTTCCAGGGCATGGCGATACCGACCAAGATTCACATAAAACCTTGCCAACTATTAATTTTAATAAAAAACGTATTGATTCCATTGAATTATATCCCTATAAAAAATTGATCACAAAAGGGCTTTCCAGTGTTATGGTAGCACATTTAAAAGTGCCCAGCTTAGAGCCATCGGGATATCCCTCTTCATTATCAAAACACATTACCACCGATATTTTAAAAGAAACCCTAGGATTTAAGGGACTCATATTTACCGATGCTTTAACCATGAAAGGTGCTGCCGATTTTAAGGAAGTCGGTGCCATAGATTTAGCGGCATTTAAAGCAGGAAATGATGTGATGCTCATGTCTGAAGACGTAGCTGTTGGTATTTCAAAAATTATAGAAGCTTATAACAATGGTGAAATTAGCGAAGCCCGGCTAGAACTTTCGGTTAAAAAAATTCTTCAAGCAAAATATAAAGTAGGCTTAAATAATTACGAACCTGTTGGTTTGAATGATTTACCGGCCGATTTAAATAGATTGAAGGATGATATTCTATATGAAGAACTTTTAGAAAACGCCATTACTATTGTTAAAAATGAAGCCCGTTTAGTACCACTTCGACAGCTTGAAGAAAAAACAATTGCTTATGTTAAAATGGGGGATGATGATGGGTCGGTATTTTTAAACGAACTAAAAAAATACACCAAAGTACACCACATAGAAGCTACAATGCTAGATGAGCTTAAGGCTAAGCTTCAGGATTATAACACGGTTGTAATTGGGCTGCACCGTTCAAATCAAAGTCCTTGGAAACCATATCAGTTTTCAGAAGAAGAACTAACATGGTTATATGAAATAGCGAGAACACATAAAGTCATTTTAGATGTTTTTGTAAAACCTTATGTGCTTTCAGATTTAGCAACCATTGAAAACATAGAAAGCATTGTGGTAAGCTATCAAAACAGCAAAATAGCCCAGGAAAAATCGGCACAACTTATATTTGGTGCTATTGATGCAAAAGGCAGTTTGCCAGTTTCTATTGGAACTTATTTTAAAGTAGGCGATGGTATCCAAAATAATGCCATACAACGTTTAAGTTATACGGTTCCGGAACGTGTTGGTATGGATTCAAAAAAATTAAAAAAGATAGATTCGTTAGTTCTAAAAGCTATAAATGGTAAAATGACTCCGGGCATTCAATTGTTAGTAGCTAGAAAAGGAAAAGTAATCTACAATAAAAGCTTTGGCAAGCACACGTATTCAGGAACACAAGCGGTTACATTTGATGATGTTTATGATGTGGCATCACTAACCAAAATACTGGCGACTTTACCATTGCTTATGGAATTGGAAGAGCAAGGCGAGGTTACTTTAGATACGAAGCTTTCTAAAATATTACCTAGCTATAAAAAATCAAACAAATCAAATATTACCTTAAAAGCAATGTTGTCCCATTATGCCCGACTAAAGCCATGGGAACCGTTTTATGCTCATACTTTAGACAGTGTTACGAAACGCCCAAGTGAAAAATATTATAGAACAGAGCGTAGTGAGAGGTTTAATATTGAAGTCGCTCAAAATTTATATTTACGCTCAGATTATCCGGACTCTATACAAAAAATTATTAAAGACTCAGAATTGTTAAACAAGCTTCAATACAGGTATAGTGATTTTCCTTATTATATTTTAAAGAAATATATTGAGAATTATTACGACAGAACCTTAGATTTTCTTGTGCAGGAACATTTTTATAAATCTTTAGGAGCCAACTATACCATGTATAATCCGTATCATAAAATAAGTAATAAAAAAATCGTTCCAACAGAAGTTGATGATTATTACAGGTTTCAAGAAGTGCATGGATATGTACACGATATGGGAGCGGCTATGCAAAACGGAATTGGTGGGCATGCTGGTATATTTAGTAATGCCAACGATGTCGCCAAAATTATGCAAATGTTTTTGCAAAAAGGCTATTATGGAGGAAAGAATTATTTTAAACCGGAAACAATCGATAAGTTTAATACTTGTTATTTTTGCAATAAAGGAAACAGAAGAGGTATTGGGTTTGATAAGCCTCAATTAGATGAAGATGGGCCAACATGTGGTTGTGTGTCATTAAATAGTTTTGGGCATTCAGGTTTTACAGGAACCTATGCTTGGGCAGATCCCGAAGAAGAGATTGTTTACGTGTTTTTAGCCAACAGAACATATCCTATTGCTTCACACAATTTGCTCTTAAAGGAAAACATTCGAACAGATATACAACGCTTGATTTATGAAGCGATAATTGATTAATAAAGTACTTAGAGTTGAAAAGTTAAAAGTACTTAAAGTTGAAAGTTACGAGTACTTAAAGTTAGGTTAACTTAAGGCACTTATAACTTAAGGCACTTATAACTTTAGACACTTAAAACTTTAGGCACTTAAAACTTTAGGCACTTATAACTTAAGACACTTATAACTTAAAAAAATATGAAAATAGGCATAGTATGTTATCCAACTTTTGGGGGTAGCGGGGTAGTTGCTACCGAGTTAGGTTTAGAGCTTTCTAAACGAGGTCATGAAATTCATTTTATCACATATAATCAACCCGTACGTTTAGAGTTGTTAAGTAATGATGTGCATTATCATGAAGTGAATGTTCCGGAATATCCGCTGTTTCATTACCAACCTTATGAGTTAGCTTTATCAAGTAAATTAGTTGATATGGTAAAACTACATAAAATTGAAATTTTGCATGTGCATTATGCTATTCCGCATGCCTATGCTGCATACATGGCTAAAAAAATGTTGCAAGAAGATGGTATTTACATACCTATTGTTACCACTTTGCACGGAACCGATATTACGCTTGTTGGCAGCCATCCGTTTTATAAGCCAGCGGTGACTTTCAGTATTAATAAATCGGATGCAGTAACTGCAGTATCACAAAGTTTAAAAGATGATACGTTGCGTTTGTTTGATATAAAAAATAAGATCCATGTCGTATCTAACTTTATCGATTTAGACAAATATAATAACGTGTTTACCGATTGCCAACGTGGAATGATGGCGAAAGAAGACGAAAAAATAATCACACATATTAGTAATTTACGACCTGTAAAGCGTTCACAAGATGTTATTAGTGTGTTTTATAATATTCAAAAAGAAATGCCCGCAAAATTGATGCTTATTGGCGAAGGGCCAGAACGAGAGCACATAGAATTGCGTTGTCAAGAATTAGGTATTTTAGATAAAGTTATTTTCTTTGGAAGAAGTAATGAGATTGATAAAATATTATGCTTCAGTGATTTGTTTTTATTACCATCACAAACAGAAAGTTTTGGATTGGCAGCTTTAGAAGCCATGGCATCGAGTGTGCCTGTTATTTCAAGCAACACAGGAGGCATTCCAGAAGTTAATGTGCATGGTGTATCGGGATTCTTAAGCGATGTAGGCGATATTGCCGATATGACTAAGAACGCCATCTACATTTTAAGTGACAAAGAGCGTTTAGCAACTTTTAAAAAGAATGCTAGAAAAATCGCTGAAAAATACGATTTACATACCATTGTACCACAATACGAAGCCATTTATCAAGATACTTTGGCTAAGTGTCTGGTGTTATAATTCGTAATAAAACCTGAGTTGAACGAAGTTCAAAGTTCAGAGTTTGATGTATCGATGAAGTTTGTGATACACGATTCAACGATTACACGGTTAAACTGTTTTTTTATTTATATAACTATCTAAACACTTGGATATCAGATTACATCATATAGAAAACTCACGTTAATATAAAAAAAGTTGTAAACCGCTTTATAGTAAAACAAAAAAGCCCCCCAATTGAGGTGCTTTTTTGTTTTATAATTTTTTTACTTAAAACTGATATCTTATACCTAAAGCAATATCAAAATCTAAATCATTATTTTTGAAGGAGTCATCGCCAAAACCAATTTCAGGTCTAAAATCCAATGAGATCAATAAAGGGATATCAAAATTATATTCAATACCTATATCACCAGCAGCAAAAATAAATGTGTCACTGTCGTCTACTCCATCAGGTGCATTATCAAAGCTGTAAGAGCCTAATCCACCACCAACACCAGCATACCAGTTAAAGCCATCTTCAATATTCCATACCCATTGGTATAAACCAGCAAGTTTAAAACCATCATAGTCTTTGCCATCTCTCCAGCCTAAATCGACCTCTAAACGATTGTTGCTACCTAAGGCATGTTGGTATGATATCTCGGCACCAAATCCGTCGCTATCACCTAAACGTAAACCCAATGCGTTATTTGCTATGTCTTGAGCGTTTGATGTAAAGGCAAAGCCTAATAATACAACTGAAAATAAAAGTAATTTCTTCATAAATATGTTTTTTGTTTGTAATTTATATACGACCTTTTTTCGTTAAAAGATCTTTCTTGTTAATTTAATTTATTTTACAAAAATAACGCCAAAAATGTATTTATATTTAACTTCTCTTTGTAAATATAATTATTTTTTATCTACTATGACCTTAACATCACATTTACAGACATTAAGCGAAAAACTTTCTGGAGAATTATTTTATGATGACTTAATAAAATCCATTTACGCTACCGATGCCTCTGTATTTAGAAAGCTGCCATTGGCCGTTGCATATCCTAAAAACAATGATGATATCAAACAGCTTATTCAGTTTGCTGAAGCACATAAAACATCGCTCATACCAAGAACAGCAGGTACATCGCTTGCTGGCCAGTGTGTTGGAGATGGTATCGTAGTGGATGTATCAAAATACTTCACTAAAATATTAAATGTAAATGAAAAGGAGCAAACCGTTACAGTACAACCAGGTGTGGTTCGCGATGCCTTGAATAATTATTTAAGGCCATTTGGATTGTGGTTTAGCCCGAATACATCAACATCCAATAGATGTATGATTGGTGGGATGGTTGGCAACAACTCATCAGGTACAACATCCATTCAGTTTGGTGTAACGCGCGATAAAGTGATTGAAATGCATACCATTTTAAGTGATGGTAGCGACGTTGTATTTAATGAGATTTCTTCGGAAGCATTTCAAAATAAAATAACATTAAATACTTTGGAAGGTGTTATTTATAAAACCATTTATTCAGAATTAAAGTCGGAAACGGTTCAAAATCAAATCATTGAAAACTATCCAAAACCAGAAATACACAGAAGAAATACGGGTTATGCTATTGATGAATTGATAAAATCAGAGGTGTTTTCAAATACTTCTGAAAAGTTTAATATGTGCAAACTCCTTTCAGGAAGCGAAGGTACTTTGGCCTTTACAACACAAATTACTTTAAAATTAGACAAACTTCCGCCACAAGAAGCCGTTATGGTTGCGGCACATTTTAGTAGTATAGAAATGTGTCTAAATGCTGTTGAAATGGTGATGAATCATAATTTGTACACCTGCGAAATGATGGATAAAACCATTTTGGATTGTACAAAGCACAACAAAACCCAACAAGAAAATAGAAGTTTTATCGAGGGTGACCCTAAGGCTATTTTGATGTGTGAAGTGAGAGCATTTACAAAACAAGACGTCGATGTTTTAGCCAAAAATTTAGTAAAGGCTATTGAAGCTTCTGGGCTCAGTTATGCCTTTCCTATATTGGAAGGAGATGAGATAAACAAAGCAAATAACTTGCGTAGTGCCGGATTGGGCTTGTTAGGGAATATTATTGGGGATAAAAAATCGGCACCATGTATTGAAGATACCGCTGTAACCTTACCCGATTTAGCCAATTATATTTCGGAGTTTTCGATGTTAATGAAAAGCTATAACCAGGAAGCCATTTATTATGCACATGCTGGTGCTGGTGAGCTGCATTTACGCCCCATTTTAAACCTTAAAAAGTCTGAAGATGTGGTGTTGTTTAGAAAAATAACTACCGATGTAGCACATTTGGTAAAAAAATACGGTGGCTCTATGAGTGGGGAACATGGCGATGGTATTGTAAGAGCTGAATTTATTCCGTTAATGATTGGTGAGGCAAATTATCAAATTTTAAAGCGAATAAAAGCAGCTTTTGATGCGCATAACATCTTCAATCCAGGGAAAATTGTGGATGCTTTTCCTATGGATGAATCGTTGAGATATGTTTCTGATAGAGTGGAGCCCCAAATAGAAACCATGCTTGATTTTTCACATTCACAAGGCATTTTACGTGAAGCTGAAAAGTGTAATGGTTCTGGCGATTGTAGAAAATTACCGGAATTTGGTGGTACCATGTGTCCAAGTTACCGTGCTACCAGAAACGAAAAAGATACAACACGCGCCAGAGCCAATGCTTTACGTGAATTCTTAACAAATTCCAATAAGGCAAATAAGTTTGACCACGAAGAATTGAAAGTGGTTTTCGATTTGTGTTTAAGTTGCAAGGCGTGTGCTAGCGAATGCCCAAGTAGTGTAGATGTGGCGAGTCTAAAAGCGGAATTTTTGTATCAATATCAAAAGGAAAACGGTGTGTCTTTACGTACCAAATTGTTCGCTTACAATAACACGTTGAATCGTTATGGAAGTATGGTTCCAAAGCTGACAAACTTTATGTTTTCTAATAGTTTTACAGCCTCCATTTTAAAAAAATCGTTTGGGATTGCTAAAGAAAGACACTTGCCTTTAATTTCAAATAAAAGTTTAAGTAATCAATTTCAAAATATTCAAAAACAAAAGGTTATTAAAAAATATATAAAAACAGTCTACTTATTTAATGATGAGTTTTTAAATTATTTAGATACACCTATAGGTGTTGATGCCATTCAACTTTTAACAGCCTTAAATTACGAGGTTAAAATGGTTGAAAATGCCGAATCCGGACGTACCTTTTTATCAAAGGGTCTGTTAGAGCAAGCTAAGGATTTGGCCAATAAGAATGTTGCTATTTTTAAGGATTTAATTACTGAAAAAACACCATTGATAGGTATCGAACCATCAGCTATTTTAACTTTTAAGGACGAATATTTAAGGTTGGCAGATGATAAAGCTTCCGCAGAAAAAATTGCAAAACATACCTTTTTAATAGAAGAATTTATTCAGCAAGAAATCAAATTAGGCCATATTAAGTCTGAACAATTTACTTCGGAAGCAAAAACCATCAAGTTTCATGGGCATTGCCATCAAAAATCATTTAGCAATCAATTATCTAGTTTTGATGTTTTAAATTTGCCAATAAACTATAGAGTAACCATTATACCGAGTGGTTGCTGTGGTATGGCAGGAAGTTTTGGTTATGAAAAAGAACATTATGAAGTCAGTATGCAAGTTGGTGAACAAACGTTATTCCCTGCTGTTAGAAACGCATTAAAAGAGGTGGTAATTTCAGCCAATGGAACCAGTTGTAGGCATCAAATTAAAGACGGTACCCAGCGCGAAGCAAAACATCCTATTACTGTTTTACGGGAAGCGCTTGTTTAGTTTTCAGTCGCAGTCGCAGTGAACAGTCACAGTGTTCAGTGATAGTCTTGCATCTTTGCGAAAAAGCTATTTGGATTTCTTTTCATGCTGTTCTACAATAGTAATGGCTGCAATTAAATCTTTAATATCCATGTCTTCTATTTCTTCATCAACAGAAAAAGGGGAGAGTTTGTCTTGGTTATAACTATAAATTTTCCAGCGTTTGAATTGGTATTCTAAAGCGGTAAAATTTTCAACCCAATCACCAGAATTCAAGTACATGGTTTTGCCATGCTTATTTTCTATATGTTCCATTTTTGGTTGGTGTATATGTCCGCAAACCACATAATCATACCCGTTTTCAATAGCTAAATCTGAAATAACCTTTTCATAATCATTAATATATTTAATAGCTCCTTTTACGCCATTTTTAACTTTTTTTGATAAGGAGTAACGTTCTTTTCCACGACGCTCTAAATACCAGTTGACAAAGCGGTTCAGTAAGGTTAATGCATCATAACCATAGCCACCTAATTTCGCAAGCCATTTGGCATTTTGTATAGACACATCAAATACATCGCCATGAAAAAACCATGCTTTTTTACCATGTAATTCTAAAACCAATTTATCTACTATGGAGATATTCCCAATGGAAGTACCACTAAATTTTCGAAGCATTTCGTCATGATTCCCAGTAATGTAAACGATTTCTACACCGTCGGCAGACATGCTCATAATCTTTTTTATAATTTTTAAATGCGATTTCGGAAAGTAACGTTTGCTGAATTGCCAAACATCGATGATATCACCGTTTAAAATAAGCTTTTTGGGCTCAATGCTATTTAAGTAGTTTAACAAGTGTTTTGCATGGCATCCATACGTGCCCAAGTGTACATCTGATATGACGGCAATTTCTATTTTACGTTTAATTTTCAAATTTCTAATTTGCTTTTTGTAAAATACTTGATTTAATATTACTTAATCGTTATCCCATAATTATATTAACATGAGTATATTGTTAAACAAGTGTTATCCTGTATACCTCTAAGCTAGTAAAGAGTAGGCAGTAAGCAGTAGGCAGTAGGCAGTAGGCAGTAGGCAGTAGGCAGTAAGCAGTAGGCAGTAAACAGTAGGCAGTAGGCAGTAGTTAGTGGTTAATAACCAAATCAACGAATAACCAAAATAGCCATAAGCCAATAGTAAATAGTCAATAACCACCCTCAATGTCAGTCTGAGACCTTTGTTAAAGTTTTAACGCGAGTGCGATGACGTAGTTTTTTTAAAAATTTAATTATCTGTAAAACAGATGTTTATAGAATACGTCAATGGTAGCTTGTCGAAGACCTAGTAAAATAGCCAAATAGACAGTAAGCAGTGGACAGTAAACAGTAGTTAGTAGTTAGTGGTTAACTACCAAATAAACGAATCAACGAATAAACAAGATAGAAAAGTCGCCTTGCAAAAAGTGCCTCATCTGTATAAATTTTATCTCATTTTCGGTTAAAAACAAAAAGTCAAGAAGAGTTTTATAAAAAAGGTTTATTTTAGCAAAAAATTATATTTATGGCTGGAAATTCTTTTGGAAAACTGTTTACTCTAACGACTTATGGCGAATCTCACGGACCTGCATTAGGTGGTGTTATTGATGGTTGCCCATCGGGAATTGAATTGGATTTAGAGGCTATTCAACAAGAATTGGACAGAAGAAAGCCAGGGCAATCTGCCATTGTTACCCAACGTAAAGAACCAGATACCGTAAAATTCCATTCGGGAATATTTGAAGGTGTTACAACAGGAACCTCAATTGGTTTTGTTATTGAAAACACCAATCAGAAATCTCACGATTATTCGCATATAAAAGATAGTTACAGACCAAGTCACGCCGACTATACTTACGATAAAAAATACGGTGTGCGCGATTACCGTGGTGGTGGGCGCAGTTCTGCACGTGAAACGGCATGTCGTGTGGTTGCTGGTGCGATTGCAAAACAAATGCTAAAAGGCATTGAAATTACCGCTTATGTATCGGGTGTTGGTACCATGAAACTTAATAAACCGTACAACGAACTGGATTTAACCCAAGTAGAATCGAACATAGTACGTTGTCCAGATGCAAAAATGGCAGCAGATATGGAAACGTTTATTAAAGAAGTTCGCGGAAAAGGCGATACCGTAGGTGGTATTGTAAGTTGTGTTATTAAAAATGTGCCCGTTGGTTTGGGCGAACCTGTTTTCGATAAATTACACGCCGAACTAGGTAAAGCCATGTTATCCATCAACGCCGTAAAAGGTTTTGAATACGGTAGCGGTTTCGAGGGCAGCACCATGTATGGTAGTGCGCATAACGATTCGTTTAATGCCGATGGCACGACTAAAACGAACTATTCAGGAGGTATTCAAGGCGGTATAAGCAACGGTATGGATATTTATTTTAATGTCGCCTTCAAACCTGTGGCGACTTTAATCCAAAAATACGAAACCATCGATAAAGAAGGCAATGCAGTAGAAATGCAAGGAAAAGGGCGTCACGATCCATGTGTTGTACCAAGGGCAGTACCTATTGTAGAGGCTATGGCAGCTTTGGTAATTGCCGATTTTTATTTGCAAAATAAAATATATAATAAGTAGTTATTTTCCATTTTTAGTTTTGTCTTGGGTGCAGCCGAAAAATTTTGGGGCTAGTTTATCGATTGTGTTTTTGCTTATTTCAAAAATCGTTAGCAATAGCTTATCTAAAAAAAATAGCTTCAAAAGTTCTAAACTTATAAAATAGAAACTACCAAATAAATAAGAATTATAAAATTCTTATCTTGCTTTCAAATTTTAAAAATCAATAAAAATATCCCTCTTTTTTGGAGAGGTTAGGAGAGGCTCTATGAAAAAACTAGCACTACACTGGAAAATCTTAATAGGTATGACGCTCGGTATTATTTGGGCGTTGCTTTCAAGCTCATTAGGTTGGAGCGCGTTTACCATCAATTGGATTGATCCATTTGGCACTATTTTTATCAATTTATTAAAGCTTATAGCCGTACCTCTAGTGTTATTCTCTATAATTGGCGGTGTTGCCAATATCGGCGACCCTAAAAGTTTAGGTAGAATGGGCGGAAAGACTTTGTTTATTTATTTAATAACTACGGTCATGGCCATTTCTTTAGGCTTGCTTTTGGTAAATGTTGTAAAACCGGGTAAGTTAATCGATGAGCAGAGTAGAATCGATAACCGTATTAGTTATGAAATTTGGGCAGCTTCCGAAGGCCATGAAGTTAAGGATGGTATTAATTATTTAAAAGACCCCCAGTTTTTTGAACGCGCGCAGGAGATTTCAGAATTAACAAAATCTGAATTGAAGGAAGCGTCGGTTTCAGATAAACTTGAAAAAGCAAATAAGCAACAAAGTGTTTCTCCGCTGCAGCCTTTGGTAGATATAGTTCCCGAGAATTTTTTCGCATCGCTTTCCAATAATGGATTGATGTTGCAAATTATCTTTTTTGCCTTATTTTTTGGGATATGCTTATTGTTTATTCCTAATGAAAAGTCACAACCGGTTTTAACCTTGGTGGACGGGATTAACGAGGTGTTTTTGAAAATGGTAGATTTGGTTATGCAAGCAGCACCATTTTTTGTGTTTGCTTTATTAGCAGGTGTGGTTAGTAAAATGGCAGGGGACGATATTGGTAAGGTCATCGAGATTTTTAAAGGCTTAAGTTGGTATTCGTTAATCGTTTTAGTGGGGCTTTTATTAATGATTTTTGTAGTGTATCCAATCATATTAAAACTATTTGTAAAGAAAATACCGTATTTAGGATTTTTTAAAGCCATGGGGCCAGCGCAAACCTTGGCGTTTTCAACATCTAGTAGTGCAGCAACACTTCCTGTTACCATGGAATGTGTAGAGCAAAATTTAGGTGTCGATAAAAAAGTAAGCAGTTTTGTATTGCCCATTGGAGCTACTGTTAATATGGATGGTACCAGTTTGTATCAGGCAGTAGCAGTTATCTTTTTAGCACAAATGCACATGATCGATTTAACAATTGGTCAGCAATTAACCGTTGTTGTAACCACAACGTTAGCATCCATTGGATCTGCCGCAGTGCCAAGTGCCGGTTTGGTGATGCTTATTGTGGTGTTGAATTCAGTGGGATTAAATCCCGTTTGGATTGCTATTATTTTTCCTGTGGATAGAATTTTAGATATGTTTAGAACCGTAGTAAATGTTACTGGCGATGCGACAGT
The DNA here is from genome assembly GCF_003425985.1 of Mariniflexile sp. TRM1-10. NCBI lineage: Bacteria > Pseudomonadati > Bacteroidota > Flavobacteriia > Flavobacteriales > Flavobacteriaceae > Mariniflexile > Mariniflexile rhizosphaerae. Next base: position 3,907,532 of record NZ_CP022985.1, read on the forward strand.
CTGTACCATTATCGCCGATGGTGAAAATATGCTAGATTACCACGATACTAAAAACCCAACCGAAACATTCGATTTAGATTCTTAAACCAAATACTGTTGTTATGGCTAAAATTAATAGATTACAACCCGTAGTTTCCGTATCATGGCTTCACAATAATTTAGAAGCTGAAAATTTAGTTGTTTTGGATGGTACCATCAATAAGGTGTTCGATGCATCTCAATCTCAAATTCCGAATGCGCGCTTATTCGATATAAAAAACAAGTTTAGTGATACCACAGCACCATTTCCATCAACGTTTCCTTCAGAAGAACAATTTCAAAAATCCGCAAGGGAACTAGGCATTAATAACGATAGTGCGATTGTGGTTTATGATGATAAAGGCATTTATTCCAGTGCCCGCGTTTGGTGGTTGTTTAAAGCTTTTGGTTACAATAATGTAGCGGTTTTAAATGGTGGTTTCCCAGAATGGAAAAAAGCAGGATTTGAGACAGAACCGATGAAGCTCTATACAGGTAAGCCCGGTAATTTTAAAGCGAGCTACAAGCCTGAACTCATGAAGTTTTTTAATGATGTAAAAATGGCTTCGGAAACAAAGAGCCATACCATTATCGACGCACGTTCTGAAGGTCGGTTTAAAAGTTTAGAGCCAGAACCAAGAGTGGGTTTACGTATGGGAACCATTCCCAATTCGGTTAACCTGCCTTTTGAAGATTTGTTAGCCGATAATCAATTGTTAACCAATCAAGAAATTGAAGCTAAATTTCAAGCTTTAGCTAAAAAAGAAGAGCCTATTATCTTTTCCTGCGGTTCAGGTATTACAGCTTGTGTTTTAGCGTTGGGCGCCACCATTTCTGGATATGAAAACTTGGCTGTTTATGACGGTTCTTGGACGGAATGGGGGAGTTTGGTTCCTGAATAAATCATTCCAAAAACTTAGATTTTAATTCAGGCGTAGGGATCCAGCAAGACTCTTTTTTGCCATACCATTTATAACGGTTTTTTGCTATATAATCATAGACCCAATTGCGAATAAACGGAGGAATTATAAAAAACGCTGTCATTAAATTTTGCGGAAACCCCAACTGACTTGCGATTTTTAACGCTGCCGTAGATTTATAATCGACCCCTTTTCCGGGTGTGTATAACAAAATGGAATCTACTTTGTTGGTATTTATTTTATATGCTTCGATTATTTGTTGCCCTGTGTCACTTTGTAAAGCGGCAAAAAGAAATACATTGTTTTTATCGTGTTTAATAACGTATTGAACTGACGAATTACAAAGGTTGCAAACACCATCGAATAATATTAGTTTTTTATGATCTGGTAAGGCTATCATTTTTTAGCTTCTACTAATTCCAATTGTTCAACGCTTACATTAGTCGTAAATATACCATAATTTACAACGGCTTTATTTTTTTCAATTTTATCAATGCTACCAATGGCGCGACCATCGTTCATACGTACACGATCTCCAACCTTTAAAGTTACTTTCGGTTTTGGGGCTTCAATGGCTTTTTTCTTAGCTTCTTTTTTCTTTTCACGAATAACTGTTACGACTTTTTCGGCTTCTTGTTTAACCTTTTCTTCTTTTTCTTTGATTACTTTTTTCTCTTTAATCGTTACCTTTTTTCGTTTGGAGTTTTCAATTTGAACCACTTTAAAAAGCTCGCCCATTAATTCTTTTTTCTGCTTGTTTTCAAAGTATTTTTCAGCGATGTCATTTACTTTTTGTCCTAAATAAATCAGGCGTTGGTTGCTGTCGTACAACTCTTGGTAGCTTTCCAGTTTCTTTTGAATTTTCGCATTGATTTCTTCTAACTTGCCAGCTTCCTGAATTTTTTTCTTTTCATTCAATTTTAACGATTCCCCCGTTTTTTCAAGCTTAGAACGTTCTTTTTGAAGCTTTGCAATGGTTGCATCAAAACGTACTTTACTGCGCTCAATTTTCTTTTTGGCACGATTTATCAATCCGAACGGAATGCCATTTTTTTGAGCGACTTCAAACGTAAAACTGCTTCCTGCTTGCCCAATAACCAGTTTGTATAGAGGTTCTAAGGTTTTCTCGTCAAACAGCATATTGGCATTGAGCATAAAAGGTAACTCGTTTGCCAATATTTTTAAGTTCGCATAGTGTGTTGTAATAATGCCAAAAGCTTCCCGATGGTAGAACTCTTCTAAAAATGTTTCGGCTAAAGCGCCACCCAATTCGGGGTCACTTCCTGTACCAAATTCGTCAATTAAAAAGAGTGTGTTTTTGTTGCACTTCTTTAAAAAATAATTCATTTGCTTTAATCGGTAGCTATAGGTGCTTAAATGGTTTTCAATAGATTGATTATCGCCAATATCACTTAAAATTCTATCAAACAAACAGGCTTTACTGCGTTCATGTACTGGAATAAGCATCCCGCTTTGGAGCATCACTTGTAGTAATCCAACGGTTTTTAGTGTGATACTTTTTCCGCCAGCATTTGGTCCGGAAATAACAATGATGCGACTGTCTTGTTCCAATGCTATCGTCTGTGGAAATGTTTTTACTTTCTTTTCCAAATTATTTAAATAGAGCAGTGGGTGATATGCATCACGTAAGTACATACTCCTGTCTTCTGAAATTTCAGGAAGAATGGCATTCATGGAACGTGCATATTTTGCTTTTGCCGAAATGACATCAATAGCCACTAAAAAGTCTTGGTAGTTTTCTAAAAGTGATAAAAACGGACGAATAAAATTGGTGAGTTCTTTTAAAATACGAACCACCTCTTCACTCTCCTCGAATTCTAAATTATTGAGTTCCCGTGAGTATTTTAGGGTGGTTTCGGGCTCCATATATACAATGCTCCCCGTTTTACTGCTACCCATAATAGACCCTTTAACTTTACGGCGGTACATAGCTTTTACAGCTAAAACACGCCTGTTTTCTACAACACTTTCTCGAATGTCATCTAAATATTCAAGACCATGATACGTATTTAAAGCGGTTGCAAAACTTTGGTTTATTTGTCCTTTTACTTTGTTTATAGACTGTCGTAAATCAAAAAGTAGGCTAGAAGCATTGTCTTTAATATCGCCAAATCGATCTACAACAGCGTCAACTTTTTCAATAATGGCTTTAGTGATTTCAATATGCGATGCAAATGCATTGAGGTTTGGATAGTAAACATCAAACTTTTTTAAAAACGCAACAATCTCATTGGTTGTTAATGATATGGAAACAATTTTTTTTAAGCTATGGACTTCTAAATAGGTGTTTTCAATGCGTAAAAGTTTGATTTCCTTGGTTATGGCGTCAAAACCGTGATTTGGTATTCGGTTGTCGTTATAAAAAGACGACAGGTATTCGTTGGTTAATTGTAAATTATTAAGAAGCAATTCTTTGGTGCTAAAAGGTGTTATTTGCAGTGCCTTTTCGTTTCCTAATAAGGTAATGCAATGTTCGCTAACTTGTTTTAAAACCGTAGAAAATTCTAAATCCTGTAATGTCTTTTCGTGAATGTGAATCATTCTAAAATTATGGTCTAAATGATAAATTAGGCAAAGTTAAACATTCTGTTTGAGATACTTTCGATTGTTAAATTCTTCTTAACAGATAGTTAATTAAGGGTTTAGGATTTTTATTTAACAAAACCCTAACAGTTGTATGTCTTATTTGTGGCTACTTTAGGGACTATTAATCTCATAAGCCAACAATTATGAAAAACAATTATTTTACCAAAATTTTTATTTGTTTAGCACTTTTTGTAGGTGCTAATGCATTCGCTCAATTAAATACACCACGAGGAAGTCAGCATGCAACCGTTTCACAGCGTGTGGGTATATCAGACATTACGATTAACTATTCTAGACCAAGCGTTAAAGACCGGGAGATATGGGGAAAATTGGTACCTTATGGTATGAATAATCTCGGATTTGGCACCTCTACTGCGGCACCGTGGCGTGCAGGAGCCGATGAGAATACCACCATAACCTTTTCTCATGACATGAAAGTTGAAGGACAACCTATTTCTGCAGGAACTTATGGTTTTCATGTTGAAGTAAAGCCAGATAATAAGGCAACCATTATTTTATCAAAAGACTCTAAGGCTTGGGGCAGCTATTTCTATGATGAAAGTATGGACGCACTAAGAGCCGATGTAACCACAAACACTGTGGCTCATAAAGAATTATTAACCTATGAATTCAATACCGTTACGCCAACATCTACCACAGTTTCATTAGTTTGGGAGAAAAAGGAAATTCCTTTTACTGTCGAAGTTCCAGTTACGGAGATTGTTTTAAACGATTTTAGGGAACAGTTTAAAGGTCAAGCAGGTTTTAGCAGACAGAATTGGGAACAAGCTGCAAATTATGCTTTAAATAACGGTGGTGATTTAAATGAAGCTTTGAGTTGGATAGACGCCGCTATTTCCGGACAATTTTTCAGTCAAAAAACATTCAATAACCTAGCTATAAAAGCACAAATTTTAAATAAGCTAGGAAGAACTCAAGAATATGCAGCGCTAATGGATGAGGCTTCTGGTATGGCAAATAAGAACCAATTGAATATTTTGGGGTATCAAATGCTGGCGGCTAATGATTACGACCGTGCCTTAAAATATTTCAAAAAAAATGTAGCAGATTATCCAAACGATGCCAATTCTTATGATAGTTTGGGGGAGTGTTATAAAATGATGGGTGATAAGAAAAACGCCATTAAAAATTTAAAAAAATCATTATCGTTAAATCCACCTGCAAACGTTAAGGCAAATTCTGAAAAGCTTTTAGCGGAACTGGAGACTATGTAATAATTTATATCAATCAAACAGCAAACAGTGATTAAAAGCTCAACAATAAATGGTTGGGCTTTTTTTTTATCCGTGAATGGTTTCGCTTTTGCCGTAGTTTTTTATGACTTCGCTTTCAAAGGCTACCAGTTCTTCCCAGCGTTTATCAACATTTACACCTTTGCCATATTTTCTAGCGTAGCTTATAAAAAGGGTGTAGTGTCCTGCTTCACTCACCATTAAATCATAATAAAACTTTGAAAGTTCAGGATCTTTAATTTCTTTTGATAAGAGTTTAAAACGTTCGCAACTTCTAGCTTCAATCATGGCAGAAAATAACAGTCTGTCCACCATACATTGCAAGCGGTTTCCGCCTTTATTCATGAATTTATAAAGTTCGTTTACGTAGCTGTCTTTTCGCTCTCTGCCTAATTTATAGCCACGTTTTTTAATGATATCGTGCACCATTTGAAAATGTTCCAATTCTTCTTTGGCAAGTTCTAGTAAGTCAGTAACCAAATCGGGGTATTCAGAATTAAGTGTTATAATTGAAATGGCATTGGTAGCCGCTTTTTGTTCGCACCACGCATGATCGGTTAATATCTCTTCAATATTCGACTCTACAATATTTACCCAACGTGGGTCGGTTTCTAACTTTAAATGAAGCATTCTTAATATTAATAATATGTGTTACAAAGATAGTTATTAATTTAATTCACTGTTGTCCGATTGAAGATTCAAGACCGTTTGCTAAAAGAAAATAGAAGACGGAAGATGGAAGATGGAAAATTATTAGGCTTTCAACAAATAAACAAATAAACGAATCAACAATAATAAATACATTTTTGATTATAGAAACTCACGTTAGTTTAAGAGATATAATTCCAAATATTCTTATACTTGCCTAAAGCCTTGTAGGTGTTTAAAATAACTTTATTATCCGTATCTGATAAAGTAGGATCTTCTTTAAGTAGTTTTTTAGCGTAAAACCGCGCACTTTGTAAAATATCTTTGTCTTTAATAATATCGGCAATTTTAAGGTTTAAAACACCACTTTGTTGGGTTCCCATAACGTCCCCGGGACCACGTAAGCGTAAATCTACTTCTGCAATTTCAAATCCGTCACTAGTTCTTACCATGGTTTCTAAGCGGGTTTTACTATCGCTACTTAATTTATGCCCCGTCATTAAAATGCAATAGCTTTGTTCGGCACCACGACCCACACGGCCCCGTAGTTGGTGCAATTGTGATAAGCCAAAACGTTCGGCACTTTCAATAATCATAACCGATGCATTGGGGACATTGACGCCTACTTCAATAACCGTGGTGGCAACCATTATTTGTGTTTCGCCTTTAATAAAGCGCTGCATTTCGAAATCTTTATCTGCGGGTTTCATTTTACCATGAACAATGGAGATTTGATAGTCTGGCATCGGGAAATCCCGTGAGATACTTTCGTAGCCATCCATCAGATCTTTATAATCCAACGCTTCGCTTTCTTGGATAAGTGGGTACACAATATAAATTTGCCGCCCTTTAGCAATTTCATCTTTAATGAATTTAAAGACATTCAATCGGTTTTTATCATACCTATGAACTGTTTTGATGGGTTTTCTTCCAGCTGGTAATTCATCAATAACAGAGATATCCAAATCACCATAAACCGACATGGCCAAGGTGCGTGGAATTGGTGTTGCCGTCATCACTAAAACATGTGGCGGAGATGTGTTTTTATGCCACAATTTACTTCGTTGTGCCACGCCAAAACGGTGCTGCTCATCGATAATAGCAAGGCCTAAATTCTTGAATTTTACCTTGTCTTCCAATAGGGCGTGCGTACCAATTAATATCTGTAAATCGCCATTTTCTAATTCGGCATGGATTTTTTTTCTTTCTGAAGTAGTACTTGAACCTGTTAGTATTTTTATACTGATATTCAGTTTGTTACAGTGTTCAAGTAAACCATTATAGTGCTGAACTGACAAAATTTCAGTCGGCGCCATTAAACATGCTTGAAAACCGTTGTCAAGTGCCATTAACATTGACATAAACGCTACAATGGTCTTTCCGGAACCCACGTCACCTTGTAATAACCGATTCATTTGCGCATTGCTGCCTAAATCAGCTCGGATTTCTTTTAAAACCCGCTTTTGTGCATTGGTTAATTCGAAGGGTAAATGGTTGTTAAAAAAGGTGGTAAAATAATTGCCAACATGTTCAAATGGAAAACCCTTAATTTTTGATTTATGAATTAAATTTTTGATGATAAGCTGCAACTGAATATAGAAAAGTTCTTCAAATTTTAAGCGAAATTGTGCCCGTGCTAATAGCTCTTGGCTTTTAGGAAAATGCACATTAAATAAGGCGTCACTTTTTTTAATTAATTTTAATTCGGAGCGTAATGGTTCTGAAAGTGTTTCTGTAAATCGTCCTCCCGTTTCAATAAACAACTCCTGAATAATTTTACTAATCACACGATTGCTGATGCCCTTATTCGATAGTTTTTCGGTAGAAGGATATACGGGCTGCATCGCAGAACGTAGATTTTTTTCGTGTTCTTCCTGAAGTTCCATTTCCGGATGCGCCATGTTGAATTTTCCACTAAACCAATTTATTCTACCAAAAGCCACATAATTGGTGTTTGGTTTTAAATTTTCTCGAATCCATTTTTGCCCACGAAACCAAACTAATTCCATAAACCCCGTATCATCCTGAAAGGTAGCCACCAAGCGTTTGCCTTGCTTTTGGGCAACTTCTTTAAATGCTACTATTTTACCTATAACTTGTACATCTGCATTACTTTGTTGTAACTGGTTGATTTTGTAATACTGCGTTCTGTCAATGTATCTGTTTGGAAATAAATTTATTAGATCTTGATACGTGTGAATACCTAACTCCTTACGAAGTAAATCGGCTCTATTTGGGCCAACACCTTTTAAGTAATCTATGGGAGTTTGAAGATTGGTAGTCATAGAAGACGAATTTAAGGCATTTCAATCAATTCAAAAAATAGAAAATTTATGTATTTTGGCTTAATGGTTGATATCTCAAGTTTATGAAAAGATTCTTAATTATAATTTTGCTGCTTTTTACTTCTGGTTTGCAAGCACAGCAAACTGACTATGTTGATTTTAAAACGGCAAAAGCAGATATTGTTTTTGGAGATTTGAGTAAAAAGGAAGTTGGAGGAACTATTGTTTATGAATTTGAAGTTTTAAAAAGCACAGATTCCATTTATATTGATGCGGTTAATTTTTCCGAAATAAAGTATGTTTTAGACGGAAGAATTAAAGGTGAATTGTATGATGGAAAGCATCTGATTATTAAACACCCATTTAAATTAAATACACACCATAGAATTGATGTTACTTGGAAGGCAAAACCAACAAAAGCCATGTATTTTGTCGATTGGGGATATGAAGAAGGCAATAAACAAATTTGGACACAAGGTCAAGGCAAATACACCAGTAATTGGCTGCCGAGTATAGATGATATGAATGATAAAATTGAATTTGATTTAAGTATTACATTCCATAAAGATTATGACGTGATAGCCAATGGCAAATTAACAAATCACCAAATCAACAATTCTACAATTACGTGGCATTACAATATGCAACAACCCATGAGCAGCTATTTAGTGGCCTTAGCAATTGGTAAATACCATAAAAACACAGAACTGTCTAAAAGCGGTATTCCTTTAGAAATGTATTATTATCCCGAGGATTCGTTAAAATTTGAACCAACGTACCGGTACACCAAACAGCTATTTGATTTTCTTGAAGAAGAAATAGGCGTGCCGTATCCCTGGCAAAATTACAAACAAGTACCCGTTAAAGACTTTTTATATGCAGGTATGGAAAACACCAGTACCACTATTTTTGCAGATAGTTTTGTTATAGATTCTATTGCTTTTGTAGATAAAAACTACGTGAATGTCAATGCGCATGAACTCGCACACCAATGGTTTGGTGATTTGGTTACCGAAACTTCCGGTACGCACCATTGGCTTCAAGAAGGGTTTGCGACTTATTACGCCTTATTAGCCGAACGAGACGTGTTTGGAGACGCTTATTACTATTGGCAGCTTTACCAATACGCCCAAGAATTATTGGAACAGGATAAAGTAGGACAAGGCACTTCGCTTTTAGATCCAAAATCGAGTAGTATCACGTTTTATAAAAAAGGAGCCTGGGTATTGCATATGCTTCGGGAACAAGTAGGTGATAAAGCGTTTAAAACGGCTATTAAAAATTATTTAGAAAAACATCAGTTTAAAAATGTGGAGACCGATGATTTTATTGTTGAAGTTGAAAAGGCTAGTGGACAGGATTTAGATGAATTTGTGAAAGTGTGGTTGGAAAGCGACATCTTTCAATATGAAAAGTGTATTAATTCATTAAGTAAAAATTCAAAACAAATGTCAAAAATGATTGAATTGGATCAAGAGTTGCTTTTTTCGTCTCATTCTCCAGACTATAATGTTGATAGATACTTTGACAAAGCGACGAGTTTGCAATTAAAAGCATATTTGTTTTCTAAAGATATGATTACCATTGTTCATGACAGCATAATTAAAAAAGCTTTAAATACAAAAGATATAAAAGTCCGTCAAGCCCTAGCTATAAATAAAACAGAAATACCTTCAGAATTAAAAGCAGACTTTGAAACTCTTTTAAATGATGAATCTTATCTCACCATAGAAAAAGCATTATTCAATTTATGGTTAAATTTTCCGCAAGAGCGAAATAAATACTTAAGTAAAACAAGAGACATTCAAGGATTTAATGATAAAAACGTGCGCATTCTTTGGTTAACATTAGCATTAATTACTGAAGATTTTGAGCCCGAAAATAAAAATAGGTATTTTGAAGAGCTCACGGATTATACAGACCCCATATATGGTTTTGAAATCCGACAAAATGCTTTCCTGTATTTGCAAGAAATAAAAGCTTGCAAAGAGGCTTGTGCTGAAAATCTAAAGCAAGCTGCCAGTCATCATAGTTGGCAGTTTTCAAAATTTGCTAAATCCTTATTGGAAGTGATTGACAGTAATTAGTATATAGAACTCATTTACATAGCATCAGAAAATCTATTTCCTCCGTTCCAGATTGGCAGGATTTCTACATACCAAACAACTCGCTAAATAGGTGATTGAAAGTTCGTAAACGCCATTGGTCCTTCCGATACTCGACGTATTCAAATCATAAGAAAAACCGAAGCGCAATTGCTCAAACTCCAAACCCACGAACGCATTTATGGAAGTAAGCAACTCATTGTTTGCATGGTTCTTTGCGGGATTGGTAACCGCCATGGCACCGAGCATTAATTTGTCAAGCTTTATGGTGGTGCCTATGTCAAACCTGTTAAAACCGCCTTGTTGCATATAATTGGCGGAAATAATCATGTCGTTATAATCAAAATAGGGAAACTTGTAATAGCCATGTAGGGAATAAAAAATATCCAGCGGCACATGGCCATTATCCAAAAAGGAAATATTGGGCCTGTTTAAATGCTTAATGGAGGCACCTAGCCATAAATCGGTATCGTTTCGTGTGTTCTTTTTGTCAAAAACAAATCCAGTACCGAAATCCATAAAGGCAATATTGTCATTTGCATTTAAGGCAAAAGGGTCTGACGAATTCGGATTAATGGTTCCTGAATTAATATTAATTTGGTCTGCCAGCAATAGGTTCCAGAAATTAAAAGACTTTGTTCCAAAACCAACCTCTATAGCTGGCCTGAAAAACCAATCGTTTGCTAGCTCGATATGATACGCAAAGTTAATGTTGCCCTGTAGGTGGTTGTAATTGGTCTTGTTTTCATGTTGGTTTAAAATACTGAAACCGATGCCTCCCACATTCTCAATCCAAGAATTAAAAAAGGCATACTCCGTATCTACCCTTAGATCCAAACTGGGCCATTGCGTTCTATGCATTAATCCTAAATAAGAAGCGTCTTCAAAGCCTGAAAACCCAGGGTTTAAAGTTTCGGGAACTAAAAAATATTGTGAAAAAACAGGGTCCTGTGCATTTGCTTTTGAATAAAAACAAGCTATGATAATGAGTGTCAGTAGTTTAAATTTCATCTATAATATATCCTGTTTTTATTTAATTAAAACTAAAGAGCCTTCTCTTGTAATCGTGTGGTTATAGAAGGTTTTGGCGGTAAGTTTATAATAGTAGTTGCCATTTTCACTAGCAATCCCTTTTATTTTTCCGTCCCAACCTCTTATATTTTCGCCTGTTTCAGCATATATGATACCGCCCCATGTATCGTAAATATGAAGTGTCATGTTATTTAATCCAATAAAAACAGGAGCGAAGTAATCGTTTAAGCCGTCTTTATTTGGGGTGAACGCATTCGGCATGATAATGCTGTACCCTTTTTCAATTACTAAAGTGGTTTCGCTATAATATTCACATCCAAATGGATAGGTGACGGTCTGTTTTATGGTGTATGTGCCTTCTTTTACATATATATGTTCTGGATTTTCCTCATTTGAAAAATTGCCATCTCCAAAGTCCCATGAGATATTGGTAAAATCGCCAATAGATCCATTAGTGAATGTGATGGGGTCATAAACTGAATACAAATTGTAAACACTAAAACCAAAGGAATCTGTAGTAAAACGCGCGTCATCCAGTATGGGAGTTTCTACTTGAATTGAAAACTCTTCAACACAGCCAAAGCTATCTGTAACTGTAAGTATGACTAAGCCATTGGTGTCGGTTCTCATTATTTCGTTATTGGCACCACTAATAATACCACTAGACCAGCTAAGTTGATAAGGAGGGATGCCCCCTTTTACTTTAGCAATAAATGTTTGATCTACATACTTAGTTTCGCAATTAAAATTTGTAATGACTTCAAAAGGGGATTCCAATGCAGCAAATCTTTTTACTTCCCATGTTTCTGATAGTTTACAGTTATTGGCGTCGGTGATGGTCACGGTGTAAACGCCAGGAGGTATGTTTGATAAATCTTCTATTCTAGAACCATTGCTCCAAGAAAAGGACAAGGGCAATGTGCCTCCGGTAACTTCAAGATCTATGGCTCCGGAATTTACATCATCACAATCTAAAGCATCTGTTACATCACCAATGAGTTTTAATGGCAAAGGCTCGATAATAGTGAACGTTTCTTGTATAACGCAGTCTTTAGCATCTGTAATGGTAACGGAGTAAGTTCCTGGGCCTATGTTGTTTCGTTCGTTTCCAGAAGTTGAACCATCGTCCCATACTAATGAAATGGGGTTTTCACCACCAACAAGATTTAGTTTGATACTGCCATCATTTTCGCCATGACAAGACACATTTTTTACGGTTGGATTAATATCAAAAATAGGCGCATTGGCTAAAGTGATAGGGAAATTCACAACACAGTCTAAAGCATCAGTTACCGTAACAACATATGTACCATGGGATAAATTGTTTTGAACCATGCCAGTACCTAAATTGCTCCATACCAAAGGTTCATAAGGAGGTACGCCTCCAGAAATGCCATTGATGGTAATAGCACCACTGTCATCATTATAGCATATAATTTCTTTTACGGTGTAATCTAGTTTTATTTCGGGGTTTTGAGGCACTACAACTTGTAAATTTTTGGTGCATCCAGAGTTATCGGAAACTGTTAAGTTGTAAGTTCCGGCCTGAATATTATTTAAGTTTTGAAGACTGCTTCTAAAGCCATTAGGCCCTGTCCAGGACCATCTATAATTAGGTCTGCCACCCTTTGCCGTAACGTCAATTTTACCCGTAAAAGAGCCGTAACAAAGAATTGTATCTACGGGATTAGCTAAACTAACTTCTAATAATGGCGGTTCTATGATGGTGTAGCTTCCTCTTAGAGTATCGCAATTATTCACTTCGGTAATAGTTACTTCGTAGTCGCCCGGTTCTAGGTTTGATAGATCTTCCGTAGTGGCAGTAAATGTGGGGTCATCAACTTTTACCCAAGTATAATTATAAGGAGGCGTTCCTCCTAAGGTGGTTAGATTGATTCTTCCATCATTAAGTCCGAAACAAGAAATATCATTTTTACTACCTGAAAATCTAAATAGTCCAGGTTCGGTAACACGAAAGGTGTTGCTGTATGGACATTTGCCGTCATCGGTGATATTTAAAGTATAGTTACCTGGTTCTAGATTGAAAATATCTTCATTTGAACTTGAAAAGCCATTAGGGCCTGTCCAAGTAATTGTATAAGGATTTCCTGTTGAAAAAGGGATGCCGCCTGATATATCAATATTTATAGAGCTGTCATCAGATCCAAAACACGTAGCATTTACGATGTTTGGTGTTACCTTTATTAAAGGATTAACAGTTACTGTGATAGTGAAATCTGGCCCTGGACACGATCCCGATATGGGAGAAACAGTATAGGTAACAGTGGCAGGAGCATTTGTATTATTTGTTAGTGTTTGACTAATATTTGTTCTTGGTGAGGATTGCTCTGATGCACCACTTATTGCACCTGCTGGAGTTATTACGGGCGTATTCCATGTATAGGTTGTGCCAGAGGGAACATTGTCTGTACCATTCGAGGTAGGTCTTACTTGAAAGGTTTGCCCACTACATATATCAATAGCTTTGGGAGAAATAATAGGGGATAAAACTAAATCTACCGAAAAATTTTGATTTTTAGTAGTCGTACCACAACTATTTGTTACACTAAAAGTAACCGTGTAATTTCCGCTAGCAGAATAGTCTATTTTTCCTGGATTTAATAGGGTAGATGATGAGGGTGTTCCACCCGGAAAACTCCATAAATAGGTGATTTCTGAACTTGGGGAACATGTTTCTTCAACAGTTCCAACTGGGAAAATGGATGCAGATTGACAAAAATTAGAGAGCGGTTCTAATGTTGTAACAGGTGGTTTTTTTACATCGATACGCTTAGTAATGGATCGATCTATACCACATGAGTTTCTTGTGGTTAATCTCAGATAATAAATACCCGGTGTTGTAAAAGATATGACAGGGTTTTTAGAATTTCTATAGGTGCCATTTGTGAAATTCCAACTTTCTGGTTCTTCTCCACAATAAGCTTCAGAATAGGAAATAATATCCCAAATGTAAGTTTCGGCGCCACAACCCAGACTAGCATTAGTCGTGTTTGTTATTTGCAGAGGAGTGGAAGCACAGGCATTATCAAAAGTAAAATTGGGTTCTAGGATGGGTTCAACACAAATGGTTTTAGTTGCTGAAATTCCTTTTCCGCAAGGGGTTTCAGCCGATAAAGTAACGGTGTAATTCCCTGGTGTTCTGTAAACATGACTCGGATTAACCGCTCTTGACGGCGTACTTCCATCTCCAAAGTCCCAAGTGTATACATTAACAGTGCTACAATCATTTGTAAATCCTGCTACGGTAGTATTGTTAAAGTAAACAGATGTATTAGCACATACGATGCTGTTTACATTAAAGCTTATAGTGGGTACATCTAAAATAATAATAGGGCCAGCAGTTAAGAATGTGCTACCACAGGAAGTGGTTATTGTTAAAGTAACCGTGTTCCCACTTGGACAGTTAAATCTGGTAAATGTATGCGGTATAGGGAAATCTTGAGATGCTGGTGGATTTGCTGAATTAAAATAAGGCGAGCTTTCTAACTGGGCTTGTGTGTAATTTGCCGTCGTGCCATCGCCATAATTTACACGATAATTTGTATCTGAAGGATTTGAAGCCCAAGACCCAATGGCAAAATCCATAGGCGAAACCGGTGTGCATAAATTGGTGGTATTTCCTGGTGCTATTAAGGCACCGATGGGGTTGTTGGAGTTTTTTATTACATAAGTAATAGCGTTGTTACAGCCACTCGTACCAATTCCTGTTATTATCATATTAAAAGCTCCCAGTTTTGTATAAGTATGCATTCTAGGGAATGTGACATTTGTTTCGGTTGTGCCATCGCCCCAATCGACATTATAAGAAGCAATACAGGAAGCCGAAGCCGAATCGTTTCCAACATTAATGGTGTATTGAAGGTCGGTGTTGTTGTCTCCACACTTTTCAAAAGGAGCAGCCGACCCACTAGGGGCATTTAGATTAACAAATTTTAAATCTGGTTTTTGCTGAACGGAAACAGTTTTAGTTAAAGAAGTGCTAATCCCATTAGCATCCGTAACGGTTAGGGTAACATCATTATCTTGAAATCCACATCCTAATGCTGTAAATGCAAATGTAGGATTACTATTGGTAGAGGTTTTTCCGCTACCAAAATTCCATAAATAAGTAAAAGGTGCATCTCCTGTAACTATAGGGGTGAATGTGATGGGGGTATCTGAGCAAGCGTTATTGTTATTAAAACTGAAATCTATAGTAGGAGGTAAAACAAAATCACTATTTTTAATAGATACTTCTATAATTTTATTTAGTCCAAAAAATGAAATAGTTAATACAGCGCACAATAAAAGGGCTAAATAGTATTTTTTGTTCATGTAGTTTAATTAGTGGTAATTTTAAGGCTATGGTGGTTTTTTTTTACAAAGAATGTTTTTTTAATCTTATGTAATAGTTTTTTTTCTACGAAATACATAAATAAATATGTAAAAAGCATTCTTATGCTTTTTTATCGATTAAATGCTATCTATAAAACATACGGATGAATATTTTAATCAGGTATCCGTCATAATTTTTATATTTACAAATAAAACATAATTTGAAAGCATTAGTAATTTCTGGTGGTGGTAGTAAAGGTGCTTTTGCTGGAGGTGTTGCACAATACCTCATTGAAGAGCTTAAGCGCGATTATCAATTATATATAGGTACTTCTACGGGCAGTTTATTGACATCTCATTTGGCTTTGCAAAAGATTGAAAAGATTAAAGATGTTTATACTAGTGTAACCAACGATAGTATTTTTGATGTGTGTCCATTTGTGGTTAAACAAAAACATGGTGCCCAAAATATAGCCATAAATCATTTTAATGTCATTATGAATTTTTTAAGAGGCAGTAAAACCTTTGGTGAAAGTCATAATTTAAGAGCTTTAATTAAAAACACTTTAACCGAGGAGGAGTTTTTAGTCTTAAAGCATTCCACCAAAGATGTGGTGGTAACCGTGTCTAATTTATCGCTAAACCAAGTAGAATATAAATGTTTAAGGGATTTTGATTATGAGGAATTTATAGATTGGATTTGGGTGTCATGTAACTATACACCATTTATGAGCTTGGTTAAAAAAGATGGTTGCGAGTATGTCGATGGTGGTTTGGGTAATATGGTTCCCATTGAAGAAGCTATAAGTCGCGGAGCCACCGAAGTGGATGCCATTATTTTGCAAACCGAAGTTAACCAATTCAATAGATTGCCGTCAAGAAACCCTTTTTCTTTATTAACGAATATGTTTGCTTTTATGTTGGATAAAATTGAGTCTCAGAACATACGTATTGGAAAATTTACAGCAAATCATAATGATGCCATCATTAACTTTTATTATGCCCCTACTGTTTTAACGACCAATTCGCTTATTTTCAATAAAGAGAAAATGACACTTTGGTGGCAAAGTGGCTATGACTTTGCCAAATTTAAAAACCAAGAAATAAGTCAATTAGAAAATTAAATATGAGGGCATTAGTAATTTCAGGCGGTGGTAGTAAGGGGGCTTATGCAGGTGGTGTAGCCGAATATTTAATTAAAGAAAAAGGATGTAAATATGATCTATATGTAGGAACCTCTACGGGAAGTTTGTTGGTGCCACACCTTGCTGCTGGTAAGATTGACAAAATTTATGATGTGTTTACAGACGTCAAGCAAAGCAATATTTTTAGTGTGAACCCTTTTCGAATACAAAAAAAAGGAGATAGAGAATATGTGTCTATAAACTTTGTAAATTCGTTGTGGCAATTTATAAAAATGAAGCGCACCTTTGGTGAAAGCAAAGCGTTGAAACGTTATCTTAAAAAACACTTTACGGAAGAAGAGTATTATTTTATAAAAACAACTAAAGAAGACGTGGTTGTAACGGTTTCGAATCTATCTCAAAACAGAGTGGAGTATAAGTCTATAAAAGATTTTTCTTATGATGAATTTTGTGAATGGATTTGGATTTCGTGTAACTACATTCCTTTTATGTCGTTGGCGAAAGTCGATGGTTTTGAGTATGCCGATGGCGCTTTTGGTTGCGTGGTACCTATACGAGAAGCTATTCAGCGAGGTGCAACAGAAATTGACGCCGTGGTTTTAGAATCTGAAAACATGGAATACATGAAAGTGTTGGGCAAAAACCCATTTTCCTTAATGCTCAATTTATTTGGGCATTTGTTGGATCAAGTAGAACGCAGTGATATTCTTATAGGAAAGCTTGCGGCTAAGAATAAAGGGGTAAAACTTAATTTGTATTATACACCTTCAAAACTCACTGAAAACTCACTGATATTCAATAAAAAACTCATGGTTTCTTGGTGGCAACAAGGGTTTGATTATGCAAAGAGCAGGCATAAATAAGCCATATCGAATGGGTTGCGTATTGGTTGATTTACCATAATTCAGATACTTCTTCTTTTATAAATGATAATGCAGCATCACTCGGTGAACGGCGTTCCATCATTTCGGTTAAAATAACCTCTCTAAGCTTATTGGCTGTATCGGTTTTTTCAAGTAAACTGGCTTTTCTTATTAATTGAATCGTGGCATTTTTCGCTGCATTAATAATGTTCCAACACCTCTCGCTTATATAGATTTGTTGTGTTAAATTATGTTCAAATTCTTGTTCAATATTCTGTATAATTAAAGCCTCATAAGCTTCCTTGTTTGAAGTTGTTGGAGGAACTCTAATTAGTAAATTTGATGGGGTCATGCGTTCTAAAAACAACACCATGCGCTCATAGGCTTGTAATCGCATTGGCAGGACATTAACTTGCAAATCTTTCTTCAATAAAAACCGTCTTCTGCCATCTTCGTTTTTGGTGTGTTCCTTAAAAAAATAATAAGCAATAAGTCCAGTAATTAATGAAGGAATAGCAAATAAAAAAAGGTCAATTAGTCTGTTAGCATCCATAAAAAGTATCATTTGGTTAAGTAGGTGTGCTTTTTAATTAGCTGTTAAACTTATATTTATATTGAAACGGCTAACTTGTTTTTCCACCCAAATATAAGCAATCTTTTAAGAGACTGTTTAAATTTTATTTTTGGAATGTTTTATAGGGCATTTTTTCGTCAGATGAAGGTATTTTAAGATTCATAGCTATAGCTACGAACCGAAAAATAGCTGAAGTATGGCGGAAAAAGGTACATAAAAGAACCAAAGGATAAAACTTAAACAGACTCTAGATCTTGCATAGAAGTAAATTTGTGATACATATATTTAAAGAATCATAGTTCTAAAAACCATATCTTTATAATATGGAAAAAAGAACAAAACGTTTTGTAATGGCTTTTTTTGCAGTTTTGATTTTAGCAGTAGCTTTTTTCAATATTAGTGATTATATAATAACTTGTAAATTAAAGAACTACTTAAAAAATGATTTGCCACAATCCGTGGAAGTTGGTTATAGTGCATTATCAGTGAGCTCTTGGCAGGGTAAGTTAATCCTGTTAAAACCAAAGATTATTAAGAAAGGAAATACTAGTAAAATAAAGTATTTACAAATGTCGATAGATACATTAGTAGTAGATGGTATCAGTTATTGGGATTATTGGATTCATGATAAAATTTCTATTGAAATGGTAAGTATAAGCAATCCAGAAATTGTTTACAACCATAATAAATCAGTGGATACTAAACAGTATGAATCCTTAAAATTGGCACCAATAAAGAAGCGTGTTGAGATAGAAACATTTAAAATGACTCATAGCGACGTGACTGTTTTTAATGCCCAAACAGACTCCTTAATACTGAATTCAAAAAATATAGACGTAACTATTCAAAATATTGAATTATTTGATAAAGAGACAAAAAACAAGAAAGCTTTAAGTTTTGAATCCTATCAATTATCCTTTGAAAATCTGTTCTATCAGCTAAATGATTTTGAGAATGTAACTGTAAAAAAATCTGAGATTAATAATGATAAAATAAAACTTAATACAGTTACATTAAAAACCAAATACACGAAGCAAAAACTATCAAGCCTTTTGACAACAGAAAGGGATCATTTCAATATTTCTATAGATTCTATTGAATTAAACAATCAGGATTTTGGATTTAAACAGGATACTCTTTTCTTTTTTCATGTGCCTAAAACTATTTTATATCGTGCTAAAACCAATATTTATAGAGACAAGTTAGTTGAAGACGACCCAACGATTAAGCCCCTATATGGCGAGATGCTAAAAACCATAAATTTTGACTTCATGCTAAAAGAAGTTGTGATAAAAAACTCTAACATAAGTTATATTGAACGTGCTAAAGCTGATAATTCTGGTGGTGGGATTTCCTTTTCTGATTTTGAAGCTACATTGCAAAATGTAGGAAACACCTATAAATCTCCAGAAAAAACTACTATAAACATTCATTCAAACTTCATGAAAAGCTCACCATTAAAAGTAGATTGGAGTTTTGATGCCAACGACCCAAGTGGTTCATTTCTATTTAGTGCCGATTTAGGCACATTTCAAACAAATGATATAAATAAATTTTCGGCACCTAATTTACATGTGCGTTTTGAAGGTGAAATTTTAAAAACCTATTTTACAATTAGTGGGAATGCCAGCACCTCTCGAATAGATTTAAAAACCAAATACCAAGAATTTGATATTATTGCCTTGAGAAACGATGGTAAAAGGAAAAACAAACTCATATCTAATATTTTAAATATTTTTGTGTCAAAAGACAGCAAAGAGGCTTCGGATAATTTCAGAGTTGGCTCGGAAGAAGACGTTGAAAGAGATCAAACAAAGTCAGTTTTTAACTTTATTTGGCTTAATGTAAAAGCAGGATTGTTGGATGCGATGACGGGCAGCCCAAAAAATGACTAAATACAATTTTTCAATAAAATTGTTTATAATTATTAATAAATGGGAGCCATTAAAAGCTTTACAATACTTATTTTCACAGTCTAAAATGAAATTGAAAATTGGAGAAATATTTAAGTCAGTTAAACGAAGCACAATTAGAGCCTACTATACAAAAAGACGGGCCAATGATTATAATTGCTGGTGCAGGTTCAGGTAAAACACGTGTACTTACCTACCGTATTGCTTATTTAATGAGCGAAGGTGTCGATCCGTTTAATATATTATCATTAACCTTTACTAATAAGGCAGCTCGCGAAATGAAAGAGCGTATTGCCACTATTGTCGGTACAAGCGAGGCTAAGAATTTATGGATGGGAACCTTTCACTCGGTTTTTGCTAAAATTTTACGTATTGAAGCCGATAAATTAGGGTATCCAAGCAATTTTACCATTTACGATACGCAGGATTCCGATAGATTGATTTCTTCTATTATTAAAGAAATGAATCTTGATAAAGACATTTATAAATACAAACAAGTTCGTTCTAGAATTTCATCCTATAAAAATAGCTTGATTACCGTACGGGCCTATTTTCAAAATCCAGAATTAATTGAAGCAGATACCATGGCAAGACGCCCACGTTTGGGTGATATTTACAAAGAGTATGTAGAGCGTTGTTTTAAAGCTGGCGCAATGGATTTTGATGATTTGTTATTGAAAACCAACGAGTTATTGACACGTTTTCCAGAGGTCTTGATGAAATACCAAAACCGCTTTAAATACATTTTGGTTGATGAGTACCAGGATACTAACCATTCGCAGTATTTAATAGTAAGGGCGTTGTCCGATAAATTTCAGAATATTTGTGTGGTAGGTGATGATGCACAAAGCATTTATGCATTCCGTGGTGCCAATATCAACAATATTTTAAATTTCCAGAAGGATTATGATGATGTAAAGGTGTTTCGTTTGGAGCAAAATTATCGTTCCACCAAAAACATTGTAAACGCTGCCAATTCAATCATTGATAAAAACCAAACTAAATTAGACAAGGTCGTTTGGACAGCCAATGATGAAGGTGAAAAAATTGTAGTAAATCGCTCGTTAACCGATGGTGATGAAGGACGTTTTGTGGCAAGTACCATTTGGGAAAACAAAATCCAACATCATGTAGCAAATAGTGACTTTGCTGTTTTATATAGAACCAATGCCCAATCGCGTGCTATAGAAGATGCCTTAAGAAAGCGTGATATTCCATATAGAATTTATGGTGGTTTGTCTTTCTATCAACGAAAGGAAATAAAAGACGTTTTGTCATATTTGCGATTGATTATAAATCCTGCCGATGAAGAAGCTTTAAAGCGGGTTATTAATTTTCCACCACGGGGCATAGGTGATACAACCATAGATAAGTTAGTCGTAGCAGCCAACGGCTATAAGCGTTCTATTTTTGAGGTAATGAAAAACATCGATAAAACCGATGTAAAAATAAATTCGGGAACGAAAGGAAAGCTTCAGGATTTTGTGACCATGATTGAAAGCTATCAGGTGCTAAATCAAACTGCCGATGTTTTTGAATTGGCAGAACATGTTACCAGAACCAGCGGATTGATTAGGGAGTTTAAAAAGGATGGTACCCCTGAAGGTGTTACCAGAATGGAAAATATTGAGGAACTTTTAAATGGTATGAAAGACTTTGTGGAAGGCCAAAAAGAATTGGCTGACACCACAGGTAATTTAGCAGAGTTTTTAGAGGATGTAGCCTTGGCAACCGATTTGGATGCTGATAAAGGCGATAGTGACCACGTAGCATTAATGACCATACATTTAGCTAAAGGTTTGGAGTTCCCGTATGTGTTTGTAGTTGGATTGGAAGAGGATTTATTCCCGAGTGCCATGAGTATGGGGACACGCAGTGAATTGGAAGAAGAGCGCCGTTTGTTTTATGTCGCCTTAACACGTGCCGAAAAACAAGCCTATTTAACCTATGCGTTGTCGCGCTACCGTTGGGGGAAATTAGTAGATTCTGAACCAAGTCGTTTTATAGAAGAAATTGATGAGCAATATTTAGAAATAACAACCCCAATTGAAGAACATCGTTTTAACCCCATGTTGGACGCCGATATTTTTGGTGATGTAGAACCAAATAAAATTAGGTTTAAACCTGCGAAACAAGCTGTGTTAAAAAAGGGTGGTTCAACGAAAGAAGAACCTGTTAAGTTTCAGGTTACCACACCTAAAAATTTAAAGCCTGTAACAGCAACAGATAGCAATACCAATTTATTCGATAGTAAATTAGTGGTAGGTAATCTGGTTAAACACATGCGTTTTGGTACGGGTGAAGTTTTAAAAATAGAAGGAACAGGTGCCGATGTGAAGGCCGAAATTAAATTTCAGCACGGAGGCATTAAAAAATTATTGTTACGTTTTGCTAAGTTGGAAATAATAGGGTAATTTTAAGCAATGGCTGAGTTTATTAGAATATACGAAGAAAATCCCAATCCAAAAGAAATTGATCGGGTGGTTGCTGTTCTAAAACGAGGCGGGTTGATTATTTATCCAACCGATACGGTTTATGGTTTGGGATGTGATATTAATAATTTAAGAGCGCTTGAACGGGTGGCGCAAATAAGAGGCGTTAAGCTAGAAAAAGCCAATTTTTCGTTTGTTTGTCATGATTTAAGCCATTTAAGCGATTATGTAAAACAAATCGATACAGCGACTTTTAAAATATTAAAACGCGCACTTCCGGGACCTTACACATTTATTCTTCCGGGCTCTAACAGTTTGCCAAATCCATTTAAAAAGAAAAAAACGGTAGGTATCCGTATTCCTGCCAATAATATTGCATTGGAAATCGTAAAGAAACTGGGGAATCCCATAATTTCAACGTCTATTCATGATGATGACGCCGTTATTGAATATACCACCGACCCCGAACTTATTTTAGAAAAATGGGATAATTTGGTCGATTTGGTTATTGATGGTGGTTATGGTGATAACTATGCTTCTACGGTTATCGATTTATCGGAAGATGAACCCGTTGTTATTAGGGAAGGAAAGGGGAGTTTGGAGATATTTTAATCGCTAATACTTTAGAAATGAAAAACAATCAAATAAATTATATTGAATTCAAAGCTGCTAATCTCGAAGAAATCAAAGTGTTTTATAGCAAATGTTTTAATTGGGTTTTTACGGATTATGGATCAAATTATATAGCTTTTTCTGAAAGTGGTTTAGATGGTGGATTTGAAAAAACGGATTCAAAAATCGTGAATGGAGCATTAGTTGTTCTATATCATGAAGATTTAAGTTTGATTAAAAATAATGTTGTTCAATTTGGAGGTAACATATCAAAAGATATTTTTTCATTTCCAGGAGGAAGACGATTTCATTTTTTAGACCCAGCGGGTAATGAACTAGCTGTTTGGTCTGATAAATAAAACAAGAAAGCCTCCACTATCGCGATCGTCCCGCTCGTGACGGTATTACTCATGCATACTACATTATAATTAATGAAATCGTGAATGCTTCGCATTTGAAGTAAAAAGCCCACAGCGAAGTACGAGAGCGGACTTGTAACCTTTCGTAAGCTCCGCTTTTATCTTCAAATAAAAATATATTTTCATTTTCGATAATGTTCAAGATAAACTCCTAGCCGGGCCTTTAGGTAACGCCATTTTCAGCACAAAAAAAAGCCCAACCTTTCAGTTGAGCTTTCTTATTTATTTTTAAATTCTAATTATTTTTGAACAGAAAGGTTTTTCATTTCTTTTTCAACCATATCATAGAATTGGTCAATTTTAGGAAGCACTACAATACGAGTACGTCTGTTTTTTGCTCTGTTTTCAGCAGTGTTGTTGTCCACTAAAGGCACATAATCAGCACGTCCAGCAGCAATTAACTGAGCAGGGTTTACACCAAGTGTTTGTAATACTCTAATAATTGAAGTAGAGCGCTTAACACTTAAATCCCAGTTATCAACTAGAACACCACTTGAATAAGGAACGTTATCGGTGTGACCTTCAACCATACATTCGAAATCCGGTTTGCCGTTTACTACTTTTGCAACTTTAGCGAGTACTTCTTTAGCTCTTGAAGTGACGATGTAGCTGCCACTTTGGAATAATAATTTATCGGAAATAGAAATGAATACTACACCTTTTTCAACATTGATTTCAATGTCCGGATCGTTGATGCCTACTTCACGTTTTAAGCTAGTTACTACAGCAAGTGTAATACTGTCTTTTTTAGTTAAAGCATCTTGTAGACGTGTAATTTTCATATCTTTTTCTTTGATGCTTTCTAGAGTTTTCTCTATGTTGCTAGCTCCTTTTGAAGATAATATTTGTAAGTTGTCATTGCTTTTTCTTAAATCGGCAACTTGTTCTTCTAAAGTAGTTGCTCTTGCTGTTGCAGCAGCTCTATCTTCTAAACATGTATTTAATTTAACTGTTGCAGAATTCAATAAATCTTGAGATTCTTTGTATTTTGCTTCAAGGTCTGTAAATTGTTTTTTAGAAACGCACGAGCTCAATAAAAACATCGTCGATAAGCTAAGTAATAAGATTTTCTTCATAATTATTTAAGGGTTTTATATTTCTCTATATTTGTGCAAAAATATGTAAAAAAGAGCTGTTAATAGTATTTTAACAAAACTTTTGCAAACAATTTATCAACTTTTATAGTTTACGTTACTATTTACGAAATAATCTAAAACAATGGATGTTTTTTGATAATAGATTATTTTGTTTTTTACTGACTTTCTTTGTCTTAAGAGTTGTTTTAAATGCGCGTAAAAACTAAAGTGTGCTTTTAAGACAGCCAGGGTATGTTTTGGTTTTAGTTCTACTAAAAATTTAATTCCTGCAATGCCATCTAAAACCAAGCGTATTAAGATAATAAGGAAAATATTACCCTTTGCATTTTTGGTTAATGTATATAAACTATTCCTGAAATTAAGAAATGTTTTTTTTGGGTTGGCATTGTTAAGGGTAGCTCCACCAACATGATAAATGGTAGATTGCCCAACATATTTAACAGCATAGCCTAAGTTTTTTGCCCGCCAGCACAAATCTATTTCTTCCATGTGGGCAAAAAACGCTTCGTCTAAGCCGTTTAGTTCGTTAAACACGTACTTTCTAATAAATAAGCAAGCACCCGATGCCCAAAATACTTCGGTAGTATCGTTATACTGTCCGTTATCTTTTTCAATGGTATTGAAAATTCGACCTCTGCAATAGGGGTAGCCATATTTATCGATAAATCCTCCTGCGGCACCAGCATATTCAAAATAATCTCTCTTGTTAAAATCTAATAATTTGGGCTGAATGATGGCTGTGTTGAATTCGTTAGTAAAGGTTTCAATAATTGGTGAGAGCCAATTTACTGTAACTTCAACATCACTATTAAGAAGACAGAAAATATCGGCTTCAATATGTTTTAGCGCGTCGTTATAGCCTTTTGCGTATCCACCATTTTCTTTATTCTGAATTATTTCAATTAATGGAAAGGCTGTTTTTACAAAACTCACAGAATCATCGGTAGAAGCATTGTCTGCCACATAAACAGTAGCTTCTTTAGAATATTCAATTACGGAAGGTAAAAACTGTTCTAATAGTTTTTTTCCGTTCCAGTTTAGTATAACAATAGCTATTTTTAATTCTGCCACAGCGTCATTATTAATTATTCATTATTAATTATTCATTATAATTTGGAATGTCTTTTAAAAAGTCATAACGTTCATTTTTAAAGTCCATTTGGCAATAATAATGATTTAATCCGTTAGTTACCATTAAATAACTAGCGCTCAGCACGCGATTGTATTGTGCTATTTGGTCGAATGTTTGTTGATTTACCGTAATTGATGGCGCTTTGCATTCTACAATTAAATGGATATTTCCGTCGGTATTAAAAACCACAATATCGTAACGCTTTTTTAAATCGTTAACAATCAGTTCTTTTTCAATATTTATTAAAGATTTCGGGTATCCTTTTTCTTCAATTAAATATAAAATACAATGTTGGCGTACCCATTCTTCAGGTTGTAAAATCACAAATTTTTTGCGTATGCAATCGAAAATAGAAATTTTATTTTCGCTATTTTTGAATCGAAACGGAAACTTTGGAAAATTAAGCTCTAGCAACATCGTTGTATTTAGTTTTCAAAGTTAAGCTTCAATAATCAAATACCAAATCTTGAAAAGTATAAATATTGGGTTTTGGAATTTATAATTTGAATTTTTTCAATTTTGGACGAAGTAAAACAATTAGTTACCGACATAAAAAACGGAAAGTTAAGACCCATTTATTTTTTAATGGGTGAAGAACCTTATTATATTGATAAAATTTCAGATTTTATTGAAGATACTGTTTTAGCCGAAGAAGAGCGTGGATTTAACCAAATGGTATTGTATGGGCGCGACGTTACTGTAGAAGATGTGGTCAGTAATGCCAAACGCTATCCTATGATGGCAGAATACCAAGTGATCATTGTAAAAGAAGCTCAAGATTTATCCCGTAGTATAGAAAAGTTGGCGGATTATGCCAAACAACCGCAACCCACAACTATTTTAGTTTTTAATTATAAGTATAAAACCATTGATAAGCGTAAATCGCTTTATAAAACCCTTCAAAAAAGTGGGATAGTTTACGAAAGTAAAAAACTGTACGAGAATCAGGTTGCCGATTGGATTCGACGCGTTTTGTCTTCCAAAAATTACACCATTGCGCCAAAAGCAGCCCAAATGCTCGTGGAGTTTTTAGGAACCGATTTAAGTAAAATAAGTAATGAACTAGATAAACTTCAAATAATATTACCAAAAGGCACCCAAATTACGCCCGAGCATATCGAGGAAAACATCGGTATAAGCAAAGACTTTAATAATTTTGAATTACGCCATGCCATTGGTGAAAAAAATGCTCTTAAAGCTTATAGAATTGTTAATTATTTCGCCGAAAATCCTAAGGACAATCCCATGGTTGTTACCGTGTCTTTATTGTTTAGTTTTTTTTCGCAATTGCTTCATTTTCATGGTCTGGAAGATAAATCGCCTCGACATGTTGCTTCAGCATTAAAAGTGAATCCGTATTTTGTTAACGACTATGTTACAGCTGCAAGAAATTACCCCATGAGGAAAGTAAGCGAAGTTGTTTCAACCCTTAGGGAGTTTGATGTTAAAAGCAAAGGTGTTGGTTCTAATGCCGTTCCGCAAGGCGATTTATTAAAAGAGTTATTGGTAAAAATATTATCTTAGTGGTTAAATAATTTAAATCATTAGTGTCCGATTAAAGATTCAAGACCGTTTTGGTAAAAGAAAATAGACTATAGAATAAAGAAAATAGAATATTAGACTAAATGAGAACAAATTGATTTGCTTTTTTGTTTTTTATTAATCGCTAAGTAACTAATTATTGCAAAAAGTTAGGCCACAAATCAATAATCTCTTTGAAAGGCCATTATCAATGCGTTTGCAGTGAATTGTAAACCTTTTATCGGATAACAATGACAATAAATATAAACAGATAAAACATCCATAACTAAGTTTATGTCAAATACAGGAATTATTATATGGATGTAACATCTGACAAATTAAAAACAATAAATAAAAACAGATGAAAACATATCAACTTTTATTGCTATTTGGTATTGTGGTTTTAATTTCTTGTAAAAAAAACAAAAAAGAAACCATAGTACAAGAGCCTATTAAAACAGAAATAGTTTTAACCAAGCTATGGGAAACAGATACATTGCTTAAAACCTGTGAAGCTGTTAGATATCACAAAGAAAAAGGAGTCATTTATGTTTCCAATATAGGAAATGTGCCCCCAAGTGAAAAAGATGGGGATGGTAGTATGTCTATAATCAATCTGAAGGGTGAGATTATTAATCAGAATTGGGTAACAGGAATGAACGCTCCTAAAGGCATCCATTTTTATAATGACAAACTGTATGTTACAGATATTGATGCCATTGTTAAAATAGATATAAAATCGGGTGCTATTGATAAACGAATTGCTGTTGAAAACGCTATTTTTTTAAATGATTTGGATATAGACACGAGTGGTGATGTGTATTTTACAGATTCCAGTGATAGCAAAATTTACAAACTTGTAAATGATGAAGTCTCATTATGGTTGGATTTAGAAGACATGAATCCTAACGGCATACTTGTTGAAAAAGATCGAATTCTAGTAGTTTCATTTAGCAAAGGCGATTTTATAGCTATTGATAAAACAACAAAGAAACCCAGTGTTCTAGCTACGGGCATTGTTAAGGGTGATGGTATTGTGCCAATTAAAGAAGGGTATTTGGTTTCCACATGGCCTGGTGAGCTGTTTTTTGTTGATAAAAAACATCAAGGTGAAACAGCCAACAAAATATTAGATACTAAAGAAGAGAAACTTAACGCTGCCGATATTTCTATAATCCCCGAAGAAAACATCCTTTTAGTACCAACATTTTTTGGAAATAAGGTGGTTGCTTATAAAATTGGTAATGAACTCATTTAAACTTTTTTAATTGAAGTGAAAATTTAACCTTTCGCCAGCGGCTCGTTCGCTAAAATAATCCACTGGGTTATTTTTACGTTCCGCCCTATGCTCTTGGTTGAAGGCTTTCTTCAGTTGTACTAGGCCTACGGAACGAAGAAAAAGCAGGACAGAGCGTTAAGAAACAGTTCTATAGACTGTTTTAGTGAAATCGAAGATTCGGCGTAGCCAATGGACCGGGCGGGAGGCGCATGGACAAAAAAGGACAATTTTTTAGCCAATTGTGAAAAGTCTAAACGAGTTCTATAAATAAACCGAAATAGTCATCATGATCATTGTGAAAATCAATAAAATGATAACCAATGGCATGACGAATTTCAGCCATTTATCATAGCCTACTTTTACAATGGCTAATGAAGCTAAAATTAACCCCGTTGGATTTATAAAAGCAAATAAGCCCATCCCGTATTGATAGGCATTCACTATGAGTTCTCTTCCAATGCCAACACCATCGGCTAATGGAGACATAATAGGCATGGTTAAAACCGCCATGCCAGAAGATGATGGAATGAAAAACGATAATCCACCATAAATATAAAGCATGGCGTTAATAAAAACACCTTTATTCATACCATTTGTGGCATTGCTTGCATAAAACAGTAGTGTATCACTTATTTGTCCATCATTCATTAATATGGTAATACCTCGGGCTATTCCTATGATAATGGCAACACCAAGCAAATCGCTAGCGCCTTTAACAAATAGATCAACAAAGGTATATTCGTCAATTTTGGCTAAAAATCCAATCAGTACTGCACCTGATAAAAACACAACGGTCATTTCTAAAAACCACCATTCTAATTGAGACACGCCATAAATCATGACAACAAAGGACATGGCAAATACAAAGAGGATAAGTCGTAAACGGGTAGATAGTTTAACTGTGGAATTTGTTGTATTGCCAAACAGGGCCTCTATGGCTTCTTTTTGACTAAAAATAACAGATTTTGAAGGGTCGTTTTTTACGCGTTGTGCATATCTAATGGTGTAAAGAATACAGATAAGTGTTCCTAAAATCAGCATAATAAAACGCCCTATTAATCCAGTAGTCCAGTTAATACCTGCGGCATCAGAAGCTATAATGGTACTAAATGGATTGGTTGTAGAGCACATGGTGCCAATAGACGATCCTAAATAAATACAGGCTAACGCTACCATGGCATCATATTTTGCAGCCAAAAATATAGGAATAAGTATGGGGTAAAAGGCGATGGTTTCCTCAGCTAACCCAAAAGTGGTGCCTCCAATGGCAATTAATACGGTTACCAGTAGAATTAAAATAAATTCTTTACCTTTTAATGTTTCGGCAAGCCAAGAAATACCCGCATCAAAAGCACCTGTAAAATTCATTATTCCAATTAAACCTCCTATAAACAAAACTAGAAAAATAATGTCGGCAGCTTCAATAATACCTTTTATGGGTGATTGTATAAAGGCTAAAAACCCTTGAGGTTTTGCTTTAACTTTGTGGTAGGTATTTGGGATGCTAATGGGTTTCCAAATATCACCATTTGTAAATTTCTCTATGGGGATTTTAATTTGTAAGGCATCTAAAGTTTCTTGTGTAGCGGCTAAAGTTTCCTTTTTCTCTAAACTTGTTCTTGTAAAGGTATTTTCAGCTTTATTATAAGCTAAAGAATCAAATTTTCCTGAAGGAACGATCCAAGTTAAAATAGCCACCAAACCAGCAATAATAATGAGTATGGTTTGTGCCGTTGGGAATTTTAATTTTTTCAATCGTAAATTATTTTAATAAGACTAAAGATAGTACTATTTTAGTTCCATTTTATATTTGTATCTATGAATGTTGATATACACGAAAGTTGGAAGCCTTACTTAAAAGCAGAGTTTGATAAGCCTTACTTTAAGGGATTGGCACATTTTGTAAAAACTGAATATAGAAATTATACTTGTTTTCCTCCAGGAGCTCAAATTTTTAACGCCTTTAATCATTGCCATTTTGAAGATGTTAAAGTGGTGATTATAGGTCAAGACCCATATCATGATATAGGACAAGCCCATGGTTTGTGTTTTTCTGTAAATGATGGTATTAAACACCCACCATCTTTAATTAATATTTTTAAAGAAATTGAAACAGATTTAAAAATTCCATACCCTAAAAGTGGAAATTTAATGAGATGGGCAGATCAAGGTGTATTATTATTAAATGCAACGCTTACAGTTAGAGCACACCAAGCAGGAAGTCATCAAAATAAAGGCTGGGAGTTATTTACAAATGCGGTGATAAAAACGATTAGCGATGAAAAAGAAAACGTGGTGTTTTTGCTTTGGGGAGGATTTGCAAAGCAAAAAGCGAAACTAATAGATGTTAAAAAACACAAGATATTAGCATCAGGACATCCATCTCCACTTAGCGCAAATAGAGGGTACTGGTTTGGTAATAGACACTTTAGTAAAACTAACTCCCTGTTGGAGCAAGCGTTTCTGGAACCTGTACAGTGGTAGTTTCGGTTTTAAGTACTAAAGGCATTTTTCTGATTTTTGTTCGTTTTACAGTTTTATTGCAACTAAATTTTAACAATAAAAAATTAATAACCACTAAGGCAATAATTATAAAAGTAATTTTAAATAGCATAGGCATTGGGGGTTGATTAATCGACAATATACAAAAAAACAAGATAAAAAGTATTTTTGTTCAAGCGAAAATTATTTTGGTTACAAATCTAAGAAAAAAAAGACTACAGACAAATAAGAATTTGCACTTATTTGAATATTTGAAAAAATGTAAGTGATTTTTGTGTATATGACAGTTTTTTAAGATTTTTTTTGATTAAAGTTAAGAGTCAAGATTAAAAAGGTGAGTAAATATTATTTTTTAATTTGAAACAAGTGTTTTAATGAAATAAAAATTATTTTTGAACAAAATAATAAAAATGGAGCAAGTTAATTGGAAAACTGTTAAAGAGTACGAAGACATTACTTATAAAAAATGTCATGGAGTAGCTCGTATTGCGTTTAACAGACCAAATGTACGTAATGCCTTTAGACCAAAAACAACAAGTGAGTTGTATGATGCGTTTTATGATGCCAATGAAGATGTAAATATAGGTGTCGTATTGTTATCAGCTGAAGGACCATCAACTAAAGACGGGGTTTGGAGCTTCTGTTCTGGTGGTGACCAAAAAGCCAGAGGGCATCAAGGGTATGTAGGGGAAGATGGTTACCATCGATTAAATATTTTAGAGGTCCAACGCCTCATTCGTTTTATGCCAAAAGCTGTTATTGCAGTGGTTCCTGGTTGGGCAGTTGGTGGTGGTCACAGTTTACATGTTGTATGCGATTTAACCTTGGCAAGTAAAGAACATGCCATTTTTAAACAAACCGATGCCGATGTTACTAGTTTTGACGGCGGTTACGGGTCGGCTTATTTAGCAAAAATGGTGGGACAAAAAAGAGCCCGTGAGATTTTTTTCTTAGGAAGAAATTACTCCGCTCAAGAAGCTTTTGAAATGGGGATGGTAAATGCCGTTATTCCTCATGATGAATTGGAAGCAACTGCTTATGAGTGGGCGCAGGAAATATTGGCAAAATCGCCAACTTCAATTAAAATGTTGAAATTCGCTATGAATTTAACCGATGATGGTATGGTAGGACAGCAAGTGTTTGCAGGTGAAGCCACCCGTTTGGCTTATATGACCGATGAGGCTGTAGAAGGCAGAAACGCTTTTCTTGAAAAACGTAAGCCTAATTTTGTAAAAAAATGGATTCCATAATATGAAAAATATCTCTATTTGGATTTCAACCATACGTTTACGAACGCTACCCTTATCAATTTCTGGTATTATTTTAGCATCTTGTTTTGCTGTATATAATGGTTGCTTTAATTGGTTAATAGCTACTTTGGCTATTTTAACAACCCTAAGTTTTCAAATTCTTTCGAACCTAGCTAATGATTATGGCGATGGTATAAAAGGGACCGATAATAATGACCGTATTGGTCCAGATCGCGCTATTCAAACAGGTAAAATTTCTCCCGACGAAATGTTTAATGCCATAAAAATAAACGTGTTGATTTCTATTGCTTTAGCATTTTTTCTAATTTTTACCGCATTTGGTGTAAAGCATTTTTTCTTAACGGTTGTTTTCTTTTTACTTGCTATAGCCTCTGTTGCGGCAGCCATAAGATACACCGTTGGTAATAATGCCTATGGATATAAAGGGCTAGGAGATATTTATGTTTTTGTGTTTTTTGGTTTAGTAAGTGTTATAGGGTGTTACATATTATATGCAAAAACTATAGATCATGTGGTGTTTTTACCAGCAATTACTATTGGTTTATTAAGTGCAGCGGTTTTAAACCTTAATAATATGCGTGATGTTGAATCGGATAAAAAATCAAATAAAATAACGTTGGTTGTTAAAATGGGTATTCATAATGCTAAAATATACCATACAGTAATTATTGGTTTAGCGATTGTTCTATCGGGATTATTTGGTATATTATATTTCACTTCATTCTATGATTTAATGTTTGTGGTGGCGTACATTCCTTTAATTATCCACATTAAAAAAGTATTAAAAAATACAGATCCGAAATTGTTGGATCCCGAATTAAAAAAAGTGGCTTTAACAACGGTGCTTTTAGCCGTACTGATGGGAATAGGGCATTTGTTATAAAATTTTTGTATTTTACTTTACGAACTCATCTTGACTTTTTGTTTTTAACCGAAAATGAGATAAAATTTGTACAGATGAGGCGCTTTTTGCAAGACATAGCATCGCTACGCATAAAAAAGTAACGAAATATGGATAAATTTTAGCCATTTTTTAGGAAATAGAAAAAGTCAAGATGAGTTCTAAAAATTAATTGTAAACCAAATGAAAATCACATTTTACGGTCACGCTAGTTTAGGCATACAAGTTAATGATGTAAATATTCTTGTAGACCCGTTTATTTCGGCAAACCCCAAAGCATCGCATATAAATATTGATGCACTTAAAGCAGATTATATTTTATTAACCCATGCGCACCAAGATCATATTGTAGATGTGGAAGCTATTGCAAAACGCACCAATGCCATAATTGTATCTAATTTTGAAATTGTTTCGCATTTTGAAGCTTTAGGTTTAGAAGGACATCCAATGAACCATGGAGGAAGTTGGGATTTTGAATTTGGAACCGTAAAATACGTCAATGCCATTCACACGTCATCGTTTCCTGATGGCAAATATGGCGGTCAACCCGGTGGTTTTGTAATTGAAGGTGAACATAAAAACATTTACATAGCAGGAGATACGGCTTTAACCTTCGATATGAAATTAATTCCCATGAGAACGGATCTAGATTTAGCCATTTTTCCTATTGGCGATAATTTTACCATGGGAGTTGATGATGCCATTATTGCAAGCGATTTTGTAAAATGTGATAAAGTTTTAGGTTATCATTTTGATACCTTTGGTTATATTGAAATAGACCACGAGGAAGCTAAACGTAAATTTTTTGATAAAGGCAAAGATTTGATGCTTTTGGAAATTGGAGAAAGCATAGAATTATAGATGATACTTGCATCATACAAAAAATACATTTTAAACTTTAAACAAGCCAGTGGCACTTCCCGAGGCATTCTAAAAACCAAGGAAACCTGGTTTATTCTTTTAAATTCAGGTGAAAAACAAGGCATAGGTGAATGTGGTATTTTTAGAGGCTTGTCGGTTGATGATAGAGCAGATTATGAAGAGAAACTACAATGGGTTTGTAAAAATATCCATTTAGGATTAGAAACTTTATTGGTTGAATTAATCGAGTTTCCAAGCATTCAATTTGGTCTGGAAATGGCTTTTAAATCTTTAGAAGGCAAAAATATATTTGAATTATTTCCTTCAAAATTCACACAAAGTGAAGATTCAATTGTTATAAATGGATTGATTTGGATGGGTTCTGAAACCTTTATGAAACAACAAATTCAAGATAAAATCGATGGTGGTTTCCATTGCATAAAAATGAAAATTGGCGCAATCGATTTTCAAACGGAAATCAATCTTTTAAAATCAATCAGAAAAGAATTCACTCCAAAAGACATGGAACTTCGTGTAGATGCCAATGGTGCTTTTACGCCTTCAGAAGCTTTAGAAAAACTAAAAAGACTATCAGATTTAGACATCCACTCCATAGAGCAGCCCATAAAACAAGGGCAAGTTGAAGCGATGGCAATACTTTGTGCACAAACACCGTTACCCATTGCTTTAGACGAAGAATTAATAGGCGTGTTTACTGTAACAGAAAAGGAAAAGTTGCTACAAACCATCAAACCGCAATACATTATTTTAAAGCCAAGTTTAGTTGGTGGTTTTAAAGGGTGTGATGCATGGATTGATATTGCAGAACAAAACCAAATAGGGTGGTGGATTACCAGTGCATTAGAAAGTAATGTGGGGTTGAATGCCATAGCGCAATACACCTATACAAAACAAAGTAAACTACCACAAGGTTTGGGTACGGGTGGTTTATTTACCAACAATTTTGATTGCCCATTACAAGTAAAAAACGGTACTTTGCGGTACAATAATAAAACAGATTGGAACTTTAATTTATAGATATGTATATAGCTCAGGCATTTAATGTATTACACGATTGGTGGCGGTATTTAGTAGGACTTGTGATTATTGTTATTGCTGTAGTAATAGGTCAAATTCCTTTTACCGTAGCAGTCATGTTAAAAGCTGTTAAGAATGGGGATAATTTATTTGGAATGGATGGAACGAAAATGATGACGCTTTTGGAACCAAATCTAAATCTGTTTTTAATGTTATTGTCATTTGCCGTTGGTTTATTGGGATTATTATTAGTCGTTAAATACTTGCATAATCAATCGTTTACCAGTTTAACCACATCAAGAAAAAAGATAGATTGGAAACGTTTTTGGTTCATATTTTTTGTTTGGGGTATTGTTTCAAGTGGCTTAGTGATAGCCGATTATTTTATGTCTCCAGGGGATTATGTGATAAACTTTAAACTCATACCATTTTTAATACTATGTGTTATCGCCATTGTTTTTGTTCCACTCCAAACAAGTTTTGAAGAGTATTTATTTAGAGGGTATTTGATGCAGGGTATAGGAGTGATAGTAAAGAATAAATGGATGCCTTTACTTATTACTTCTTTGGTTTTCGGGTTATTACATATAGCCAACCCAGAAGTAGATAGATTAGGGTCTGTAATCATGGTTTATTATATAGGAACTGGTTTGTTTTTAGGAATTATGACTTTAATGGATGAAGGCATGGAATTAGCTTTAGGCTTTCATGCAGCCAATAATTTATTTACAGCTCTTTTAGTAACTGCCGATTGGACTGCTTTTCAAACGCATTCTGTTTTAAAAGATATGTCTGATCCAACAGAAATGGGTTTTATTGAAATTTTTATGCCCGTTTTTATAGTATTCCCCATATTACTTTTTATTTTGGCTAAAATATACAAATGGACCCATTGGAAAGAAAAACTCTTTGGAAAAGTAATTGAACCATTAAAAACAGAAACTTTAGTTTTAGAAGATGGCCATTCAAGTGATAACTAATTTTAAATTCATTCACGAAAAATTCAAATTAAATGGGGTTTATTATTCCAATGAAGCCCTTTTGCATGTTGCCTCTAATTTTATAAAAGAAGGTGAGCCATACGAAAAAGAAGTTGGCAAGTTTTTACAACATTGGTTAGATGAAAATGAGTTTGTTGTAGTCAAGACCTCTGGCTCAACAGGCACACCAAAATCCATAAAAATAAAGAAACAAGCGATGGTTAATTCAGCCTTAGCAACAGGCGAATTCTTTGATTTAAAACCAAGTGACAAAGCATTACATTGTTTACCCACACGATTTATTGCAGGAAAAATGATGTTGGTTAGAGCGATGGTTCTAGGTTTGGAAATAGACTTGGAAGCACCAACAGCCCATCCAGATTTTAATATTTATAGAGCATATAACTTTTGTGCCATGGTCCCACTGCAACTTGATAACATCCTACAGGATTTTAATCTTATTAAAACCATTATTGTGGGAGGGGCTCCAGTTTCAACGGCATTAATAGAAAAACTTCAAGGCATCGATTCCCATGTTTATGAAAGCTATGGTATGACAGAAACGGTTACCCATATCGCACTTAAAAAACTAAACAATCTACCGCCATCGCTAAGAGGCAAGGCGAAGCGATCTGCCGAATCTTTTAAAACGCTTCCAAACATCCGCATTTCAAAAGATGAAAGAGATTGTTTGGTCATTGATGCACCAAAACTTTCAGAAGAAAAAATAATAACCAATGATCTAGTGGAAATCTATTCTGAAACCGAGTTTAAATGGCTGGGACGTATAGATAATGTGATAAATTCGGGCGGATTGAAATTTTTCCCAGAACAAATAGAAGCCAAACTTCAAGATAAAATACAAGCACGTTTTTTTATTGCTTCAAAACCCCACGAGACGTTAGGAGAACAACTTATTTTGCTTGTAGAAGGCGGTATAGAATCAATCGATCCTTCTGCTTTTTCAAGCTTAAAAAGAAACGAAAGACCTAAAAACATTTTTACCTTAAAGCAATTTGTTGAAACAGCTTCCGGTAAAGTTCAACGTAAAAAAACAGTGGAGTTAATAAGCCATAATTGGAGTTAATAAATTAGAGACTGTTTAAGTTTTATCCTTTGGCTCTTTTATGTGCCTTTTTCCGCCATACATCAGCTATTTTCGGTTCGTGGTTATGTACCTCTCCCTCGCGGCAGCCTGGCTCCTTCGCTAAAAAGGTCTCCCCAGACCTTTTTTATACGCTCGGCCCTGTCTGACAAAAAAATACTCTATAAAACATTCCAAAAACAAAATTTAAACAGTCTCATAGTTAACTCACTCAAAAGTACACTTCCCTCATTGGTGGTTTTATTGTAAAGTGATTGGGTTTAGTTTTATGCTAAACTTTAAAATCGACTACAATGAAAACATTATTAAAAATCATTTTTGTGTTGACAATTTCAATACAAATACAGGCACAAGAACGACTAATTACGGGTAAAGTAACCGCAGCAGATGATAATTCGCCCATTCCTGGGGTAACTATCGTAATTAAAGGAACATCTACAGGTGTAACAACAAACTTTGATGGTTTATACCAAATTAAAGCGAACAATACAGATGTTTTAGTGTTCTCATTTGTTGGTTATAAAACAGAAGAAAAGCTAGTTGGTAAACTAAATACCATTTCGGTAGCACTAGAA
This sequence comes from Mariniflexile sp. TRM1-10, assembly GCF_003425985.1. Taxonomy (NCBI): domain Bacteria; kingdom Pseudomonadati; phylum Bacteroidota; class Flavobacteriia; order Flavobacteriales; family Flavobacteriaceae; genus Mariniflexile; species Mariniflexile rhizosphaerae. Next base: position 3,944,955 of record NZ_CP022985.1, read on the forward strand.
GCAGATGTTTCACGTTTAGAAGAAGTGGTAGTTGTTGGCTATGGCACACAAAGAAGGCGCCATGTAACTGGAGCTGTAACACATGTTTCTGCTTCTCAAATTAAAAAAAACAAGCAAGAAGCCTATCACAAAAAATTGGCAAACCAAATGCAGCATCATTCGGTTTCTAATCCATTGCAAGGTAAAATTGCAGGTGTTGCTATTACAAATGGTACAGGGAATTCCGGTTCAAACACGCATATTGTTATACGAGGTACTTCAACCATCTCTAAAAACAGCGAACCATTAGTGGTTGTTGATGGAAAAATAAAGCCTTATAATGTGGTAGAATCTATAAATCCGAAGCAAATAAATGACATAACGGTCCTTAAAGATTCCAATGCAACGGCTATTTACGGAAATAGAGCTAATAATGGTGTTATTATAATTTCAACAAAGAATAATGACGACACATCAAAAGAACCACTATACATTGTTGATGGTGTTCCTATTAAAAAAGAGCACAATTACATTATTAAAAATCTTCCTGAATCTGATATTGAATACAAAACAAGCTACGGAAAAACCGAGGCCAAAGATAAGTTTGGTAAAATAGCAAAAGATGGATGTGTGGTCATTACAACACATCAAGGAAATTTTAGATTAAACAATCAAGAAAGTTATGCTGTAATTGAGGAGAATGCGTTTGAAAGAACCTCGCTTGCTCCGCTTTCAACATTTTCAATTGATGTAGATAAAGCGTCATACAGTAACATTAGGCGAATGATTAACAATGGAATAGCTATTGAGCCAGATGCGGTTAAAATTGAAGAAATGATTAACTATTTTGATTATAACTACCCACAACCAACAGATGAGCACCCGTTTTCAATCAATACTGAAGTCGCTAAAACACCTTGGAATAATACCACTAAGATTGTTAAAATTGGCTTACAAGGAAAAACCTATGATAACGAAGAATTACCAGCTTCAAATCTAACTTTTTTAATAGATGTGTCTGGATCTATGAGTTCGCAAAACAAGTTGCCGTTGTTAAAATCGGCTTTTAAGTTATTGGTAAATCAGTTAAGAGACCAGGATAGAGTATCTATTGTGGTATATGCAGGTGCGGCGGGCGTTGTGTTAGAACCAACTTCTGGAAAGCATAAAGAGAAAATAATAAGTGCTTTAGATAATTTGAACTCCGGCGGTTCAACCGCTGGTGGCGCCGGTATTTTACTGGCGTATAAATTAGCTGAAGAAAATTTTAAAAAGAAAAGAAATAACAGAGTGATTTTGGCAACCGATGGTGATTTTAATGTTGGGACTTCTAGCGATAAAGCGATGGAAACCTTAATAGAAGAAAAGCGTAAATCGGGTGTATTTTTGTCGGTTTTAGGTTTTGGTTATGGAAACTATAAAGATTCAAAATTGGAAATTTTGGCAGATAAAGGAAACGGGAATCATGCTTATATTGACAATATGCAAGAAGCTCAAAAGGTTTTTGGAAAGGAATTTGGAGGTACTTTATTTACCATTGCAAAAGACGTAAAAATTCAAATTGAATTCAACCCTAATAAAGTACAAGCATATAGATTGATTGGTTATGAAAACAGAATGCTAGAAGATGAAGATTTTATTGATGATACAAAAGATGCGGGCGAATTAGGCAGCGGGCATACTGTTACTGCATTATACGAAGTGATTCCTGTTGGCGTAGATAGTCATTATTTAAAAGATGTTTCCGATTTAAAATATGCAAAAACGGAAGTGACTAAAGCGTATTCAGATGAACTGTTTACCGTGAAATTTCGTTACAAAAAACCAGATGCTGATAAAAGTATTGAAATGGTGCATGTTCAAAAGGATGTGGTTTCAGAAGCTTCTAAAGACTTAGAGTTTGCATCGGCAGTGGCGTTGTTTGGGATGCAATTGAGACATTCCAAATACCATAACAATTCAAAAATAGAAGATGTTATTGCACTAGCTAAATCGGGTAGGGACAATGATAAAGATGGCTATAAATCAGAATTTATGCGATTGGTTTCTTCCTATCAAAATTTATAGATAAAAATAAGAGCGACTTTTAAAGTCGCTCTTGCTTTATTGCTGCATTTTAAAATAATAATCTAAAGAATGTTTTCCAGAGCCATACAATAAGAAAAAGCCACATATTAGTAATACTGCTATTGCTAAAATTAAGTTGTTAGTATGCATTTCTCCAACAAAATTTATTAGTATCGCTCCAATTAAAATTGGTAATTGCGCAATTATTGCCCATCGTGTTAGTAAACCAAAGGCTATTAAAACGCCTCCTATAAAATGTGCAGGAGCAACATAGTGTACAACGATCATGCCTCCAACCATATTTTCCATTGGTTTAAAAAGTTGTAAAAGCATCATACTGTCGGCCATAAAGCTAATACCTTTTATAAAAAGGAATATGCCCAAAGCAACACGGAGCAAATCAAGCGGGAAATAGGTATGCCCATTCGCCCACTTATTGAGTGTTTTTATTGTATCCATGATTAAAATTGTTGATTTTCAATACAAAAGATACAAAATTATAATGAGAAGTTAAAATTTAAACCTGTAAAACGCCCAAATTGAATGGTTTTTCAATAGGAGCGTGGTTAGCAGCTTCGATACCCATACTAATCCATTTTCGGGTATCCAAGGGGTCAATAATAGCATCTGTCCAAATGCGTGATGCAGCGTAATACGGAGAAACTTGCGTATCGTATCGGTCTTTTATTTTATTATAAAGCTCGTTTTCTTTCTCTTTTGTGATTTTTTCTCCTTGTTTTTCTAAAGAAGCTTTTTCTATTTGAAGCAGTACTTTGGCGGCAGAGTTACCGCTCATTACAGCAAGCTCTGCACTTGGCCATGATACAATCAATCTTGGGTCGTATGCCTTTCCGCACATAGCATAATTACCGGCACCATAACTATTTCCTATAATTACTGTAAATTTAGGCACAACCGAATTACTAACGGCATTCACCATTTTTGCACCATCTTTTATAATGCCTCCATGCTCGCTTTTGCTGCCAACCATAAAACCAGTAACATCTTGTAAAAATACTAAAGGAATTTTTTTCTGATTGCAGTTAGCAATAAAACGGGTCGCTTTATCAGCACTGTCGTTATAAATAACACCACCAAATTGCATTTCGCCTTGTTTGGTTTTTACCAATTTTCGTTGGTTGGCCACAATACCAACTGCCCAACCATCTATTCTGGCGTAACAGGTAATGATGGTTTTTCCATATCCAGCTTTATATTCGTCAAATTCGGAATTATCAACCAACCGTTTGATAATCTCATACATATCATATTGATCTGCTCTCGATTTTGGTATAATGCCATAAATATCTTCAGGGTTTTCTTTTGGTTTCTCAGCGCCTATTCGGTTATAACCCGCTTTATCATAATCACCAATTTTCCCAATGATATTCTTTATAGTATCTAAAGCATCTTTATCATCTTTGGCCTTATAGTCGGTTACCCCAGAAATTTCACAATGTGTAGTAGCGCCACCAAGCGTTTCATTATCGACCGTTTCTCCAATAGCCGCTTTTACTAAATAACTGCCAGCTAAAAAGATGCTTCCCGTTTTGTCAACAATTAAGGCTTCGTCACTCATAATAGGTAAATAAGCGCCACCAGCAACACAACTGCCCATAACCGCAGCTATTTGGGTAATACCCATACTGCTCATTATGGCATTGTTTCTAAAAATACGTCCAAAATGTTCTTTATCAGGAAAAATTTCGTCTTGCAAAGGCAAATACACCCCGGCACTATCTACTAAATAAATGATAGGCAACTTGTTTTCAATAGCAATTTCTTGGGCTCTTAAATTCTTTTTTGCTGTAATAGGAAACCAAGCTCCAGCTTTGACGGTGGCATCGTTGGCAACTACAATACATTGTTTTCCATTAACATAACCAATTTTCACAACCACACCAGCTGAGGGACAACCGCCATGAGATTCATACATGCCTTCTCCTGCAAAAGCAGCGATTTCAATAGATTTTGAATTTTTGTCCAATAAATAATTAACACGCTCGTGTGCCGTCATTTTTCCTTTGGCACGATGCTTTTCAATGCTACTTTTTCCGCCTCCTAAATGTACTTTAGCAAGCCGATTATTAAGTTCTGATACTAAAAGTTTATTGTAATCTTCGTTTTTGTTGAAGTTTAAATCCATTGACATTTTCTTTGAAGCTAAAATACAAAAGTTTCAATTACAGAATAACGAATGTTAATGTTTTATTAAATTATATTACATGGAAATAGTTTCCTTGGAAAATAAACAATTTTATCTTACATTTGTATCATCAAAATGATAATTACGTGAAGCATCCATGAGAATAACATTCACACACACGAGGATAATTATTCAGGGTGTTCCATCTGATCAAATTAAATCAATAAATATAAATAAATGAAAAAAATTATAGCCTTTGCAGGTACAAATAGTAAAGAATCAATAAATAAGAAATTAGCAATTTATGCTTCGAGTTTGGTAGATAATGTTTCTATAAATATTTTAGACTTAAATGATTTTGAAATGCCTTTATATGGTATTGATTTGGAAAAAGAGAAAGGTATTCCAGAAAACGTACATAAATTTTTAGATTTAATAAAAGCTTCAGATGGTATTATATTATCATTGGCAGAACATAACGGAGCCTACTCTACGGCCTTTAAAAATGTTTTTGATTGGATATCTAGAATTGATGGTAAGCTTTGGAGCAATAAACCCATGTTGTTAATGGCAACATCACCTGGAGCTAGGGGAGGTGCAAGTGTGTTGGAAATTGCAAAAAGTAGATTTCCATATATGGGAGGCAATATAGTTTCAGAGTTTTCATTACCAAGCTTTGGAGAGAATTTTATAGAGAATAAAATTGTAAATTCTGAGCTTCATTCAAGCTTGTTAAAGGCAATAACAAAATTTCAAAACAATCTATAAGATGGAAATAAAGCAAATAGACAACGGAAAAGAAGGTGCTTTTTATATAGAAATTGACGATAAAAAAGTAGCAGAAATGACCTATTCGCATGCTGAACCTAATAAAATTATAATAGACCATACCGAAGTGAGCGAAACACTAAAAGGTCAAGGTGTGGGGTATAAATTGGTTGAAGCATCGGTAGATTATTTGCGAGCTAATAACTTAAAAGTAATTCCCCTATGTCCATTTGCCAACGCGGTTTTTAAGAAAAAGCATCATGAGTATGCAGATGTTTTAGCCTAAATAAGTTATAAAATGGGAGACATTAGTAAAGATATCAATTCAACATTCGCCAATAACAGAATTAAAGCGCTGTTAAACATTTTATATACAGCCAATTGGATTTCAAGTTACCAAAATGAGTTTTTTAAACCTTACGGAATATCGCCGCAACAATACAATATTCTTAGAATATTAAAAGGCGCCGGAGAGCCTATAAATGTTCAGCTTGTTAAAGATAGAATGATTGAACGTTCACCAAACGCTACACGATTGATGGATAAACTATGTTCTAAAAACTATATTGAACGTTTAGCTTGTGACTATGATAGGCGCGTAGTTAAAATAACAATTACTAAAGAAGGACATGCCCTTTTAGATGCCATTCCAGTTAATTTAAACAATGAATTATTAAAAAATTTAAGTGAAGAAGAAGCAGAACAATTAAGTAATCTGCTAGATAAAATGAGATAAAATTCCTGCGTAGGCAGGAATCTTATGAAATAAACTTTAGTACATGGCAAAAATCCAAATATATTCAATGTGACATTCAATTTTTGTCATGCACTAAAAAAACAAGCAATAAAAAAAGATTCCCTCCTTCGGGGGAATGACAAAAAACATATATATGAAAACAATAATTCATAAAGCCGATAGTAGAGGATTTGCAAGCCATGGTTGGTTACAGGCAAATCATTCGTTTAGTTTTGCAAATTACCAGAACCCGGAAAAAGTGCATTTTGGTGCATTGCGCGTGTTGAATGATGACATTATCGCTCCAAAAATGGGTTTTGGAACACACCCGCACGATAATATGGAAATCATTACCATTCCGTTAAAAGGTGTTTTAAAACATAAAGACAATATGGGTGACGAATGGTTATCCGTGTTGCCAGGAGAGGTGCAGGTTATGAGTGCGGGAACCGGTGTACAGCATTCAGAGATCAATGGGTCTGTAGATGAGCATTTGAGTTTGTTCCAAATTTGGATATTTCCCAATAAGCAAAATGTAGCACCACGATACGACCAAAAATCATTTGATGCTAAAGAAAGAAAAAATAAACTTCAAACATTAGTAAGTTCTATAGATGAAAACCATGAAGGGAGTTTAAAAATCCATCAAGATGCTGTGATTTCTAGAATTGATTTAGATAAAAGTACCGCGTTTGAATACAAACTTAAAAGCGAAAATCATGGCGTTTATATCATGACTATTAGTGGTAGTGTGTTGATTGATAACACTGTTTTAGAAACACGTGATGCTGCGGGTGTTTCTGAAACGAAATCTTTTGCAATTAAAGCAGAAAAAGATTCTAGTTTGTTGTTTATTGAAGTGCCCATGGAATTTTAAATAGAATTTTAAACTGAATTTAAAGTAAAAAGCGTCCTTTTTGAGGATGCTTTTTTACTTTTAGAATGTGTTTTATAATACGTATCCTCCAAGTTTATTCGTCTCAACGACTATTTGTACAGTTCATAGCATATGTGTTAGTTGTTTTCTTTGAGTGGTTTATTTTTGTGCGAATTTTTAAACCCCAGATTACAATGATGCTTAAAAAAGAAATTTTTTTGGTTTTTCTTATTGCCAATACTTTTATAATTCATTCTCAAACTCCCGAACTTACAAAAAAAGATTCAACCATTGTTAGTTCATGGATTTTTGGAATAGGCTTTAATATTGTTGATGATTCCGATGATAGATCCCATAAATTATTTGATTTTAAAGAAGGGTGGAATGCGGTACCATTCCCGTCTAGATTAAGTATCGGAAAATATTTTAAAAGCGGGTTAGGACTTGAGGCAATTGCTTCTTACAACAAATATAAAAAAGGTAAGATTGCTGATGGTTTGCCAGTTACCGATGATAAAGATTATTATTCTATTGATTCCAGATTAAGTTATGATTTGAATAAAATTATTGGAGAAACGGGTTGGTTTGATCCATATATTGGTGTAGGAGCTGGTTATACACATTCTAATGACATTTCTAGAGGAACCTATAATGCTGTATTAGGATTTAGAACATGGTTTTCAGATAGATGGGGATTGGATATAAACACATCAGGTAAATGGACTATGAATCGTAATTATACAGACCATTTACAACACGCTGTTGGTGTTGTATACAGATTTAATATTAAAAAAGATTTAACAGAAGAAGGAAAAGCTAAGTTAGAATTAATTAATGAAGAAAATGAAAAAAATCGAGTTAGCGATTCTATCATGTTAGCCAATAAACAAGCCGAAGAAGCTAGATTATTAAGTGAAAGATTAGAAAAGGAGAAAGAAGCAACAAGGCTTGCTGAACTTGAAAAGGAAAAGGCTGAGACTAGAAATAAAATACAAAGTAAAATAGATGCTTTAGAAAAAATACATTTCCCTTTCAACTCATCAAGTTTAACAGTAGTATCTAAAAATACATTAAATAAATTGTTGCAAATATTAAATGAGCACCCAAAATTGTCAATAGAAATCACCTCACATACCGATGCCAGGGGCTCTGATATTTATAACCATAAACTTTCTGAGAGCAGATTAAAAAGCACACTCGATTATTTATTTGATAATGCTGTTGAAAATGATAGAGTTGTTGGTAAAGCATTTGGAGAAGAAAAGCTTACTAATGAATGTGATGATCATGTTAAATGTACTGAACTCAAGCATCAACAAAACAGGAGATCCGAAATCAAAATTATCAGTTTTTAATCTAAAGAATTTACTCTTCAGAGGACAAAAAACGGGGATATCTTTTTATGGATTTCCCCGTTTTTTTAGAGATATATCAAAATGGTGTAAGTAAAAAAAAGGCATAAATAAGAGACTCCCCAAATTTGGCTTTTGGACTATCGTAGAGTGTGTTTTTTCGTCAGGCGAAGGTGTTTTGAGATTCATAGCCATAGCTATGGACCGAAAAATAGCTGAAGTATGGCGGAAAAAGGCACATAAAAGAACCTAAGAATAAAACTTAGACAATCTCTAAATGGATTTTTTTATTTGTAAATTGGGATTTTCAATACTTATTTGAAGATCGTCAGCTATGGGGTTTATTACTAACTCATTCACTTTTGTGTTTGTAATTCCAAATTTAAAAGGTTCTGTAAAATCACCTGTTTCATTGTTATTTTTATCTAAAGATGTAACCACAAAAACTTTAGTATCTATTTGAGTTTGGGTTAATGCCAATTCATTTCCTGCTATAATGTCAAGTATTTTAGAACCATCATTCCTGTTCAAAATGGCTTCATTAGCATTATCAAAGACATAAACAACATACTTCACAGGTAAATCACCATCTGGAGCAGCTACTGGCGTGTCCCATAAAATCTTTAAAGGTTCAAATCTAATATTTGCAGGCTTTATAGGGCAGATGCTATCTTTACCTGTACCTAAAATGGGCGGTGCAAAAGATTTATACTTAAAGTGAGTACTGTTTAAAAGCCCATTTAATCCTTTCAAATTATATTTTATAGCATTGTAACTGTATGCTATTTGACCAAAACTAGCATCCATTATTTCCGTTTTATTTTGATTGATTTGGTTTTGAATTTCTGTGGTTTCCCAAGCTTTTTTGCCGTCCAATTTATAAAAGCCCTGGCTTACATACAGTTGTTTACAATAAAGTTTTGCTTGATTATTCCACCACTTAGAAAGCGCTGTATAATCTTGTTTTCCATTTATATTCCAATATAATTGAGGCGCTAAATAATCTACTTTACCCGCATTTAACCAAGAAATAGGGTCGCAAAATAAATCGCTGAATGAAGAAGTGCCGCTAATGCCTGATGGTGTACCCGATTTCCAAATTCCAAAAGGACTCACACCAAATACGATATTTTTATTATTGTTAATATTGATGGTTTGTATGGCGTCATAAACCATTCCAATCATTAGGTTTACATTATTTCTGCGCCAATCTTCTATAGTGGGAATACAGGTCGGATTATTATCTCTATATGTTTGAGCATCTTGTGGGATAGCTTCCATACCAGAATATGGATAGAAATAGTCATCAAAATGGATACCATCAACATCATACCTATTAGCAATATCTTGAACTACACTAACTATGTAATCTCTTACGGCAGGAAGTCCTGGATTAAGCATTTTTAAAGACAATGCCTTATCAGTGTTATTTAATTTAGCTTGAAAAGTCCATGTTGGATGTAAATTTGCCACATTATTTGGGGCTAATACCATTGCTGGTGTTTGTTTAACTCTGTACGGATTTAACCAAGCGTGTAAATCCAGACCTCGCGCATGTGCTTCTGTAACTGCAAATTCCAAAGGATCCCATAATGGGGAGGGTGCCTTTCCTTGTGTTCCCGTAAGCCAATAAGACCAAGGGTCGATTGATGAGGCATACAAAGCATCACTTTCTGGACGTACTTGCAAGAAAACTGTATTGTAACCGTTTGCTTTAAGATTGTCTAAAATTGTAATTAGTTCTGTTTGTTGTTCAGTGGGTGTTGCGTTGCGGTTTGTTGGCCAAGAAAGACTGGATATGGAAGGCACAAAAACACCTCTTAAATCCGCTTTTGGAGTTGTAATTCCTTTACCGGTTTGCGCTTGTATAGCAATACAAAAAAACAGAAAATAAGGGGCAAATATTTTCATTTGTTTATATATGTTGTTTTTTAATTGTCAGATGGAACACCTTTTATAATCATCTTCGCATGTGAATGCGCTTCTCATTGGGTGTTTCATATTATTATTTTTGGAATCCAATAATTTCCAAGTTCAAGTTTTAAATGATTATATTCCTTCAACTTGTCTTCTATAGATTTATTGTAAAATAACGAGTAAATTTAAATAATTTATAGACATGAATTAGAATTAGTGTATAAAAGCATAAATAAATTATACTTTTTTTTTAGATTAAACAAAAGTACTTATTGTATTTAGTAATTTCTAAATGCTAAAATGGATTTCCTATCAAGTTAAAATTAAGCTTTCAAAAGGCGGTCTTTTTTATTTAAAAATGCGATATTTGTGCTGTAAATTTGCGCAAGGGATTGCAGCGGCATCCTTTTTTATGTGGTATTATTATCGAGAGATTCTTTAAGTACATATAAAAAAGATATAGCGGAAAGCCCGACCTTGTTTTTTCAAGGGTGCGCCCTAAAACTAAATAACTAATTATGGCAATGAATAAAAATACAGTATTGGCTTGGGCCACAACAATTATGATTATAGTTGGTGTCGCATTAATTTTAATGGGCGCTTTTAGATACGATGATGTAGCTGGTTGGGGTTTTGCAGCAGTAGGGATCGGTTTTTTTGCCATTGCTTGGGTGTTTAACGCTTTAAAAGGTAGAGTATAATGAGTGACGATAAGAAAGTTATCTTTTCAATGTCTGGTTTAACCAAGACATTCCCAGGGGCGAATACGCCTGTGTTAAAAAATATTTATTTAAGCTTTTTTTATGGGGCTAAAATTGGAATTTTAGGTTTAAATGGTTCTGGTAAATCTACCTTGCTTAAAATAATTGCTGGTGTTGAAAAGAATTATCAGGGTGATGTTACATTTTTGCAAGATTACTCGGTTGGATATTTAGAGCAAGAACCAAAACTAGATGAGAGTAAAACCGTTTTGGAAATTGTAAAAGAAGGTGCAGCTGAAACTGTAGCTATTCTTGATGAGTACAACAAGATAAACGATATGTTTGGTTTAGAAGAGGTTTATTCTAACCCAGATAAAATGGACAAACTCATGGCCAGACAAGCTGAGCTTCAAGATAAAATTGACGCATCAAATGCTTGGGAACTGGATACTAAGTTAGAGATTGCTATGGATGCACTTAGAACGCCTGATGGTGATAAAAAAATAAGTGTATTGTCTGGAGGAGAGCGCCGTCGTGTCGCTTTATGTAGATTGCTTTTACAAGAACCAGATGTGTTATTGCTAGATGAGCCTACCAACCACTTAGATGCAGAATCGGTGCATTGGTTGGAACATCATTTGGCACAATACAAAGGAACTGTTATTGCCGTAACGCATGATAGATACTTTTTAGACAATGTCGCAGGTTGGATTTTAGAGTTGGATAGAGGGGAAGGTATTCCATGGAAAGGTAATTACTCATCGTGGTTAGACCAAAAATCGAAACGTTTAGCACAAGAAAGTAAAACAGCTTCTAAACGTCAAAAAACCTTAGAGCGCGAATTGGAATGGGTACGTCAAGGTGCTAAAGGACGTCAAACCAAGCAAAAGGCGCGTTTAAATAATTATGATAAGCTAATGAGTCAAGATCAAAAGCAGCTTGACGAAAAACTGGAAATCTATATTCCTAATGGACCACGCTTAGGAACCAATGTTATTGAAGCGGTTGGTGTAAGCAAGGCGTTTGATGATAAATTGTTATACGAAAATTTAAATTTCAAACTACCACAAGCAGGAATTGTTGGTGTTATTGGACCTAACGGTGCCGGTAAAACCACCATTTTTAGAATGATTATGGGCGAAGAAACCCCAGATAAAGGTGAGTTTTTGGTAGGTGAAACAGCAAAGATTGCGTACGTAGACCAAGCACATTCTAATATAGATCCCGAAAAAACCATTTGGCAGAATTTTAGTGATGAGCAAGAGCTTATTTTAATGGGAGGTAAAGAAGTAAATTCCAGAGCTTATTTAAGCAGGTTTAACTTTTCTGGTGGTGAGCAAAACAAAAAAGTAAAATTGCTTTCAGGTGGTGAGCGTAACAGGTTACATTTAGCCATGACACTTAAAGAAGAAGGCAACGTGTTGCTTCTGGATGAGCCTACTAACGACCTTGATGTAAATACTTTACGTGCTTTAGAAGAAGGTTTGGAGAATTTTGCAGGTTGTGCGGTAGTCATATCACATGATAGATGGTTTTTAGATAGAATTTGTACCCACATTTTAGCTTTTGAGGGTGACAGCCAAGTATATTTCTTTGAAGGTAGTTTCAGTGAATATGAAGAAAACAAAAAGAAACGTTTAGGAGGCGACTTAACACCTAAGCGCATAAAGTATAAAAAATTGGTTCGTTGATAATGAATGACCTGTTTATAAATAAAAAAAGCCTGCTATAGCAGGCTTTTTTTATTTATAAATTATGATTAATTGCCACCATACATGTGGCCATCAGTAAAATCTTTATAGGTTGTTTCTTGTTTTGCCATTTCCTCGCTTATTTTATCTAAGCGTTCATTCTCTTTTTTCAGTTTATAAGACTTTCTAATACCTAAAATCAATAATACAGAAAAGAAAACAACAACTATAACTAAAATGGTTACAATATTTGATTGGCTTATTGCAAGTGTTATAGGTTGAAAGGAGGTTAAAAAATTTGATGTCATTATAGAAAAAAGTTAGATTTAATAGCTAGTCAAATATAATGTATTTTACTTACTAAACAACTATAAATGATGACATTAAAAACATATAATATATAATGTGTCATACGAATAAATAGAAGATATTCTATTTGTTTTTAAGCATTATAGGCAGAGAGTTAAATAATGAATTGGTAATAAATTTTATCAACAATAGTTAAATGTTGTAGTAATTTGATGTTTTTTTGCCGAAATTGCCTCTCATATTTTGATAAACTTATTTTACTATTAATGATGTCGTCTGATAAATTAAAGAACATTAGAACAGAAGTACTTTCCAACAACTATTATACATTAAACAAATTAACATTCGATTATAGGTTAAGTAACGGAAACTGGGTAACTCAAGTACGGGAATGTTACGATAGAGGTGATGGAGCAGGTATCTTGCTCTATAATAAAGAAAAAGGTCGTGTTATTTTAACGCGTCAATTTAGAATGCCCACTTTTTTAAATGATAATAAAGATGGCTTATTAATTGAAATTTGTGCAGGCATGTTAGATAAAGATAATCCTGAAGCTTGTATAATAAGGGAAACGGAAGAAGAGGTAGGCTATAGGTTAAAAGAAGTAAAAAAAGTATTTGAAGCCTATTCTTCGCCTGGTGTTATGACTGAAAAAATGCATTTTTTTGTTGGAGAATATACCGATGCTATGAAGGTAAGCGCTGGTGGAGGTTTGGAAAGTGAGCACGAAGATATTGAGGTTCTGGAATTACCATTTACAGAAGCGATTGCCATGCTTAACAACGGTGAGATATACGATACCAGAACCATTGTATTATTGCAGTATGCACTAATACATAAGTTAGTTTAACACCTTAGAAACTGTTTAAATTTTATCTAAAAGCCATTTTTGTATCATTTATTTTTTTATAGAGAAAATTAGCTTTGATAGCAACCTCTGCAAAATCGTATTTTTTTTTGTGAATGACATTATTTTATATATTCATTTTCAAAAGGAATCATTTTCAGCAATCATACGCTTCAATAAAATCAGCAATTAAATAGGCAATGAGCTTACCAACTTGTGTTTCAGTTTTTTTAGTAGGGGCAGCTTCGCAGATATGCAAATAACAAGCATTTACATTCTTACCAAAATAAGAAACAAAACTTCTTGCTTTATTAACACTAAAGCCACTTGGGGTCATGGCACTACTTGGTATATTTTCTATGGCATCACAATCTACTTCAACACCAAAAGGTCTGTCGGCTACATGATTTAAAGCACGTTCAAGCTCTTCCTTAAACTTCAATTCTTTGCCAACAGCTAAATCTTCAAACACATTATATTTGATTAATTTGAATTTTTTCAACGATTTAAACAATTTATCTGAAGTATAGTTTCTTTGCAATCCGAAAATAAAATAGCTATTTAAAAACCCTTCCGCGTAAGCATAACTAAAACCATTTCCGCTATGGCGACCTTCTTCGGGTCTAAAATCGGAATGTGCATCAAAGTTGATAACATTTATAGGTTTCTTTAAAGCTAAACTGCAGCCTTTTATATTGCCATAAGCATTGTTATGCCCGCCACCAATAATAATAGGCTTTTTTCCTGCCGAAACAATCAGCTGAATAATATATGTAACGTGTTTATCTATCTCGCTCACAATTTTTCTAGCTTTGGCAATGCTTTTCTTTTTATCTGGATCTAGTTCAGAAACCTTTATTAATTCTTCAGTAAAATCAAGATGCCCTAAAATTAAAACCTTGTTTGCCTTGACAAACTCATTGCTTTGTATGTTCAATAAAACTTTTAATGTAGCACCCCAAGCCTTTGACGCACCCATTTTCCCGTAATTTGCATACACACCAACATCTTCGGGTAAACCAATAATTACATGAGTGACATCCAAATTTATAAGTTGGTCGTATATATTGGAGATGGTGGTTAATATTTGAATATGTTCACCAAATTTGGATTCACCTTGGCGTTTGTTTAATAATTCGTTTAAAGTTGTATTGTTAAATAAAACCAGTTTATCCATAAAAAAGTAAATAAATTATGAAATAAAAATACATCATTATTTATTTATAGTATTAAAAAAAATAAAGTATTATATTTAAAAAACATTAGACTTTAAAAAACATTAAAAACAAGTGATTATGGAAAACAACAAAAGTAGTATGGGGCTTAAGGTAGCATTGGGTATTGCATTGGTTTTATTTTTAGGAACTGCATTTTACACAATGAATTTGTACCAAAAAAGCTCGAAAGTTCAAAAAGACTTAACCGAGCAAAAACAATTAGTAATGAACGATTTAAGTGCAATGGCAAAACAATACGATGAAGCCATTAGCGAGAATGAAGTAGCTAATAACGATTTGATTGAAGCAAGAGGACGTATTCAAGGATTAATCGATTCGTTAAAAATTTCTGAAACTAACGTTAAGAGTTTGTGGAGTTATAAACAAAAATATGCATCATTGCAAAAAGAAATGGATGTTTTGTTAGCTGAAAACGATAAACTAAAAGTACAAAATTCTTATTTAGCAACATCTTTAGACAGTACGCGTGTTCGTTTGGAAGAACGCACTATGTTCTCAGATTCATTGTTAATCCAAAATACAGCATTAGCTGATGTGGTTTCAAATGCCGCAGTGTTAGGTGCTGTAAACATGAAAGGTTTTGGAGTCATTGAAAGAACTTCAGGAAAATTAATACCAACAGAAAGAGCTAGTCGTACGGATAAAATTAGAGTGTGTTTTACTGTACCAAAAAACAAATTGGTTCAGTCTGGTGATCAAGAATTGTACGTTCAAGTTATTGACCCAAAAAGCAAAACGTTAGGTCTAAACGAGCAAGTTATGTTTGGAGATAAAACTTTTAACTACAGTATTATAAGTAAATTCAATTATGAAAATTCAAGTTTAGATGTTTGTGAATTTGTTGCATCTAAAGGTAGTTCTGAATTTCAAAAAGGACGCTACATTGTAAATGTTTTTAACGAAAAAGATTTAGTAGCTACATCAGAGTTCACTTTAAAATAAACTACATATAATATTTAATGAAAAGCCTTGGATTAGTTCTAAGGCTTTTTTTGTTTAATAATGTTTAGCGTTTGCGTAATTTAATACATCTAAACAAATTTATATGCAAATTGTAGAAAAATTGAGGACATAAGTATGAGAAGATGTAATTTTAAAGTGTATAAATATTTTCGTATTATTCTATACCTACACTAACTAAACATTTAATATAGTCTCTCTTATATGAATCAAACAGGCTCTCATGCAAACTTTTTAAATTCCTTTAGCAATATATCACAAGACATTAGAGAAGACCTTTTAAAAATTTCTGAGCTAAAAACTGTAAAAGCAGGTAAGCAAATTGTAAAGCTGGGTGAAACGCCTTCAAAAGTATTTATGTTGGTTTCTGGAATTGTTAGATGTTACTTAAGCACCGAATCAGGTAAAGAATATAATAAAAGTTTTTATATGCCATTAAGTTTTGTTGGGCCGTTAACAGCTTTAATTCAAAAAACGCCATCATTGTTTGTTTTTGAAACCCTTGAAGATTCTGAAATGTATGAGGTAGATTATTATAAGCTTACAGAGTTGTGCAAAAAAAACGAATCGCTTAGAACGTTGTATTATAGGATTTTAGAAGTGACATATATGATGTATGAAAAACGACTGGTAGAATTAATTTCATTAGATGCCAAAGCACGATATATGGAATTACAAAAGCAAATACCCAACGTAGATGCTTTAATACCACAGTATCATATAGCTTCTTATTTAGGGATTACAGCAGTTCAATTAAGCAGAATTAGAAAGAAAATTTATGGTAATTAACATTTGTTAACACTTAAGAAAATGTTAAATTATATATTTGAAACGATTTCCTATTTATACTAAAAAGGATTGATAGCTAACCAACCAAAAAAAACAGGTAAATTAATTTACCTGTTTTTTTATTTACAATTTTTTTTATTTACAATGGGTGGGAATGTTATTTTAGACCACCAACCATGTCTTCTGGTTTTACCCAAGCATCATAATCTTCAGCAGTAACATAGCCTAAATTAATGGCTTCTTCTTTTAAAGTCGTACCGTTAGTATGGGCTGTATTTGCAATTTCGGCAGCTTTATAATAGCCGATTTTTGTATTTAATGCAGTAACCAGCATTAATGAATTGTTTAATAATTTCTTAATTACTTCGTGGTTTGGTTCAATACCAACGGCACAATGTTCATCAAAACTAGCACAAGCATCACCAATTAATTGAGCAGATTGTATGGCATTTGCAGCCATTACGGGTTTAAATACATTCAATTCATAGTGGCCTTGTAGCCCGCCTACAGAAATAGCCACATCATTACCAATGACTTGTGCACAAACCATTGTTAAGGCCTCACATTGTGTTGGGTTTACTTTTCCAGGCATAATAGAACTACCTGGTTCGTTTGCAGGAATAATGATTTCGCCAATGCCACTCCTTGGTCCAGAAGCCATCATTCTAACGTCGTTTGCAATTTTATTTAAAGAAACAGCTAATTGTTTTAGTGCTCCGTGTGTTTCAACTATCGCATCGTGTGCAGCAAGTGCTTCAAACTTATTAGGTGCAGTAACAAAAGGAAGTCCGGTAAATTGTGCAATATATTCTGCAACACGTTTACTGTACCCTTTTGGGGTATTTAAACCAGTTCCAACAGCAGTACCACCCAATGCTAATTCGCTTAAATGCGGTAAGGTGTTTTCTAAGGCTTTTAAACCATGGTCTAACTGTGCAACGTAACCAGAAAGCTCTTGTCCCAACGTTAGTGGTGTAGCATCCATTAAGTGGGTACGACCAATTTTTACAACGTTTTTAAATGCTTCAGATTTTTTCTTTAGAGTGTCACGAAGTTGTTTTACACCGGGAATGGTTACTTCTATAATTTTTTTATAAATAGCGATATGCATACCTGTAGGGAAGGTATCGTTTGAAGATTGCGATTTGTTAACATCATCATTAGGTTGAATAGCTTTTTCACCCTCACCAATAACTTTACCTGCTAATTGCTGCGCTCTATTGGCAATGACTTCATTAGCGTTCATATTGCTTTGTGTTCCAGAACCTGTTTGCCAAATTACAAGCGGAAATTGATCATCATGTTTACCAGCTAAAATTTCATCACAAACCGCAGCAATTAAATCACGCTTTTCAATCGGCAAAACGCCCAATTCACAATTGGTATAAGCAGCGGCTTTTTTTAGATAGGCAAACCCGTAAATTATTTCTAGAGGCATAGACGCCGGAGCCCCTATTTTAAAATTATTTCTAGAGCGTTCTGTTTGTGCTCCCCAAAGTTTATCGGCAGGTACTTTTACCTCGCCCATGGTATCTTTTTCTATTCTAAAACTCATCGTAAAATGATTTAATTTAAGTTGCAAAGTTAACTGTTTTATGGTTTTTATTGGTAAGATATTTGTTAGTTTTTATAAGTTTTTTTAACAGAGATATAACGCCTTCATTTTTAATAATTGAATAAAAAAAAGTAACTTAGCATATAGATAATACATTTATTAATTTATAATAAACATATATAATATGGCAACAATTAGATTAGGAGACGTTGCTCCAAATTTTACAGCGAAGTCTACTGAAGGAACCATTAATTTTCACGAATGGTTAGGGGATAGTTGGGGAATATTATTTTCACATCCCGCAGATTATACACCAGTTTGTACTACCGAACTAGGTACCGTAGCAAAATATAAATCAGAGTTTGATAAGCGTAACGTGAAAGTAGTTGCATTGAGTGTAGATGGTTTAGAATCTCATAAAGGTTGGATTAAGGATATCAATGAAACCCAAAATACCACAGTAAATTTCCCAATTATTGCAGATGAAGACAGAAAGATTTCTGAATTGTATGATATGATCCATCCAAATGCGAGCGATAAATTTACGGTGCGTTCAGTATTTGTAATAGGTGATGATAAAAAAGTAAAACTTATTATTACCTATCCGGCATCTACAGGTAGGAATTTTGAAGAATTATTACGTGTTATAGATAGTTTACAATTAACAGCGTACCATAAAGTAGCAACACCAGCTAACTGGAAAAACGGTGAAGATGTTGTTATTTCTCCTGCAATTACAAATGAAGAAATACCGGCGATGTTCCCAAAAGGACATAAAGAAATAAAGCCTTATTTAAGAATGACGCCACAACCTAATTTGAATTAAAATTTTTTCAAAGAAAGATAGAGGCTATCTTTTAAAAAGTTGGGTTCTATGTTATATTGAGCTTGTTTAAATATTTTAACTTACTGATAATCAATATCGGTTTCGACAAGCTCCTTTAGATTTGTTTTTTATAAATTTAAGAAAGGAAATGGTATTAAAATAGCCTGTCATACAGAGCTTGTCGAAGTATTAGCCTGTCGAAGCTATAAAGAAGAAGTGCCAGTAATGGACTTCGACAAGCTCAGTCTGACAAACTAAACATCATTTTGTATTGCTGTTTTTAGAATAAAAATGATACCTACCAAGGACGTTTTTTAAATAAAGGACTTCAACAAGCTCCTGGCATTGGGGGTGTTTTTATTATTGTTGAATTGTTGACCGCCAACTATTGACTATTGGCTAATGGCTTTTGGCTATTAGGTATTCGACAAGCTACCATTGACGTATTTGCTAAACCGCTGTTTTATAGCTA
Source organism: Mariniflexile sp. TRM1-10 (assembly GCF_003425985.1). Lineage (NCBI taxonomy): Bacteria > Pseudomonadati > Bacteroidota > Flavobacteriia > Flavobacteriales > Flavobacteriaceae > Mariniflexile > Mariniflexile rhizosphaerae. The sequence continues at coordinate 3,964,186 of NZ_CP022985.1, forward strand.
ATTGACAAACCAAGTTCTCTTGCCATTTTCATAATGTTCTTTTGTTTATTAAACAAGATCTTCTCCTCATAATCTTTGATTCCCTTCTCTACATATGACAGTCCTTTAACAAATAGCTTCCAATAGAGCTCTGCCAGTTTTCTTGCCATTGCCTTTATTGCCGGTGATGCCCCTTTCTTTGCCCTTATCTTTCTGCCAAAAGCACCCAATGCAATTTTCTTGCTGTTGAGCAGGCTCGTGGCCGCTTGCTTAAATATCAGGCCGGCCTTTGGTTGTCCTTTAGCCTTATAGTTTTTTTTCATCTTGCCCGAATGGTGCTGTTTTGGCGCCAGTCCCAACCAGGAAGTAAAATGCTTTTCTGTTTTCCATTTATGTAAATCAGTCCCTATTTCCGATAGGAGCTGCATCCAATTATAATCTGTTATACCGGGTAGGACCGTAGCATCTTTGCCTTCAAATATTTGCAATAGATAACGGTCCATTCCTTCTATATTTGGTTTGTGGTGCCTCACGTTTTTTCGTGGAGTTGCCTTATTTGATACTTTAGGCCGGTTTGCCCCCATCTTTTTAAGGACTTCTTCCATTTTCAGATCACAACCGGCAATTTGTTGTTGATAAAAATCATAGCACACCACTGCTTGGCCCAAAGCAAATAGCCCTGCTTCATTGTAGTGCCCTTTCAAGGATTTAAGGATCAGTTCCTTTTTTGTTTTCAACACACTCCCATGGCATAGCTTTACCAAAACCCCGGGATCCCTTTCGCCCTTTAAGATCGCCCTGATTATTTTCAATCCACTTACCCCGTGAACTTGGTCCAGAACTTCTTTTAGCCGAACGTTCATCAGGGTCAGTGCTTTTTGCATATGGTTAATATGCATAGCAGCACTACGGATGTGATCTTCGCGCAGGCGTTGATAGCTCCTTAGTTCATGTACCAGTTCATCTGCAACAAAACAACGGTTCAACAAACCATAGCTGTGCAATTGCTGTATCCATTGACAGTCCTTTACATCGGTCTTTCTGCCTGGAACTTGTTTTGTGCTCCTGCCATCCACCAACCATACATCGATGCCTCTTGCCTTCAATATATCATAGAGGATGACCCAATACACTCCCGTGGCTTCCATGGCCACTGAGGTTACATTGTTTTCCTCTAAGTAAGATACCGCCTGTTCCAGATCTGATGTGAAGGTATCAAAACTGCGAACCTCCTTATCTTCAAGACCTATGAAGATTTTTTTGGCTCCGATATCGATCCCTCCTGCGTTTTTCCTGATTTTTTTCATCCTACATTATTTTTTAAAATCACACCCAGAAAATTTTTATGCTTGCTAGACTACCATTCGGGCATTATTATAAATAAGCACCATAATCGCTACCCCTATTTTCTGAAAACCATACTCAACCACAGGTATATAAACACTACGCTGTGCCTCGGAAATATTGTGACTTTTTGTTAAACTTGCACAAAATACGTCATCGCATTCGCTAGTTAAAAACTTTAACAAAAGTCTCAACCTGACAAATTAAATTTAAAAGGATTTTTTAGACAGCCTCTTTTTATTTCACTTAATTATATGCTAAAGAAAACTTATTTCGATAATCGATAGGAGTCATATCGGTTATTTTTTTAAATACATCCCTAAAAGCTTTAGTGTCATTATAGCCCACCTCATACATAACTTCGTTTACTGTTTTTCTACCATGTTCTAATTCTTTTTTAGCAGCTTCAATCTTAACACGTTGAATATATTCCAATACTGTATTTGCTGTAGCTTTTTTAAATCGGCGTTCAAAAGTTCTACGAGCGACGTTGCTATTCCCGCAAAGTTCATCAACTGTTATTTTGGTATTATAATTTTGTTCTATGTAGTTTTGAGCTTCAAGTATTTCTATATCCTTATGTGTTTTCTGGCCTTTAAACATCATAAAAGGTGATTGACTTTCTCTATCAATATCTATCATAAACCCTTTTGATGCCATAACAGCCACTTCACGTCCTGCATATTTTTCAATAAGGTAAATCATTAAATTGGTAAATGAATATGCGCCACCGCTAGTGTAAATACCATTGGATTCTGTCATGATTTTATCATCCATCAATATTGCTTTAGGAAACATGGCCCTAAATTCATTGGCATATTGCCAGTGTGTAGAGCAGGGCTTCCCATTAAGTAACCCAGAAGCTGCTAAATAAAATGTTCCAATGCAAAAACTCACCAATTCGGCACCTTGGTTGTATTGTTTAACAAGCCAAGGCAACAATTCAGCATTGGCTTTTAAATTATCTTTTAAATCACCATGAATGGCAGGAATAATAATAAGGTCTGTGTGTTTTACGTCTTTAATCAAGCGCTGCGGATTAATAGTAAACAAGCCGTTGGTTTGAGTTGATGATTTTTCAATACCTATAAGCTCAACATTAAATATAGGACTTTTGTTAATTTGCCCATAGTAGCTGTTTACCCAATTAAACATTTGATAAGCTCCTTCAATATTAACCATGCTGTAATGTCCTTTTGGAATGTAAACCGATATATGTTTCATTATAATGTATTTATTGATTATCAAAAGTAATTAATTAAAGTGTCGTAATCAACCCTTTATATTGACGTATTTGTACATTAATGTATTGGATTTGCATTGCTAACTTTGTAAAACAGCACTAAAAAACAAAACTCATGGCAAAAGAATTTTGGCTTAATCTGTCGGTAAATGATTTAAAGTAGTCAAAACAATTTTTAATGAAATTGGATTTGATGAAAATCCACATCATATTGATAATGAACATTTAGGAAGCTTTTTTATTGGTGATAAGAACGTTGTGATGATGTTATTTCCTATTGATACTTTTAAGGGATTTATTGCACATAACGTATCAAACCCAAATGTGGGTACAGAAGTATGATTCAACATGGATGCCCAAAGTAAAGAAGAAGTAGATGCCATGGCTAAAACGGTAAAGAATGCAGGGGGAAATCTTTACGCAGCCCAGGTGAAAAAGATGGTTGGATGTTACTTTTGGTTTTTTAGACACTGATGGACACCGTTGGAGCGTCCTTTATAGGGACATGAGTAAAATGCCACAATAAATTATAAACAGATATAACGATTATTATGACAACAACAATTAATCCTTATTTAATCTTTAATGGCAACTGTGAAGATGCATTTAATTTTTACAAATCCGTCTTTGGTGGTGAATTTGAATATATTGGGAGATTTAAAGATATGCCCCAAGAAGATGGTTACAGCGATATACCTGAAAACTATGCTAACAAAATTATGCATGTATGTTTCCATATAGGTAAAGAAACCTATTTAATGGGTAGCGATAACAATCCAGAATTTGGGGAAGTTACGTTTGGACAAAACATGAATATTTCAATTAATACAGACTCAAAAAATGAAGCCGATAGATTGTTTACTGGTCTATCTGATGCAGCTACAGTAACAATGCCTATGAAAGATATGTTTTGGGGCGATTATTTTGGAATGCTTACCGATAAATTCGGAGTTATGTGGATGATAAGCTATCGTAAATCTCAATAAAATTAAGACTATGTTACAAAAAATAAATTTTAAAATAACAATACATGCTCCAAAAGAGACGGTTTGGTCAGTTCTTTGGGAAGACACATCGTATCGTAAATGGACCAAAGTTTTTAGTGAAGGCTCTCATGCTGTTTCAGATTGGCAGGAGGGAAGCAAAGTACTATTTTTAGATGGCAATGGCCACGGTATGTTTAGCAAAATATATAAAAAAGTTCCACATACATTTATGGGTTTTGAACATTTAGGAATTGTTAAAGACGCTATTGAACAGCCTTTAGATGAAAAAGCAAAAGCTTGGTCTGGAGCAAAAGAAGATTATTCATTAACTGAAAAAAATGGGATTACGCATTTAGAAGTTAGTATGGATTCTGATAAAGAATTTGAAAATTACTTTAAAAATACTTTTCCTAAAGCACTTGAAATTGTAAAACAATTATCAGAGAAATCAATTTAAAATTTTAATTATGGTACAACAACTTTTTGTTAATCTGGCAGTAGAAAATCTAACTAAATCCATGGATTTTTTCAAAGCTTTGGGATTTACGTTCAATTCTAAATTTACTGATGAAACCGCAGCATGTTTAGTGTTGGGCGACAAGTTATACGCTATGTTACTTACTAAAGCAAAATTTAAAGAGTTTACTAAAAAGCCCATTTCAAACGCAAAAAAGCAAACCGAGGTATTAGTGGCTTTACAGTTAAATACTCGGAAAGAAGTAGATAGTTTGATGAAAAAAGCAGTTAAAGCAGGTGCGTCTATTTATATGGAACCTCAAGATTATGGGTTTATGTATCAACATAGTTTTGAAGATTTGGATGGCCATCAATGGGAAGTGTTTTTTATGGATGAAAGTCAGTTTCCAGAGCAATAAATAATTATGATTGAGGTTTTTAAAACAAATATTGTTGACGAAAATACAGCTAAAAGGGTGTTGAATGATTTAGCTACTCATTTACCAAATTCTTATATCAATTTTGATTTAGAAGATTGTGATAAAATTTTAAGAATTGAAAATTGCAGTATTCGCCTAGACTTAGTAGTTGATATTTTAAATAAAAACGGTTTTTTTTGTGAACCTTTACAATGAACTCATCTTGAAAAGTCTGTTAATCTAAAGAATTCCTCGGTGCTTGTCCAATGTTATTAAGTTAAGGGGGAAATTGTCATTCCGACGAAGGAGGAAATCGAAGATTCAGCGTAGCTAATCTCACCAAACTCCTTATCGAGTATGAGTTTGCTTCGCCAGTTCGCTGAAGCTCGTGTCCTCGTGCCTCGGAAGGACAAAAAACAACCTAAATATCTTAACTTAATGAGATTGGGCTTAGCGGTAGCGGAGGTTTTATTGCGAACCTTTACAATGAAATTAATCTTGAAAACTCTGTTAATAAATTTTAATTTGATATTGTATAACAAGTAGCTTTGCATTATCTTTGCGTTAGATTTTAAAAAGATACTTACAATTATGTTTGATTTTGACCAATATTTAGGATTTTTAGCTTTTTTAACCATTTTAACAATAGGCTTTTGGTTAATGATTTTCTTATTGACTTTTGTAATCCCTTATTGGATAGGAGGTTCTTTAATTGAAAGATTAAAAGAAATTAGAGAAGAGAAGAAGGCTAAGCGTCAAAATTCTTAACATAACTTATTGATATTCACAAAAAAGGGAAGCTAATTTTAGCTTCCCTTTTTTGTTTTTATGCAATTCTATTTTAGAATTCCATTTCATCATCAACCCCTCCGTTAGAATTGTTTTTTTCATTACGTTGTTTCTGTTGGTTAAAGCGGTAAATTACCGATAAGTTAATCTGGCGCTGTCTCCATTGCGATTCGTTTTCTCTTTCAAAGAATTCTGTTACCGTTAATGTGTTTCGTTTTCTTGAGTTTAATAAATCCCTAACGTTTAAAGAAATTGTGGCGCTCTTATTAAAAATTTCTTTACTTAGCGCTAAGTCAATAGAGAAAATACCTTTGGTTTCACTTTGGGCATTGGCATTTGGCCCAAAGTAGTTCATATTCGTTTGCCAATCGATACTTGATGGGAATGATATTTTGCTGCTAAAACGTCCAAACCAGCTAGTATTTTTAGTGCCATAATCTACACCGTTAAATTCACCTTCTTTTTCAAATTGAAAAAAGTTGAAGCTGGAATTAAGCCTTAACCACTTTTCAGGGTTGTACATGATTCCTAATTCACCTCCGGCTCTTTTGTTTGTAGAAAGGTTTACGGGAATAGTTCTAATAATATCTATACCATCTGAAGTTTGTTGTCCTGTGTTTTCTTCAACACGCTCGAAGGAATCTGTTTCATGTTGGTAATAAACCGATGTAGTTAATGTTAATTTATCCCAACGTTTTAGGTACCCTATATCAAAGGCACTAGCAAATGCTGGATTTAAATTTGGATTTCCTTGGAATATATTAGTACGGCTAGAACGTGAAGGAAATGGATTGATGAACCAATTTCTTGGTCTGTTAATTCTTCGGTTATAACCAATCGATATGTTTTCTTCCGAGTCTTCACTATCGCCTGCTAAATTGTATATTAGATTAACGGTTGGGAAAAGGCCTAAGTAATTATTGTTAAATTGTGTGTCAATAGGAAATCCAAATGCTGCTTCTAATTCTTCATTTGTCAACCTAGAATCAATATTTCCTTTTAATTGGGTGTTTTCTAAACGCAGTCCAAGTAGGAATGAGAATTGACCAAATTTTGTTCCATATTGGGTGTAAAGAGCATTTACATTTTCGGTATAATCAAAAACATTTGTTATGGTGTCGTTAACGAAAAAATTGCCTGTATTAATATCTTCTTGTTGAAGTAGATAATCGTTTTTGTCATTATTAAAATTTCCTCTATAACCAGCTTCAAAACGCGAATCTTCACCCATAGGTAAAACGTAATCTACCTGAAATAAATATTCATTTTCATCTTCAACAGAAAATACATTTTCTTTTTGAAATGGCTCTGGGTCGGTTTCATTAGTTATTACGTAATTTTCGTTTATATAAGTTGATTGGTCTTCTGATCCTTTTTCATATTGAAAATCTGCAGTTAACTCATGACCTTCGTCGTTAAATTTACTAATATAATTTAATGCCAATTGGTAATTGTCTCCACTTTCATCTTGTTTTTCACTTCTTAAAGTTTTCTCAACAATACTACCTCCATTAAAACGCTCGCTATTATTGAGCGATAAATCGGCATCTTCTCCGTAGCGATAAAAAACACTACCAGTTAATGAAGTTTTTTTAGATAAAAAATATTCAATGCCTGCACTGGCATTATAATTTCTATTTAAACGAGTAACTTTTTGGTCTTCTTTAATTCTTTCGTACTCTGGGGCGGTTAGCACACCATCAACAACTTTATCAAAGTATTTAGTATTGTTAAAACTATTTCTTGGTGCGTTAAAATATCTGAAGCCAATATTAGAAAACAAATTGAATTTTTCAGTCCGATAATTTAAGTTTGCAGACACCCCAACATTATCTGGATTACCAAGAGTTAGGTTAATGGAACCATTAAAACCTAAGGTTTCTTTTTGCCTTAATATAATGTTTAATATACCTGCCGTACCTTCGGCATCGTACCTTGCAGAAGGGGAAGTGATAACCTCAACGCGTTCAATAGCTTCAGCGGGGAGTTGACTTAAAACATTTGAATCCCCAAAACCAGCCATAGCTGAAGGTTTTCCATTTATTAAGATTTTCACGTTTTCATTTCCCCTTAAACTGATAGATCCTTCTACATCTACAGATACAGATGGCACATTGTTCAAGGCATCGCTTACTGTTCCTCCAGCTGTAGTGAGGTCTTTGCCTATGTTGTATATTTTTTTGTCTAGCTTTATTTCAACGGTTGTTTTTTCGGCTATAATTTCAACTTCTCCTAAAGAAGCATAATCAATTTCTAAAGCAATCGTACCTAAATTTATATTAGAATCTATTTTTTTATTAGAAAGGGTTATTTTTTTATAAGATATATATTCTATAGTAATATTATAAAGGTCTTTAGAAACTTTAATGCTAAATTCTCCATTAACATCTGTGACGCAACCATCAACTATTTTGTTTTCTTTTTTGCTAAAAAAAGTCACGGTAGCATATTCCAAAGGGGCTTTGGTGTCTTTGTCTATAACTTTTCCTGTAATGGTTATGTCTTTGTCAGAAACGGAGTTTATATTTTCTGGTAACGTATGGGCGTGCAGTATAAAAGAAAAAAAGGTAAAAAGGGGGATGAAAATTTTGGTCATGTTTAATTTTTCCAAGTTAGACTTGCAAAAATACCCATGGTTTAACGTGTTTCTGTTAAATAAAAGTTAATTAACTTACCTTGATTTACCCCAGTGTTTTAGATGATTTCAGAGATTTTCTCGGTAGGTCTTCCTATGATGGCTTTGTAACCATTAACAACTATGGGGCGCTCAATTAATTTGGGGTTTTTAACCATGGCTTCAATTATTTGGTCATCGGTTAAGGTTTTATCTTTAAATTCCGTTTTCCAAATAGCCTCATTTTTTCTAACTAGATCTATTGGTTTTATGCCTAAAAGCTTTATTAAGTCTTTCAGTTCTTTAGCAGATAAAGTATCTTCAAGATATTTTATAACTTCGAATGGCTTTCCAGATTGTTCTAAAAGTTCTAATCCGCAACGCGATTTGCTGCATCTACTATTGTGAAGTATTTTTATCATTATAGTTGAATATTATATTCTTTTAGTTGTTGAATGAGTTTTTCTGGAGTTTCGAAATGAATCCCGTTGATGCCTAATGCATTGGCTGCTTCAATATTTCTTAAATTGTCATCAATAAACAATGATTTTTCTGGAGTAATATTAAATCTGCTAAGTGTTATATCATAAATAGCCTTAAAGGGCTTTCTTGTTTTTTCATCACCAGAAACCACAATACCTTCAAACCATTTTAAAAATTCAAAACGTTTTTGGGCAATAGGGAACGTTTCATGGCTCCAATTTGTTAAAGCTACCAATTTATATTTTTCAGATTTAATTAGGTTTTCAAGAACTTTCACAGTGCCATCAATAGGGCCACCTAGCATATTTTCCCATTTTCCGTAAAACATTTTAATATGATGTTCATGCTCCGGAAATTTTTCAACCAAATCTTTAGTTGCTTGTGCTAAAGGATAGCCAGCATCTTGGTTTTCGTTCCAATCGCTGGTACAAATGTTATTAAAAAACCATTGCATTTTTTCTCTGTCTCCATTAAATGCGTTCAAAAATACGTATTCAGGATTCCAATCTATTAAAACACCTCCTAGATCGAAAATTATGGTATTTATTTGATTCATAATGTGTTATTGTCTTCAACTTTTTGTCCCATCATCATTAAATAGGCTTTTAAAAACGGACCGATATTTCCATCCATAACAGCATCTACATTGCTGGTTTCATGGCCGGTTCTTACGTCTTTAACCAATTTGTAGGGTTGCATAACGTAGTTACGGATTTGACTTCCCCATTCAATCTTCATTTTACCGGCTTCAATATCATCACGTTGTGCCATTTGTTTTTGCAGCTCAATTTCATACAATTGCGATTTAAGCATTTGTAAGGCTCTGGAGCGGTTATCGTGTTGCGAGCGTGTTTCGGAACATTGTATTTGAATACCTGTTGGTTTATGGGTTAATTGCACCTTAGTTTCAACCTTATTTACATTTTGTCCTCCTGCACCACTTGAACGTGCTGTGGTAATTTCAATATCGGCAGGATTTATTTCAATCTCAATGGTATCATCAACTAACGGGTATACATAAACCGAAGCAAAACTTGTATGGCGTTTAGCGTTACTATCAAATGGCGAAATACGCACCAAGCGATGGACCCCATTCTCACCTTTTAGCCAACCAAAAGCAAAATCGCCTTCAATTTCTAAAGTAACTGTTTTAATACCTGCTACATCACCTTCTTGAAAGTTGAGTTCTTTTACTTTAAATCCGCTTTTTTCGGCATACATTAGGTACATACGCATAAGCATACTTGCCCAATCGCAACTTTCGGTACCACCGGCACCTGCAGTTATTTGTAAAACAGCGCTCAAGCTATCACCTTCATCGGAAAGCATATTTTTAAACTCAATATCTTCAAGCAATGTAAAGGCTTTTTGATAGTGTTCTTCAACATCTTCGGCAGTAGATTCGCCTTCTTTATAAAATTCATAAAGAACCTCTAAATCTTCGGTAAGTGTTTTGGCTTTATTATAATCTTCAACCCATTTTTTAGTCACACGAAGCGATTTCATAATGGCTTCAGCAGCTTTGGCATCATTCCAAAAATTAGGATCAAAGGTTTTTTCTTCCTCGTTTTGTATTTCAATAAGTTTTTTATCTACGTCAAAGATAGTGCCTAAGTTTGTCTAGGCGGATGTTAAGATTTTTTATCTGATCAGAAGTTATCATAGTTCATTTTATTTTAAACAAAAATATGATTTATAGCAAGAGCAGAAAACAATTATTAATATAATTTTATAGCTTTACCTATATTTTTATAACATGACCATAGACCTAAGAAGTGATACCGTTACAAAGCCATCAAAAGCCATGTTGGATGCCATGATGCAAGCGAAAGTGGGTGACGATGTTTTTAGAGAAGACGAAACCGTTAACCAATTAGAAACACGTGTGGCAAAGATGTTTGGCAAACCAAGTGCACTGTTTTTCCCGAGTGGTACGATGGCAAACCAAACAGCAATAAAATTGCATACAAGTCCGGGAGATCAAATTATATGTGACAAATTTGCTCATATATATAATTATGAGTCGGGCGGTGCCTCATTTAATAGTGGCGTGTCTTGTAAATTGATAGAGGGGCATAGAGGAATGTTTACAGCAGAACAAGTTATAGAAGCCATAAATCCCGATGCTTACTATTACAGTCCGACGCGATTGGTTGAAATAGAAAACACGGCCAACAGGGGCGGTGGTTCTTGTTGGGATTTTAATGATATTTTAAAAATTAGAAAGGTTTGCGGTGACAATAGTTTAGGATTTCATTTAGACGGTGCAAGATTATGGAATGCTTTAGTCGTTAAAAACGAAACGCCAAAACAATATGGAGAGGTATTTGATACCATTTCGATATGTTTAAGCAAGGGTTTAGGCTGCCCTGTGGGGTCGCTTTTGGTTGGTGATGAAGCTATTATGAAAAACGCCATTAGAATTCGTAAAGTTTTTGGAGGCAATATGCGGCAAGCGGGTTTTTTAGCAGCAGCAGGACTTTATGCTTTAGACAATAACATTGAAAGATTAGCTGAAGACCACAAAAAAGCCAAAGAAATAGGAGAGGCGTTGGCAAAATTAGCAATCATTAAAGCTGTGGAGCCTATTGAAACCAATATTGTTATTTTTGAACTAAATAACGATGTCAATGAAAAAGCGTTTATTCAAAAACTAAAGGATAAAAATATTCATATTATTGGTATGGGTACCAACAAGCTTCGGATAGTAACCCATTTAGATTACAGCGATGCTATGCATGAAAAATTCCTAGGAATTTTAAAAAAATCTCAATTTAAGTCTAATGGTCTAAAAATCTAATCAGTCTAAAAAATCTACTTAAACAAATCCATCCCCGGAATATTTGGCATCCCTTCTTTAGCAACAGCAGCAAGTTCTGCTTCGTTTACGCTAGTCGCTTTTTCAATAGCTTTATTTAATGTAAGAATTAAATAATCTTCAAGTTGTTCCTTGTCTTCAAGTAAACTTTCATCAATGGCAATAGATTTTATTGTTCTATTTGCTGTTAAAGTAACTTTAAGTTTGTTGTCGCTGCTTTTTTCATCAACTAAAACAGTATCCAGGCGTTTTTTAGTTTCTTCAACTTTACGTTGGGTTTCTTTAAGTTTACCCATCATATTCATCATATCTCCAAACATAATTTTATAATTTATTATTAGCTACAAAGCTATTTAATTTTTATATTTTTGCCCCTTAATTTTAAGAATAAAATGCCGTTGAAAACAATACTCCAAGTGCCTCGAGCCACTAAAAAACCAAAAAAAATAGTTAAACATAACGATATAAGAATTGATAATTACTATTGGCTAAACGATAGAGAAAACCCAGAAGTGATTGATTATTTGAATGCTGAAAACGCTTACACAAAAGAGGTCATGCAGCATACCGAAGCATTTCAAAAGGATTTGTTTGAAGAAATGAAAGGTAGAATTAAAGAAGATGACACTTCGGTTCCTTATAAATTTAACGGTTACTGGTATATAACACGTTATGAAAAAGGGCAAGATTACCCTGTTTATCTTCGTAAAAAGGAATCTTTAGAGGCGCCTGAAGAAATACTTTTTGATTGTAACGAAATGGCCAAAGGTTTTGCTTTTTTCAACTTAGGGAGTATGTCTATTAGTCCAGATAATACTTTAGCAAGTTTTTCAACCGATACCGTTGGAAGAAGGCAATATACCATTCAAATCAAAAACTTAGTAACAGGTGAAATTTATTCAGATAAAATTTTAAATACCACAAGTAGTTCTATCTGGGCGAATGATAATAAAACCTTGTTCTATTGCATGAAGGACGAAGTGACTTTGCGTTCACATAAAGTTTTCAAACATAAATTACATACAGACACAAAGGAGGATATCGAGGTTTTTCATGAAGCCGATGAAACGTTTAATACATTTGTGTATAAATCAAAATCAAAAAAATATATCATTATTGGGTCGTCAAGTACCGTATCGTCAGAATACCGCTTTGTAAATGCCGATACGCCCGATGGAGAATTTAAAATATTTCAAAAGCGTAAACGTGATTTTGAATACAGTATAGCACATTATAATGATAGTTTTTATATTATTTCAAATTGTGACGGCGCTACAAACTTCAAACTTTTAAAAACGAGTGCGCTTAAAACAGAAAAGCGTTATTGGAAAGACGTTATTCCGCATAGAAAAGATGTTTTATTAGAAGATATTGAGATTTTTAAAGACTATTTGGTCGTTAACGAACGAGAAAATGGCCTTAATAATCTAAGAATTATGAGTTGGGATGGGAAAGAAGATTATTATCTTCCTTTTGAAAGCGAAACCTATACAGCTTATATAAGCAATAATCCCGATTTTGATAGTGATGTGCTGCGTTATTCATATAATTCGCTAACGTCTCCAAGTTCGGTTATTGATTATAATTTCAAAACAAAACGAAGCGAGATTAAAAAAGAACAAGAGGTTTTGGGCGGTAAATTTAAGAAAGAAAATTATGAATCCAAACGAATTTGGGCACCTGCCCGTGATGGTGTAAAAGTACCTATATCGTTGGTTTATAAAAAAGGAACGAAGTTAGATGGTTCAAGTCCGTTATTGCAATATGCTTATGGTTCGTATGGCTCAACTATCGACCCTTCATTTTCAACGGTACGTCTGAGTTTGTTAGATCGCGGATTTATTTATGCCATAGCGCATATTCGTGGTGGAGAATATTTAGGTAGGGATTGGTACGAAAATGGCAAATTACTTCATAAATTAAACACCTTTTACGATTTTATTGATTGCTCAAAATATTTGATAGAGCAAAAATATACATCACCAAAGCATTTGTATGCATATGGTGGGTCTGCAGGAGGGATGCTAATGGGTGCTATTATAAATATGAACCCGGAATTATATAACGGTATTTTGGCAGCAGTACCTTTTGTTGATGTCGTTACAACCATGCTAGATGATACCATTCCTTTAACTACAGGTGAGTATGACGAATGGGGAAATCCTAATAAATTGGAGTATTATAATTATATGAAATCATATTCACCATACGACAACGTTGAAGCAAAACAATACCCTAATATACTGGTTACAACAGGGTTGCACGATTCGCAGGTACAATATTGGGAACCAGCCAAATGGGTGGCCAAACTAAGAGAGCTAAAAACCGATACTAATAAATTATTACTTCATACCGACATGGATGCTGGTCACGGCGGGGCTTCAGGACGATTTGAAAGCTTAAAAGAAGTGGCTTTAGAATATGCCTTTTTGTTAGATTTAGAAGGAATTCATGGTTAATAAAAAAAAAAGTTTTACTTTTGTCAGGTTTTAAGTTACAAATATTTTCATTAATATTACAGTAGCTTCCCTAAAAGGCATTTATGAAACACAGAAATCAAGTTTTTGATAATGTATTAGACTTAGTAGGCAATACACCGCTTATTAAACTTAATAAAGTAGCTTCAAAATTCAAAGGTAACTTTTACGCAAAAGTAGAATCTTTTAACCCAGGTCAATCTTCAAAAGATAGAATAGCAACATACATTATAGAAGAAGCAGAGCGAAAAGGAATTTTAACTCCAGGTTCAACTATAATAGAAACCACCTCTGGTAACACAGGGTTTAGTATTGCTATGGTAAGTATTATTAAAGGGTACGATTGCGTTTTAGCTGTAAGTTCAAAATCTTCTGCCGATAAAATCGATATGCTAAAAACGATGGGCGCTAAGGTGTATGTGTGTCCAGCTCATGTAAGTGCAGACGACCCTAGGTCTTATTATGAAGTAGCAAAAAGATTGCATAGTGAAATAAAGAGTTCAGTATATATCAATCAGTATTTCAACCAATTAAACATAGATGCACATTATGCTTCTACAGGACCAGAAATATGGAAACAAACCGAAGGTAAAATTACGCATCTTATAGCTTGTAGTGGTACAGGTGGTACTATTTCTGGAACAGCAAAATACCTAAAAGAACAAAACCCAAATATAAAAGTTATTGGTGTTGATGCTTTTGGTTCGGTAATTAAAAAATACCACGAAACTAAAGAATTCGACGAAAAAGAAATTTATCCCTATAGAATTGAAGGCTTAGGAAAAAATTTAATCCCTACTGCTACCGATTTTGATATTATTGATGAATTTGTAAAAGTAACCGATGAAGAAAGCGCCCACACAGCAAGAGAATTGGCAAGAACCGAAGGGCTTTTTGTAGGCTATACATCGGGTGCAGCAACCCAAGCACTTAAACAACTTGGTGAGCAAGGTTTATTTAAAAAAGATGATTATGTAGTGGTTATTTTTCCAGATCACGGTTCGCGTTACATGAGTAAGGTCTATAGTGATAAATGGATGCAAGAACAAGGCTTTTTTGATAGTATGAATGAAGCCACGGTACAAAATATAGAATATATAAAATAATGTAAACAGTACATAATTAAGAGGTAGCATTTGTTTTAGCAGCAAAAAGCTGTCTCTTTTTTATTTTATAAATAATTGAACGCCAAAAATTATGTACAAAGGATATAAATATTTAATTTTGCACGAACTAACTAAGAACTAAAAAAGCTTATAATTAATTTGATCAAGCACTTAGCAAAGTGTTTTTTTTAATTTTTAATAAGCCACTTCAAGTTGATGGTTAAGTCTTAATTTTTAATAGCAATAAGATTTATAATAAATGAAAGATTTATTCGAAAAGATTTATAAAGACAAAGGTCCGTTAGGAAAATGGGCGTCTCAAGCTGAAGGATATTTTGTGTTTCCAAAATTAGAAGGACAGATATCAAACAGAATGAAGTTTCAAGGAAAAGACGTTATTACTTGGAGTATAAACGATTATTTAGGGTTAGCTAATCATCCCGAAATCCGTAAAGTTGATGGAGAAGCGGGTGTGGCGTATGGTTCTGCATATCCCATGGGAGCTCGTATGATGTCTGGTCATACAGATCTTCATGAAACACTTCAAAATGAGTTAGCTGAGTTTGTTGGAAAAGAAGCAGCTTATTTATTGAATTTTGGATATCAAGGTATGGTATCTACCATTGATGCCTTGGTGTCTAAAGATGATATTATTGTGTATGATGTAGATGCACATGCTTGCATTATTGATGGTGTGCGTTTGCATATGGGTAAACGTTTCACTTACAAACACAATGATATTGTAAGTTTAGAAAAGAATCTTGAAAGAGCTACTAAAATGGCTGAACAAACTGGAGGTGGTATCTTAGTTATTTCCGAAGGTGTTTTTGGTATGCGTGGTGAACAAGGAAAACTTAAGGAAATTGCAGCCCTTAAGCAGAAATATAATTTTAGATTTTTAGTTGATGATGCACACGGTTTTGGTACGCAAGGTGCTACGGGTGCAGGTACAGGTGAAGAACAAGGCGTTCAAGGCGATATCGATGTATATTTTGCTACGTTTGCAAAATCCATGGCAGGAACGGGTGCGTTTATTGCTGCCGATAAAGAGATTATAGATTATTTAAAATACAATCTCCGTTCTCAAATGTTTGCTAAATCGTTACAAATGCAATTGGTTGTTGGAGCAAGAAAGCGTTTAGAAATGCTTAAAACCATGCCTGAGCTAAAAAACAAGCTTTGGGAAAACACCAATGCCTTACAATCTGGACTTAAAGAAAGAGGTTTTGATATTGGAACAACGCAAAGTTGTGTCACACCAGTATATTTAAAAGGAAGCATTCCAGAAGCCATGGCTTTAGTAAAAGATTTACGTGAGAATTTTGGAGTTTTCTGTTCTATAGTGGTTTATCCCGTAATACCTAAAGGATTAATTTTATTAAGATTAATACCAACAGCAACACATACATTAGAAGATATTCAAATAACTTTAGATGCTTTTGATGCTATTAGAGCACGTTTAGAAAACGGTACTTACCAACGCTTATCTGCTGCTGTAATGGCTGCTATGGAGGAATAGTAAGTATATTATAATTATATCATATCAAAAAGAGCTTCAATTTGAAGCTCTTTTTTAGTTATAAACGTGAGTTCGATGTAATGTGTCCTGATATCCAGGTGTTTAAATAGTTAAAAAATCAAAAAACGATATCATTACAAAACTATAGTTAAGGTTGGCAAATATACCCTAACTTTTAACTGTTTAAGCGTGTAATCGTATATCACAAACTTCATCGGTACAAACTTTGAACGCTGAACACTGAACTTTCTTCTAATATTGCACTTCTAATATCTAACTTATATTGTACTTCTAACATCTAATTTAGTCAAAATTTATATCAAGTTTATAAGTCTTTTTTGAACGTTTTTCTACGTCTATAAACTTCAGGATTAAAATGTTTCCATATTTGGTGTATGGCATAATTATCTTCTAACTCGGGAGTTCTAATGCAGGTTTTAATGCCTTTTTCTTTAAACGTATCATAATATTCATTAAAAATTACTGCATGAACACCTTTGTTTTGATAATCGGGATGGATGCCTATTAAATAAAAAATAACCTCTTTACTGTGCTTTTTTGCATGCAAAATATGCCTAAAACCAAAAGGAAAAAGTTTTCCATTCATTTTTTGTAATGCCTTTGAAAATGCAGGCATTACAATAGCAAAAGCTACTAAGTTGTCATCTTTATCAACAACAAACTTGATGTATTCCGGATTTATAAAACTGATGAATTTCTTTTTAAAATATTCCTTTTGAATATCAGTAATCGCAACAAAGGATGATAACGATGCATAACTTTCGTTAAATAAATCAAACATTTTATCGGCATAAGGCATAACCTCTTCTGTTTTTGTGAATTTTAATGCCTTAATTTGGTATCGCTTTTTTATCAGTTCCTGTGCTTTAAGGAAGAATTCCGGTTTTACATTTTCAAAAGGAAATCTACTTTCAGAATATGATTTTTCTACGATATAACCCGCTTGTTCATAATGTTTTGCGTAATATGGGTGGTTATACCAAGTTACCATAGGTGCTATGGCATCAAATCCTTCTGTAACAACACCTACTTTATCTAAATTTGAAAACCCAACGGGGCCTTCGGTAAATGTAAAGTTGTGGGATCTCCCTATGGTTTCAACTTGATTTAAAAGTGCTTTTGAAACTTCTAAATCATCAATAAAATCAAACCAACCAAATCGCATTTTTTTTAGCGTTTGGTTATTAACCTCAAGCCAATTTATAATGGCGGCAACACGACCAACAAGTTCACCATTTTTGTATGCTAAAAACAATCTAGATTCGGCATCGTTAAACACTGGGTTTTCTTTTTTGTTGAAGGTTTTTAGCTCTTCGCTAATAATAGGAGGTACCCAATATTTTGAATCTTTATATAGTTTGAATGGAAATTTTACAAAAGCTTTTAAGTCGCTTTTTGTTGTTACTTCTTTTATGGAAATCATGTATTGGTGGCGTAAATTTTTTTAATTAATTGAAACTTTGATCTTTTCTTTTTTGCTTTTTGTTGTATTCCTCTATGACATCTGTGGTTTTCTTCGATTTGTTTTTTCTAGACCTTCTATCTCCTTCGTCTTTTGCTGAAGTACCATTGTCTATTTCTTTATCCTTATGGAAATCCAAGCGGTAGGACATGCCCAAATTAATACCCAAAACAGACGGCGTGTCTTTTGTATTGAAAACGACGGAAGTATCTAATTGAAAATTTTTGCTCCATAAATAACCTCCACCAAATCTAAACAAGTTATCGGCATAAAAATCGCTTTGTATACCTTGGGTTTCTCCAAACACGACCCATTTTGGGCTGAATGAATGGGTTAATGTTACTATATATTGAAAATCAGACTGATCTGTCCCAATTCTATCTTTAATAAAATTCATCACAAATACCCAACCGCCCGAAAAATTGTGTTGAGTCGCAATCATCACCTTTGGGCTAAATCCTTCAATACCTGGAGCAGTATATGGGTTGTTTTTAGTATCATAATTAGCTCCTGCGTAAACTGATACTGCGGGTATTAACGACTTCCATTTAAAGCGATTGTTTGCTTTCCAACTGTATAAGTTTGGCTTTTCATTTTCAGAATTTTTATATGGATCATATACTAAATACTTAGCGCCAATGGTTAGAAATTTAAAATTGGCACGGTCGTCTTCAGCAGAAATATTAGAGGCGTAAGTTTTGGTGTCACTTTGAAAAGTCCCTTCAATATTAAGTTCTAATTCTTCCCATATTAAGCCATAACGAGCTGCAAAATCCACACCGAAACCATCAACTTCATAACTGGCTGCAGGTGTTCTTTTTTCCTTAATCATATAAGGCCCAACTTCAAATTGTACAACATTGGTACCAACAGAAAAGGCACTTCTAGAGACGCCTGGACGGTTGGAATTTATAACATCGGTATATTGTGAAAAGGCTTGTAAGGTAATTAGACTTAGTAAAAGGCATAAGGTAGATTTGATTTGGATCATAAGTTTTTATTTTAGTTATCGTGAATAGATACTTAAAAATTCCTGTTAAGGCTTTTCAAATATAGATATTTTATACTTTTTTTATCATTTTTGAACGCTTTTTAAGTAGATAGAATTGTATTTTTGTAAAAAAAATATTTTTATGTTACAACAAGCATCTGTAACGGGTTTTGTGAGAACTCTACTAATTATCCTGCTTATTTATTATGGAATAAAGATTCTTTCAAGACTTTTTGCACCTTTATTACTTAAATATATAGCCAAAAAAGCCGAACAAAAGTTTGGAGATCAATTTGGTCAATTTCAACAAAGATCCCAACAACAACAGCAAAAAAAGGAAGGTGAAGTAACTATTGATAAAATGCCGAATGCAAAATCTTCAAATAAAGATGTTGGTGAATATGTGGATTACGAAGAAATTGACTAATTTCACATCCATTCTTTTTTAAAATATTTTCATGCAGTTTTCAATAAAAAAGCTTCTTCCGCACGTTCTAGTTGTTCTAGGGTTTATTATTATATCATTAGCATATTTTAATCCGGTTTTAAAAGGAAAACAAATCTTTCAAAGCGACATCATGCAATATATTGGCATGAGCAAGCAGCAAAATGATTTTAGAGCAGAAACCGGTGAAGAAACCTATTGGACAAATAGTGCCTTTGCAGGGATGCCAACATATCAATTAGGGGCAAAATATCCACATAACTATATTAAAAAACTAGACTTAACACTTCGGTTTTTACCACGTCCCGCCGATTATTTATTTTTATATTTGTTAGGGTTTTACATCCTTTTGTTGGTATTGAAAGTCGATTTTAAACTGGCAACCATTGGCGCGCTTGCGTTTGGTTTTTCCACATATTTAATAATAATCTTAGGAGTTGGACACAACAGTAAAGCACATGCCATTGCTTATATGCCATTGGTTTTAAGTGGTATTTTGCTAACATTTCAAAAACGCTATATTGCAGGGTTTTTGCTTACAACCATAGCGATGGGGCTGGAACTGGTGGCAAACCATTTTCAAATGACTTATTATTTGATGCTCTTGGTTCTTGTTTTAGGTGTTGCATATTTAATCGACGCTTATAAAAAGAAAGAGCTGCCTCATTATTTTAAAACTATTGGCCTTTTAACGGTTGCCGTTATTTTATCTATTGCTTTAAACGCTACCAATGTATTGGCAACCCAAGAATACGTTAAAGAGAGTACGCGTGGTAAAAGTGAGTTAACCATCAATCCTGATGGCTCACCAAAAGAAGCTACTTCTGGTTTAGATAAAGATTATATTACACAGTTTAGCTATGGATTTGCGGAAACATTTAATCTGTTTATCCCTAGATTTATGGGAGGTGGTAATGGAGAAGATGTTGGTAAAGATTCAGCTACCTACGAAGCTTTTAGAAAATTAGGAGCTACCACAACCCAAGCGGCGCAAGAAGCGAAACGGGCGCCTATGTATTGGGGCGATCAGCCTATTGTAGAAGCACCTGCATATATTGGAGCAGTGGTGCTATTCTTATTTGTTTTTGCATTGTTTTTGGTGAAAGGACGCTTAAAGTGGTGGCTTGTTGGTGGTTCAGTAATGTCGTTATTGCTGTCTTACGGGAAAAATTTAGGGTTTCTAACGGATTTCTTTATCGATTATGTGCCCATGTACAATAAATTTAGAGCAGTCACTTCTATCCAGGTTATTTTAGAATTATGTATACCCGTATTGGCTATTTTTGGATTGGTAAGGTTGTTTAACGATTTTGAGAAAAAAGAAGAAAAACTGAAAGCTTTGAAATATTCAGCCATTATAACAGGTGGTTTGGCACTTGTGTTTTTGCTATTCAAATCGTCATTATTTGATTTTGTTGGAGCGAATGATGGTTTTTATCGTCAAAGTTACGGCGAAGCATTTGTTGATGCCTTAAGGGAGGACAGACGAACCATTTTCACTAACGATACTATTAGAACATTAATCTTGGTATTGCTTTCAGCAGGTGCTATTTATATGTATTTGCAAAACAAGCTTAAAGAGAAATGGGTTGTTGTCGCCTTTGGAGCGCTTATTTTGTTTGATTTGGTTGGCGTAGATAGACGCTATGTAAACAACGACGACTTTGTGTCGGCTATTCAAGTTAACAAACCTTTTGAAGCGACCGAGGTTGATAATTATATTTTAAAGGACACCGGTTATTATCGCGTATTTGATTTGGTTGGTGGTGCAGCTAAGCCATCGTATTTTCACAATTCACTTAATGGGTATAACGCTGCCGAATTAAAACGTTACAGCGAGTTATTCGATTTTTATATAGTCAAGAACAATATCAATGTGCTTAACATGCTTAACACCAAGTACATTATTGCGCAAGATAAAGATGGAAACCTATTTCCTTATAAAAACGATGAAGCCAACGGACATGCATGGTTTGTTAAGGAGCTAAAGCGTGTTGATTCTGCCAATGAAGAAATAAAAGTATTGGATAGTTTGGACAACAAGAACGTTGCTGTATTTGATAATTCCGATTTTGGATCTTATTATAAATCTTCAGAAATCCCTAAATTCAAAGTGGATTCTCTAGCCTCCATAAAATTAATTGAGCATAAACCAAACTATCTTAAATACCAATCAAACAACTCAAATAAGGGATTTGCAGTGTTTTCTGAAATTTATTATGGTAACGGTTGGAAAACATTTATTGATGGCAAGGAAACGACCCATATCCGTGTAAATTATACCTTAAGAGGTATGGAGATTCCAGCAGGAAAGCATACCATTGAATTTAAGTTCGACCCCGATGTAGTAAAAACAGGCAGTAGTATTGCATTGGCAAGTTCTATTTTGGTTGGCTTGTTGTTGCTAGGAGGTTTGTTCTACGAGTTTAAAAAGAAATCAGGAAAAGGTGCGTAAAAAAGCACTCATAATAACTTATTATTGGCCGCCTGCAGGTGGTCCAGGAGTGCAACGTTGGTTAAAATTCGTAAAGTATTTGCCAGATTTTAATATTGAGCCGATTGTTTATATTCCTGAAAATCCAAGATATCCTTTAAGGGATAATAGTTTAAGTTCTGAAGTTTCTAGTGCGCTTACTATCATTAAGCAACCTATTAATGAGCCATATAAATTGGCGGATTTGTTTTCGGAAAAAACATCAAAAACCATTAGTAAAGGGGTGATTTCCGAAAAGAAAACCCAAAGCTTCGTTGAAAAATTACTGCTATATATAAGAGGGAATTTTTTTATACCTGATGCTCGTAAAGGTTGGATAAAACCTTCGGTAGTATTTCTTTCAGAATATATTTCAAAAGAAAACATAGAAACCATAATCACTACGGGGCCACCGCATAGTCTGCATTTAATAGGTTTAAAATTAAAAGAACAACTAGGCGTGAAGTGGGTGGCAGATTTTAGGGATCCATGGACGACCATCGGGTATCACAAGCAGTTAAAACTGACGGAATCTTCAAAAGCAAAGCACAAAGAATTAGAAAAACAGGTTTTAATTACTGCCGACCAAATAATTGTTACGAGTTTCAAGACGAAAAAAGAGTTTCAGCAAATAACGAATCAGTCTATTGAGGTCATAACCAATGGTTACGATAAAGAATCGGTTGTGGATTTTAAAATGGATTCTAAGTTCACATTGGCACATATTGGGTCGTTATTATCCAAGCGTAATCCCGAAATTTTATGGAGGGTTTTAAGTGATTTAATTGCAGAAAACGATTCCTTTTTAAAAGATCTTCAGCTTAATTTTATAGGCTTTGTTAGTGGTGATGTGCTTTATTCCATTGAAAAGTATCATTTAAGTGATTATATAAATAATATAGGTTATGTGTCGCATAAAGAAGCTATTAAATATCAAAAAAAATCACAGATTCTATTGTTGATTGAAATAGATTCAGATGAAACGAAATGTATTATTCCTGGGAAATTATTTGAGTATATGGTTTCTAACAGACCTATTGTAGCTATTGGACCAAAAGATTCCGATGTTGAAAAAATCATTCAAGAAACCAATACTGGCAACTACTTTAATTATACAGATTATGATTTGTTAAAAACAACTATCTTAGAGCATTATAAAGCATATAAAAACAAGTCATTGCAAGTACACCCCATAGGTTTGCAAAAATACAGCCGAAAATCGCTAACAGAGGCATTATCGAAATTACTATAAATGGGCATTGTAACATCACAATCTTTTAAAAACACCATTTCAACCTATATTGGTTTTGGTATTGGTGCACTCAATACCTTATTTTTATATACCTATTTTATTTCTGATGTGTATTATGGTTTGGTAGCATTTATGCTGAGTACCGCTAACATTATCATGCCTTTAATGGCGTTTGGTGCCCATAACACTATAATAAAATTCTATTCTGCATTTAAAACCAAGAATTCGTTAAACAGTTTTTTAACACTCATGCTCCTTTTGCCTTTAGCGCTTATTATCCCAATTGGTTTAATAGGATGTTTTACTTACGAAGCTATTGGCGAATTGTTATCACAAAAAAATCCCATTGTTAAAGATTATGTATGGTACATTTTTGTATCAGCTATTGCTATGGCGTATTTCGAGGTGTTTTTTGCTTGGTCTAAAACGCAATTGCAAACCGTTTTTGGTAATTTCATGAAAGAAGTGTTTCACAGGGTAGGTGTGATGCTCCTTTTGTTTGCGGTATATTTTAAATGGCTGGATGTTGAACAATTCATTGTAGGCATAGTAGGCGTTTATATTTTACGCATGCTTATTATGAAGCTGTATGCCTTCACAGTAAGATTTCCTGTTATAAAGTTTTATAGAATCGAAGGCTTGCGTGCTATTTTAAAATATTCTGCGTTAATAATTGTTGCAGGGTCTATTGCAACGATTATTTTAGACATCGATTCGTTTATGTTGGGTATGTACATTCCTATTCAGGAAGTAGCATATTATGGTGTGGGCATCTATATTGCTACGGTTATTGTTGTGCCATCTCGCTCTATGCAACAAATTCTTCAACCATTAACGGCACAGTATTTAAATGATAAAAATAAGGTAGCCCTTAAAGATTTGTACATACGAAGTTCGCAAACCTTATTTATTATTGGCGGATTTATATTTCTAATCATCATTATAAATATAAACACCCTGTATCTTCTTATACCAGAAGAGTTTAGTGGTGGGCTTGTTGTGGTGTTTATGGTAGGAATAGCAAAACTTTACGATTGCTTAATGGGCTGTAATAATGTGGTACTATTTAATAGCGATTATTATCGAGTAGTTTTGTTGTTTGGAGTTATTTTAACGGTTTTGACGGTGTTTCTTAATATACTATTTATACCCATGTTTGGTATTAATGGGGCGGCATTTGCTACGTTTTTGGCGGTTTCGGTATATAATTCCATTAAAATTTACTTTGTAAAGATTAAGTTTGATATGATGCCTTTTAATAAAGATACCGCTAAAGTTTTATTATTGATTATGCTAAGTGTTTTGTTTTTCTATTTTTGGGAATTTCCATTTCACCCCATTATTAACATTGGTTTGAAAACACTGCTAGCAAGCGTTTTTTATGTTCTAACTATTTTAAAGCTGGATGTTTCCGAAGATATTTCGTTGGTTATAAAGAAGTATTTGAAGATTAAATAGACTTTAATTAAAGAGAGTTCGATTTATTCTTGTCTGATAATCAATTATTTGCATTAACACTGTCTGGTCGAGCGCAGTCGAGACCTCATTTAAAGGTGTCAAAGTCTAAAAACCTCTCGACTGCGCTCGAGGTGACAGAAATACTATTCTTTAATCATATAACAATCAATAATTTGCATATCGTTTTATATCGAGTTTGTATGTTTAAACCGTGAGACTAAAACCTGAAGGCATTATTAACTTGTCAAGTATAAATATTAACTTGTTAAGTATAAAATTAACCAAATAATACCTTCAGATATGAAAGAGCTACAATTTACAAAAAAAGTAGACTACTCCAATGAGAGTATTTACATTGGGATAGATGTGCACAAGAAAAGTTGGGGAATATGTATTTTAACGGATTGTTATGAGCATAAAGTTTTTAGCCAACCGCCGCAACCTATAGTTTTAGTAAATTATTTACACCGAAATTTTCCTAATGGCAATTATTATAGTGCCTATGAAGCAGGGTTTTGTGGGTTTTGGATAGCACACGATTTAGAAAAGCTAGGAGTTTGTAATCTAGTGGTCAATCCTTCGGATATCCCTACTACCAATAAAGAGAAAAAACAGAAAAGTGATAAGCGTGACGCCCGTAAGATAGCAAGGTCACTAAGAAATAAGGCATTAAAAGGGATTTATGTGCCTAATCAGAAACTGCTGGAGGAACGGCTTTTAGTTCGTACAAGGCAAAAGTTATTATCTGATATTAAACTCACGTTAATTAAAGAGATTCCCGCCTGCGCGGGAATAGAAACAGAAAACCCCACGATGTTGCTTTGAGGCAAACTTATCGCAGGGATTTCCAAACTAACCAACCAAAATTGTTACGATCGTCTTCTTGTTGGGGCTTCCGATCTTGTATTTTTATTACCAGAGTTACCTCTACTTTGCGTAGCCATTGGTTTGCTTTGTGTAGACCTGGTAACAGTTCTTTGTTCTGCTGCTCTTGGTTTACTTTGCGAGGTACGTTGTTTTACTTGCGGCATACTTCTGGTATTTGTATTGCTTTTAGTATATGTACGAGAATTATTGTTATTTGGTTTTTGAACAACCATATTTTTTCTTGTACGGCTTACATCATTTGTTCTAGAATTATTTTGTATTACAGTTCTATTAACGTTTTCTCTGGTTCTTTTGGTGTCATTGTTTTGATAATTATTATCTCTAGAAACTCTATTGTTATTAGAAATTCTATTGTTATTTGAGTTGTCATATCTATTATCAATTCTATTTACTGTTTTAGAACTTCTATTGGTATTACTATCATAACGTCTAGAATTGTTAGTATCTGAAAGCTCTCTTCTAGAAATTGCATTTCTGTTAATTTGGGTGACGTTTCTATCGCTTCTGTACGCAGTCGCATAACTTCTGTTTCTTTCAATCGTTTCACCACGTCTGCTGTAAATAGCAGTTCTTGGTCTGTAATTGTTGTGAAACGGTCTGTTGTACACGTAGCGTACCGGTTGGTAATACTGTCTGTATGGTCTGTTGTAAACGACACAATAATCGTATGCAGGAACACTGTAGTAACGATGCCAAGGTCTGTACACATAATGTCTATTATAAACATTTATATAACCTGTACAATGTGAAAAAACATTATAATTGTTATAGTGGACATATAAACCACCCACACGGGTAACATACCCACGGTTATTGTAGTTTATATTTACGTTTCCTACTTGGGAAACACGCCCGTAATAATCGTAATAAATAGGTGTGTTTTCTATTTGAATAATAGCACCATATTCGTCATATTGTACATAGGCATTATAATCGTATCCAGAGTTAAAACTGATATTTACATTTGGTGATCCAACAGAAACGTTTAAACGCGAATTGCCACGTAAAATATTAAAATCGAATTGCCCATCGGGGAACACTGAAAATTCGATACCATCCTCAACAAAAATGAAAGAGTTACCGTAACCTCTGTTGTAGATAGCATTTGTGTTTTCTGTATGAGTTGTGGTTGCATTAACGGTAAATCCCGTAAGGATTAAACCTGCTAACAAAAATATAAACCTTTTACTCACGACATTTAATCTGATTACGTGTTCGTGAAATTTATTTGAAATTTTCATAATTGTGAGTATTAATTGTGATACGTTTATGTAATTACAAACAGCGTGCCAAAAAACAACGTGTATATATAACTACCTGTAATTGAATATTATATTTTGAAATTTTAACAATCTATATAGAACCTCTAATCAAACGATCTTACTTATAAAAACAAAAATCCTGAACTTTAAAACTTTAAGTTCAGGATTTTCAACTAACTAAATGCCATTTAAGCTTTTAATCTAAATAATTCCCCGACGGCCCTGCCTCGGGGTGTCCAATTCACCTCTCCTTTGGAGGAGAGGTCAGAACTGCCCGAAAAGGCAGTTCTGGGTGAGGTAAAATACAAAATTTCGGTTTTTGACCCTGAGGTCAAAATGAAACAGGCGAAACCTGTACTGAGCCTAGTCGAAGTATACCTCTATGGCTCTGCCTCGAGGATAGTCTGTTTCAAGAAATTTTTTATTGCCATTTATTCTTTTTTTTTATTTTACCATGTTGCTTGTAATAGTAGAAATCGTCATCGTTATCACAATGTTGGTTGTTATGTGTCCAAGTATTATGGGTATCAATATGGTAATCATTAAAACGATTGTGTTGGTTTACAACCCCTCGAACTGAAACAATTTCTCCCCAATGGTTGTAGTTAACTCTTAAGCCACCAACTTGTGATAGGGTAGCGTTTCTCCCTCGGCTATAATCTATAAACACAGAGCCAACTCGGGTAATTTTTCCATATCTATCGTAGTTTAAATATACATTACCGATACTTCGTATGTTACCACTTCTATCACGGGAAATATAGGTGTTTCTTGGTGTCGATGACGTATAGTTAATGCTTACTCGTGGGTCATTGTAGGATGCATTAATTGTGTTTCGTCTAGAGTTAGAATTATAATAGTCATCATGATAATTGGCATTAAAATCGAAACTACCATCAGGAAATATTAAAAATTCTACGCCACGTTCTACAAACACTATAGGTTGCGCGTAGCGGTAGCGTTTTGTAACATCGATATCGTTTTCTTTGCTGTTTTTGCTTAAATCTGTTGCTGATGCAGTTGTTAATACCATTAATAAACCTGCAATTAAAAATACTGTTCTTTTCATATGTAAATATTTATTGTTTTTTATAGGTCATATGGACACGAGCGATAGCGAACTGGAGAAGCAATCGCTTTATTTTCATTGGAGTTTGGGTTTCCAAATGATGGCGATTTCATAATTCAAATATTTAATATTCTGCCTACTTTTAAGCGTTTCGGCTTTCGCAATTACTGTTCAAATTTTCAACATGTGTGCCAAAAAAAAAGTTTGAGCTTATTTAACAATTTTTTGTGCAAAAACGTAAATAATTTTAATTTTTAAAAAACTGAATAATAGATAGTTATGAAAATATTGAAGATTTGCATTTTTATTGAAAAAATATTTAATTTTATACAAACCAACTTTTTCAATGAGAAAAAAATATATCATTTGCGATAATTGTGAACAAAAATTTGAAGATAGATTTCAATTTTGCCCGCATTGTGGACAAAAATCGAACGAAAACCTAACCTTAAAGGTGCTGTTTTACAACACTATAAGTAATTATTTTTCGGTAGATGCCCGTTTTTTTAAAAGTTTTATACCACTCATGGTGAAACCTGGTTATTTGGCACAGCGTTTTATAGAGGGAAAGCGATTGCTGTATTTGCATCCCGCACAAATGTATTTGTTTATTTCAGTGGTATTTTTCTTTTTATTCTCTTTTATCAGTCGCAATCAAGTAGAAGAAATTGATAAAAATTTACAAAAATCAAACCCTGTTATGACCAACTCTGCTAACTATGATAACATATTGGACTCTTTAAAGATAAATGGAATAGACCAAAATATAAAAGACAAAAGTATTGCAGCAGATTTGAGTAGTAATGATTTAAAAGCGGGTTTGAGTTTTGATTTTAGTCAAAAGAAAGTAGATTCATTAATTAAAATTAATGCTCCAGACAAGGACATATACAGGGCTATGGGTATGAAAGATGATGCTGGAGCATTTAGCCGAAAAGTGTATTCACAAATGCTTAAATTTTATAAACAAAGAAATGGCGGCTCGATTTATCAAGCTTTTTTAGATACTATCCCAATTGCTATGTTTGTTTTGTTGCCAATCTTTGCATTTATTTTGAAATTATTATACTTTAAAACAGGAAGTTTTTCACATCATTTAGTATTTAGTTTTTATTTCTTTGCATTTATTTTTATGGTTTTTAGTTTAATGGTTTTAGTAGGTTTGGTGTGGAAAGCACCTTTTTGGTTAACTCTATTAATTTTGCTTACTACTTTTTTCTATTTAGTTTTAGCTGTAAAGCGTTTTTATAATCAAGGATACTTAGTTAGTTTGTTGAAAAGTGGAATTGCATCCTTAACTTTTTTAATGATTGTAATGCCATTGGCAGCTAGTATCTTGTTTGTTTTTGCATTTTTGTTTTATTGATTCTAATGAAAGTTTTTAAATCTAGACTATTAAATATTTTTCGTTTGTAGACGCTTTAATTTTACTAATTTGTTCTGGACTGCCCATTTAACTTCCTACTAGTTCTTATTTAGGTGCAATAATAAGGACCAAATTGGGTATACCAGCTAAAATGAATTTATTTCTTTTCAATTTTCACAAAAAAAAAGAAGTCGTCTAAAAAGTAATTTTAGACGACTTCTATCATTAATTGTATTTAAAAACGAATTATCTCGTCAATAATTTTACTGCTTTAGCACCTTCAAAGGTTTTAACAGTAGCAATCCAAATACCCGTTTTGAAATTAAAATCAGTATCCTCGTTTGTTTTAATTGTTTTAACCAAAGCACCAGTAATACTATAAATATTAACTTCGGTAGCAGATTTTACATTAGACACATAAATTCTATTTCCAATAGCTTTAACGTTAGAAGAAACAGCAGACGTTTCACCAACTTTGTCTATGCTTAAAGTAACATAATCAGGATTTACATATAAATTTGGCGGAACAGATTGCCCTGTTAATATGTAAGCAGCATTTCTCCAAAGGGTTAGCGCTTCAGAAGTAATATTGGCACCATCTCCTTTTATAATCGCTCCATAATTAAAAGAAAAAGCAATCATTCGAGAAGTAAGTGGAAGAATATCATCTGTGCCTGTTCCAAATTTGGTGCCTCCAGGAATATCATTAACTACAATGGCTTTATCAACAACGGTAACATTAGGGTTTGTACCTAATAAAGTTCCTGTTACTGAAAGATCTAATTCATTCAAAACATCAATGGAATTAGTACCTGTGCCACCATTATTGTCTGATGTTTCATTATAAAGCATAAAGTCATTTCCTATGTATGAGATTCCACTGAACAATGGATTGGCTTGATTTGCAGGATTTACTGTAAGCGTAGTTGCAGGTGAAATAGCCATAGTAGCATCAGCATCTGTAACAGCTCTACCACTTCTTAAAGCCCAAGATTTATTATAAATTACAGGGATTGAAAGATTTTTAATACCTAATGGTCCTGTGGGCTTATATATATTTGCGGTAGAAGTAAAAGTTTCTTGTGCAATAACCATGTCATACCCGGTAAGGTCAAGTCCTGTTCCGTCGTTATCTACTGTAAGCACAGTAATATTAAAATTAGGATCTGCATTAAACATTCTAACTATAGGGTCATTGGTATATGAAGATGCACCTTCCGCTTCTGTCCCAGCATAAGCCGAAGCCTGTACATAAGCTATCTCTTGTGGTATTTTCTGTAATAAATTAAAGTCTACTTGTATATAAGGTAAGTACATATCTGTACCTGCCCCATCGGCAATCACTTTAAAATTAAAATCTATACCACCAGCATTTCCATAATATTCAAAAGTAAAATCATCAGCACGTGCCCCATCAATATCTTGATTATATGTTACTGTGCTAGGTCCAGTAAGGCTTGTACCATCTACAACGCCAGCACGAGCACCATTATTAAAGTTTGGTGCGCTTACATTGTAGTCAAGAGTAGATTCGGGCATTAAAGGAACTGTAACTTTTCCTCCGCTAAGGGTTTTAATATGCACTTCACTTCCTACTTTTAATTGAAGCCCTAAAGTGGCATCATAAAAATTATCGCCACTATCTTCAATATAACGAACACTAACATAGTCTATTGAAGGACTTAAAATGTTGTCTCCATCACTTTTGAATCTTGACTGTGCTGAAGTGGTAGCATTTACAACATTTAACTCAGTAAAGCCATCAACATTTGATATACGAGATATACTTGCTAAAGGAGTGCCAGGGGTAGTAACATTGCCAAGGAATGAAGAAGCGTCCCCTCCTCTAAAATCATGATAATATGTAGCAGTAACCATTTCGTAAGCAGAAGCGCTAGGGTTAGCAACTAAACCACCTGGGTTTGCTAAGCCAGTAAGCATATAAGCGGCATTTCTCCAAATAGTTAAATATTGAGAGGTTATATTACCACCATCTTGTTTTACACTAGCGCCCCAAGAAAATGGTAATGCAATAGCATCATGGGCCAAAACACCAGTAGCATCGGTACCAAGATGTGTATTTGCAGGAAAATAATTAATACCAATAGCTTGGTCTGGGGTTGTAATTTCAGGAACTGTTGCCAACAAGGTGTTTGTAATTGGAGTAGCACCGTCGCTAGTTATTTCAACGCTGTTAGCAACATCTATTGATCTATTCCCGCCGGCTTGTCCATAATCATCTGAAGTCGTTAGGAACAATGGTATATCATCACCATTAGAAAGACCTAAACCTGTAAATAATGGGCTAGAAGCATCGACAACACTCATAGATAAATTTAATGTTTTTGTAACTGCGGCAGAAGCTGATGCAATTGTATTATTATTTCTAAAATGAAGCATTTTACTATAAATAATTGGTGCTTGAATATTTGCAGGTGTCAATGCTCCTCCTTCACTTGCCTTCATAAAATTATAAGTAGCTACGTTTTCTGTTACAATAATTAAATCAAAGCCAGTTTGGTCAATACCTGTCGCAACTGCCATTGAATTTCCAGCAGGAACTGTACCATTAAGTGCAACAACATATGAAGCTGGAGAACCAGCACCATTTTGTGCTATGATAGTAACCACATTAAAATTTGGATCAGCTTTTAGCATCCTTGAAACAGGATCATTGTAAAGCAGGGAAGATTTGGTAACAATACCATAACTAGTATCGGGAGCATTGGTGCCATAACCTGCACCGGCAACTTGGTTATCATTGTATATTTTAACACCTTCTGCTAAAATATATAAGACATTTTTTTGCGCCATCACCTGACTGGACGTCAATGCAAAAAGCAACGTAAATAGTAAATAAGTAATTTGTTTTTTCATAATTAATAGTTTAGTTATTTGAATTAAATTAACATAAAACCACACAGCATCGTGTGATATTGAGTGTAATATAGGGCAGTTATTAATAAATCAATAGCACTTTTGAACGGCGGTCGATTTTGTAAATGTTTTTCATTGTATAATATACAAAATCTATTAGTAAAAATTATGTATTTTATAAATAAAGTGGTGTAGAATGAATATTAAGAAAAAACAAAGTTATTTATGAAGTTTATCCTTTAAATACTTGGCAGTTTCAGAGGTTTTAACTACTATAATCTCTTCAGGAGTTCCTGCCGCAACTAAGCTTCCACCAGTTTCACCGCCTTTTGGACCTAAATCTATGATATAGTCGGCGCATTTAATAAGATCTATATTGTGTTCTACAACAATGATAGAATGTCCGTTTTCAATTAAAGCATTAAACGATTTTAATAATTTTTGAATATCATGAAAATGCAAACCCGTAGTTGGTTCGTCAAAAATAAAAAGCGCTTTGTCTTTATTATTGCCTTTTCCCAAAAAGGAAGCCAATTTAATACGCTGTGCTTCACCGCCAGAAAGGGTAGAAGAGCTTTGACCCAAAGTTACGTAACCTAAGCCAACATCTTGCAAGGGTTGTAATTTGGTTTTTATTTTAGGCTGCTTGTTGGTTTCAAAAAAAGCAATGGCGTCATCGATGGTTAAGTTTAAAACATCGTCAATGTTTTTATTGGCAAAAGTAACTTCCAATACTTCTTTTTTAAAGCGCTTGCCTTTGCAAGTTTCACATTCTAAATGCACATCTGCCATAAATTGCATTTCAATGGTTACTTCACCTTCTCCTTTACATGTCTCACAGCGTCCACCATCTACGTTAAATGAAAAATGCTTTGCTTGGTAGTTTCTTATGTTGCTTAGTTTTTGATTTGAGAACAGTGCTCGAATATCATCGTAAGCTTTAATATAAGTTACAGGGTTTGAACGTGACGACCTTCCAATGGGGTTTTGGTCTACAAATTCAATGTGTTTTATATTGCTGAAATTACCTTCCAATGAAGTAAACTGACCTGCTTTATCACTAAAATCGGTTAGTTTTTTTTGAAGTGCAGGAAACAATATTTTTTTAACCAAAGTACTTTTTCCACTTCCTGAAACACCCGTAATAACAGTAAGCATTCCTAAAGGAAAACGGACATCGATATTTTTTAAATTGTTTTCGCGGGCTCCAATAATGTCTATAAAGTATTTTGAAGTTCTACGTGTTTTAGGTACTTCAATCTTTAATGTTTCATTTAAATACTGCGCAGTTAACGAATTTGAAGCTAGTATTTCATCATAAGTACCGCAAGCTACCACATGGCCACCAAAAGTTCCTGCTTCGGGACCAATATCTATAATGTTATCGGCAGCTTTCATAATATCTTCATCATGCTCAACCACAATAACAGTGTTTCCTAAATCACGTAGTTGTTTTAAAACGACTATTAAACGCTCGGTGTCTTTGGGGTGTAAGCCAATACTAGGTTCATCCAAAATATACATAGAACCCACCAAACTACTGCCTAAAGAGGTTGAAAGATTAATACGCTGACTTTCACCACCGGAAAGTGTATTGGACTTTCTATTCAATGTTAAATAATCCAATCCTACATTGGCTAGAAAAGACAAACGACTATTAATTTCTTTTAATAGCCTATTTGCTATTTGTGTATCGTAATCGTTTAGTTCTAATTGTTTAAAGAAATTCGCTAATTTATCTAAGGGCATTTCAACTAAATCGGTAATCGTTGCACCTCCAACTTTAATATAATTAGCTTCAACCCGCAAGCGTTTCCCGTTGCACACTTTACATTTGGTTTTTCCGCGGTAGCGTGATAACATAACACGGTTTTGAATTTTATAGGCTTTGGCTTCCAATTCTGCAAAAAACGAATGTAATCCTTCAAAATATTGATTGCCATCCCAAATAAGTTGCTTTTGTGCATCACTTAATTGAAAATAGGGTTTGTGAATGGGAAAATCGAATTTATGGGAGTTATTAACCAATTGGTCTCTATACCAGCTCATACTTTCACCTCTCCACGGAAAAATAGCGTTTTCATAAACGGAAAGCCCCGTATTGGGAATCACCAAATCATCATCAATACCAATAATGTCACCGTAACCTTCACATTTTGGACAAGCTCCATATGGGTTATTGAAGCTGAACAAATGGATGTTTGGCTCTAAAAAGGTCATGCCGTCCATTTCAAATTTGTTACTGAACGAACGTTGTTTGTCGTTGCTTAAGGTTTCAATAAAGCATTCGCCTTTGCCCTCAAAAAAAGCTGTTTGAATGGCATCTGCTAGTCTATTTTGAAAATCTTCCTCATCTTTAATAATAACCCTATCAACAACTAATAAAATAGTATCTTTTTTGTTTAAGGAATTAGTTTCGTCAATTCTAACAACATGGCCATTTACTTTAATTCTGGCGTAACCTTGCTGTTGCAGCGCTTTTAATTTATCTTCCAGGCTGCGTCCTTTTTCTAAATGAATAGGAGCGAGGAGCAGTAGTTTTTCGCCTTCAGGAAATGTTTTTAAATAATTTAAAACATCTGAAACAGTATCTTTTTTTACTTCCAAACCTGAAACCGGTGAATAGGTTTTTCCAATTCTGGCGAATAGTAATTTTAGATAATCGTAAATTTCGGTAGAGGTTCCAACCGTTGAACGCGGATTGGTGGCGTTTACTTTTTGCTCTATAGCAATAGCAGGAGCAATGCCTTTAATATAATCGACTTTAGGCTTGTTCAATCGACCTAAAAATTGGCGTGCATAACTCGATAAGCTTTCAACATAGCGTCTTTGCCCTTCGGCATAAAGTGTGTCGAAGGCTAAACTCGATTTTCCTGAGCCCGACAATCCTGTAATGACCACTAATTTATTTCTAGGTATTACCACATCAATATTCTTTAAATTGTGCAGTTTGGCACCTTTTATAATGATGTTTTCTTTGGGGTTTACTTCAGAAATATTAGTAATCATCTGTTTATATTTATTGTTTTAATTTGGTCATGCTTCGACAAGCTTCACTTACTAACTTCGCTGCAAAATATATTTTGCATCTCGTTAATGCTCAGCACAGGCTTGGAACACCCTAAATAATCATCCTCGTGCGTGGGAATGCTATTCTCATAGGTGTTTTATATACTTTTACGGGAACAATTTTGCAAAGATACTACAAGTATAGCAAGCTAAGAAATACATAATACTTTAAATAAAAGTTAAAAAAATGCAATAAATTTTGTTTTTTTGGAATGATTATTGGTATATTTGACTCTATTAATCAATACTTTAATTAACTCTCGCCTATAGCTGAACATTACTTTTAAACTAATAACCCCAAGCAGAGAAGCCATTCTATGCCCAAAAAGTAATGATTATGCAACACGAACTTATACAAGATTCTACCTTAGTTAGTAATTATATTAAAGGAGACGAAAGTGCTTTAGAAATTCTTATTAATAGGCACAAACAAAAAATTTATAGTTTTATTTATTCAAAAGTTTATGATAGAGATGTCGCTGAAGATATTTTTCAGGACACTTTTATTAAAGTGATTCGTACCTTAAAAAAAGGTGCTTATAACGAAGAAGGTAAATTTTTACCTTGGGTCATGCGTATTTCGCATAATTTGGTGATTGATTTTTTTAGAAAGAGCAGCAGGATGCCCAAATTTGACAATACAGATGAATTTAATATCTTTTCCGTATTAAGCGATAACAGCTTAAATGCTGAAAACAGTATTATTAAGGAACAAGTTGAAACAGATGTGAGACGTTTGGTTGAAGAGCTTCCGGGGGACCAAAAAGAAGTTTTATTGATGCGTATTTATGAAGATTTAAGCTTTAAGGAAATTTCAGATAAAACAGGTGTTAGTATTAATACCGCTTTGGGACGCATGCGTTATGCGTTAATTAACTTGAGAAAAATTATAGATAAGCATAATATAATTTTAACAAATTAGTACAATAAAGTAAATTTAGCTGCGTTAATAAGTTAAAATCAACCTTAAATTATTAAAATGGCAAAACTTTACTCTGATAATTCTATTAAAAAAGTGAATGAACTTGAACCGAAAAACGAAACGGTTAATTTTATTTTAAATTATTCTAAGGCTTTAAGTGTTATAAAATATAACAAAATAAAGTTTGAAGCGCTTTTAAACTAGTGGTGAAAAGCCCTAGCATTTAATTTAAATGCTAGGGCTTTTTAATGAGGCTTGTCCTGACTTTTTTGCTTCAATCAAAAGCTAAGACGGGTTTATTTATAATAAGCATCAATTACTGACTGTCTCCCAATAGTTTTGGTTATGATGTCTTTTTCTAAATCCCATCCACGAGCAGGAGAATATTGTCTGCCATACCAAATAATTTGAAGGTGTAAGTCGTTCCATAATTCTTTAGGGAATAATCTTTTTGCGTCTTTTTCGGTTTGCACTACATTTTTCCCATTGCTTAAATTCCACCGATACATAAGTCTATGGATATGTGTATCTACAGGAAAAGCTGGTACGCCAAAGGCTTGCGACATGACAACGCTTGCTGTTTTGTGCCCCACCGCTGGTAACGCTTCTAAAGCTTCAAAATCTTGAGGTACTTTGCCGTTGTGTTTTTCAATTAAAATTTTAGAAAGCCCATATATACCTTTGCTTTTCATGGGTGATAACCCTACAGGCTTTATGATTTCCCTGATTTCTTCAACCGAAAGTTTGACCATGTCATACGGGTTATCTGCTTTTTCAAATAATAAAGGCGTTATCTGGTTTACACGAACATCTGTACTTTGTGCCGACATTAGAACCGCTATTAATAAGGTGTACGGGTCTTTATGGTCTAATGGAATGGGTATGGTTGGGTATAATTCCTTGAGTGTTTTTATTACGAATTCTACCTTTTTATCCTTTGTCATGTTGTATTTTTGTAAAAACCAAAGTTACTATTATGAACACATTAAAACAAGGGGACAAAGTGCCAAATTTTGAAGTATTTGATGAACAAGGAAACATTATAAAATTATCTGATTACAAAGGAAAAAAATTAGTTATTTTCTTTTATCCAGCTGCCAATACACCAACTTGTACTGTTGAAGCTTGCAACCTAAGGGATCATTATAAAGAATTAGCAGATGCTGGTTATAACATATTAGGTGTTAGTGCCGATACTCAAAAAAAGCAATCAAATTTTAAAAAGAAACATGATTTCCAATACCCTTTAATTGCTGATGTAGATAAGGTTATGATACAGGCTTTTGGAGTTTGGGGATCGAAAAAGTTTATGGGACGTACCTTTGATGGCATTCACCGCAAAACATTTGTAATTGATGAAACAGGCGTTGTGGAACGTGTTATTGATAATGTAAAGGCAAAAATACACGCTTCCCAAATATTAGAACCAATTGACAATTAATAATTCTACTAGTAAATAGCCAAAAGCCAATAGTCAATAGTCAATAGTCATTAGTCATTAGTCATTAGTCAATGGTTGGTGGTTAACGATTAAACGGTTGAACGAATAAACAATACAAAATAGTCACTAGTAAATAGCCAAAAGCCAATAGCTGGTGGTCAACAATCAATTCAACAATTCAACGGTTAAACGAATCAACAATAACAGATAATCATCTTATTTACCTGGTATACTTTTTTCTTTTAGGTAATACTAAGGGTTTTCTCGTATAGCCGAACATGCGATAATCTTTAATTAAATCAGGAATGCCTTCAGGTAATTTATCTTCCCAGCCACTTTTTCCATTGGCAATTTGTTGTAAAATTTCTCTTGAGAATATGGTTAAGCATTTTTCGTCGTAATCTTTAATATCAATCACTTTTCCGTTGTATTTAAAGAACTTATATAACTCTTTCATACGTGGGTAAACTTTTAAGTTTTCGCTAGTAATTAATTCACCAGTTACCACATCAATCATTGGATATAAGTACACTTTTAAGTCTTTAAAAAATAATTTACCAAACGCTTCCAAAATACCTCCGCTTAAGTGACGGTAATACTTTTCATCAAAAATATCTACTAAATTATTAACGCCCATTGCGAGCCCCATTCTCGCTTTAGTATAGTTTGAAAAATATTCAACTACTTTGTAGTATTCTTGAAAATTGGATATCATAACCGATTGCCCTAAAGAGCATAATAAATCGGCTCTATCCATAAAATCTTGCTCGTCAATTTCACCTTCTGCACGTAAATTTGAAAGTGTTATTTCGAATACGACCTCCGTATTGTCTTTATCAACCTTTTTTTCATCAACAAACATTTTATACGCATTTTCGTACATATCTATATTTACTTGCGTAACAGGTCGAAAGCTTCCTCTAAAGGCTAAAATATTTTTTTTGTAAAATACACGAGCTGGAAGTACGTTTTTCCCGTCTGGACCAAACATTACGGCATCAGTCATACCATTTTTAACAAGCTGAAGACTCATTAATCGGTTGTCTACATTTTTAAATAAAGGCCCGGAAAAATTAACCGTATCAATTTCCAATTGATCTTTGTCTAAATGGTCATACAGGTAACGAAGCAGTTTTTTTGGTTCATTATATTTATAAAAAGCACCGTAGATTAAATTGGTGCCAATGACACCAAGGGTTTCTTGTTGAAGTCTGGCATCGGTTTCTTTAAAACGTATATGTAAAATAATGTCGTTATACTCTTGGTTTGGTTCTATTTGGTATTTAATACCAATCCAACCATGGCCTTTAAATTGTTTTGCGAAATCGATGGTAGTTACTGTATTTGCAAAAGAGAAGAATATTTTATTAGGATAATCTTTTCTTGAAAGGCGCTTTTCAATAAGATCAATCTCATGGTTTAGCATTTTTCGTAAGCGACCTTCAGTAACATAGCGTCCATCATCTTCGGCTCCATAAATAGCATCACTAAATGCCTTGTCGTAAGCAGACATTGCTTTTGCAATCGTTCCAGAAGCGCCACCAGCTCTAAAAAAATGGCGACTTGTTTCTTGTCCCGCTCCAATCTCTGCAAAAGTACCATAAATATTCTCGTTAAGGTTAATGCGGAGCGCTTTGGTTTTTAATGAAGGAATTTCTTCAAACTCCTTATCTCCCTTTAAGGTAATTTCCATGTTACTGTTTGGGTTACTAAATTATGTTAACAAAGGTATCAAATAATAGAAGCAAATAAAAAAATAACTCTAATTTTGTCGGTAAATACGATTCTTTTTAGTGAACATGTAAAATGACTCAGCCATTTTAATATTTCAACAAAAAGTAGATGCTGAATTATCGATTTTTTCAAATATAGCTATTTTGAGCAATAATTATTTTGAAAAAGCAGCGATTAATTAAAAATAAATTAAAAAAGTAAATATTCATTTTTTGAAAGTAACATTTTTAGGAACCGGAACTTCACAAGGCATTCCCATAATAGGGAGTACGCACCCCGTGTGTTTAAGTGACAACAAAAAGGACAAACGCTTGCGTGTTTCTGTTTTGGTAGAATGGGATACTTTTACCTATGTTATTGATTGCGGTCCAGATTTTAGATACCAAATGTTGCGTGCAGCGTGTACTAAGATAGACGGGGTTTTGTTTACGCATGAACATTCAGATCATGTAATGGGCTTAGATGATATTAGGCCTTTTTATTTCAGACAAGGTGATATCCCTATTTACGCGCACAAACGGGTTTTAAAATCACTTAAGACGCGATTCGATTATATATTTGCTACAAAAAATAAATACCCTGGTGCACCTTCCGTGGTCCCAAATCGGATAAAAAACAAACCTTTTCTTTTAAATAATTTAGAGGTTGTTCCTATAAATGGGAAGCATGATGCTTTACAGGTTTTTGGGTTTAAATTTGGGGATTTTGCCTATTTAACTGATATGAAAACAGTTGAAGAGAAGGAAATGGAGAAAATAAAAAACATTAAGGTGTTGGTAGTTAATGCTTTGAGGATTGAGCCCCATCAATCGCATTTTAACTTGGAAGAAGCGCTTCAGTTTATTGATAAGGTAAAACCAGAAAAAGCCTATTTAACGCACATTAGCCATATGTTAGGGTTTCATGATGATGTTGAGAAAACATTACCTAAAAATGTGTTTTTGGCTTATGATGGCTTACAAATAACAATTAACAATTATCAATTTGCAATTAATAATTAGTAATACAAATAGCTACTAGTAAATAGGCAAATCAACGAATAAACAATAACAGATAATCGATAATGTTGGTAATTAGGACTTCGACAAGCTCAGTCTGACAGGGGAATATATAAAAAGTAAGTGTATAAATAAGTTTGTCAAGCTGAGCCTGTCGAAGCTATATAAAAGAAGTGTCGGTAACAGGACTTCGACTGCGCTCGGACTGACATTTGTATATATTTGGAGTTTTGTCAAGTACTAACAAATAACAATTTAAATTTTAAAAAATGAAACAGAAAATTTTTATGTATTTATTCGTTTTTTCCATATTACTGGTGTTGTTTCAGTATGTGAATTCCAAACGGGTTTTTGAAGACATGAACCATAAATTGGATGGGTATAAAGGGCAATTAGAGCGGTATAAAGACTCTGTAGCTGTTTTGCAAGATGAGAATTTAGATTTGTCGCATTTCAATTTAGAAAGAAACGAAGATGCTATCAGTTACTTCGAAAATCAAGGTTATAATGTGGCCGAGCTAATTCCTTTAATAAAAGATGAGCTTTATAAGTTAAATGAAGAAAAAGGCGAGCATCCCATAATTCCCTATGCTGCTGAGGAAGGGAAGCGCATGATGATTAATACCGTAAAATTATTGAACCATAAATGGATTGTGGCGGATTTTTCGGACGGTCACTATTGGGGCGAGTTGTTTTTGACTTATGAAATAACGGAAGATAAACAGCTTAAATTTAATTTGGTTGAATCGTTTTTGTACCCGTTTAATTAGTATCCATTTTATAGGCAATCCCTTTTTGCTTTTTTGTTTCGCCTACATACGAATATTCAAAGGTGTATGACGAATCGGTTGTTGTTAAAATTTTTAAGTGGATATCTTTTTTTTCTGCCATATTTTTAGGGTTTATGGTTTTAAAAACAACCTCACAATCATTAATCCAACGTAATTGAGACGAATCCGTCTTGTTATTGTATACTTCAATTTGTAATGTTTCGGTGCGTTTAAAATTCGATTTAAACAACGCGCCATTGATAGTTACTTCGCTATAGTAGTTGCCCGTTTTATAGTCGGTACAATTTCTGCTTGTTTCATAGCAACTAAAAAGGCTTAATAAGAGTAAAAAGTAGATAAGTTTCATAGTAAAAAATTTCAGTACAAAACTACTAAACTTAAATAGAACTTGTTTAAAGTTAATTCTGGAAACTTTTAAAACTTCCGTCAGAATAGAAAATAACGATTCGTTCAATGGAATGATCCTTTTTAATTTCAGATGCCATTTTATCATCAATAATAGGAGAAGGTGGTGCGGTAATGGTATTGGATTCCATCGTTTCTTTTGTTGAAGGAAATTCGCCTTTGCCATTTAGCAACCAATACAATTCAACTTCCGGATAAGCAGAAAGTATTTTTAAAACAAACTCTAAACTTGGCTTGTTCCTGCCAGATAAAATATGTGAAATACTTGAACGTTGAACACCAATTTTTTCAGCAAAAGAAGAAGCGGTTTCGCCGTAATAATCTATGACTTGTTGCAGTCTTTTAGTAAAAGCTTCAGTGTTTATCATTGTAACGGTTACAAATGTATATTGTTTTTACAAATGTAATATTTTACAGTTAAAATTCACCCTAAAACAATGTTAAATATATTATTTGTTGAAACTATAACTTCACATAATCATATATAATATACTGAAATAATGTATTTTATAGTTATAATTATTTAGTCAGATTTAGTGGTTTATATAGTTTAACAAAAAACATTGTTTTATTGTATAACATTGTAAACAAAAGCATTCTTTTTATTGTTTACAAATGTAAATTCGTAATTGTTTACATTTGTATCCTAAAATTTAATGATGAAAACAACACATATAAAATCCTTGTTTTTAAAGTATAAAGAATCCGGTTTAAAACACCGTTATATTACCAATAATCACATAGCTCCTTTGCTGGAAAAGATGGCTCATAAATTACATGTAGAGACTCTTGGAAGGTCTGTTTTAAACAACCCTATTTTCGGAATTAAAATCGGTAATGGCAACAAACGCATCCTTATGTGGTCTCAAATGCACGGTAATGAATCTACCACTACAAAGGCCTTATTCGATCTTTTAAATACGCTATTAAGTGATGATTTGTCTGTAAACCACATATTAAATTCCTGTACGTTATATATCATCCCTATTTTAAGTCCAGATGGTGCCCAGGCGTACACAAGGGTGAACGCAAACCAGGTGGATTTAAACAGGGATGCACAAGATTTGACCCAACCAGAGAGCCGAGTGTTGCGTGAAATTTTTAAAATGTTTAAGCCACATTTTTGCTATAATTTACATGGACAACGTACTATTTTTAGTGCTGGAAAAACAAATAAACCTGCAACGGTGTCGTTTTTGGCACCTGCTCAAGATAAAGACTGTACTATAACGCCAAATAGAAAGATAGCTATGGAAGTTATTGGTGTTATGAATAAGGTTTTGCAAGAGGTTATTCCAAATCAAGTTGGGGTTTATGATGATGCCTTTAATTTAAACTGTGTAGGGGACACGTTTCAAAGTGAAAACGTTCCAACGATACTATTTGAAGCTGGACATTATCCTAATGACTATGGTAGGGAAGAGACTAGAGCTTTTATTTTTATGTCTTATATGGCTTCGTTAGATTATATCTCAAAAAATGATGTTTCGGGAGCTAATTATGAGCCTTATTTAAAGATCCCTGAAAACGAAAAGTGTTTTTTAGATATTATCATAAAACACGCTAAAATAGCGAGTCATGATAGTGAAGTTATAACAGATATTGGCATTTTATATCAAGAAAAATTAATTGACGGAAAAATTAATTTCATTCCAAAAGTGGAGTATATAGAAAACTTAGATGCTTATTTTGGACATAAAGTAATTCAGGCTAATAAGTTAGAGGTTTTTAATCCGGATGGTAAATTATTGAAAGTTGATAGCGAAAACGTTTTCGTAATGATAGATAATGAAAAAATCTCATTATTACCGAAATAAAGTGTATGGATTATGCGTAATTATTAGTAAAAATGTATTAATTTTGCTTAATATTTAAGAATAATTAATTATGGGGAAAATTAAATTAGACGAGATTGATCATCAAATCCTTGACATGTTAATCGATAACACAAGGATTCCGTTTACAGACATTGCAAAGAAATTATTAATATCAGCAGGTACAGTTCACGTACGTGTTAAAAAAATGGAGGAGCAAGGCATTATAAGGGGCTCATCCTTGATGTTGGATTACAAAAAACTTGGATATTCATTTATAGCATACGTAGGTGTTTATTTAAATAATACTTCGCAAACAAAATTTGTTCTTGAACGTATAAATGAAATTGCTTTTGTAACTGTAGCACATATCACTACCGGAAAGTTTAATATTTTCTGTAAAATTAGAGCAAGAAGCACTGAGCATGCTAAAGAAATTATATTTAAATTAGATGATATTGATGGAGTTTACAGAACTGAAACCATGATTTCTTTAGAAGAAAGCATCAATGATAAAAAACGACTAATGCATTCTATTTTTAATGAGATGTAGTTTGTATAAAAAATCTTAAAAAGCCAGTTCAATTTTGAACTGGCTTTTTTTTTGTTATTTGTAGATTAAAGATTTAATTAGTTTTTCGAAGAGTATTTTTGCTATATTTTCATTAAATATAGATGTTTGTATATGTAAATTTGCTGGTTTATTTTATATTTATAATCATTCTATATGGTATTTAATTCCTTGGAGTTTTTCATATTTCTTCCTATTGTTTTTTTTCTTTATTGGTTTGTTTTTAAAAAACATTTAAAAGCCCAAAATATCTTAATTTTAGTTGCCAGTTATGTCTTTTATGGGCTTTGGGATTGGAGATTTCTCTCGTTAATTTTACTAAGCACTGTAGTTGATTACTTTGTAGCTTTAAAAATAGATGGTTTAGAGGATAAATCTAAACGTAAATCGTGGCTTTGGGTTAGTGTTCTTTTTAATGTTGGCCTTTTAGGTTTTTTTAAATATTATAACTTTTTTGTTGATTCTTGGGTAGATATGGTTTCTCTATTTGGGTATGAAATTAAAAGCACATGGACCTTACGTGTTATTTTG
Source organism: Mariniflexile sp. TRM1-10 (assembly GCF_003425985.1). Lineage (NCBI taxonomy): Bacteria > Pseudomonadati > Bacteroidota > Flavobacteriia > Flavobacteriales > Flavobacteriaceae > Mariniflexile > Mariniflexile rhizosphaerae. Next base: position 4,008,259 of record NZ_CP022985.1, read on the forward strand.
CCAGTTGGGATCTCTTTTTATACGTTCCAAACCATGTCGTATTCGTTTGATGTATATTATAAAAAAATAAAACCATCCAACGATTTTTTATCGTTTGCAGCATTTGTTAGTTTTTTTCCACAGTTAGTAGCTGGACCAATTGAAAGGGCCTCCAATTTACTCTCTCAAATATTGAATAAGCGTACATTTAATTACGATCAAGTAGTAAGTGGGCTTAAATTGATTTTATGGGGTTTATTTAAAAAAGTAGCCATAGCTGATGCATTGGCTCCTATGGTAGATGATATATTCTCGAATTATTCAAATTATCCGGCATCTACACTTATTTTAGGAGTAACTATGTTCAGCTTTCAAGTATATGGTGATTTTAGTGGTTATTCTGATATAGCTATAGGAACTTCGAAACTTTTTGGAGTTGAATTAATGTCGAATTTTAAATTTCCGAATTTTTCTAGAAATGTTGCAGAGTACTGGCAAAGGTGGCACGTATCGTTATCTACTTGGTTTAGGCACTATGTTTATATCCCGCTAGGAGGTTCAAAGGTAAGTAAGTTAAAATCGGTAAGAAATATTTGCATTGTATTTTTGGTGAGTGGTTTTTGGCATGGAGCAAACTGGACGTTTATTTTTTGGGGTGCTTTTCATGCGTTAGCTTTTATTCCTGTCTTTTTAATGGGAAGAAATACTATTTACAAAGATTCGGTAATTGGAGAACATACTTTTTTTCCAACATTCACAGAAATAGGGCAGGTATTGCTAACGTTTTCGATAGTAACATTTTCAAGGATATTTTTCAGATCAACGTCTATAACGGATGCTTTTGGCTTTATAAATAAGATTTTTACTGATTTTTCGTATGGAACTTATAGCCATCCGATGGGATATCGTATGATTGATTATTATGTGCTTATTATAATTTTTGTTCTCTATGAATATAGAATGCGTAAAGATGAGCGTTCTCCATTTAAATTTAAATCTAAAGTGGTTAGGTTTGTTGCTTACACGTTTGTTATTCTGTTAATGATGCTGTTTTATGATGATGGGGTTGATAGGTCGTTTATTTACTTCCAATTCTAAGTTTTAAAGATAATGAAGAAGTTAATTTTTAATATTTGCTTGTATATTGTTCTTATACTTTTTTCATTAGAAGGTCTTGTGCGTTTTTTTCATTTGTATGACGATGTTCCTTTACTGTATATTGATGCATGTGGGGTGCAAAAAACGGTGCCAGGTCAAGCAGGCTTCTCGGTTACTGGAAATAGAAGGCAAAACTATGCTGAGTATAAAATAAATAGTTTTGGTTATAATTCATATAGGGAGTTTAAGCCCACTAAAGAGCGGATAGAGATTGCGTTAATTGGTGATTCTTTTATAGAAGGGTTTAACCAGCATTATTACGATTCTACCGGCAAAAAAGTGGAAGATAGATTGGAAGGTGTAGAGGTTTATGAGTATGGGCGTGGCGGCTATGATATGGCTGATCAGCTACACTTAATCAATGCTTATAAAAAAGACTTTGACCTTATTGACTATATTTTCATATACATGAAGTTTGAAAATGATTTCAAGAGAAGTTCATATGCGCCTGAATATGATTATATTGATTTAAAACACACGCTTAAATTTAAAGTTAAAAGAAACATTAAACTTTTTATGTATGCTGATAGAATCGGACTTTTTGATGGTTTTAGGAAAATTATTTATAGACAAAATAGCCCCGTAAAACAGCATACAATTGCAGAAGACACTCTACATAAGAAATATATAGAAAATTTCAAGGCTCTAGTAAAAACATATGGTTTTAATAAAGAAAAAATAATCTTCTTACTTGATGAAAGGAAGACAAGTCCGTTGTTCTTAGAACATTGCGATGACATGGGGTATACGTACCTAGACTTTGGTGCAGAGTTTGCAAAATCAAAGAAGCCAGCGACTTTAATTTATGATAGGCATTGGAATAACAACGGAAGAACCATGGTGGCATCAGTCATAGCGGATTATGTAAGAACACATTTAAAGTAAGAACCATAATATAACGCGGTATTTGTGATTATTTCATGTCTTCTTTAATATAATTGGCAATAAGTGAAGCGATTATATTTCTGCCATTATTGTTCCAGTGTTGGTCGTATATAAGTGTTGTAGGCTTTTTTGACTTTTCTAGTGCAGGGCCAAAATCCAAATATTTATATCCAGATTTGTTACAGTACTCTAAGAATAACGGACTTGTTTTTTTAGTGTCGAGTAGAAACACTGTTTTGCTTTTATCAATTTTATAGTTGCTTACCAGTGTTTTAAAGTTTTCTAAATACTTTTTCGTGTTTTCTTCAGAAGCATCATTATCTATATACTCTTTTTCATTATCATCATATCCCAATAACTTATTTCTTAATTTTATTATAGGGTCTAATAGTCCTATATTTTGAGCGTAAGTAAGTAACTTAATATTGTCTTTTAATTTAAAACTCAGTGAGTTTTGTAAATTGACTCTGTAAAAATTTGGCTCGTAAGTGTCCCGTTCCAAATCAGTATAAAATTTAATGTATATAAAAACATAATCTATGTTTTCAAAAGGTTTTTTATAGGCATCAATAAGATGTAACTCATCTGCTAAATCATAACCAGAATATCCGTATTCAAACACCTTAACTCTGTCTTTTAAAAGTGTTTCAATTTTTTTACCGGTAGAGTCGTAGTAATCTTGATGAAATCCCTCAATAAAAGAATCACCGATTAAAGCCACATCTATATCTTTTTCATTCGGTGTAAACTCTCTATACGAGTTAAAACCTGTTTTGTTTATTCGATACTGGGCAAAATTCATTCTTCTGTTACCCGTTACATAATAGCCTTCTTGATTGGGTGCATTTACTTCAACATTTAAATCGTTTATGATATATGGGGGGTATTGTTGGTATAGATGCAGTAATCTTACCAATCCTTCTAAGCAAATAACAATCAATATGCTATATAATATCGATTTTAAAAAAAGCAATTTCATAATTAAAACAACTTATATGGTTTGTAGTTTACTATATATTAAATATTTAACTTGTTTTAGTTTACTTATAATATAATCAAAAATAAGATTCCAGTCAAGTAGGCAAAAACATATTAACTGGTATTGCCTAAACGAAATGCCCATTAGAGTCCCTATTGATATATGAAACAAGATGGCTGAAATAAGGTAGATATTTCTATATTTAGAATTGATGAATATTATAAAAGCCAATAGTTCAAACATTACTGAGCCTATAGCAAGCAGCATTAAAAGTGATTTACTATTAGCTATATATCCAGAAATTGCAATAAATTTTGGCGCCGTCTGGTAGTTAGCATACGTGTGACCAATAAAACCGAATTTGTCTTTCCATTTTTCTTCTTCAGTAATTTCACTGTCTCCTATAATCAATTGTATATCACCTTGTTTATACAAACTGGTTCTTTCATTTAAATAAAATCCTAAAGTAGCGCCATCCATCCAATGTATACCATGTCCGTATCTAAGTTTCGAAAGCCCTGCAGAGAAGTAAGTTAGAGCTACTAACATTAATATAAGGTTTAATCCCCATTTCGGTTTTTTTCCAAAACCAATATTATTGTTTTTATAAAAATATTTAAGTAATATGTAATCTATAGATAGTTTCATAGAACCTGGCACTAAAGCTAATGCCAATAAAACTTGTGTAGGTAATGATACATGGTGGTCGAAAATGCCAATGCCTTCACCTATTCCGTACAGAAAAAAACTAAAAAACGCTAATATCACCATATTTAACCTTCCCAATAACCCTATTGAAGCACCTATAGTGGCCATAATGATTAGGCTGTGATATGTGGCTGTTGTACTGGCATCAAAAATAAATAGGGAATCTGGCAACATGCTAGTGAACCATGTTTTTGCAAGCTGGTAATCTGGAGCCCCTATTAGTTCGGAAACAAATCTTAGTTCACTAATAAGCTTTTTTCCTATTAAAATTGGTAGTAAAAGCCTTAAGATGCTTAGGGGCTGGTTTATAACAAACCGGATGGCGGAGACAATGTTACTTGAAAACTTCATTTTAATCAATCATCTTTTGAAATTTTGTCTATCGCTTGGTTTTTATATAGCGAAACATAGTGTTGTTTTTCAGAATCATAATATGCAATAATTTCTGGTTTGGTTTGAGGCTCTCGTTTTTGGTTGACCTCCACGATTTTTAAATTGATTTTATCAAATGAACGCTTGTATTTATCCATCAGCAGGTTAGAATAGTTCTTGAAAAATAAATCCATTCGTTCTTGGAAATCACTTTTACTTTCCGAAAATTTGTTTGTAAAAGGGGATATGGCATCTGTAGATCCATATACTTTGCTAAAAAAATGCCTCATAAACAAATCGTCAGATTTCCCCAAATATTTTGTTAGATCTATTGATTTTGAGTCTTTAACGCCTTCTAATTTAAATAGATAAAATTTGGTATCCTTGTTTATATAATGCCCAAACATAGGCGCACAAGTATAAGGAAAACTTTCAATTCCAAATATAATAACCAATAGGTTTGGGATAAGGAAACAGGCACATATTAAGGGTTTGTAAACTCTTTTCATTATACTTAATAGCATACTTAAAGTTGTTAATTATGTATTAGTTACAGCAAAAACAGTTTTTAGGTTTGTAATACCCGCGTCTGTGAATATAATCCAATGCTTTTATGCCAAACATTTCCAATTTGGAAAAGCCAAAATTACTAACACTTATAGATGTGTCTAAGGATTGTACATAATGCCACCATTTTGCAGGTACATGTAACACGTCACCTGGTTCCAATATGACGTGTAAAAATTTTACTTCTTTAAATTTTGGGAATTTTTCTGGTGTAAAGTTGTTTATATCGACTTTGCTTGCTCTTCCGCCATTGATGTATTTTGGGCTCGGATACATTTTTTTGTTATACTTGGGTGCCGCAATAATGAACATTTTTCTTCCTTTTATTTGCGAATACATGTTTTTGCCCGTATCGTTATGAAATCCAGAGATAGTGCCCGATGGCCCTATCCAAGCGGTGATGTCGTTAATTTGGGTGTGGTCTTCAAAAATAGAAAAATCAACGTCATTTTTTAGACTTGGAAAATAGTTAAAGATATCTAAGGTTGTTAAATAATCTTTTATTTCCTCCTTATTGGTTTCGGCATCTATTAATTTTTTGATGAAGGATTTAAAAGACGATTTTTTATACCGGTTATCATCTTGAATAAAGTTTCCTTCCAATAAATCGACATCTTTATCTTCTTTGAGATTCAGGAAAAAATCGAGATCCCAATTTTTGGTTGCATTCCATTCTTTAGCAAGCCCTCTTATAACAATAGGTTTTTTGTTGAAATATCTTTTTTTAAACGTACTGGAATCCAAAGTTGGAACTTCTTCAACAGGCGAGCTGAGGGCTATTATTTCGTTTAAAATGTTCATTGTTGGCTGGTATTAAATTAAGAACGAATGAATTTATTGCTAAAAATTTTTAAAATATATTAAACTCGACAAGTCGTAATATAATTTAGATTAATGATTTGTTTGTATGGAACTCATCTTGACTTTTTCGCTTTAATCAAAAAAATCAAGAAGCGTCGTTTATGGAAAGCAGCTCACTATTTGACTTGCCAACAATCGTTATATGGCCATTTAGCGTGCTTTTATATACTTTAATGTTATCTACATGTTCTTTGTGTTTGTACAAAAAATCAAAGACCTGCTTTTTTAAAAAACCATCATTGCTGTTGTTGTAATCAATCTCAATTAGTTGGGTATAATCTATAGTTGGGTTTTCTGTTACATTGAAAATAGGCTCTAGATTTGTCGTACTCTTTTTTAAGTTAAAAGCCTTAACTTTTTTAACCCACGTATCTATGTTGTACTTTTTTAAAACGTTTTTTGCTTTAATGATTCCTATTTCTAAAAAAGCCAATGATTGGGACTTGAGGTTTTCTTTATTATAGATAATATGATGATCAAAATGATAAATTAGGGTACACCATCTTCGTTTGTATTCTAAGTCTCCATAGGCCATATCTAACATGTCGTAACCATTATTGATACTCCATTCCAACAGTTTAAAGAGGGATATATTGCCCAATGCAAACTTTGCATAATCAATGTTATAAGAAGGTATAGACACAAAGAATATATTATTGTAGTGGTGGTTTATACAAATATGTACTGGCACATTATTACTATATATCACAAAAAGGGAAGCGTCTTTATTGTTAATTAATTGGCGTGTGGTTTTTAAGTAGAAATCCCAATGGGTTAAAATATCATTTTTATCGTTTCTTTGATTAAATCGATTGACTAGCATAACATGTAAAGCACCCATGTAATACTGGTAGTCTTCTTCAGAAATATGACCATAATACATTTTGTAGGTTGCTGTAAAACAGGTTTCGAACCTATTTGTTAAACGCTTTATGTTGGCTCTAAAACTTTTACTGTATTGGTTATTAAGAAACTCGTTTATTTCTTGGTTTTTGTTTAAAACAATCGCGTACCCATTGATTTTTTTTTGAGGTATTACTTTAACTATGTAGTTGGAAGATGTTAAAAATGAAGGCATTAAATAATTAGGAAATAATTTTATGGAAATAGGAGTGTTGATTTCGTTTGTGTCATTTTCCATGGCACTGTAGACCAAGGTATTGTTAGGTTTAAAAGCTAAATTTTTATAGTGTTTTAAGACCTTGTGATGCTCGGTTAAAGTATTGTAGAAATCTTTTTTAATTACTAATGTCATAGGTCAAATGTAACTTTTTTAACTTTCTTGGTTCCTTTTAAAATGTAATTATTTTCATTTATTAAAAAGACTTCTAAATTGTCAATATGCTCTTGCTCCATATATAAAAAATCGTTTATGGGCTTTTTTATATTAAGGTGTGGGCTTTTATTAAAGTCTATTTTTGTAGCTTCCAGTTGGTTTATGCTCTCAGGATTAATGGGTTCTATTGTGTAATTAAAAAAAGGATTGGCAGAAGGCATTATTGTGTTTCCTAGCTTCTTTTTTATGTAAGTATATGCTTTGTCTATTTTATAATGTTTAAGGGTGTTCTTAATTTTAATTTTTAAAATTTCTGAATGGGCTAAGATAAAGCCCAGAATTGATTTTTTCTTGTATATAAAATGGTATTCGTAGCTATATGTTAAATTACACCAAATTTGTTTGTATTCAAGGTCGCCATTTCCCATATCAAGCATGCTGTATTTATTTTCAAAACACCATTCCAAGAGCTTATAAACCATCGTATTTCCTAAACTGAACTTTGAAAAATTAATATCATAACAAAATATGTGTCCAATAAAAATATCTTTTATATGGTAGTTTATAGAGATGCCAATAATTTCATTATTTGCGTAGACTATAAATAAAGAGGCTGTTTTGTTTTTAATAGCTTCAAACGTTGTTTTTTCGTAGTGTTCCCATTTATCCAAAATTTCGGTACTGTCCTTTTTTTGCGCAAATCTACTTAAAAGCATTTCTTTTAATTTAGAAAGTGCCGTATCATATAATTCTTTAGAGATGTTGCCATAATATAATTTGTATTCTATGTTAAAACAGCTTTCTAAGCGTTTGATTCTTCTTAGGATAGGGCCTCTTGTTTTTGGTTTTAAGTGGTTTTGCAGGTATTCGTTTATGTTGCTGTATCCATTGGTTAAAACAGCGAAGCCATCTAAGTTTTTTTGAAGTGTTTTCTTTATGTTGTAGGAGCTCTTTAATACTTCTGAGTGAAAATAATTTGGGAATAAGCTTATGGCATAGGCTTTTTGCTTATTTGTTGTTGCCGCTTTGTTATAGAATATCTCATTGTTATGGGCATAGCCAATTTTGGAATAATACTCAAATGTTTTATCCTTTTGAAAATACGAATTATAAAAATCTTCTTTTTTTAAAATCGGCATTTATTGTATAGTTAGGTTTAAAGTCTTATTTTTTAGATTTGATATTCTTAATGTATTCTATTTGCTGTTTTAAAGTGTTCTTTAGTTTAATTTTAGTTATTTCAAATTGCGCAATACCTCTTGCTATTGCGTTGTTTTTATAATATATCTTGTATTCGATATCATAAATTAAATTAGCCCATTTTTTTTTGTGGTATGATAATCCTATACCTAAATCAATAAACGGGTAGTTGTTGTTTATGCACCAATTTAGTGTATAATATTTATCTAAATCACTTAGGCTGTATTTGCTATAATCACTATCATAGGCGTGGGTTTCACTAAAAAGGATGGTGTTGCTAATATGTCTTTTAACAGAAATGCTAATAGGCTTTTTTCCATCGTAAATAACTAAAAGAGAGGATTTATTTTGTCTGATTAACGCGGCTAAATCTTTGGTATTGCTTTCCCACTCCATCATAAAAACATGGTTTTCTTTTTTATTATCAAACCGTTTGTTTGTCATTGTGTACAGCGTGTTTAACAGAAACTCACATTTTTCATCTGAAATGTCCCCAAAGTTTAATTCGTAATTTATATTACGATCATTTTCTAGTTTCTTAATAGCTTTTTTTAGCTTAACCCTTAATTGTCGACTTGTGTAACTATTTAAGTACGATTCTGCTGTTTGTGACTCGTTTAAAGTTATTCCGACTCCAGAAAAGCCGAAGTGCGTTATGCTTTTCGATTTATAATGTTCTTCATTAACTAGTTTTGATTTTAAGAATGTGGGGAATAGGCTTACGTAAATAACATTTGGTAATGTCGTTGCTGAACTTGCATTACTGTTTAAAATTTTTTGATTGTTAAAACGCACATATTCATAGCAACCAGGAATAATTGTTTTGCTGTTTTTATAAAAATTCCAAATAAATTGCTCTCTTTTTATATGCATTACCATTAATTGTTTGTTACTACCAATTTTGATGATTTATTTTTTCCTTTAATCAGGAATGCATTTGGCTCATTCATTACTTTAAAAATGGTGATATTATTTTTAGATTCAAAATTTAGATATAAAAAATCATAAACTGGTTTTCTTAAAAATAGATATGCTTCATCTTCTATATTGATTTCAGATTGTATGTCGCTTTTAATAAAGTTTTCTAATGCTACATAATAAAAACTAAGTGGCTCATTTTTTAAATCGGAATTATTTTCGGTCGTATTTAAATTCGTTTCTAATTTATCTTGTTTGCCTAACCTTACTTTTAATTTGTAAAAAGCTATTCTATTATTATATTCCCGATTATCGTATGCCTTATGTAATTAATTAGTATGTTATCATAATGGTAGCTTAGATTGATGTCTATAGGTTTATCATTGTCATAAATAACAAACATAGACGCTTTTTTGTCCCGTATTAGTTGGTAAAAAATTTCTTTGTAAAATAACCAATCGTTTGCAGCCTCATGTATATCACCACGTTCTAAAAATCTTCTTTCAATCATTATTTCCAGAACATCAAACAGCGCCTCATAGTTGTTTTTATCAATGTTGCCAAAATACATTTTGTATGATATATTAAAGCATGTTTCGAGTCTTTTTATGTATGTCCTGATTTTAGACCTGCTTTTGGATCCAAACTGGTGTGCCATATAGGCATCAAGCGATTCAAAATCTTTAATATCAATTAAATACCCATTGTATAAATTAAACTTGAAGCTTTTATATGTTTCAACCGGCACTATGTTTATATAGGGTGGTATTTGATTGATATAATGAATTTTGGCGTTGCTATTTTTAACTTCTTTTATATTGACTGCCGTATCAATATTTAAATTGGTGGTATTGTTGATGATTGCTTTATAAAAAGCATACTTATTGCGTTTTACAATAAAATCATGAAAAAAGTCATGAAACGTATATTTTAATAGCAAGCGTTTTTTTAACATGTATCGATGGTAAGTTTTAGCGTCGTTTTTTTTCCTTTAATGATATGGGTATCCTTAGAAAATTTATAGATGATAATATCGTTAATGTGTTCTTTGCTATTAAATATACTATCGTAAACGGGCTTTTTTAAAAAATCGTTTGCTTTTAAATCGACTACAACTACATCTTCTAATTTAACACATGCATCAGCATCCATTTTTTCAAGATTATAGGTCATGTTAGCACTTTTACTATCTGTTTTTGGTGCCTTTAAAAAGTGTTTTAGATAAATTATAAAGGTATCTAGCCTAATTTGTTTTAAGGAATTTTTTGTTTTTATTTTAAATATTTCAATGGATGCCAAGGTTTTAGATACTAAATTCTTGTTATTAAAAAGTACAATGTATTGCATTTCATAAAATGAATTGCACCACTTTTTTTTATGATCCATTACGCCATTACCTAAATCTAAATACTTGTAATTGTTAGCGATGCACCACTTTAACAACACATAATTTCCAATATCTCCTAATCCAAATTTATAAAAATCTATATCAAAACCATTAAATTCAGAAAATAAGATCGAGTCATGTGAATGATAATTTAAAGTTATATTTATAGGTTCCCCATCGCTACATATAACAATTAAACAGGCTTTTTTTGAATTTATTAAATTGAAAATATTCTGGGTATTATTTTGCCAATTATATAAAAATGAATTGATTGTTTTTTTATTATTAAATCTTCTAACTAACATGCTGTAAAGTTTTAATAGTAGAGATTCACATGTTTCTTCAGAAATGTGTCCAAAATAATATTTGATTTCTATATTAAAAGATTGGTTTAATCGGTTCCAAAGGCGTTGTACATTTTTTCTTGTTTGCGTGCTTAAAACATTTTGCATGTAAGACTCTAAGGTCTCTTTTTCGTTAATTATGATGCCACATCCATCCAAATGTAGGTTATCAATCTTTTTTTCAAGATATGGTTCTTTTTTATTAAAATTGAATTTTAAGTAATTTGGAGCTAAGCTTATAATTGCCAGATGCTTATTATCAAGATTGTCACTAGTGCGATTTTTGTTAATGAAGCTAAAACCATTTAATTCGACACTTTCAATACAATTTGGTATCATTTCCTTTTTTAAGAAATCCCAAAGAAACTGTTGCCTGTTAATTAAGCTCATTTTGTGATGCTGTAATTTTTAAATGATTTTTACTTCCTGTGGCGATATAGGTTTTATCGGGTTTGTTTAATTTATAAACCGAAATATTTTTAATATGCTCATTATTTGTATAAAGAAAATCGTAAATGGGTTTTTTAAGAAACCTAAAATTGGTGTTTAGTTCTTGAGTAATATCCTGTTTGTCTTGGGTTTCTATAGCTGCCCCGTCTATGTGTTCTGTTTTGTACTCGGGGATGTTACTTGTGTTTTTTGGTGTTTCCTTTTTAAAATAACCTTTTAGGTTATAATAGGAGTCGTTAAGTTTTTTGGCTATTAAAAAGTTAATGAGTCTATACTTTAGTTTTAAAAAAAAGGCATACATTTTAGCTACAGGCTTGTTGTTGGAGGCTATCACATGGCTTTCAAAATTGTACATCAAATTACACCAGCTTTTTTTATAATCTAAATCGCCATAGCCCATATCAAAAAGCATGACGTTGTTTGCTAAGCACCATTCTAACTGTTTGTATATTTCTATATTTCCTAAACTAAACTTTGAGTAATCCAAAGCATACGATGATATAGAACTATATAGTATGTTATTGAAATGAAAGTTTAATGAAATTTCTATAGGTTCGTTTTCATTATAAATAACAAAAAGAGAGGCTTGTTTATTATTAATAAGGCTGTAAGTTTTGGAGGTGTAGTCCTGCCAGTTTGTTAAAACCTTGTTTCTGCCTGTACGCTGCTGAAACCGTTTCATTATCATTTCATGCAAGCACTGCATCAACAAATCGTAATCCTCTTTTTGAATGTTTCCATAAAACATGTTGTATTTTATGTTGAAACAAGATTCTAAGCGGTTTAAGGAACGTGCCACATTCTTTTTAAAGTTTGTGCTGCAGTTGCTCTTTATATAGCTATCTACCGAAGTAATTCCATCCAAATTTATAGCATATCCATGCTTGTGGAAAACTTTTTGGCGCATTAATTGGTTGTCGATGTTAATATGTAAATAGCTTGGAACTAAATTGAAAACTACTGATTGAGTGTTATTGGATAGTTTTTTTACGTTTTTATATACAAGGGCGTTGTTAAAGCTGGTATGTATGGAGGTGATTTTATTTGAAATGCTATTTTTCTCAAATAAATTACTATAAAAGTTTTCCTTTTGTATAAATTTCAAACCCATCATTGTTATTTAACAGCTAATAATTGACTCTTGTTTGTGCCTTTTATCAGATATTGGTTTTTGCTATGTAGTTTATAAATTTTCAGGTCGTTAAAATGCATGCTGTTTAAAAATAAAAAATCAAAAACAGGTTTATTTAAAAATGCCAATTGCTGGTCTAGTTTTACTTCTCGAAGCATTTCTTGTTCATAAGGATGCTCTTCGATGTTTAATTCTTCAATATTTATTTGGGTCTTTTTACTCTTTTTGTTTAATGCAAAGGTCAGTTTATGTACTTTTTCATTTATATTTTTATCTCTTAGGTATTGTTTTGTTTTAAAAACAACAGCCAAGGCATTTGCAAGTAGGGTAGCTGTTAACGATTTGGTATTGTAATAAATATGGTATTCAAAATCATATTTTAAATCGCTCCAACTTTCTTTATAATCAAAATAGCCTTTTGAAAAATCGAATACTTCGTAAGGACTATTAAAGCTCCATTCCAACATTTTCATTATGGAAATCTTTCCTAAATGAAACTTGGCATAATCGATATCGAAAACGGTTATGGCATCAAAAATTATAGTATCGGAAAAGTACAGCAGCCTCACACTAATAGGAGTATCTTCATTATAAATAACATGAAGTGCTGCTTTGTTTTCTAAGATCAATGGGTAAACAACATCTTGATAAAACCGCCATTCTTCAGGATTTAAATTGTTATTGGTGATTTGTTTATCTTCAAATCGTTTAATTAATAATGTTTTAAAGTGATTGAATATAAAGTCATACTCGGTTTTATCAATAGTTCCAATAAGCATTTTCTCTTTAATATTAAAGCAGCGCTCCAGGCGGTTCCTGTATCTATTTAACTTTTGGTTGCTGCTTTTGCTAAAGGTTTTATTTAAATATGCATTGAAATTGCTATAGTTTTTTAAGGTAATTAAAAAGCCTGGGTATTGGGGTATTTTTTTTAAACCTAAATTTTTAGGAGCTTCAGTGGTGTTGATGTTGAAGTATTTGGGTACATCGTAAATAAGGTATGCGTTGCTTTTTAAATCGGCAACAGTACTTTTAGCTATTTGGTAGCTAATGCCTTTTGTTAGGTTTCTTCCTAAATTAATATATATAGGTAAAGCGCTTGGTTTATAAAATGATAGCTGCTTGATAAAACCAAAGGCATAACTTTTGTTTAGATTAAACTGTTTTAACCATAAATTAGTAAACGAGTAGGATGTAAATGGGTTGTTATGAATCACACAAATTAACATTTAAGTCATCAACATATCTATAAAGTGGGAAATAATTTGGTTCTTTAGTCATGCCTTTTTTCAAAACCAATTCGTTATATACTTCCTCATTAGCGATAAATGTCCATAATTTGAAATCTTTAAAATCTTTTGAAAAAGATGATTTAAAGTGAAATAAAGAGTCATTATCAGCACCGCCTAAACCGCCTCCTAAATTAAAGGAGTTATACCCTTTTTTGTTAGCCATAATCCTCATTTCGTCAATTAATAATTTCGTGGGATTTAGATGAACAAACTCTTCTGCTGTTCCAGATAAATGATAGTGTAATATCGAGTTGGAAGCAATAAACATACTGGCACCAATTACTTCTTCGGAATTATTAGGCGAAACCAATAGGATAGTTGTTTCAAATTCATTACTCTTTATAATGTTTTCGAAGTAATTTCTATTAAAATAATAAAACTCTTTAGCATTTACTCTATCCATATTTTCATAATATAAATCAATGAATTTATGTAAATCTTCTATAGAATTGGATGTTTTTATTGAACACTCTTTTCTTGCTTTATTGATGTATGTTTTAAGCCTTTTTCGGTAGTCACTTTTTTGTTCATCTGGACATAAATCAAGGTCAATGTTTACAATCTTGCCTTGCAAAATGAGTTTGCCAAACCCTTCTAAAATATTATTTTGATGTGTTATGTAAGGGTTTAATCTTGAAAAAGCACATATGATATTATTATCATTAAAATACTTGGTGAACTCTTTAACGAAATTTGAATTATCAAAATCAGGATTTCCTTTAAAAATAGGGCCTACATATCCATAAACTGATGTGGCATCTTTATATTTTGTCCCTGGTATATTCCGCAATATTAAAGGAAAAGCTACTGTAAAATTATCTTCAGTATATTTAAATAATACTGGTGTTTCATTTTCTTGTACAGATAGGGCATGATAATCGTAGGTATGATAAAAATCGTAGTTTTTAATATCTTTTATGGTGTCATCCCAATCTTTTTTATTTGTTAGCGCCACAAGCGTTGCATTATTTTTATCTATTTTTTGTTCAATAGCATTTAATTTTTTATTGCTTATGTCTTTATATATGATCTCTGATAAAATTTGAGAAATCCAAATAATTCTACCACAATGCTCTACATGCCAAATGGGATTGCCATTAATAACATTTCCAGCCAATAGAGGTCCCATAACATGAAAGTTTTCCATTACTTCAAGGGATTTATTTACATGAAAACCAATTTCCGAATTATTGGGGGTACCATATCCTTTGTTTATTAAGTTTCGAATAAGTTTAGGGGTGCAGTCTTGAGTTAGTCTCATGCCTCCCATACAGTTAATTACTAAATGGAACGGTGTTTTATATTTTTTAACTTTATTGGTTTTGGTGTCTAAATATTGTAAAAAATACGTGTTGTTTTCATCAAGTAACAAATCGTGGAATCGACCTGCTACATGTTCGAATTTATTTTTTTGAATTAAATCCTCTATTGTATTTGAATAGTGTAGCCCTGCGCAACGCTGTTTTTTGCCAATTTCATTACCATATAGGCAAGCAAATTCTTGAAGTTCCTTTTCATCAAGATTTGCTAATAAATTCCCAAAGGCTGCCGATATTGTTTCGACGGTAGAAGCAGCACCCAAGTTTATTCTCTCAGATCTCTTGATGTCTTTAAATGTGGCTTCGGCAATAGCTTTTGCAGTTAGTCTTTGTTCAGATTTTAATTTATATAAATTAATTGGTATAAATTCTTCTTTACCTTTTTCGTTAATTTTAGCATCCGGAGCCTTACCTTGAGTGGATAGGAAGACAAATTTATTTGGGGATACTTCATTCGTGTTTGTGTCATTTAGCTTGTATAGCATTTCCAGCGCACTCGCATTTGCGCCCACAATTAGAACATTTTTTTCTCTATTTTTTGTTTTTCCTAAATATGCCTTGATTTTTTTTAGGGTACTATTCAATTCGGGGTCATAAGGTCTGTTGACAAGCATGAAATTGTCTTTCTCAATAAAATCCTTATCACCCCAAAGATTATTAACTGGCAACGACCCTACAGAAAGCACCAATTTATTTGTTTTTATTTTCAGTCCAGAGTTTAGTGTTATATGATAAATATGGTGTTCCTTTAAAACATCTATTGCTTCGCCTTTTAAAAAGTTTACTTCAATCCTTTTTTGGTTTTCTAATGATTGTATCGTGTTTTTAATTTTATTATCTATATAACTACCAAAAAAACGGCGTGGTATAAAAAGATCTTCCCAAGCATTATTGTGTATTTGTTCTTTATGGTCTTCTAACCATTTTTGAGATAATATACCGCCTTCTTTTTTAAAAGCACTTAACAAATAGTTTTTATTATTATTAAGCCACAAAATAAATTCACTTAGTTCGGGTTCGGGTAAAAAATTCCTTAACGATGTAATAAGCAAGGTGGAAAACCCTGACCGATTACCATATGGTATTCCTGTATTAAACTCAGAGGATTTGTCAATAACGTTAATAATTACTTTATGGTTGAAGTAAGCGTCATTTTCAATTAAGTTAAATAACTTTAAAAGTGTAAACGATGTGGAAATGCCTGATCCAATAAACGTTATATGCGCGATGTTATCTGAATTCTTCAAAATGAATTACTTTTTTAATGTTTTTATAATTTTGCCTGGGTTTCCTACAACCGTTGTGTAATCGGGCACATCCTTTAACACGATGGTTCCAGCCCCAATAGTGCACCATTTGCCAATTTTAACAAGTGGTATAACGACGGCTCCTACACCTATATGGGTGCCTTCGCCTACTTCAACATGACCACATAATGCTGCTTTGGGTGAAATATGTGCAAAATCACCAATAATATTATCATGATCGATACTTGCACCTGTATTTACAATAACATGTTTACCAACAGTGGTATTGGGCTGAATAATAGCTCCTGCAAAAACAACCGTACCATCTCCAATTTTTGATGTTTCGGAAACTATTGCAGACTTATGAATTGCCTTTCCGTAGGAGCATTTTAAAATTTTGGCAATTTCAGCTCTATCAGAATTAATGCCTACAGCTATTATTACGGGGTCGCCTTCGTGTGGAAAATCAGCTAGATGCTCACGAGCTCCTACATTTACATTTTTGGATGCATAATGCACGGTTTCAGGCTTATCATCAAAAGTGTCGGATATGGTATAACCGTTTTTTACTAAAACCTCTTTAATTACTTGGGAATGCCCTCCGGCACCGTAAATTCTTATTTTTTTATTGTCCTTATTTGGGTTATTCATATGTATGCAAATATTTTTCATCAATGTTTCTTGTTCGAATATGTTTTGCGGGTATGCCATATACTACATCGCAATCTTTTACATCATTAATAACCAAAGCTCCGGCACCTACTAAAGCATGGTCTCCAATATTAATATTTTGAATTATTGTAGCTCCTATGGATATGGCAGAAAAATTTCCAATTCTAACGTTTCCTCCAATGTTAACTCCGGGAGCTAAACTAGAATAATTTTGCATGGTACTTTCATGTCCTAATGATGCGTTTGTATTAATAATACAAAATTCGCCAACTATGGCATCTGAATTAATGATGGCTCCAGCCATTATAACAACTCCTTTTGGGATTTTTATGTTTCTGCTTAACACAGCGTTTGGGTGAATTGCTGGTAAAAACTCAAAATTGGGAGCTATACTTTTTACTTTTTCTTTTATTATATGTCTTGTCCAGTTATCTCCAATAGCAATAATGCCCCCAATAACCTCTTGGTCTGCCATCAATAGCGGAATTTCATCTTCCGTTCCCAAAATTTCATAACCTGATATTTTAGTGCCTAGCTTTTTATACGAATCTATGAGTCCAATAATATTGAACTTATTTTGCTTCTCAACAATATCAATAATTACTTTGGCATGACCAGATGCACCAATAATTACGATGTTTTTAGTTTTTAAAGTCATTTTTTCTTAATTCGTTTAAGTATGGTTGTGATTTTGTGGCATCGGTAGCGATGTCTTTTGAGGCCAATACTTTATATACTGTTTTCATTAAAATATTGAAATCAAGTTTTAAGGACACGTTTTCAACATATTCTACATCTAATTTCAATCTTGGATTCCACTCTAAATAATTCCTTCCGTTTACTTGTGCTAAACCTGTAATGCCAGGTCTTACCTGATGTCTTATTTTTTCAATAGTTGTATAATAGGGTAGGTATTCAGGTAATAGGGGTCTAGGGCCAATAATAGACATGTCTCCTTTTAAAACATTGAAAAGCTGCGGAATTTCATCTATGGATGCTTTGCGTACAAATTTCCCAATAGTCGTTAGTCTTTGGGAGTCTGGGAGCAATTTGCCGTTAGCATCCTTTTTATCGGTCATTGTTTTAAACTTGATGATATTGAATATCTTTTCGTTTTTACCAGGGCGTTTTTGGAAAAAAAATGGCTTACCGTTGTTAGCAAAGAACAAAAGAATTGTCGCAATAATAAGAATAGGTGATAGCACCGTTAGCATTATTATAGATATTACTAAGTCAAAAAGTCTTTTAAAGGTGTTTTTATAATTCATAAATTAGCTATTTCATTATTTCAATTATTAAGGCTACAAATTATAATTGTATTATAAGGGGTTTAAATTATGTTTAATGGTGCGTAGTTTTTAGATATAGAATTTAGAGCTCGTTTAAACTTTTTACAATCAAATATAAAACTATCTTGAACAGTTTTATATTATAAAGTGTTTATTTCGTTCTTATAAGCAGTTTTATCGATAAGGTTCCTATAAATTTAAAAGCTTAAGTGGTATTTGTAGAATTATGCTTTGACAAGCTAGTATAATGCTACCAGTCGGTTCCGACTGCAATTGGATTGATACTTGAATCTATTTTGTTTTCTTCATTATTTTTTTTAACCTGTGGGACCATATATTGAACTTCAAAATGTTTTACCCTTCCGTCTTTAAATCTTATCAGATTTAAATCCACCTTCCCTTAGAAAAAAGGGAAGGTGTTGTTTGTCGTTTTAATTTTTAATATAGATATCATCATGATATTTTCAGCCTTTAAAATGACTTGTTATTTTTTCTAAAACTTCAGGCAGATTTTCAAAGATTGATTTGTTTTCAAATCGAAGGATTTTAAAACCTAAACTTTCTAAAATCAAGGTTCTTTCATAATCATAATTTTGTTGTGCAAAATCTAAATGCACAGCTCCATCTAATTCTACAATCAGTTTTTCTGAAGCACAGTAAAAATCTACTATGAAATTTTTAATGCTATGCTGCCTTCTAAATTTTCTGTTTTTAAGCTGTTTTCTTTGTAGGGACTTCCACAGTGTAGCTTCAGCTGGAGTTAGGCTTTTTCTTAATTCTTTTCTGCGTTCTTCTAGGTGTTTATGGTTGTGCATTGTGTTTTGTTTTGCCCTTCCGTCTTTAAATCTTATCAGATTTAAATCCACCTTCCCTTAGAAAAAAGGAAGGAGTTGTTTGTCGTTTTAATTTCAAAGTAGATATATCATGATATTTTCAACCACTTAAACTCTCCTCCTTTAAAAGGAGGAGTGGATTCGGTTTCACTAAAAGAAACCGAAGACGAGGTGGTTTTAGCCTGGGTTAAATAGCTGCTTCTAAATTTCGGTATTCTTCAAGGATGGCATTCCATACAAATTGTTGTTCAAATTTTGAGACCACAATATTGCGTGATGCTTCTCCCATTTTTTTATGGTCGTCTTTAGACATGACATACATTTTTTCCATTGCCTTATGTATGGCTTCCGTATTTTTAATAGGAATGATGATGCCATTTTCGGGTTCTGAAATAATTTCGTTACACCCATTAATATTGGTAACTACACAAGGTAAATTCATAGCACATGCCTGTAATACAACATTTGGGAATCCTTCTCTATAACTAGGAAAAACCAGCGAATTTGAAACTGCAAAGTATGGTCTTACATCGGCAGCCCACCCCGTTGCTCTAATATTATTATTTGATTTTATAATAGCTTCTGTTTCCGGTAAAAGTGGGTCCAATTCGTTTTCATACCATCCGACAAGTAGCAATTTTACATTTTTATAGGTATTGTTTATGTTGCTAAATGCCGTAATTAATTCGTTAACTCCTTTGTCTTTAACCAAACGTCCTATATAAACAAACACATAGTCGTTTTCTGTTAAGTTTAAATCTGTTCTTAATTTGCTTTTAAATTCAGCGTTATACATGTCAGGGTTAAAATGTGTTGTATCAATACCATTAGAGCTCCCATTTCCTAAAACTTTTAACTTGTCTTTGGTAGTGAATTTATTTTGTAGAATGATATCAACCAACCCATACGAATTGGGGTAAATTTTAGTGGCACATGTATAGGTTATTTTCTCTACAAGATTTAATATTAATCGTTTTAGACCTTTTGCTTCAACCAGCGGTAGGCCTGCAATGGTATGTAATCTGTTAGGAACCTTGGCAAGTAGTGCTGCCAACATTGATAAAGTTCCAGCTTTTGGGGTGTGGGAATGTACTATAAAAGGTTGTTCTTCTTTAAAAATGCGATATAATTTATATACGGCTATTAAATCTTTGAAAGGGGTTATTTTTCGGGTCATTTCTACAGGAACCATTCTTATATTTTCTCTTCGCCCCACTTCTTCTAAAAAGCCTTCATCTGAGGATGATATGCCTATAATTTCATAGTAATCACTCATAAAATTAAGTTGCCCTTTAAGTAAACTTGCCAATGACATAGGTACTGTGGTTACTCTTATAATTTTTTTCTTCATTTTTGGTTTGTAGAAATGGGTTAATAGTTAAAAACAGGCAAATATAAATAAAGAATGCTATAGCTTTTTATTAAGTCTGTTTAATGTATGATTTTTAGGATGAATGGCGAAGTGGTTTTTTTGATTGACGATTTACGATTGATGATTCAGAATTTAGAATTTAGGATTGAATCAACTTTCAAACTCATAACTCATAACTTTTAATACGGTTATGAGGTTATATGGTATATTCTTGTGGTCGTTTAGTAAAACAGTTTTCAACTTTCTAACCTTTTAACTACTGCCGTGAACTACTAAACGTGAAACGTGAAAGGGGAGAAGGGGTGTTGGATTTTTGATTAACGATTAACGATTTATGATTGATGATTCAGAATTCAGAATTTAGGACTTGAATCAACTCATAACTCATAACTTTTAACTCAAAACCCTTAACTTCTGGCTTCTGGCTTTTTAACTTTTAGATTTGGTTCTCGATACCATTTTCTCATGCTTCGAAAATCACTCGAACTGACGTGTTGGGTTCTTGGTTCTTGGGTCTTGGTTTTGGTTTGGGAAACGTGAAACGGGGGTTTGTATTTTTGATTAACGATTAACGATTAACGATTTATGATTTTTGAATTTTAGCCTTGTAAGGATTGTGTTTTATGTTTATGCATCAACTTTTAACTCATAACTTTTTAACCTTCTAACTTTTAATTATTCTTTAGTATGGTTTGGTACATGGTTTTTCCCGAAATTATGTAGGTATTTGTATTTGTTGCATGGTACACTTTGGTATGCTGCTCGTGTTCTAAACTGGTATATAAAAAATCATTTCGGTATCTATTTAAAGCTGCATGGGCTGTGTCTGTTGGGTTTATTTCTTCCATGTTTTGCACAGCTTCTCTATTAATGGGTTGTTTTAATATATCTAGTGCTGTGTATAATGCGGTTGTTTCTTTTTTATTGTTGTTTTTTAGTTTTTGGAGTACCAACGGTATTATTTCGTTAAATCCTTTGGCTTTTAAGTATTCTTTTAAGCTATAAAAACCATGTTTTAGTGTTGCCTCTATGGTGTTTAACTTTGCATGGGGGTTGTATATAATGTATTGGTGGTATTGGTATATGAGATTGCTCCAACGGCGTTTATAGTCCATGCCACCAACACCCATTTCAAATAGTACATAGCCATTTTCTATACACCATTCCAATTGTTTGTAAATTTCAACATGCCCAAGTCCAAACTTGGAGTAATCCGTATGGTATGACGATATGTAGCTGAATAGGATTTTATCGAAATGGTAGTTTAACGAAATCTCTATGGGTTGTTCATTGTTGTAAATTACGAATAGAGACGCTTTTTTTTCTAAAATTTGTTGGTAGGTATTATTTAATAAATATTCCCATTCGTTTAAATTTTTATGCTGTTCATTTCTTTCATCAAATCGTTGTATAATCATTTGATGCAGTGCCTGCATAATGGTTGTGTATTTTTCTTTAGATATATTTCCTATATACAGCTTGTAAGTAATATGGAAACAATGCTCTAAACGATTAACAAATCTTTTTATAATGTTTCTCTTTTTAGAATTAAAATGCTTTTGCAGATATTCTTCAACTGATGCCATGTGCTCCAAAGAAATGGCGTATCCCATATTGTGCTGTGGGATGCTTTTTATTTTATAATTTGCTTTGGGGTGTATTGTTACATATTCTGGAAGTAATTTAAAGGCATGGGTTTTTTGTGCTGTTTTATTATTGGGGGTATTGGTATTGTAAACAACATTGCAGGCGTTGTATGTTACTCCGGTGCATAGTGCCTTAAAGTTTTCTTTATGAAATAATTGCGGGAATACTTCCATGTGATATGTTGGGTGTTGGTTGATGGTTTTTGGTTGTGGGTTGGGTACTCTTAACTCATAACTTTTAACATCTAACTTTTATTGGTTCTCGATACAAAATGCTCCGTACCTCGCATTTCACTCGAACTGACATGTTGGGTTCTTGGTTCTGGGTGATGATTTACGATTAACGATTTTTGAATTTAGACTTTTTAGATTGGCTGTTGGTTGATGGTTGTTGGGTCGGGTACTCTTAACTTTTAACTCATAACTCATAACTTTTTAACTTTTAACATCTAACGTATTCATGACTTGGCAACTATTTGAACTGATATTATTTTTTTTAGACCTTTGAAATAGAATTTGTTAGGGCGTTTGTCTTCATTGTATACTTTTACATCTGAAAATCGTTCTTGGTTTCGGTGTAAAAAATAATTTAGTGCTTCGGTTAGTGGTTCGTATTTTGAATCGAAAGGGTTGATTGTTATTAAATTTGCTGTGTTAGGCATGGTGGCATTATTATTTACTTTTATGCTTGCTGTTGCATTATTTAAATCCTTTTTTGTTAACCAGCGGTACTTCAAATGCACAAATTTACTATAAAGTATTTGTAGTTTTATTTTTTTTAATGCTTGGATGCTGTAATACCTCACAGCGATACGGCCCGTTTTACAATAGGCGGTTAGTGTGGCCATTACCGATTTTTTATTATAAACCACATGCTCGTTGTAAAGATAGGTGGTATCTACCCATTTTCGTTTGTGTAAAAAGTCACCACGCCCCATATCAAACACCTTAAAATTATTGTTAAAACACCATTCTAGGTGGTTTACTATATTGATATGCCCTAAGTTAAAAACGGCATACTTAATATCATAACAGCTGTTCCAATGAAAAAATGTGTTTCCCATTATAAAGTTAAGGGTTATGTTAATTGGTTTGTCTTGATGGTAAATAACAAAGATTGCTGCTTTTTTATCTTGTATTAATGGGTACATTATTTGTTGGTACAGCTCGAGGAACGGCACTTCAAAATTGAACTCTTCTTTTTGTTGGAACCTTTGCTCGGTAATAACATGCAGGGTTTTAAATAATTTATCGTATTCGTTTTTGTCTAAATTATTGCCATAATAGGTTGTATATGTAGGTTGTAAACATAGGTCGAGGCGTTTTTTGTAGCGTCTAAGTTGTGACCATCGGGCTTTTCTAACTTTTTTATTTATATAGTCTTGAAAGTTGGCGTAAGTGCTTAAGTTTATTAAGTAACCCGCATACAAGGGCGCTATTAGTTCATTATAGGTGCACAATTGCTTGTTTAAAACGGGTTTTATATAACTGGGCACATCAAAAGTGCTTTTTAGGGTTTCATTATTGGTATGAGGTGTTTTGTTTTTATTTTCAAAGGCTATATCGAGCGCTATGGTGTTTTGTATTTCGCTATAGCATGCGGGTAGCGCCTCGTTGTTCACTATCTGGTCTATTAAGAAACTAGAGCGTTTATAGCGTATTTTTTTTGTCATGTTACTTTTTGGTTGTTGATTTAATTAAACAAATAAACGAATAAACAATACAAAATAGCCAAAAGCCAATAGCTGGTGGTCAACAATCAATTCAACAATTCAACGGTTAAACGAATAAACAATATAAAAATAGTCATTAGTCATTAGTCATTAGTCAATGGTTGATGGTTTTTGGTTTAATTAAACAAATAAACGAATCAACGGATAAACAACCATGTTGGTAAATAGGACTTCGACTGCGCTCAGTCTGACATGATCAATTAGCGATTAACAATTGACAATTAACAATTAGCAATTGACAGTTAACGATTCTACAATTCTACAATTAAACGATTAAATGAATAAACAAGCATGTTGGTAATTTTTGGACATATTAATTTACTTTAGTTTTATTGGTTATTGTTATTTTTTGATTTTTGTTACGTCCTTGGACTATAAAACAGTTTGGATTGTTAGCTTCGATAAAAACTTTAACCGCATTGATTGGGGTGTTGGTTTCGTATAAAAAATTATAAACGCTATTTTTTAAAAAATGGTAGGCTTTATCATCTCTAATGTCAATAGGTTTTAGGTTTCCTGTTGCTAGGGTTGTGGTTTCTATGCTTATTTTAAAGTTGCTGTCGGGGTTTTCCTGATGTGTAAAACGAAACAGTTGTTTTTTTAAACGTTTATGGTGTGCGCTTATCTTGTTATTTAAATAGAAGTGGTAGAGTTTGTAGCGGCATTTTTCTTTAAAAGCTTGGTAATTGGCTGTACAAACCGCATTTAGTTGTTTTGGGTTGTACAGGATGTACGTGTTATAAAAATGCACCTGTGTTGCCCATTTGCTTTTGTAGTTATTATAGCCTTTTAATAAATCGTATAGTTTATAGTTTTTAGTGATGCACCACTCAATATTTTTAAGCATATCGATGGCTCCTAAATGAAATTTGGAGTAGTCGATATCGTAGGCACTAATGATGTAATAGCCCAAGTTGTTATTAAATAAATTTATGCGAATGCTAATAGGGGTGTGGGCATCGTAAATGACAAACATGTTTGCTTTTTTATCCAGAACCAATTGGTATATGGTTTTATGGAATTCCTCTAAATGCTGCAGTTCGTAATTGGCTTCTTGCTTTTGTTGAAATCGCCTAATTAACAGGGCTTCCAAGGCTACAAAAAGGGCATCATATTCCTGTCTATCCATAGCACCAAAAAAAACTTTATAGGTAATGGGAAAGCAGGTTTCCAATTTCTTTACGTAGCGTTTTAAATTATTCCTGTTTTTGGCGTTAAAGTTTTGTAGTAAATAATCATTTAGGGTTTTAAAGGTTTCCAATTCTACTACATGGCCTTTTAGTGTTTGAACGGTTTTTAGTTTAATACCGCTATTTTCACGGACATTTATAGTTAAATAGTCTGGTACATCTTGTACTATTTGCAGCTGCGCCGTATTGGTGTGTTGATGTTCCGTGTTTTTATACAGTAGGGTATTGCCTAGATACATGGCTCCGTAGCAAGCTGGTAGGTTGTTGTCGGCGAGCCACGATTTTAAAAATGTAAGTTTTGTTAGGCTAGGCATGGCTTATTATTTGGAAGTTTTTGGTTCCTGTAATGGCAAAGGTTTGCTGTTTTTCGTCGTTTGTAAAAACCTTGATGTTGGCAATATGGTCTTGCTGGTTAAACAGGAAATCGCATACCGGCTTTTTTAAAAAGGTAAACGGTTGTTGGTTTATATCTATAAGCTTTAGTGCGTTGTAGTTTTCTAAATATGTTATGGGCAGCGTTTCTAAAACGGTGAACTGTTTGTTGTGGTTGTTATTGTTTCTGTGCGTTAGGTTGTATTTCCATTGGATACCTTTTTTAAGTAATTTATGAACCTGCAGTGTTTTTAAAACCGAAACCATGGCGTAAAATCCTTTTATTTTAAAGGCATTGTACCATGCTACTGTGGTTGCTACTGCCGATTTAGGGTTGTAAACTATTTGTTTTTGAAAATGATATTCGGTATCAGTCCATTTGGATTTATAATCGTAATGTCCTTTTAAAAAGTCGAATACTTCCAAGTTGTTTTCAAAGGCCCATTGGGTTACTTTTATCAAATCTAAAAAGCCTATTGAAAATTTAGAAAAATTGGTGTCATACGATTTTAAATATCCGTACACCGCCTTACCACTTATCATGTTTATGCTTATGCTTATGGGGGTTTCATCGGCATAAATGACCGATAGAAACGCTTCCTTGTTTTGTATTAATGGGTATATTTTTTCTCTATAATATTCCCAATAGGGTATTTCATCATTCACCATTTGTTTTTCAACAAAGCGGGTTTCTAGCATTTTATACAGCTGGTTGAATAGGGTGTTAAACTCCTGTGGCGTGGTATTGCCATAAATTGTTTTATAGGAAATGTTGAATGATTGGTTTAGTCGCTTTTCGAAGGTTCTAAATTGGGCTCTGCGCTTTGCACTAAACTTACATTCCATATAGTCTTTAAAATTTTTGTAATTTTTAAGATTTATCGAGGTTCCTGTAAAGGTATTTAATGTTATGCTTTTTGTATTGCTATAGGGTGTTGTTTCCAGGTAGTTGGGTACATCAAAAACCATCCAACAGGCATTTGTTAAAATGGCTTCGGTGGTTTTGCCTTGTGTTTCGTTATTTTTGATTTTGGAATCCTTAATGGCAATGGTTTGGTAGTATGTAGAGGCTGTTCGCTCTAGCAGTAAAACCGTTAGGAAGTTAATGGGTTTTGCTTTTATATACTGTAACCACTTTGGCATATTTGAATAATGATTAATGATTAGTGATTAATGATTAGTGATTAATGGTTAGTGATTAACAAAATAGCTACTGTAAATAGTCAAATCAATAATTCATTCTAGATTTATTTTCCATAATTACATCCAACGGGTTATTTAGTTTAAACGGTATTTAATTTTATCTATGGACCATTTGTTGCCAATAAAGGTTTTATCTCTTAAAAACTGCTTCGTGAGTAATTCCATTTTAGTTGCATACGCCAACATGACGGGGAGTACGATGTGTTTTTTATAAAAAATATGGTAGTTTAAAACATAGGTTTCGTTGCACCACTTTGATTTATAATCGGTTTTACCTATGGATAGGTCGAAAATTGTTTTATCATTTAATATGCACCATTCCAATTGTTTGTATATGCTAATATCTCCCAAATTGTAATTGGAATAGTTAATGTCATAGGCCTGTATGTGGCTAAAGGTAATATCGGCAAGGTGGTAATTTAGGGTAATACTGATGGGCTTGTCTTTATCGAAAATAACATGTAAGGATGCTTTTTTGTTTACAATTTTCTCGTAGCTGCTCGCTTGTAGCGCACTCCATTTGGGGAGGTATCTGTTGTATATTTTTTTTTCTTTAAACCTTTCTTTTAATAAGTTATAGAAGACCTCAAAAATATAATCGTATTCCTTTTTTTCCATGATACCCGTAAAAACCTCATATCTAATTTGATGGTTAAGCTCTAACTTTCTTTGCTTTGAAAACAGGTTTTTTTTGTTTCGTTTGCTTAAATGCGTATCCATATAGGATGTTACCGTGCTGTGGTTGGATAAGTTAACCAAAAACCCTTTGTATTGTTTTATGTTTAATTGGCCTAGCTTTTTATTGGTGTTTGCGGATTGAATTTGTAAATAAGATGGCATATCGCACACAATTGTTAACAGTTTAACCGCTGTATTTTTACTGGTAATGGACTCTTTTATTTCTGTATTGGTTTTTTTATTTAAAATATGTGGCACATATAAATCACTAAGTTCATCATTTAAGAATAACTCGTAAGCAAGGTATTTTGTATTAAATAATTTACTTAGTAGCATGGGGAGGGGGTGATTGGGTATTGGGTTGTTATGTTGTGTTTTATATCTGCTGCTAGTAATTTTGTGAGCTGCTTTGCGCTTTGGGA
Source organism: Mariniflexile sp. TRM1-10 (assembly GCF_003425985.1). NCBI lineage: Bacteria > Pseudomonadati > Bacteroidota > Flavobacteriia > Flavobacteriales > Flavobacteriaceae > Mariniflexile > Mariniflexile rhizosphaerae. The sequence goes on from NZ_CP022985.1 coordinate 4,035,743, forward strand.
TTCTAAATGTAAGCCGTCGTAGGTTTTAAACTGATTGTGTTTATGGGTATAATTAAAATATGGGGCCTGGTATACTTTAGAGATGCTGTCCATTTCGACATCAAATTTAGGCCAAAATGTATTTTCAATTGTCAAAACCTCTTGGTCGGCAGGTAAACGAACTAAAAACACCTCACCTTTAGACTTTAAAAAGGTGAGCAGTTCAAAAAAACTATTTTTACGATAATTAGAAACTATTTGATTTTCAACAGTTTTATTTAAATATTGTAAAGTAAGCGATTTCCAGTATTTCATATCGCTTTCAGGAATGGTATCGCCTTGGGTTATTATTTGAACTTCATTCCAGCCATTAGCGTGTGAGGTTTTATGATTCCATTGGTCATGACTGTGTAGGGCATTGTACAAAGGCTGTCCGTAAGTGTTGATGATGTAATTATAATTCGGATTTGATGTAAATTCGGTTATTTTTCCTAAGATGGTTTTTTTATCCATGTTGTTAATATCTTCATCACTGGCTTGTTTTTGTGCTGCAAAACTACCTGGAGCAACCGATAAGATAAAGAGTTGCTTTTTGGAAGTTGTTTGCTTTAATTTTTTTTTGATAGCATCCAGATATACAGAGCCAAATTGTGACTGTGTTCCGTCTAATGCGAAGTTATCCAAAGGCCATTCAAAATCAAATGGTTCAAGTTCTTTTTCTATCATGCTTGGAACGATGCCCTCACTAGCTGTTGATAATCCTAATATTAAACTACCTGCTGGCCGTGTGAATTTTTTATAATAATCGTCAACGTATCCTTGTGATAATTTGTGGACTAAAGATAGGTAAGTTCCTATAAATACACTAATAAAAATAACAGTTTTAATAACGAGCCCCTTCATAGTTTCTTAAAATTGAAAATAGATAAACGTGTTTTGCCTGTTTATAGCAAATAGGCTTATTATAGCTATAAAACTTATGTAAATACTCCATCTTATGTATGTGGGTTTTCCAATAACCAGTTCGTGTATTTTATTGTTTCCTTTAAAGTAATGAACCGTTTGTACCAATATTATTAGCACCAAGCAAATTGCAAGCTCTATATAGTTGTTAAGTATGTTAATGTGTAAACTGCCAAATTGAAACATGCTTTTTATATACACCACCGCGTGCTCTATACTTGTGGCTCGGAAAAATACCAGCGAGAGCATTAAGTAGCCACCAACGATTGCCCATCCTAAAAAGGCCACCACTTTTTGGGGCAGTTTTAGCTTTTTTATAAGTTGCTGCCTTATTTTATTTGTGCTAACTTCTATAATGAGCAGTACGGCATTTAGCAAGCTCCATACGACAAAGGTCCAATTGGCACCATGCCACAGACCGTTAACAAAAAAGACTATCAGAATAGCGGTTACCCTGCTTAATTTGTAATTTTTAACCAGTGGTTGGTATAAATAATCGCGTAGCCAATGCATAAAGGATATGTGCCATCGTTTCCAAAATTGCCTTGCCGATGTGGAAAAGAATGGTCGGTTAAAATTTTGCATTAAATCGATGTTTAATGTTTTGGCAGTACCTATGGCAATGGCTGTATAGGCTGAAAAATCGAAATAGATTTGAAAGCAAAAAAATAGTGCTCCCAAAAATAAGGCAATGCCATGGGGTGATTGGGCGTTTTCAAAAGCTTCGTCCACGTAAACTCCCAAACGGTCTGCTACCACTACTTTTAGAAAAAATCCCCATGCCATGGTTACCAGCCCTTGTTTTATGTTTGGTAAATGTAGTTGTGTTTGCCGTTTTAATTGTGGCAGCAAACGTGATGCGCGTTCGATAGGTCCTGCTACCAATTGTGGAAAAAAGCACACATACAATGCAAACCAGCCCAAGTGGGTTTCGGGTTCTATTTTTCGGCGGTATACATCGATGGTATAGCTAAGGGTTTGAAAGGTGTAAAAACTAATGCCAATAGGCAGTAATAATTGGCTAAAGTTATAGGTATCAATGGCATTGGTACTGCTATGGCCCATTCCTAAAAATACAAGGAGTTGGTTGATGGTATTGGAAAAAAAGGCTAGGTACTTAAATGTGCAAAGCATTCCAATATTAACAGCAATGCTTAACGCCAAGTAGTATTTTCTAACGCGTGCTGTTGCACGTGCCATTTTTAGAGCTGCATAATAGTCTACGGTTGTTGAAATGAGTAAGAATATAACCAGCTTGGGGCTGTGAACCATATAAAAAAAGTAGCTTGCCGCTAACAGCCATATCCATCGGTATTTGTAGGGTGTTATAAAAAAACCGATAAAAACGACAGGGAAAAATAGTAGAAATTCAAAGGAATTGAATAACATAATGGCGCCTTGTTGGGTTTAAATATTATAGACTTGGTGGGCAAACATACTTTATTTTTTGCAATGTGGTTAAGATTTTATTTGAAACGCCGATATATTAGATGATGTGTTGGGATTTTTGATTTACGATTGACGATTTACGATTGATGATTCAGAATTCAGAATTTGGGGCTTGAATCAACTTTTAACTTTTAATGTGGTTATGAGGTTATATGGTTATGTTCTTGTGGTCGTTTAGTAAAATAGTTTTCAGCTTTTTAACTTTCTAACTACTGCCGTGAAACGTGAATGGAGAAGCGGAAGTTTAGACTTCTTGGATTGTTAGATTGGAGGTTGGGTGGGTTAATGATTGATTAATGATTTACGATTAACGATTTTTGAATTTAGACTTGTAAGTATGGTGTTTTATGTTTATGAATCAACTTTTTACTCATAATTCATAATTTTTAGATCCGGTTCTCGATACGCTGCGCACTCGAACTGACAATATGTTTTGATGTCAGTTCGAGTGAAACGCGTAGGTACGGAGCGTTTTGTATCGAGAACGGTTGGGTAGTAGGATTAATGATTGATGATTGATGATTTTTAGATTTTGGTTCTCGATACCATTTTCTCATACTTCGAAAATCACTCGAACTGACAAGCTGGGTAGTGTATCGAGAACTATTTGGAGTTAAATTTTTTCTTAGCAAGATTTGGCAACTTGTCAAATTCATTATTTATTAAAGCTTCTTTTTTTGCTCTAGACCATTTTTTAATTTGCTTTTCAGTGTCAATAGCCATATTTGGTTCTGTAAATTCTGCGTAAAACATGAGTTTTATAGGTCTTCTTGAGTATGTATAGCTGTCTGAGTGCTTTCCAGCGGTGTGTTCTATTATCCTTTTTTCAAGATTTGAGGTGAATCCTGTATAGTAGGTTTCGTCTGCGCATTTTAAAATGTATACATAGTAGATTCTCATATTTTAAAGTGTTGATTGATTTCAAAAGTAATTAAAACTATGGGGTTTTGATATGTTTTGTGCTTGGTTCTCGATACGCTGCGCACTCGAACTGACAGGTTGGGTGGTTGGTTGATGGTTGTCAGTTCGAGTGAAACGCGTAGGCACGGAGCATTTTGTATCGAGAACGGTTGGATGTTAGACGATTAATGATTGATGATTCAGAATTAAGGATTTTTGATTAACGATTAACGATTAACGATTGATGATTCAGAATTCAGAATTTAGGACTTGAATCAACTTTTAACTTTTAATACGGTTATACGGTTATGTTCTTGTTGTTGTTTAGTAAAATTGACGATTAACGATTAACGATTGATGATTCAGAATTCAGAATTTAGGATATTGAATCAACTTTTAACTCTTAACTTTTAATACGGTTATGTTCTTGTGGTCGTTTAGTAAAAACAGTTTTCAACCTTCTAACAATCTAACTTTCTAACTATTTAACCTTTTAAAATTGGTTGGATAAAAAAAAGTTATCAGTACTTATTAACAACGAGTTAGGAATCTGGATTTAATATATATTTTTGCGATTCAAAAAAAATTCACATATAAACGTCTATAAGTTGTATTTGGACGTATATAATTTCAATGCACCACTAAAAAATTACTTTTATCGATAGAAAATTACACTTTAACGATTTTATTTTGATGTCTCGAAAGCATTTCATCGAATAAATGAAACTTTTAAACGATAATTTTAATTTTAACCTTAACATTGCGCAATGAATTTTATGCTCCCTAAAACCAAGAACTTATGAAGATGATTATTAAACCTATGCTTTTTGTATTTACCCTCACGCTATTTTTAACCTCTTGTAACAATGAGGAATTATTTGTAGAAGACCTTACAGAGGTTGTGACACCTAACGATCCCGATGGCACTACGCCGGAGGAAGATGTTGATACTACCAATCCTGATGCCAGTTTACCTTGTGATTTTGATTTAAACAACTTACAGCCCAACCAAACCGTTATTATTAACTGTACTATGGATTTAGGTGGTGCTACCATCAACGTACCCTCTAGTGTTACTATTGTGTATGAAGGCGGCGATATTATAAACGGTACGCTTAATTTTTTGGATAACGCCACGATTTCTGGTGAACTTTTAAACAGTACCTTAACCATGGGTGGGGCCAAGCCTCAACTAAAAGACCCTGCTTTTGAATTTAACCCCAAACGTTGGGGAATTGTTGAAGGTGAAACGACTTCAGCAATTGCTTTAAAGAATAGAGATATTTTAGAATCTATGATGGTTCGTGTGAAAGACATGGGTGTTACTACTTTTAAAATAGATAAAATGGATGCTTATTTTGAAGTGAGTAAAGTAACTAGTACCACAACTAATCAAAATTTTTATCCAAGTATTGAAGCTATAAATATACCTTCTGATTTTAATTTGTTTTTGACAGATAACACACATCTTAGAACTTATCCAAATAATGCAAGTGATGGTAGGTTAATAGCTTTTAGAGATGTTTCTAATTCTTCAATAAAAGGAGGTAATCTTCATGGAGATCGCGATGAACACGACTATTCTAATCATAGTAAAGGCGAAGGCGGTAATCATATAATGGAAGTTCATGGATCTAATAATATACTTATTGATAATGTAAATATGCAAATGGGATCTAAAGGAGGGTTATTTATAAATTCTATTAACTTTACTTTCCAACCAGATTATATTCCCTCACATCATGTTACAATAAAAAATTGTGTTTTTAAAGATAATAGGAGGATGTCAGTAGCCTTAACCGATGGTAATAATATATTATTTGAAAATAATCAATTTATTGACACAGCATTAGATAGACCAAATTCAGATGGAGGAGTTGTAGGTTTTGCAGTTAATATTGAAGCTGTAAGAACAAGGGATGAAATAACAGGTGCTCTTATTTTATATGAAAGAGTATATGATGTTGTATTTAGAGGAAACTCCGAAACAGGAAGTAGAGTGGGAGGATTGAATATTTATACTGGAGAAAATGTTATAGTTGAAAATAATGAATTTGAAAATAAAGTTAATTGGAGTTACGCTTCAAGTGCTAGAATAAGAAATAATACATTTAAAGCATCTACAAAATCTAAAGTTTTTCCTGCTATTAATGCAGGGGGAAGTGGTGATACTGTTTTTGATAATCAAATTTCAGGAAATAATATATCAGGATATGATATTGGGATTTCTGCTTATCATAAAAATGTTAAAATATTTGAGAATAATATTGAAAATTGCTTAACAGGGATTCAATTAAAATCCATAAGTGATTCAGAAATATATAATAATAATATATTTAGCAATGTTCCATCAAGCAGAGGCATTATGATTCACTATACTAATGCAAATAATATAAATATATATAAAAATAAAATATCCACAATTACAGACAATCTGTTTATAGATACATTAAACCAAGAAGTTGGACAAGAAAACTATACGGTTAGCCTTTTCGAAAATGAATGTATTTCTAACGCCTCAGTTACATTAAGTCAAGCAAAGGGTGTTGTTTTTGAAAATAATACATCAAATGGAAAACTTCAATTAACAAACACTAAAGAAATTAAAATAGTAAATAATATTATCAAGTCATTAAATACTCATGGGATTTTGCTAATGGGTGAAAATTTTAATGTACACATAGAAGCAAATTCAATATTTTATCCAGAAAACACTCGTTTTCAATGTATTTACATTGCGAGTACTAATATTATTAATGAGATATTTCAAGATTCTAATTCTTGTAATTAATTTTCATATTCCCCCAGTTGAAGCATTATATATAATGACTTCAACTGGGTTATTTTTTTAAATTATTTTTAACTAATCTAAACTTTCCACTTTTTTCTACTGGAATTTGATTCACATAATTTATTTCAACACCAATTTTTTCTCCAACGCGGTCTCTTAAATTTTTTAAAAATGTTTGTTCATCTTTAATTGAAAAAACATTGTCATCTTTTTCAATTAAAACTAAAAGCTGCTTGATAGAGTCTTGTTGTATTTGAAATTTAACGATTCCTTGTACGCCTTTTAAACAATTAGAAATATTTCCTAAATTGATTTTTCCTATTTCTTCTGAAAAAATATAATCAGAAACACGACCTGAAATTTCTTTAACTAATGGATTGTTATTACCGCAAGAACAGCACCCATCTTGTAATTCAATCTGATCTCCTATATCATATCTTATGAGAGGTGTACCATGTGTGTTAAAACTAGTAACAACTAATCTGCCTTTTCTACTAGGTTTGTTCTCTGAATTGAGAACTTCAAATACGCCACTTTGCAATTCTAAATGCAAATTTTTATTTACACATTCTAAGATAAATGGAGCACCTTCTGAAGATGCATATTGATTGTAAATGTTAGTCTTAAAATACCCTTCAATGACATTACGAATATCAGGAGTTATTGTTTCTGCTGTAGGGAAAATTGCTTTAATTATATTGGAAGGAAATATTATTTGATTATTAATGCCATATTTTGCAATTTCATACATGGTTGAAGGAAATCCTACCATATACTCTGGCTTATAAGAAATTAAGTTCTTAAGATAAAAATCTAAATATTTACTATGAATATGGAATGTGGAATAATATCTAACATTATAAAAATAATCTGTTTTCCAAAATCTATTCTTCTTTATGTCTTTTGAATTTAAAAGGTTTTTTCCACTAAACCAAGCCGTTTTCTTTCCAAGTTTATAACCAAAGCCACTTCTGAAATTATCTAAGATTGCAAATCTCTCCTGTACGTCAGACGACGTATAAATTACCTCAAGAGACTTTCCAGTTGTACCTCCTGTTTTAGCTGTATGTCCATCTTCCTTCTTAATCGTATATACTTCATCAATATTTTTTCTTAATGTCTCTTTATCCATTATAGGAAGTTCATCAATTCTGTCTAAACTATCTGGAATTTCTACTGTATTTAATGTTTTTTTGTAATATTTAGAATTTTCCATTGTATAATGAATGAGTTCCTTATATTTTTGAGACTGTACAGTTATCAACTCACCTAATGTTAGGTCTTTGTTGTTAAAATAGCGGTTTTTGTATTCTTTGTATTTACCAGAATATCTTTCTTTATAAGCTAAAATATTAAAAATAGACACTATGCCATTTTGTATAAAATGCGGGGACTTTGCGTAAATTATATCTTTTAAATTTTTCATATTATTTATCTGTTTTCAAATAAAAATCTTCCAATAAATTTGTATTCATATGAATGTCATATCCATTTTTTTCAATTAAATCAAAATTATCTTTTCTTACATATGGCACCTTATCTAAAATTTTATCTGCCCACACATCAGGAGCATTGTTGATAGAAAGAAAGTCTATATCTTTTGTTATAGATACTTCATTTGTAATACTATCAGAGGCTAAAATTTTGATTCCTGCCGCTTGTGCTTCAATTAAAGTTACTGGTAAACCCTCATAAAAAGATGGAAAAACAAAAACATCAAACATTTGGTACAATTGTGGGATATCCGTTCTAATACCTAAAAAAAGAAGTTTTTCTGCGATATCTAAATTTTCTGCGTCTTTTTGTATTTGTTTTCTCAGCTCACCATCACCGACGAGAATCAATATACTATTTGGTTTCTTTTTTACAAGACAAGCAAAAATTTGCAATAAAAATGAATGATTTTTTTGGCTATTAAATCTTCCAACATGACCAATGACTAGTTTATTTTCTAAATTAAATTCTTTTTTATAGGCTGCACTAACTAATTTATCAAATTTAAATATATTGGCGTTAATTGCATTATTCATTATAGTAAAATCAGTTTGATTCCCAAATAACCATTTGCCTGCTTTTTCACCACAAGAAAAATAGTGTGAAGCATATTTATGAATATTTTTTTTTAATTTAAGTTTAATAATTTTTTTAATTAGTTCTTTAGTGCTTTCTTTATTATTTAATAAGTCTTTAAGTTTTATTTCTTCAATGGCAATATGGGCATGTGCTATGCGGCATGGGATTTTAAACTCCTTAGCTATTTTTAAAGGAAAGCTACTAAAGGTATTAATATGTGAGTGTATGATTTCATATTCAGGACGTTCCTTAAAAAACGCTCTTAATGATTTGTAATATTTTTCCGGAAACAAGGGGTTAATAGCATCAAACCTATATATTTTCCCTCCTAAACGTTCAATCTCTTCGTCAAAATCGGCTTTTTCTTTTCTATGGACTAAAAAATCGAATTGCACCTTGCTTTTGTCTATTTGTCGGTAATAATTCATAATCATAGATTCGGCACCGCCCCGATTCATAATTGTAAAAACCTGTAATACTCTAATGGCTGCCATTAAAAATCATTTTTAGTTTTGTATCGAATGTACAGGTTTAATACCACTCCAAAAGGAATCGCCAGAATTGTCGTAAGTTTTTTTGGTGATTCTGAAATAAACTTACTGTTTTTTGTAAATAGTGCACTGGATACATAATGAATGGCATTTTTAAATTGGTCTTTAAAATTTTTAGCTAATTGCATTCTGCTTTTTCTAGAAAAGGCAAAACCTTGAGGGTGTCTTCGGTATTGTTTTAGTATGTTCATACTAGACCCATCTTGCATATATTCAACAATACAAAATGCCTCATTTACAGGATATAACTTATAGTCTTGATCTATCAGTTGATATAAATATCCAAGGGGTACAAATCTTTCATTTTTAAAAATAGGGTATGGTGGGTACTTTTTTACAACTTCAGTACGATATACTAATTTTTTATCCCCTTTAACACCATATTTATTATACAATTCATAAAGCGTCGTTGATTTAATATGCTGAGGTATTTTTGTGCCAATTATGTTTTCATCTTTATCAATATCTAAGCCCACTAAACCAGCATATTCAGCTTTATTTTTAATATTTTCCCAATGTAACAGTATTTTTTCAACGGCATCAATAGGCATATAATCATCCGAATCAATACATACATTTAATTTGGTTTCAATTAAACGGTATGCTGCATTATGACCCCCATGCATCCCTTGATTTTCCTGATAGTGATATTGAATTTCAATCTTGTTTTCCAATATCCATGAGTTGACCAATTCTTTCGTATTATCTGTTGAACCATCATCGATAATTAACCAAATAAAATCTTGATTTGATTGAGATATCAAGCTTTGATATACTTGATTTAAACAGTACGCTCTATTATAAGTAGGCGTGAATACGGTAATTAACTTCATTGCTTGCATTTTAATCATTTAATAAACCCATAATAGATATAAGACATAAAATATGTAAAAGCAAAATAAACCAGAATTATTTTGCCTATCAATAGATGCTGATTTTTAAAGAAATTTTGTTTAAGGAATGGATAAATAATCACTAAAGCCATCATAAACCAAGACAAATAGGCAAACCGATTTGAAAAATCAGCCCTAATCACTAGAATCCAAAATCCATTACAAATTAAATAAGTGTTTAAAAGTTGAAAGTAGAATTTATCTTCAAATTTCTTTTTATAAATAAAGTACCAACCTGCAACCACGGCAAACGCACTATGAAATAAAAAATCCCACCTGAAACTATTACCGACGTTAGCATCCTCAGGTGTTAGATAATCAGCTAATCTGTCATCTCCGAATCCTAAGCTTGTGAATAAAGCTATCCATAAACTACCCATTACTAATGATAAGGGAATGCATAATAACCAAGCCTTCAGATAAACTTTTGGATTGTTATAAAAATAGGTTAAAAGATAGGCAGCAATAGGGAGCAGTAATGTTTTATGAAATAAAATAGCCCATAAAAAAAATAAGCTCATGATTATTTTCTTTTCACGAAAACATAATCCCCAAAGAAAAATGGACGCCGCAATCCCATTTCTTACACCATTAACTCCATAGGTCCAAAATGAAAATGAAACTATAAACATGACAAATGCATAATACCAAAATTCCTTAAATAAGTTTTTTGATATTTTATATAATGGAAATACATATAAAAAAGAACAAATTGTGAAAAATGTATGAGCTGATACTAAAGTGGACAAACTTTTCATGAAAACATGCCAACCCCAATCGTTAGCATCGGCAATAGGTTCTCCCAAGCTATATAAGTTAAATGCATGGAAATAATTAATTGTATCTCCAAAACCATATTTGGATGTTATAGGTCTTTGTCCAATAAAAAATATAATAAACACTAAAAGTATCAATCCTAAAGTATTTATAAATAGAATATTTTTTTTATCATCCATTTTTAAAACATAGGTATGCAGCAAGGTGAATAATACACCAAACAAGCATAAATTGATGTATAAATCGTAATAGTATTGTATAGGAATTATGCTGCTTTCCATAGAATCAACCGAACTATATTTAAACTGTTTTTATTTTTATCACTTTAGCAGGATTTCCAACCACTATAGCGTTTTCAGGTACATCTTTAACCACTACAGCTCCAGCACCTATCTCTGCATTATTTCCTATTTTAATACCTCCAATAACAATAGCACCTGTATAAATAGATACGTTGTTGCCAATAGTAGGCCTTTTTCCATTGACTTCGCCTACTGTTACCAGATGATTAACATAAAAGTTTTCGCCAATAGACTCCGCATTTAAAATGGTACAATAAGGATGGCCTGTCAGGATGCCACCTGCAAGCTTTGTAGTTATATCTATGGTAAAATTCCGTTCTTTTCTACAATATATATTTAAAATGTAAATTAAAGAATTTTGTATTCTGAAATAAAAAATGGTTCTAAAATCTTTTGAATGTGCCAAAAAATGGAGTAGGAGCTCCCCTTTATTTTTATGGATGCTTTTTGCTTCTGCCCAACGTCGTAAGTCTTGGTCTATAACCCCCTTGTTTTTACTTGTTAAATAGAGTAAAAGGTGTGGAAGTAATACTACTTTATATAAAGTAAAAAGGAGCGTTCTCATTTTTTAATTTCGGTTAATTTATTAAACATAGCCATCCATTGGTGCATTATATCCTTAACGCTGTAATTTGCAGCATGTATTCTTGCTTGTTTGCCCCATGCTTTTCTTTTATTAGGGTTTGCCATGATTTCCAGTAAAGCTTCCGAAAACCCATTTATATCCATGGGGTCAATCAATTTACCAGTATCATTACTAATGATGTTTCTAGGACCATTAGGACAATCAAAAGAAATAATAGGTAAGCCACATGCTTGCGCTTCTAATAATACCAAAGGAAAGCATTCGTTGGCAGATGTCATTACAAAAAGCGATGAACTTAGCATTTTACTCTGTATATTGTTAGTAGGGCCTTTTAAAAAGACATGATTGTTTAGATTTTTATCATGTATTCGTTTTTGTAACTTCTCTAAATAATGGGTGTCACCCGTACCGTAGATGTGTAATTGCCATTCTTTATTCTTTGTATGGACCTGTTCCCAAATATCAATTAATACCTCAAATTGTTTAACAGGGGCTATTCTTCCAGCTGCAATGGCAACGAGGGTATCTAATTTAGAAACCGTATCGGGGTAAAATGTTAAGGGATTTGGTATGGTGACCACATTATCCGTTTTATAATAGGTCGCTTCGTCGGGATTCAATACGATTAATCTATCGTATTTTGACTCTACAAAATCGGCAAACATTAAAAAATACTTTTTCATTGATTTGCTGGATTTTTGTCTGTGTACGTCTTCAATGGATTTTGAAAAATGAAACTCTTTTATTTTGGGGATGTTTTTGTTTATAAAGGGTATAAAATAAGTATCGACACTGTGGCTACAAACCACCACTACATCTGGGTTAATTTCATTTAAAGCGCTGCGTAATTTAAAAATGTGCCTAGGGATTTTTAATAGATTTTTTGGATGAAAATACGATATGAGCCTATTATAATTAATCTTTAAATCTTTAAAAACAATGTTGGAATTAAAGCTGTAGCAAGGCTCCATGTCCTTTTGTTCTGAAGTCACTATATACACGGTGTTTTCTTTTATAGCCGCAAGGTCATTTGCCTTAATGGAAAGTACTCGTTCTATGCCCCCATGTAAATATACTTGGTCTATTATAAAAACAATCTTCATGATAGCTTATCTTTCATTAATTGTTTAAAAAGACCATCCCATTGTTTTATGATTTTCTCGGGTAAGTAGCGCGCGCTATTTTTTTTAGCTTTATTTCCCATGTCACGTCTTAAAGTATCATTTTCAATTAAAGCATTTAGTTTTTCACCCAACGCCTTGGTGTCTCCGTTAGGAACCAAAAATCCATCGATGTTATTCGTTATAATATCACTAGGACCATAAGGGCAATCAAAGGACACACAGGGCACGCCATAAGCCATGGCTTCCGTTAATACCATCCCAAAACCCTCATAGCGTGATGACATGACGTAAATAGAGGCGTCTCGGTATTTTTCAGCAATGTTTTTTACAGGGTCATAAAAATGCACCGTATTGGAAATACCTAAATTTTTAGCCAAGTCTTCCAGTTTTTCAGAGTTGTCTTTTGTGCCATAAATATCCAATTCCCAATCGGGATTTTTTTCATGGACCAGTTTCCAGCTTTTTAACAAGCGATCATAGCCTTTTTGGTAGCTTTGTTTACCAACTGCCAACACCCTTTTATTTTTTAAGTCGCTTTGCTCTATAGGATAAAAAGATAAAGGATTGGGGATCACTTCCATATTTTTTAAATACCATTCTTTGGTGTTCCCCTTAGTTAGTACAATAAATTTATCATAAAATTGTCCTCCAAAATCCATTATTTTGAATAGGACCTGTTTTTTGATTTTGTTTATGACTGTTTTTTTGTTTTTAATTGAAATGTTTTTGGAAACATGGCGCTCATAAACCATGGGGCAGGGCTTTTTAATAAGTAAGGGTAAAAACAATCCCTTTAAGCCATCATCACAAACCAAAACAATATCTGGTGCCACTTCTTTTATTACTTTTTTTATACCTTTTCTATATGTTCTTAAATACTGAATGGGGTTTCCTTTTACCGAAATATCATGATATACAATGTGTTTGCTAAATGTATAAAACACCTCTTTTTCACCCTGATTTAATGTAAGAATGTGTATTTTGTAATCATACTTATCGGCTAAATAAGAAGCCTTGATAGACAATACACGCTCTAAACCTCCAGGGCCACATATTTGATTTGTTATGTATAGTAACTTAACAGATTTAACCATTGTTTTTTAAGATTTTAAAGAATAAATGACTTATAATTATATATTTATTCTTTAACTAAATAGTCCATAACTTCCATATTTTTGAGCTTATTTAAAGTATGCATTCCAATAAAACCTTTCTGAGGTAAAATTTCACTTGTTTTTTCTTCATAATAGTCTTCCTTAGTTAACAATTTAACTTCATTTATAACTATATTTTGTCCATATCCTTTCATACAATTTTGTGACACTCTTTTTAGTTTTCCGTTTTCTATAATAAACCCTCCAGCATTCCTTGCTAAACTAGCATCAGTTATTATCGGGTTTTTAATATGTGGTTTCCAATCATTTGAAAATAAATTTTTTGAGTAATAGAGGTATAGCTTCTCATTATTATCATGTTCAAAGTCTTCTATTTTATTAGCAAAAATCCAATATAAATCATTATGATAAATCCATACTGCGTCTAATAATTTTATGTTTTCCATCAAGTTCGTTTTAAAATCCCATTTAAATGGAAATTGATTACATTCAAAAAGCTGTAACGTATTGTTTTGACTGCTTTCTGGAATCATATAATAATTATCTTCTTTAAAAAAAATGTTTGGAAAAGACAAATGGTAGTCAGTATTAATAATATCTTCTTTTCTGACAATCTCTAGATTAGAGTTTAGTTCAACACAAGATATTTTTCCTAAATTATTGCTTTTTAATTCTTCAAAATAAACAAAGAAATTTTCGTTATTTGCTTTAATTATAAAAGGATCTGCCCAAAATGATTTTTTAGGCTGCTTTAAAAGAGTTGTTTTACCATCCTTTTTAATTCCTATTTTCCAATTTAACTGTTCTTTTTTTATCTTCCTAATGAAGATTTTAAACACCAATTTTATGTAATAAATTATAATACTAAATTTTGAAATATTTAGGTTTTCAAAAATTTTAGTATTTGGGACCGGTTCTAATTCAAAATTAGTTGCATTTTTTAAAAATTTAACTAAATAAATAGAATAGTTATGCAATATTTTATAGGTATTATTCTTTAAACCTAATTCATTTTTTAGAGCTATTCCCGAAATTTTTTGCCACTTCTCCGATTCTAAATTATTATATGCTATGCTTAATGTTACTAAGGGTTTATGTAATACTTCAGTGATAAGCTTATCCTGACTTAGTTCTAAAAGTAAAACCCCATTTTTGACATATTCTTTTAAAGAAGTATAGTCATAATTTTTATCTTCACAAATAACCCAATCACTAAATTCCAACCCATCAACCGTATTTATTATTTTAATATTCGTGTTAATAAAGATTGTGTTTATGTCTATTAAATCTAAAGGGTTGTTTTTTAGATTACTGAATTTGCTGTCTACGTAATTAACAATAGGATTAAATAAGCAATTATTTAGTGTTTTAACCTTTTTGTCTATTAAAATAATGATACTAACATTATCAATTTCATTGTTTATACGTTCAATGCATTTCCATATGTATAAATGAATTTTATTTGAATTTACTATAAAAATTATTTTATTCATAACTTGTTATCATTTATTGATTTAAATGAAAACCAATAGGTGTTTTTATTTTGCAAACTTTACATTCTGTAATTTGACATTCCACAAGCATCAAAATGAAATATTTAAATTGTTTTTAAAAGATTTATTCTGCAACAAATTTCCTGCATTTTTCTTTTAAAGGTTCTGCCAGTTTATGGTGCAAACCTAGATTTTTTACCATAGTATTTTTATTTATTTTACCTTCTAAGTTAAAATTAGCAGTATATTCTCCTGTCTCACTATTAACATCGAGGCGATTGAATAATTCTAAAATACCATCAAACCTGCATGAATCTACAAATTTATCGAAACCATTTATAAAAATAACAGGTGTTCCCATAGCCAAACAAGGTAAAGCACAATGAATTCTTGAGGTAATTACCAATTTAGCTTTTGCATATTTTTTTAATACACTTTCTGCCATCTCAAATTTTTCAGCATCAGAAATTGTATTTAAAGGTTCTTGATCTATATATATGGCACTTTTCAACAAATCTTCACTAATAAAGTTTTTAAGATGTTTGTTTTTTTTATTCAATTTAAAAGCTTTTCCGTTTAAAACACTTTTTATAGTTGACCGTAAACTGTAAAAAAGTCTTTGATTACTAGGATAGCTATACAAAGGGTCTACAATATAAATATCGTCTCCTCTTTCAGAATCATCAACTTTATAAGAGTCTAACGTTAAAGTTAAACAACCTGTAAAGTAAGCTTCAATTCCTTTGGAATTTAGGGTATCGGCTGTGAATTGATCTCTACAGCCTATTGGCGCATACTTTTTTAGGTAAGCAATTCCTTTTTCGCTTAGCATTGCTGGTGCTGCTGTATTATTCATGTGGAAGGAAACAAATAATGGTTTGATTTTTTCTGAAGGCACCCAATTTTGAGTGTTATGTATAAACCAACCGTTCATTATTAGTTTAACAGGTTCTTCATCATAGTCAGCTAAAGATTCTCGATCTACATATTTATCAACTTTAGGTAAAAATTGTTTAGCTGCTAAACTTTGAATATTATCACCAACATTGAAATATTTTTGATTTTCTATGTAGTTAAGTAAACCGTATTTCATAATTTTATTTTTTTATATAATGTAGTTAACCAAGGATATTTGTTTCTTAAAACAAATTTAAATTTTTCAGTGAATCTCTTTGGACTGTTTATTTTACTTTGCATAAGCTTATCCAGTTCGCTATTTCTTATTCTATCTAGTTGTTTGTTTTCTATTTCTTTGTTTTCAAAAACAAAAAAATTATTTGTGGCTTTGGCCTTTTCCATTAATTCTTGCCAAAAATATTGCATACCAGTACTAGCTCCGTACTGATTTAATATTTTAAAAATATTCTCGTATATATTTTTGTCGACAGAAAACCCATAATTATTAGGGTTTTCACCATTCAAAATAATTCCTAATATGGTCCTGAAACATTTTTCACAATTGCTACAATTAAATCCACTTCTTAGTTCAGAATAACATACTCGTAAATTAAATTGATTGTTTGTATCAATAGAAAACTTAGTAATTAAATCGACTTTGTCTTGTCGTTTAAGTTCATAGCCGTCATGATGCACCTGAATACCTGCCCAACTAATTTTTTCATCTATTTGCGGAGTTGAACCCCATGCTATATCTATTTCTTTGGTATATGAAGAAGCGATGTAGATGTTTTTATATGAATTTAGATAAGAAATTGGAGCGATAGAACCAATTAAGGAAAATCCGTGTTGCACAATTCCCCACCAGCCAATGTCTTTAAGCAATAATTCTACTTGATAAGTATAAAACTCTCTTACATTGGTTTCTATGTATTCTTTTTTGTTTTCCTTTAAAAGCGATTCGTTTTCTATAAAAGACGTAAAACTTTTCCATTGCGATTCATCTTTTATTTCTATATCAGCACCTAAGATAGTGATCAAATCCGGTGTTTGCTCATGGGTTCTGATGTAGGTAGCATATGCGTCCACACCACCACTGAACAACATGGCTGTTTTATTTCCCTCAATATGATTGGATACTAATTTTTGGGAATGTAAATTGCCTAACAACTCATAATCTGAAAATTGTTTTTGAAATTCAGCTTTGACTTTTATGACCGCATTATAAAAATCGTCATCCAACTCTGGCACTTCAATATCAAAATTAGCAAACCAAGAAATAGGTAATACATTTGAAAGGAAGGGAATTATTAAGATACTTAAAGGCACCTGACTGACATCAACATTGTATTTTGCGTAAAGCAGATGTTCTTTGCTGAAATATTTTTTTATAGTATCATGAACAGAATAATCATATATGACTTTCCTTCCGTTATCAGTAAATTTTATTTTATTTAATGTTAGCATTATAATTTAAATTTTTTTAGAACTGGTGCTATTGAACTTTTGAACAATTCTTTTTCAAAATTGATAAGACCAAAGTTATACATTAAAAGCGCATACATGACGGAATAACATATAGCTTTAACAGCGAAACTAATCCAACCAGCGCCAGGTATTAAATTTATTAAATAGCCTAAACTAATTATTATTATGACCATGAGTATGGTTTTGTGAAATAATTCTTTAAAAAATCGAATAATATTAAGTCCTATTACTTTATGGTAATAAAAATTCATAACATTTTGCACGATAAACCAACCTGTAACCGTACCCGTAATCATGCCTAGAGCTCCATAGGTTTTTGCTAAAAAAGCCCCTAAAACAACCCCTAAAAACAAAAACGACAGGTACAAAATAGCTTTAAATGACAATTTATTTTTGGCTTCTAGAATTGAATTTCCGAACCCTTGAACCAAAGGTAGGGTATAGGCTATCATTATCAATAAGGCTATTAACCACGTTTCGTGGCTACCTTCAACACCTAATTCCTTACCAACCCATAAATAGACAAATTGATTTCCAAATAGTAAAAATGCACCAAAAATGTACATGAGTACTATAAATGATATGCGGCCAATTTTAATCATCATGGATGTTAATTCTTCGCCAGTGGCATTGCCCACGGTCATTTTGGTGGCACGGGGTAAAAACACGCTGGATATGGCAGTTGAAAACGACCCATAATAGGTGCCCAGTACAATGCCAATACCGTATATGGTAAGCACTTCAGGTAAAGCGATGCTTCCTAAAATCCAGTGACCTGCTTTCCATTGGAACATGCTTACCAGTGCGAATACAAAAATCCAAAGGGAATAGCCAAAAATTTGCTTTACATATTTTAGTTTAAACTCATGTAATTTGAATCGAACCTTTAGATGAAAAAATACAAAATATATTTCGACTATTAAAAAAAGCACATTAAATACCGTATCGATTACTACAAGTGCAATGGCTTTTCCTCCTAATGTTAATACAGCCACGACCGTTATGGTTCGTAAAATATAGCGGATGATATTAACTGTTTTGGGAAATACAAAAACTTCATAGCCATAGCAAATACCTGTAAAACTGCCTCCCGGTAAGCCAATGGCTAAATTGCAAATAAGGAGTATAAAAATGGTTTTGGCAATGCGGAGCTCCTCGGCATTCATTTTTGTAAAGTAGGTATCTATATGGCCATAAAATAGAACCCCAATAAGCACCACTGTTAATGAAATGGCCCCATAAATAAGCATGGTGGTTGCCAAAAAGTTTTCTTCGCCTTTTCTGTCTTTCTCGGCTTTGTATTTAGCTACAAACCGAACGATGGTATTGTTAAGCCCTAAGTCCAATACCGAAATGGTACCAACAAGTGCCCCAATAGCGGTATAAATTCCATACTCGGCTTTGCCGATATGGTTTAAAATAAATGGTGTGATAAAAAGCCCTACTACATTGGTTAAAAATATAGTGGTGTAATTTAATAAGGCTCCTTTTTTTATTTGACTCACAGTATGGCGATTTGGTTTTTATTTGTGTTGCTTAAAGCCTTCCGCTTACCGCTTCGGTTAAAACCCCTTTCACATCGTATAGGATGCCGTTGGGGGTCAAGAGGTCTTTAAGGTTGATGCTTAAAAATTCTTGATGTGCTACGGTTAGGATGATGGCATCGTATTGGGTATTGGGTAACTGGGTTTTGGTTTCAAGGTTGTATTCATGCATGACTTCTTCGGGGTTTGCCCAAGGGTCATAAATGGTTAGGTTGGTGCTATAACTCTTAAGTTCGTGAATGACATCGACAACTTTGGTGTTTCGCACGTCGGGGCAGTTTTCCTTAAAGGTGATGCCCAACACCAATATGTTGGCGCCTTTGATGCGGATATCGTTTTGTAGCATGAGTTTTATAACTTGCCCGGCTACATATTGTCCCATACCATCATTAACGCGTCGCCCTGCCAAAATAATCTCTGAGTGGTATCCCACTTCCTGGGCTTTTTGTGCTAAATAATAAGGATCGACCCCAATGCAATGTCCGCCTACCAAACCTGGTTTGAATGGTAAAAAGTTCCATTTGGTGCCTGCGGCTTCCAATACGGCATGGGTATCGATATCCATGAGATTGAAAATTTTTGCCAATTCGTTTACAAAGGCGATGTTTATATCACGCTGTGAATTTTCAATGACTTTTGCTGCTTCTGCCACCTTGATAGTAGGGGCTAAGTGGGTGCCTGCCGTAATAACGGAAGCGTATAGGGTGTCTACTTTTTTACCAATTTCCGGGGTGGAACCCGCCGTGACTTTTAATATTTTATCGACGGTATGTAGTTTATCGCCCGGATTGATACGCTCGGGGGAATAGCCTGCAAAAAAATCGACGTTAAATGTTAAACCGCTTACTTTTTCCAGTATTGGCACGCATTCATCTTCTGTAGCCCCAGGGAATACAGTGGATTCATAAATTACAATATCACCTTGTTTAAGGACTTTGCCCACGGTTTCGCTGGATTTGTATAGGGGTGTTAAATCGGGGCGGTTGTTTTTATCAATGGGGGTGGGCACTGTTACCACATAGTAGTTGCAGTCTTTAATAGCGTTTATATCTGTTGAACAAAATAGACCGTTTTCGTTATTGTTTGTGTTTTTTATAACTGCTTTAAGGATATCTTGTTCTACTTCTAGGGTGACGTCGTTGCCTTCTTGTAGTTGGTCAATTCTTTTTTGATTGATGTCGAAACCTACTACATTGTATTTTGTGGCAAAGAGTCTTGCAAGTGGTAAGCCCACGTAGCCTAAGCCTATGATTGCGATTTTGATAGTTTTCATTTCTTGGTTATGGGTTTTTGGTTCTAGGTTTAAGGTTCTCGATACGATTTTCTCATACTTCGAAAATCACTCGAACTGACATTTGTTATTGATTATTTACTATTGATTATTGTTTATTGTTTATTCGGTTATTAACAACTAACTGTTGGCTACTAGCCATTTACTGTTTTTATTGATTATTGATTATTGATTATTTTTTATTGTTTATTTGTTAACTTTTGAACAACTTCTGATTCATAATTCTTAATTTGAATTGTCTACTGCTTACTGCCTATTTTATAATGTTTATTCGTTGATTCGTTTATTTGTTAACCTTTGAACAACTTCTAATTCTTAATCCATAATTCATAATTCTTAATTTGAATTGCCTACTGCTTATTTACTAGGTCTTCGACTTTAGTTTATCTTGAGCGCAGTCGAAAGGCTCAGACTGACATTTGTTATTGATTATTTTCTATTTACTATTGATTTGTCTATTTGTTTGACCATCAACTAACAACTAACCCCCAACACCTACTTCAAATGTTCCCAGTACCAAGTAACGGCTTCCTTGAGTCCGTTTTTGATATCGTATTTGGGGTTGTAATTTAGTAAGTTTTTGGCTTTGTCTATAGAGGCTAACGAGTGGGGGATGTCTCCCATTCTGTTATCTCGATGTTTTATTTCAATAGTACTTATAGCGTTATCGAAGTTCGATAAATACGTTTTTAATAGGGTCGCTAATTCCAAAAGTGTGGTGCGCTCTCCATAGGCTACATTATATACGGTATTTAAAGCGTCTTTATTGGTGGTCGTTAAGGCATTCAGATTCATTTGTACGACATTATCAATATAGGTAAAATCCCTGGAATAGCTTCCATCGCCATTGATAATGGGGGATTCATGGTTTATAAATTGCTGTACAAATTTTGGTATGACCGCCGCATAGGCGCCATCGGGGTCTTGTCTTTTTCCAAAAACATTAAAATATCTTAAACCAATGGTATCGAAATTATAGGTGGTGTGGAAAATATCGGCATATAATTCGTTTACATATTTGGTTATGGCGTAAGGGGAAAGTGGCTTTCCTATAGTGTCTTCTACTTTTGGCAAGGCTTCATGATCGCCATAGGTTGATGAACTTGCTGCATAAACAAAGCGTTTAACGCCTGCATCCCTAGCTGCGACCAGCATATTTAAAAACCCAGATACGTTCACATCGTTGGTTGTGATAGGATCGTTAATGGATCGTGGTACTGAACCTAAGGCTGCTTGGTGTAACACATAATCTACCTGGGTACAGGCTTTTTTGCAATCTTCTAGATTTCTTATGTCGCCTTCCATCAATTGGAAAAGACTGTTTTGGAGAAAGGGTTTGATGTTGTCTAATTTTCCTGTTGAAAAATTATCCAGACAAACGACTTCTATCTTGTGTTTAAGTAGGGTTTCACATAGATTGGACCCTATAAAACCTGCTCCGCCAGTAATAAGAACACGTTTATTACTTAGTATTTTTAATTGTTGTTCGGTCATTTTTAGATTTGGAATGATTAATAGCTGGGCAAAGATTGTAAAAATATATTTAGATATGTTAACTATTATATCAATGTTATGATTTTTCCGATGAAATTCAGATTTTGGTTGTTGGATGGCTTTTGGTGGTGGGGTTTTGTTGTTTAATCGTTGAATTGGTTA
Source organism: Mariniflexile sp. TRM1-10 (assembly GCF_003425985.1). Taxonomy (NCBI): domain Bacteria; kingdom Pseudomonadati; phylum Bacteroidota; class Flavobacteriia; order Flavobacteriales; family Flavobacteriaceae; genus Mariniflexile; species Mariniflexile rhizosphaerae. Next base: position 4,057,615 of record NZ_CP022985.1, read on the forward strand.
ATTGGGTGTTGACCATTCACTATTCACTATTGACTATTTATTATTGGCTATTGTTTATTGGTTAGGTCTTGAATCTTGTGTCTTGGGTCTTGGGCGTACTCTTAACTCATAACTCATAACTTTTAACTTCTGGCTTATTTACTTTTAGGTACGGTTCTCGATACGCTGCGCACTCGAACTGACAAGCTGGGTCTTGGATTTTTGATTAACGATTAACGATTGATGATTTTTGAATTTTAGACTTTTTTAAATTGGCTGTTGACCACTAAACTATTGGCTATTGTTTATTGATTAGGTCTTCGACTGCGCTCAGACTGACATGGAGGTTGTTATTGTTGAATCGTTGAATTGTTTAATTGGTTGTTCACTACTAACTATTGTTTATTGACTAATGACTAATGACTATTGTTTATTGGTTAGGTCTTGTATCTTGTATCTTGGGTCTTGGGCGTACTCTTAACTCATAACTCATAACTTTTAACTTCTGGCTTATTTACTTTTAGGTACGGTTCTCGATACGCTGCGCACTCGAACTGACAAGCTGGGTCTTGGATTTTTGATTAACGATTAACGATTGATGATTTTTGAATTTTAGACTTTTTTAAATTGGCTGTTGACCACTAAACTATTGACTATTTATTATTGGCTATTGTTTATTGATTAGGTCTTCGACTGCGCTCAGACTGACATGGAGGTTGTTATTGTTGAATCGTTGAATTGTTTAATTGGTTGTTCACTACTAACTATTGTTTATTGGTTAGGTCTTGTATCTTGTGTCTTGGGTCTTGGGCGTACTCTTAACTCATAACTTTTAACTTCTGGTTTATTTACTTTTAGGTACGGTTCTCGATACGCTGCGCACTCGAACTGACAAGCTGGTTGGGGGTTTTGTTTTGTGAAAGTCGTTTTACCCTTCCGTCTTTGATTTCTTTTCGGGAAATCAAATCCACCTTCCCTTAAAAAAGGAGAAGGAGTTGTTTGTTGCTTCGATTTAAAGGTAGGCATCATCATGATATTTACCTGCCCTTTAAACTCTCCTCCTTTAAAAGGAGGAGTGGATTCGGTTTCACTAAAAGAAACCGGAGACGAGGTGGTTTTGGTATATAAAATATTTAACCCTTCCGTCTTTGATTTCTTTCTGGGAAATCAAATCCACCTTCCCTTGAAAAAAAGGGAAGGAGTTGTTTACTGCTTTAATTTCAATAATAGGTATAAATATAGTTATGAGGTTAGGGGGTTAATTATTAGCTTCTGGGTTTTTGATGTTCTTAACTCATAACTTTTAACTTTTAATTCATAGCTACATCAATCGACGAGTGACCTAGTTTTTCTATAAACTTAAAGTTGCCATGTCGTTAACCGATTATAACTACTCTTTTAGCGAATTAACTTCATTCTTGGTTTTTTGATTGAAAACAATCACTAAATTTACACCACAAAATACAAAATTGAATTGATTAATAGCATCATTAATTTAATTGTATAAATGTTTATAATCTATTTTTAGACTCTCAATTTTAATCTATCATTAGACATATGTTAGATTATTAAAAAACATTTAGAGACAGTTATTGTTAAGCTAATAATTAAATTTTGTTTTATGTACCATCAAAAAGAGAGTAATCAAAAAAAATGCACACCTTCTATTTACCTTGGGTTGATACCTAAGGCGGAATATTATATGCTAAATTTTGGTATTCTTTATTTAATTAAATTTAAAAATGTTGACTAAAACTAAAATATACTTATCATCACCTCATATGGGTGGCTCGGAACAAAAATTTGTTAACGAAGCCTTTGAGACTAATTGGATCGCTCCATTAGGCCCCAACGTAGATGGTTTCGAAAATGATATACAGCATTATTTGGGAAATAATTCCCAAGTTGCTGTACTAAGCTCCGGGACTGCAGCGATACACATCGCGCTTCAGTTATTAGGCGTATCAAAAGGGGACGAGGTATTGTGCCAGAGTTTTACTTTTTCGGCTTCTGCAAATCCCATTCTTTATCAAGGGGCTACGCCTGTTTTTATTGATAGTGAAAAGGATACTTGGAATATGTCTCCGGAATTGCTTGAGATCGCTATTAGGGACCGTATTGAAAAATATAAAAAGCCAAAAGCTATTATTGCGGTTCATTTATATGGTATGCCTTATAAGGCCGATGACATAAATGCTATTGCAAGAAAATACGAAATTCCCGTAGTGGAAGATAGTGCTGAGGCTTTAGGCAGTACGTACCACAATCAAGCATGTGGAACACTTTCGGATATGGGCATTTTATCTTTTAACGGAAATAAAATCATTACCACTTCTGGTGGCGGTGCCCTCATCACCAAAAGTTTGGAGCAGAAAAACAAAGCCGTCTTTTTGTCGACACAGGCAAGGGACCATGCGCCTCACTACGAACATTCATCCGTTGGATTTAACTACAGAATGAGTAATGTTTTGGCGGGTATCGGTAGAGGCCAAATGGAAGTACTGGACGCGCGTGTAGCGGCTAGAAGACATAATTATAATTTTTATAAAGCGCATTTGTCTAAATACGACGCCATCTCATTTTTGGATGAACCGGAAGGTTTTTATTCCAATAGATGGTTGACCTGTGTTATAACAGAGTCGTTTGAATTACGAGAACACATAAGGCTTACGCTTTTAGAAGAAGGTATTGAGTCAAGACCGTTATGGAAACCTATGCACATGCAGCCTGTTTTTAAAGACTGTCTGCACTTTACAGATGGTACATCGGAAGCACTTTTTGACAAAGGGCTTTGTTTACCTAGCGGATCTAATTTAAGTCAAGACAATTTAGAAAGCATTTTACACATCATATTAAAATCCCTCAAATATCATGATAAACAGTTATTTTAACTACCTCTCGCAAAAATACGCTTCAAAATGGCTGGTATTTGCAATTGATTTAACAATCGTTTTAATTACATTTTGCACGTCATATTTTATAAGGTTTAATTTTACTTTAAATTTTGATTTCACTCAATTTTTATTTCAAATACCTGTTGTTTTATTTCTTGCTGCTATAAGTTTCCTATTTATAGGTTCTTTTAAAAGTGTTATTAGACATACTGGATTTACCGATGTTGTTAACTTATTTAAGTCGGTATCATTAATGTCTATGTTATCTGTGTTATTTGTTTTAATAAATAGAGAATTAAATCTTATAGAAGGTTTTACCATACCATTATCTATATTGGTCATGCATACGTTATTGAGCTTTGTATTATTAAGTTCCAGTAGATTGCTTTTTAAAATGGCTTATAATTATTTAAAATGTAAATACATATCGTCAAAACGTGTTTTAATTTATGGTGCAGGTGATTCTGGTATCGTGACTTACAATGCTTTAATTAGCAATGTTAGGGAAAAGTTTGAGATTGTAGCGTTTATTGATGATAATTCCCGTAAAAATGGAAAATCAATTAATGGTATTTTAATTCTTAGCAAAAATAAAATCGATCAAGATTATATTGATTCGCATCGCATTGACGAAATTATTGTAACGTCTGAAAATATTAATAAGGACAGCTTATTGAGTTTAGTTAGTTTACAAGTAAAAATAACTAAAGTTCCGCCTATAGAGAACTGGATGAACGGAGAGCTAAATGTTAAACAAATTAAACAGGTACAAATAGAAGATCTTTTAGGTCGTGCCCCAATAAAAATCGATAACCCAAATCTTATAAACGAATTTAAAGGAGAAACCATTTTAATTACCGGTGCAGCAGGCTCTATAGGCAGTGAGCTGGTTAAACAATTAGCAGGTTTTGATATTAAAGAACTTATATTAGTTGATCAAGCGGAGTCCGGTCTTTATGATATCCAACAAGATTTGATACGTGATGGCAAGCATCGTTTCACAGCTATTGTAGCCGACATAAGAGATGGTTTAAGAATTGACAGTATTTTTCAAGAATATAAGCCTACCATGGTGTTTCATGCAGCGGCTTATAAGCATGTGCCTTTAATGGAGAAATCGCCTTATGAGGCCATAAAAATTAATGTTAATGGCACCAAGTTGTTAGCAGACACGGCATCCCGCTATAATGTTAAGAAATTTGTTTTTATTTCTACCGACAAGGCAGTAAACCCAACCAGTGTTATGGGGGCTACCAAGCGCATGGCTGAAATGTATATTAGTTGTTTACAAAAAGAAAGTAAAACAAAGTTTATAACCACACGTTTTGGCAATGTATTGGGTTCTAATGGTTCTGTAATCCCTTTATTCAAGAAACAAATTGAGAATGGTGGTCCTTTAACCTTAACGCATAAAGAGATCACCAGATATTTTATGACCATTCCTGAAGCTGCGCAATTGGTTTTAGAAGCGGGCACTATGGGTAAAGGTGGCGAGATATTTATTTTCGATATGGGTGAATCGGTGAAAATATATGATTTAGCTAAAAACATGATTAAACTTTCAGGGTTGAGTTTTCCGGAAGACATCGATATTCAAATTACAGGGTTGCGTCCAGGTGAAAAACTATATGAAGAATTGTTGGCAAATGGCGAAAACACTTTGTCTACCTATCATAAAAAAATAATGATAAGCAAAACAAGGGAACTTGATTATGTTTCGGTAAAACATGAGATTGAAGAATTGTGTATTACCAATCGTTTCCAGAGTAATAACATTGTTATGAAAATGAAGCGTTTGATACCTGAATATAAATCTAACAACTCTGATTACGAACGTTTTGATAAAAAAGTTCAGATTTACAAAAAGGTAAAAGATATTTTGCATGACAAAACAGACAAAACATACAGTAATGCTTAAGTGAGCCAAAATTTTAGTATTTTCCCCAAATATTTTATTTCTATGATTGAATCCTTTTTATACAACAGGTTGGTTGTCTTGTTTTGTGGTGTTTTATTGTTATTGACATCCTGTTCAACTAAGCAAGACATTGTATATTTTCAAAATGCCAAAAATTTTGAGACTATAGTAGATACCGATACTTTTAAAGCGAAACTTAAAATTGGAGATGTGGTTAGTATTTATGTGTCTACTTTGGACCCAACTGTAACGCAACCCTACAATATAATAATTTCAAATGGCAATAGTGGCCAATTAATAGATTATCTAATAGATGTAGATGGTAATATTGATTATCCTGTTTTAGGAAAAGTTAAACTTGTTGGATTAACCATTGAGGAAGCTAAGGAACTTTTAAAAAGTAAATTTTCTGAGGGCCAATTGTTAAAAGATCCTGTTGTCATGATAAGGGTCTTAAATTTTAGGATTACGGTTGCTGGAGAGGTCAGATCACCTGGGGTTTATCCCGTTTCGGGTGAACGTGTTTCTATACTAGAAGCTTTGGGTATGGCAGGTGACTTAACCATTAAAGGTAGAAGGGATAATGTATTAGTCGTTAGGGATTTTAATGGCACCAAAACATATACCCGTATTGATTTAACCAATAAAGAGGTTTTTAATTCGCCTGTTTATTACTTGACACAAAATGATTATGTGTATGTAGAGCCTAATAATTCTGCTGTAAGTGGTGCTTCGGGTGATTCTAGGATAAGCACCATTATTAGCATCTCCTCATTTGTTTTAACAACCGCACTCATTTTTGTTACAAGAAATTAGTTCATTATGTCAGACTTAAATAATAGTTCTAAAATAGATTCAGCAAACCAGTTTAATTTTAAAAAAGCCGCTTCCATATATGTGAAACGCTGGTTTTGGTTTGTACTGAGCATTTCCATTTTTTTGGGCATCGCTTATTTTAATTTACGTTATACCGCTCCAGAATATTCAGCTACCGCTAAAATTATGTTAGTTGACGATGGCGAAGCAACAGGGGCGAGTGCTGTATTTAAGGATTTGCCATTTTTTGCCGAAAAGGAAGATGCGAAGGTTGAAGATGAAATGAGTGTGATTATGTCTAGAGCATTTTTTAGTAGCATCACTAAGGATTTACGTCTTAACATTAAACATTATTCAAAAGGACGGATTTATGATTCTGAAATCTATAAAAATGCACCAATAACCATTAGTTTTATAGCGTCAGATTCCATTATAGACCGAATAAATTTTAGTTTTTACATTAAAATTTTATCTGATAAAGAGTTTGAGTACCGCGTAAACGAGAATGACGATCCCAAGAACATTTCTTTTGGTGAAAAAATCCCAACGTCCTTTGGAGGCATGATTATAACCCCTAGTTCTTCTAAATTGGAGCGTAGCATTGTTGGCGCTGAGATTAGAACAGAAATATTGCCTGTTAAATCTATTGCTGAATCTTTGAGAAATAGAATCCAGACCTATCAAGAAAACAAATCCTCACGAATAATTAATATCTCCATACAAGATCCTATCATTGAAAGGGCAAAAGATATTATAAATACCTTAATAGCAAAATATAATGAGGCGACCATTAACCAAAAGAACATAAAAGCGACAAATACGGCCAAGTTTATTGATGAGCGTATTGAATTAATTGCAAAAGATTTACTTGGTGTAGATGATAGTATCGTCCGATTTAAAACAGGTAATAAAGTAATGGATGTTACTTCGGAAGCCGGTCAATTTTTAACGTCAAGTGTTCAAAACGAGCAAGACCTGGAGTTGTCCAGAATGCAATTGCGCCAGCTAAATTATATGGATTCTGCTTTAGGGGATACCGACTCTTATACACCCATTCCTTCTAACTTAGGTCTAGGAGATCCAACCATCGTTACATTATCTTCTAAATATAACGAGTTGATTGTAGAAAGGGAGCGTTTGTTAAAAAGTGCTGGGGAACGGAATTCGGTGGTTTTACAGTTAAACCAAAATTTAAGAAGTATTAAGGAAAATCTAAGCCGCAGTATTCAAAACTCAAAGAAGTCCTTGGGAATTCAAATTAGCAGTTTGGAAAATCAGTCCAACATACTTAATTCCAGAATCTTTTCAGTTCCGGGTCAAGAAAGTAAATTAAGAAGTATCGAAAGAAAGCAAGGTATTAAAGAGTCTTTATACCTTTACTTATTACAAAAGCGAGAAGAAGCTGCTATTACACTTACAGCTACTTCTCCTAGCTCAAAAGTTGTTGAATTAGCTTATAGTTCCGGTAGTCCAGTAGCTCCTAATAAAAAAATGATTTATATAGGTGCTTTATTTTTGGGATTTTTAATTCCATTTGGCTTTATTTATGTTGAAGACTTGTTGGATACTAAAATCCACAATAAAGAAGATTTAGAAAGCGAAATTAAGAACATCACTATATTAGGAGAAATACCTAAAGTTAAAAAGGTTCATAAAGAGGGTGAAGGCTTATTAGTAGAAAAAAATGACCGTTCTGTTTTATCGGAATCGTTTAGAATTATACGCACTAACTTTGACTATGTTAGACGTGGTAGAAACGTTGGGCAATATGACAATGTCGTGTTTGTTACTTCTACTATCAATGGCGAGGGAAAATCATTTTTCAGCTTAAATATGGCTCTTACCATGGCAAACACCAACAAACGTGTATTACTAATTGGTGCAGATATTAGAAATCCGAAAATACATAGCATCATAAAAAAACAAGTGAAAACCAATGCTCCTGATGTAGGACTAACAGAGTTTTTAGTAGATAAATCTATTTTAGCGGGTGAAACTATTAATACATTCACCGTTAATGATATTAAATTGGATATTTTGTTTTCTGGGAAAATACCACCTAACCCCGCTGAACTGTTAATGACAGAAAGGGTAAAAGAAATATTTGATTATGCGTCCACTCAATATGATATGGTTATTGTAGATACAGCTCCTGCCATGTTGGTTACCGACACGCTTTTACTTAGCGACTATGCAGGACATACTATTTATTTAACGAGAGCTGGTTATACCGAAAAGAAAATTTTAAGCTTTACAAAAGAACTTCACGCTACTAAAAAACTCAAAGGCATGATGTTGGTTGTAAACAATGTGAGCCAAGAAAATTTCGGGTATGGTGCCAGATATGGTTATTATAATGCTCCAGAAAAGAAAGGTTTTTTTAAGAGGATTTTTAGATAAACGTGAGTGTTGTTTATTTGTTCAGTTGGTTAATTGGTTGTTCTCCACAAACTATTACAAACTATTAACTCTTATTAGATCTTCGACAGGCTCAGACACTGACATGGAGATTGTTATTGTCTATTCGTTGAATTATTGACCACTAATTATCTACTATTTTTTATTGTTGATTTGTTGAATTGACTATTTGTTACTAGCTAGTGACTATATTTATTGAAAGCCTATAGTTAAACTTTTTTGTCAAGCTGAGCTTGTCGAAGCTATTGAATTGTTTGTTCACTATTTATTACCACTATTGTTTATTTGACTACTAGCAACCTATTAATTATTAATCATTAATTATAGTTAGGTCTTCGACTGCGCTCAGGCTGACATTGGGGGTCGTTATTGTTTATTCGTTGAACCGTTTAATTGTTGAATTGATCGTTGATCAGAAACTATTGGCTAATGACTATTTACTACTAGCTACAATTATTAATTATTAATTGTCAATTGTAATTTTAGATTACCGAAAATGTGGTGTTTGTGTTTTTAATGGCTCGTGCTATTTTTTCAGTGTTTTTTTTGCTTAGTATTATGTTTGAAAGTTTCTCGATGTGTTGTGCATTGTGAGTATCCGTTCCAACAAAGTCTATAAGTTTTTTATCTATTAAATAATTTGCGGTTGTTTCTACATTTTTGCCGTAATAGTTACTTAATGATAATAGGTTAAGTTGAAAAAAACATCCTAATTGTTTCAATTTATTATAATAATCAAGGTTGTTGTGATAAAATGCGTAGCGTTCTGGATGCGCCAATACTGGTAAGTAGCCTTTCGTTTTAATCTTAAAAATGAGCGTTTCTAAATTTATGGGAGGCTGAAAATAAGACATTTCAACAAGTACATAGTTTCCTTTCAGGGTAAAAAGATTTCCTTCTTCTAAAAGTGTTTCAAATGTCATGTCCAACATGTATTCGGCCGCTGGGTTTATAGTAATTCCATTTTGTAGTTTTTTTGTTAAGTTTCCTAATAAGGATTCATACGCATTACCAATGGTTTCATCTGTGTTAGGATAAAAATCCTGCATGATGTGTGGTGTGGGTATAAATTGCTTGACACCCAATTCTTTCAGTTTTTTAATTAAATCGATTGATTCCTTAAGATTTTTTGCACCGTCATCTATACCGGGCAGGATGTGGTTATGTATATCCACAAAATCTTCTAGTAGGTCTCTTAAGAAAATTCTTTTTGAAAAGAAATGGGGCATATTACAGATACGTTTATTCGTTTATTCGTTGATTCGTTGATTTGTTTAATTGGTTGTTCTTCACAAACTATTACTACTAACTAATTAATCACTCATCATTAATTATAATTAGGTCTTCGACAGGCTCAGACTGACATTGAGGTTGTTATTGTTTATTCGTTGACCACTAACTATTGACTATTTATTATTGATTATTGTTGAATCGGTTGTTCTCACAAACTATTGCTACTAACTATTAATCACTCATCATTAATCATTAATTATAATTAGGTCTTCGACTGCGCTCAGACTGACATTAGTAATGTTATTGTTTATTTGCTTATTGGTTTTTGACCTTTGAAATACTTCTAATTCATAATTCTCAATTCTTAATTTGAATCGTTTAATTGTTGAATTGGTTGGGTGACCACAAACTATTACAAACTATTAACTCATATTAGATCTTCGACAGGCTCAGACTGACATGGAGGTTGTTATTGTCTATTCGTTGAATTATTGACCACTAATTATCTACTATTTTTTATTGTTGATTTGTTGAATTGACTATTTGTTACTAGCTAGTGACTATATTTATTGAAAGCCTATAGTTAACTTTTTTGTCAAGCTGAGCTTGTCGAAGCTATTGAATTGTTTATTCACTATTTATTACCGCTATTGTTTATTTGACTACTAGCAACCTATTAATAATTATTAATCATTCATCATTAATCATTAATTATAGCTACTTTAACTAAGTTGCATAAAACTCAAAAGCATCTATTATAATATCTTCATCTACCAAACAATCAATTCTTGGTTTTCCAATGTTTTCCAACAATACAAAATTGATATTACCGTGATTATTTTTTTTGTCGTATTTAAGTAATTCAATGATGGTTGCATACTCTGAAGTATCGATAGCTACTTTTCCATAGTAATCAACAAAAAGGGTTTTAATATTATGAGCCACTTGTTTTGGGAACCCTGCTAGTTCGGTAGAAATATAAGCTGCTAAAATCATTCCCACAATAATGGCCTCACCATGTAGTAAAGAGGTTTTATTAGGGTTGCTTAAAAAATAAGACTCAATGGCATGACCAAGCGTATGGCCAAAATTCAAAGTTTTTCGCAGATTGTTTTCAAAAGGGTCCACTTCAACAACATTCTTTTTAATCATTACCGATTCATAAATCAATTCATCTAAATCAACTAAAGACAGTTTCGAGAGGTCTTGAAATTTATTCCAATAGTTTTTATCACTAATTAACCCGTGCTTTAGCATTTCTGCTAGGCCGGAACGCATTTGATTTTGTGGCAATGTATTTAAAAAATGAGTGTCTATAAGCACTAAATCGGGGTTGCTTATAACGCCTATCTGGTTTTTTAAATGTCCTAGATCAACGCCCGTTTTACCACCAACTGAAGCATCAACCATGGATAATAGGGTAGTGGGTACATTAATATAAGCAATGCCACGTTTGAAAGTGCAGGCTACAAAACCGCCCAAATCGGTAATAACACCGCCACCAATGTTTATTAGCAAGCTTTTTCGGTCGGCATTCAATTCTGAAAGTGAGTTCCAAACACCAACACAGGTATCAATAGTTTTGTTTACTTCACCAGATTCTATTTCAATAATTTCAATTGCAATCTTAGTTTCCAGTTTTTCTAAAAAATATGGTAAGCAAAATTGATGGGTATTTTCATCTACTAAAATAAAGATTTTGGAAAAATTATGAGTATTAATATGCTCGTTTATAGATGGATAACATGTGTTGTTAAAATGAATCTTACAATTATTTGTTGCTATAGAATCCATAAAATAATTATTTTTTTTTGTAACCACGAAATTAAGGAGATTTTATATAAAATGATAGCTTGTGGTTAATTATATTTGCAGCAAATATTAAATATAATGCAAAAAAACACCCCTATTTTTGACAATACCGAAATTGCTTTTGCTTTAAAAAGTGATTCTGAATTGGAACGTGCCTATTTTTTGTTCAAAATGATTTCAATAGAGCCTTTAGTTCGAATAGGTACTGCTGCTACAAATTTTGCCCTAAAAGCGCATTTACCTATTGAAGGATTGATTCGTTCGACGGTATTTGATCATTTTTGTGGGGGCGTCAATGAAGAAGATTGTCTGCCCGTTATCAATAAGATGTATGAAAAAGGGGTGAGCTCTGTGTTAGACTTTTCGGTTGAGGCTAAAGAAAGTGAAAAGGAGTTTGATTATGCCCGAGATGTTACTCTTAAAATTATTGAGTTCTGTAAAGAGATTAAAGCCATTCCCATAGCGGTTTTTAAGCCATCGGGTTTTGGCCGTTTTTATTTATATGAAAAAATAAGCAAAGGGGATGCCTTGACAACCAAGGAACAAGAGGAGTGGCGTAAGGTTGTGGAGCGGTTTGATGTGGTTTGTAAAAAAGCAAAAGCAAATAACGTCGCCGTATTAATTGATGCAGAAGAAAGTTGGATACAAGATGCAGTCGATGCCTTAATAACCCAAATGATGGCAAAGTACAATACTGAAAAGCCAATTGTTTTTAACACTTTGCAAATGTACAGGCACGATAGATTAGCATTTTTAAGAAGCGAGCATGAAAAAGCGACGATAGGCCATTATTTTCTTGGGTACAAATTAGTACGTGGTGCCTATATGGAAAAAGAAAATGATAGGGCAGAAGAAATGGGTTACGAATCGCCAATATGTAAAAGTAAAGCTGCTACAGACGACAATTTCAATGCTGGTTTGAGTTATGTGTTAGACCATATAGATTGCATGTCTTTATTCGCAGGAACGCATAATGAAGTCAGTTCCTATTTACTTATGGATTTGATGGCGGAAAAAGGGATTGAGAATAACGATCCTAGGGTTTGGTTTGGACAGCTGTATGGAATGAGCGATCATATCAGTTTTAATCTAGCAGATAAAGGATACAACGTGGCTAAGTATGTGCCGTTTGGTCCAGTAAAAGACGTGATGCCTTACTTAATACGCCGTGCAGAGGAAAACACATCGGTAGCTGGACAAACAGGCAGGGAATTAGCGCTTTTGGCTAAAGAGAAGAAGAGACGGAGGATCTCGTGAATTGTGAAAGGTGAAAGGTGAGACGGTAGTTGATAGTTGGACTTCTTGGATTTTTGATTAACGATTGACGATTTTTGAATTCTAGACTTATTAAGACTTGTTAGATTTTTAGATTGGCTGTTGACCATACACTAGTATTCTAGATCTTGGTTCTTGGCTCTTTGTGTACTTTTAACTTCTGTCTTCTGATTACATATAACTTAATAGCAATCGCTTTATTTCTTGAGGAGATAGGTAAGGGTTTATGTCTAGTAATTTACTCAAATTGGTATTTTTAAGAGGGTTTTCTTTATTTTGCTTTACCAAGAAAATGTCTTCATGGGCGGTAGCTATTAAGGTTTCATTTTTAGAGATCATGTCTTCGGTCTGCTTTTCGCCAGGGCGCAACCCTATTATTTTAATTGCTATTTTATCGTGCTTACTTGCATATAAGTCGATAAAGCAATTGGCCAAATCAATTAGTTTGATAGGTTCTCCCATATTAAAAGTAAATACACTGCCTTCAGATTTGTTAAACGTGGCAATTTTTAAAATGAGATGGCAGGCTTTATGTTTGTCTATAAAATAGCGGGCTACGGTTTTACTGGTAATTGTTAAGGGCAGACCATAATCTATTTGCTTTTTAAAAACCGGTAGCACCGATCCGTTAGATCCTATAATATTTCCAAAGCGTGTTATTACAAATTGCGTGTGGCTTTTTTGAGCTAGCTGAATGATGTGGTTTTCTGCAATGTATTTAGTAATACCCATGATGCTGATTGGGTTTACGGCTTTATCGGTAGATATAAAGATGAATTTTTTAGCATGATATTTAATAGCTAAATCTGCCAGTAGTTTAGTAGCCAAAATATTCGTTTTAACAGCTTCGTATGGATGCGCTTCCATTAAAGGGACGTGTTTATAGGCTGCTGCATGAAAAATGAGTGTAGGTTTATAGGTTTCGAAAAGAAATTCAACGGACTCAGCGTCATTTATGTTTAAAAGTAAACAGTCTATTTTTGTTAAGTCTTCGTTTTCAAAAGCTTTGATTAAGTCATAAAGTGGTGATTCAGCAATATCAATAAGAATTAATTTTTTATAATCGCACGCCAAAATATGTTTAGCAAGTTCGCTACCAATAGACCCCGCGGCTCCTGTAATTAAAATGGTTTCTTCAGAAAAATCAAAATTTTGAAATACTTTTTTAGTGTCTCCATTTAAATGAATGACGCCAGAATCTTCTATTAATTGTTTTATGTGGTTGTAGGTTTCTGGGGTCATGTATTTGTATTGGGTTAGGTGTTATTTGTACAGGTTAAAGCACAGTTCTAAAGTAGGAATAATAAAGCATTTATACAAGTGGGAATTTGTTGATATAATGAACCTTTTTTCCAAGCTTGTCGAAACTATTGTTTGAATCCATGAGAATCGCATAGATTTTCTTATTGCGTATATTTTATTGAATATGCGATTTATAAACTGAGCAATACTAGTGTTTGTCATTCTGAGATCTTTGTTAAAGTTTTGTTTACAGAACACGTCAATGGTAGCCTGTCTAAGACGCTTATATAAATTTATTAATTGTTTTTTTATTTTTTATTGGCCAATAATAATCTAATGTGCATTTAAACATACTGGGATATTTTACACAATATTGAATTATAGCTTACAAATTGTAGATAAACATTGGTCGTAAAATAGCTGTTACATAATTGCTATCTATAATGAGCCTAAAGGCGTCATATCTGTAACTATGTAAAATAGAACCCAAAAGTTCTATTCGCTATTTTACTTATAACACATTTGAACTATAATGTTCTGCGTTATGTAACTTGAGCTTTGGTTAAAAGCGAAAGTTGTTACTAGAGTTTCTTTAAAAAATTTATTCTAAAAGGTTTCATTACGATGTTAATGGAACACTCTTTATGCGACGACGCAGGAGGGAAGCATAATGTGTTTGGAATGGTGTTGTCAAGAAATTAAGCTAAATGCTTTTTTCTTTGCATTCCTCAAGTTATAGGGTTTAGATTTAGAATTTGTGTGATTATTTATAGAATCATCAATCAATAAATTGATATAGAACAAGTCAGATTTAGTTTTAATTAATGACTGTTTTATTTTATTCAATATCGCTTGAATTTGGGTAAAATCTTCATCAGTTATAGATAAATTCACTATAATAGTTTTATAAAACTCTCGATAATAACTAGATTCAAATTGATCAATTTCTTTATTATAAATCAAATCAAATAGCTCTATCAAATCTTCTTTTTTGTCTATGTTATTGAATTTTGAAAAGACAATACCATGAAAAGAATGTGCTAGTCCATTTCGTAAGCTTTTTAAAATAAAAGAGAAAGCATTGGCGTCATTTAATTCTATTAATACTTTCAAAGCATCAATCTTAAACCTTTCTTTTTCACTTTCTAAATATTCAATAGCTTTATCTATGCAAAAAGATTTATTAATATCTAGTTTAATCATTAAATCTATTGAACTCCAAAACATGTAATTTTCATTATCAACACATAAGTCTTTTAGAATAGAAGTGTCCTTGGTAAATTCAACATATTCCTCAATTTTTTTTCTTTCATTATAAATAAAATTTCCATTTAAGAAGTGTTTTCTTATCACACCATAAGTTTGCTCTAATTGATTTGACAAGGCATAATCAATATGTTTTGACATTGATAGACCAAATAATTTCTTATTCTCTAAATTATTTATTATTTGTTGGTCAAATAATTCTTTATTGTTAATTAATTTAATCAAATAAATAAAACTTTCATCTAATTCTCCAGATTTGTCAAACTCATAAAATTCGATACTTTTTAACAGAAAGTTTTGTGGTAATTCAAAATTAAATAATTTTTGAAAATAAAATATAGTTTGAATTCTCTTATAGTTTTGTCCATAATAGAATGAAGTTTCACCAGAAGAATGCACAACATCTTCAAAATTAAATTTATCTGCTTCTGAAAAAGCCCATTCTTCAATTGTTTTTTTATTGGCTTTATAAATTGTGAATTCTCTATTGTTTTTGTAATACTGTTCTATAATTTGCTGGATTTTCTTTATTATTAAAAAATCATCATTTTTAAGGATTTTTTCAATATCTGCATATGAAAATGGAGTAGTGTTACTATTTCTAGAAAAAATCAAACTATCTATTATGCTTATTGAAGTATCAATAACATTAGAGTGACCATTTTTATCATACCAATCTCTACGAATCTTATGTAAATCTTTACTGGTAATTGAATCATTATTATTATCAAATACTTCTTTTATTTCTCTTAATAATCTCTTCTCATCAAATAATATATCGAAGTTATCTTGTATGTTTTTTTTGAAATTTTCTTGATATAATTTTGCTTTTTCATTTGAAAAAACAGCTTCTTTGAAAACAATACCTTTTTCTTCCATTAAGTCATTAAAAATAACAGCTAAATCTCTACTTTTAGAGTTGCCTATATTATTTCTAAAGTATTCTATTTCCTGATTTGATAATTTTTTTTCTAATAAAACATTAACTAATTCATTGATGTTACTTTCATTAACTAATTCAGAGATAAAGAATCTAATTCCATCAATATTGAAATTATTAATCAAGAAATTTAATGCTATACTTTCGGTATCACTTGATTTGATTATCTTCATAAGAAATTGTTTATTCATATGAAGGCGAAAATCATCTTTAATTTGCCCTAATATGCCTGTTAAAAAGGTAGTGTCAGATTTAATATAGCCTACACATTTTTCTATTAGTTCATCTTCAAAATTATCATAGTATGATACGCTATAATCACTATCAAAATAGTATTGAAAAATTTGAAAGAAGTCTTCAGGTTTTGATAGTCTTAATATCAATTTATTAATTATATATCTATTTCCTCTAATAACTTCGTCCTTTTCTTCTCTTTCTTTATAGCCATTAGCCATTAGGAACTCATCTTTTAAAAATCCACCATATTTTTCGATATTTTTTTGATCATTAATCAAATATAATAAACTATTGTTCAGTTGTTTATGTGTGCTATCTTTAAATAGGGTATATATTTCTGACATAAGCTCTTGGTCACTTTGTGTCAAATTATATTTTTGAATAATTCTTAATATTTCAGATTTAGCTTCAATAGGAAATTCATTTGATTTTAGATTTCGTAATAAAAATATTTTTAACTTTTCACTATTAAAAGAGGATACAGAAAAGAAGTTTAACAAATTTAATGCTGAATATAATACTCGAATATGGTATTTCTTATAATTTGAAATAATTTTAATTAAATATTCGAAATTTTCTTCGCAATCACCAAAACTAGCTATTTCATTTACTTCAAATGTCCTTCTTATACTAATCCATAATGTTTTTTTAATACATTCTTCTTCAAAATATTCTTGAAAAACGTTAATCCTAATTTCTTTACCCAACCTATCTGTATCAGCTTTAAATAATAATTCTATCTGGTTAGCTTTTATCCATTTTAATAATTCTTTATAGTCTGGATCATTAACATTCATAATATCCAGTAAAAATGTTAATGAATTAAAAAGAGAAGGGTGGACAGATTGTGTTTCATTTATTCTAATAAAATCCAATATTTCATTAAAGTCTCTGTCCATTAAAGACTTTGCAACAAAATACTCTTGAATTTGCCTATGAACAAAACTCCAATAATTGGTTTCCTCATTCTTAATTATAAATGGGTTTTCAATAAATTCATCATATTCATCACCAATAATTTCATAAAGTTCTTCATCAGATGAGTAATTTTTTTGCATTAATTCGTTTACTACAGATAAGAGTTTTAATAATTTAATTGATTTTGGCTTATTAAGCACTGTTCGCTTAATTATTTTTGACTTATGAGTATCAAGAGCTTTATCTATATATAGTTCCCATATTTGAGAAATGTTTTGAGGTATGCTTCTATTCTCGTTATAATATTCTGCAAAGAGATTGAGAAAAAATGGGGTGTCAATGTTTTCAAAAAACTTTTCATCAATATTTTTAATTTCAAACTTCTTTTCTAAAATAGATTTAGCTTGATTAATTGTAATTGATTTTAAAATAAAAGGCTGAAAACCTGATATTTTTGCTAAATATTTACTGTATATATTAGTTCTACAACTAATTACATATTTAATGTTTCTATTTTTATTCTTTGATATAAAATTTTCAAATTCAGATATAAAATCCTGAATATCAGCAATCTCATCAAGTCCGTCGAGAACAAAAATTAATTGAGGAAATTTTGTCCAATCGTCATTATTAATTAGCTGTTCAAAAGTGATATTCTTTCTATAATATTTTAAATTAATGAAGAATGGAATAATACCTGTTTGTTCTTTTTCTTCCCAAAGCATATCAAAAAGAACATTTAGTTCGGTAGTTTTACCAACACCTGGATTCCCTAGTAGAATGATTTTAGAAAAAGACATTATAGCAGCCCTTAACGTAATATCGTTTTCATCATTAATAAATGAAGTTATATCCGTGCCGTCGTATTTAGTAATGTATCTTTTTTCGTAAAATTCCATCTAGTTTCTTTTAAAATCTTCTACTTTTAGATTTTCATTATAATTTGATTTACTTTTTTTGTAGGGAAACTCATATCCATTTCCACTATAAGATGAATTATTATCTATTCCATTTGGGGGAGCAGATTGTGTGTCATAAACAAATTGCGGATTATCAAAAACATATTTTCTGTGATGAATTTGACTTATTCTATTAGAAAATAAATCAATATCAATTATTTGATATCCTGGTTGAAATTTATCGATTTGTTCGTCTGGTTTATTTAATGCTGCTCTTCCTCTAAAGCCAAAACAACTTCCAGCCGGATTAAATATTTTTTCAGATTTTATACTGTGATGATGTCCAAATAAAAACAAATCAACATCTTTATTCATTAAAAATTTAACTACTTCGTTCTTTTCTGTAAAATCATCCACGGAATGATGAAAAAGACAAATTATTCTATCAAGGTTTAGGTCTTGATTCTGTAGTTTTTGAATTGCCCAATAAAGTTGTTTTGACCCAAAAAAATGATTGTTTAGATTTCCATCATCTAATTTACATGTTGAACATCTCCAAGAATCATTAATTAAAATGAAACCAACATTTTTGTCAGAATCATCTTTATAGATATATACTGATTCATTATTAGAATATTCATAATTTATTGTGTCCTTATGAAAAGTTTCTTCGAATTCTTTAAATAATTTTATTCTTTCATTAGAAAAATTAAAATCTAATTTATTTAACTCTAGTTGTTGTTTTATGGTATCCTTATTAATTTTTTGTTTCATTGACTTTTCATCAACCCAAAGAATACCATTCTCGTCGATATCATGATTTCCTGGAATAAATAGAAAATTTTCATTTTGTAATCCAAGAATTGAAGAAATTGGCTTTATAAATACTTCTTCAAAGACTGTATAAGGTGAATTGAATAACTTAAACTCATCCATTTTGAGTAAAGAATGCCCTCCTTTATCAACCAAATCACCTGTAATAACAATTAAATCAATTTTATTGGTTGAATGAAATTCTGCAAGGTCATTTATAAGTGCTTCACGATAATTATCATGAAACTCATCATAGTTGTTTTTGGATAAATGTATGTCAGATAGATGAACTATTCTCATTTAATTTATTAAAACATAAATATAGAAAAATGATATTCAATATGGTCACTTGACCTCATAGAATTTTGGTTAAAACAATAGGTGAGAGGAGCGTACATATTTTAGGGGTTTAGTAATACATTTTCTTAAGTGTTTCAATTATACAATAACTTCAAAAGCAATCTTAATAAGTTACAATGTTTCCTAAAATATAGCGTAACGAACCGTAATTGTTTCCAAAAGTTTATGCAGTCTTGATTTTTTTGTTTCTTTTTTTATCAAGAAAAAAAGAAAGGAATATTCAATCCTTAACTTAATCAGTATTTTTTATCTAAAAGATAACAATCAAATAAAACATCATCGAAAACTCCCTTTTCAAAGACTTGTTCACAAATAGCCAATTTTGTTTCTGAATCAAAATTGGTTTGATTCATTCTTTCGGCTTCCGCAATGTAATCTACCCACATTCGCAAATCAATTACATCTTGATTCTCGTATAGAATTTTTGCAATTTTCAAATCAGGCTCAGACGCCTTTATTAAAACCGTCCACTTCTGAAATCCAGCAATCTGTGCAATTACGTGTTGAGCTTTCATTAGAGTCAATTTTTCTTCATCAAGATTGAACTCGTAAATAATTGTACCAACATCAAAATACTTTGGCTCATATTCATATAACAAAACACGATCCACCTTGTCGGAGACAGGTTTTTTGGTTTTAAAATCTCTGTGTAAGTTTTTTGATTGAAGTTTAAAGAAATCAATAGTATTCATAATATAATCCTTTGTTCCAAAGATTATTATCCAAGAGATTATGCGTTCGTATACTTTTGTCGGATAATAAGCCTTGAGGGTTTATATTATCAATTATGGTGGATGAAATCTTTGCACGAACGAACAGGCATACCATAAACACCTTTTCAAATTTAAATATTTTTTTTTAATTATTTCCAGACAAAATATTTTTTTATTCACAACATTGAACAAGTGCATAGAATTTTATTTTTCTTAAAATTTATGCTCTTGTGGCAAGCTTACGAGAATTGCGTAGAAAAAAATATAATGCACAATTGTTCAAATACGCTAAAATTTCAATAACAGCAAAAAGGCTAGCTTTTATTTTGGCGTTGGCAAGCGTTGGATAATTATTCGCAGATTTTTATTCTTTTAAAATGGAGCTCATGAATGCTTCGCATTTGTGTGTAAAATAAATTGCCAGAGCAATTTGATTTTATAAAACAATATACTACATTATAGCTTACGAATGTTTTACAAACTGTTGGTCGTAAAACGGCTGTTACATAAATGCTGACGATATAGACCTAAAGGCGCTATATCTGCATCTATGTAAAATAGAACAGAAAAAGTTCTATTCACCGTTTTACTCATATATTATATTTGTACTATAATTGATATTATGTAAAATAGAATATTTTAAAGACTGCTCTATTTAAATGAATTAAAAAATAATTTCATGTTTTTTTATAATTAAGTAATCTATATCCTCTTTTTGTTCGTAACTATATTAAACAATAAAATTATATTTATGAAAAAAGTTTCGTTTTTATTACTCGCAGTGATTTTAGTAACTGCTTGTGTGTCTAAAAAAAAGTATGTGGCCTTAGAACATGAAAATGGCCAAATTAAAAGTGAGTTAACCAAAACACAATTTGAAAAAGAAGAATTAGAAACAAAATTCGCTAAAATTGAAGAGCGTGTTGAGGCTTATAATGCCAAAATAAACACCCTAACCGAAGAAAACGACGTAAAAATGGAAGCTGTTGGTGATGTGGCCGTGATATCGAACGATACCAAAAAACAAATGCGCAACACCTTAAAAAATGTGGACCAAAATAAATTAAGACAGGCCACTACCCTTAAAGATTCCATGAATTTGGCAGTGTCATACAACTTGCAAAGATCCTTGGATAACAGTACGTTAAACGAAGATGAGGATATTGCTATTGACATTGACGAAACCGTGGTTATGATTTCTATTTCAGATAAAATGTTATTTGATACTGCAAGCTACCGCATTAGCAGCAAAGCAAACAACATTCTACAAAAATTAGCAAATGTTATTAACTCAGAGCCTAGTATTGAAGTGATGGTTGAAGGTCACACCGATGCTAGATCGATTCACACGCCTAAAATTGCAGATAACTGGGATTTAAGCGTATTACGTGCTACATCGGTAGTTAGAGCGCTTCAAAACAAGTACAATGTCAATCCAGAAAAGCTAATAGCTTCTGGTAGAAGCAGCTACTTGCCTGTTGCTGGTAATGACACCAAAGAAGACAGATCTAAAAACAGAAGAACACGAATAGTTATTTTACCAAATATTAATAAATTCTTTGCCCTTATGGCATCGAATGAATAATGAATCCCTCTCAATTAATTCATATTAATCCATTGAAAAGGCTGCTTGTAATTTATAAGCGGTCTTTTTTTTGATGTTTATTGTTAATTTGTTGAATCGTTGAATCGTTTAATTGTTGAACTGACTATTTACTAGTGGCTAATGGCTGCTGGCTAGTGATTATTTGGCTATTTTATTGGGTCTTCGACAAGCTCAGACTGACATTAGAAGTTGTTATTGACTATTTACTAGTGGCTACTAACTAGTTTTCTATATTGTTTAATCGTTAAATCGGTTAATTGTTGAATTGACTATTTACTTCTGGCTTCTGGCTAGTGACTATTATTTGTTAAAAGCCTATAGTGAATCTTTCTGTCAAGCTGAGCTTGTCGAAGCTTCTATTTTCTTTACTCTATATTCTATTTTCTTTTAGTAAAGCGGTCTTGAATCTTTAATCTTGATTCTAGAATAGCACACGAATGTTATAAAAATATTAAAATTGAGCAATTAACATACAAAGCATATTATTTGAAGTATATTTGTGCTCCTAAAAAAGGAAGCTTATTATGAAACCCAAGTCTAAATCAAAAACAGAAAAAACGCGTTGGCAGCTATTACATCAGTATTATAGCTACACAGGGTTCTATAATTTTGTTTGGCAAGCTGTAAAAAAGTCACTACCGTTTATTTTGCTTATTGTTGCTGCTATATATTTGGTGAATCGTTATTATGATATCAATGCCGCTTTGGTACATCTTACCGAAACACTGCCTGCCTATGGCGTGATGGCGTTCTTTTTTATATCGGAAACTTTATTAGGTTTAGTACCCCCCGAAATATTTATAGCCTGGGCTGGTAATATGGACGCGCCGTGGTTGTACTTAACTGGTCTGGCTTTTATATCATATTTTGGAGGTTTGCTATCTTATTATATTGGGCATATAATTACTAAAATTCCTAGCGTGCATACCTATTTGGAAGTAAAAATGGCAAAGCAGTTAAAGAACTCCAGAAAATGGGGCGGTTTTTTAATTGTTGTAGGTGCCCTATTGCCTCTACCCTTTTCAATTTCCTGTCTGGCAGCAGGTATCATCAAGTTTCCGTTTATAAATGTGGTGGCTTACGGATCGTTGCGTTTACTGCGCTTTTTAATTTACGGACTTGTAATTTTTAGTGCCTTTTAAAAAAATCTTAAAGACACATACTTTTTAAGTATTGTACCGTATTTTTGCATACAAATTAAGTTTCCTATGTTTTCATTTTTAAATATCTTTAGAATTACGGCACTTTTAGAAGGTGTTTCCTATATTTTATTATTGTTTATAGCAACACCTATAAAATACATTTTAGAAGATCCTCAATATGTAAAACTACTGGGTATGCCACATGGTATCCTATTTATTGGGTATGTTATTATGGCTTTTATGCTTAAAAAAGATTTTAACTGGAACACCAAACAATTTGGTGAAATATTATTGGCGGCAATCATTCCCTTTGGCACTTTTTACATCGATAAAAAGTATTTAAAGCCTCTAAGGAATGGATAAGATAAAACATCTTATATACGATTACCTGCTAAGTATTGGTACAACAGAGGCTGCAGCAAAATACCTAAACATGTTGGGCTTGGCTTTGGTGCTGTTAATCATTATCTTCATTATTGATTTTATCATTAGAAAGCTGTTAATTGGTGTGTTTGCTCAATTTGCTTCAAAATCCAAAACAAACTTTGATGATTTATTAATAAAAAATAAAGTACCAAGAAACATTGCGCACATCATACCGTTATTGATTGCTTTAGAGTTTATTTCGGATGTGTTTTATGATTTTCCTGATTTTGAACTCGTTGTTGAACGTGGTTTAGAAGTATTCGCCATTGTTTTGTCTTTATGGATTGTACGCAGCATATTAAATACATTTAAAGATTTTTTTAAAACCTTATCAAATCTAAAAGACAAACCTATAGACAGTTACATACAGGTATTCATGATTTTTGCCTGGATCATTGGTATCTGTTCGGCTATAGCTATTCTAACCCGTACGCCTTTTATAAACTTCATAACAGGATTGGGTGCTGCATCGGCAATCATCATCTTAATTTTTAAAGATACCATTCTAGGCTTTGTAGCCAGCATCCAAGTGTCCATAAACGATATGGTGCGCATTGGTGATTGGATTACCTTTGAAAAATATGGTGCCGATGGCGATGTGATTGAAATAAATTTAGCAACCGTAAAGGTTCAGAATTTCGATAAAACCATTACCACCATTCCAACCTACGCCCTGATCTCCGATTCGTTTAAGAATTGGCGTGGTATGACAAGTTCTGATGGCAGACGTATAAAACGTGCCTTATTTATTAAACAAAGTGGCGTCAAGTATTTAACGGATGAAGACGTACAGGACCTTATGAACATCCAACTTATCAGAGCGTATTTAGAAACCAGACAGTCCGATATTAAATCATACAATGCATCTAACCAAATAAATAAAGACCTTTTATTAAACGGTAGAAACCTGACTAATTTAGGGGTGTTTAGAAAATACATCGATTCTTATTTAAAGCAACATTCGGCCATCAATAAAGATATGATGATTATGGCACGCCAGTTAGCACCCACTACACAAGGCATCCCTTTAGAGATTTATGCCTTTAGTAGCGATAAACGTTGGGAAAACTACGAATACATCATGTCCGATATTTTCGATCACCTTATCGCAGCACTTCCCTATTTTGATTTAGAAGTCTTTGAATTGCCTAGTAGCGGTAATTTTAGTCATTAGTTATGTGAATCAAGGGTTGGGTTTTTAAGAGCATTAATATTCAGTAAGTTGAGGTTTAACCTTTGGCAAAGGTATCTCCCTGATTGCTAAGGCTCATTTTCAACCCTTGAGTCGCATTAGTTATCTTAGGTCTTCGACAGGCTTGGACTGACAGTATTTTTGTTGTTTGTTTATTCGTTTAGTTTTTTAACCTCATAACCGTTGCCCATCAGCTAGTGGCTATTTTACATTGTTAATCATTCATTATTAATTGCTAATTGTAAATTGATTATTGGTTATTGTTAGGTCTTCGATAGGTTCAGACTGACAATACGGTTTTTTTATTGACTATTGATTATTCATTATTGTTTATTCGTTTAATTGGTTGTTGGTCAACTAACTTTGACTATTGCCTAGTGACTACTTTGTCAAAAGCCTATAGAGAACCTTTTTGTCAAGCTGAGCTTGTCGAAGCTATGGCTTATATTGACTATTGCTTATTCGTTGATTTGACCACTTACTATTGGCTAATTTACTAATGACTAATGCCTATAATTAGGTTTTCGACAAGCTCAGACTGACATTTGGAGTTGGTTATTGACTATTCATTATTTATCATTGTTTATTTGTTGAATTGGCCACCAACTATTGACTAATGGCTAGTGACTTTTTAGCTAATTAAATCCAACTGTTTTAATTATTCTTTTGTCTAAAAAAATACTTAATTATAAGTTTAAATAGGCAAATTATTCGATAAAGTGCATTTTTTATAAGAAAAAGATTTTTTTATTTATGTATAATTCATACATTCGGTAAATTCTTTTATTAACTAATAATACCTACTTATGAAAAAAACTACTTTTTTAATCTTTGTTTTATGCATGGCGTTTTTGAGCTCTCATGCACAACTCAGCACATCACCAACTTTAACGTTTACAAGTAACTCAACAGCAATTACTGGTGATAACATAGCCTCAGACGGGGAAGGTGGTTCGCAAAATATATCAGATATTGATATTGATATATATAATATTTCTAATACAAGTGGAACATTATTATCTTCATTATCTTGGGTAGGTACTAGTTTCTTTGGTAGTGGATCATATACAGGATTAACTTCTGAAAGCAATGCTGGTTCTAAAGGGATGGCTATTAGATCAGTAGATGGGAGTGAATTTAAACTTAATCAATTTGTTTATTTGAATTGGGGAGAAAGTTCCTCTTTTACAAATACAGTAAAAGGGTATAGAAATGGAAGCGAAGTAGCATCTACTACCTTTGATGGCTTTGATTCGGGATTTAATCCTAAAACCATAACTTTAAATTCATCATTTCAAAATGTAGATGAAGTACGGTTTTATATAAGTGCTGGAGGATACATGGGAGATCAATCTGCTACGAATCATAGTATAAATAGCATACAAATTAGCTCACCTGTCTCTTGCACTGCACCAACTTTAACATCAAACCCTCCTAATCGCTCAATTTGTAATGGTAGCAATACCACTTTTTCAATTACTGCTACTGGAGCTACATCTTATAAATGGCAAGAAAACTCAGGTAGCGGTTTTGTTGATATTACTAATGGTGGTGTCTACTCTAATGCTACAACGAATACATTAACGATTACTGGAGCTACAGCTGGAATGAGTGGTTATTTGTATAGAGGCGTAGCTATTGATGGTTCTTGTACTACAACTTCCAGCAGTGGCACATTAACAGTATCAAATATTTTATTAACGCCTGCCTCACAAACCAACGTTGCCTGTAATGGAGCTGCAACTGGAGCTGCAACAGTAAATACCCCAACCGGTGGTGCCGGTGGTTATACCTATGATTGGACGCCCGGAAACCCAACTGGTGATGGAACGGCTTCTGTTTCCGGCTTGACTGCTGGAACTTGGACCTGTACCGTGACGGATGCCAATTCCTGTACGGCTTCTGTTAATTTTACAGTAACCCAACCAACGGCTATTTCGTTGACAGCTGCTTCCCAGACGAACATCGCCTGTAATGGCGGTGCTACTGGTGCGGCAACAGTAAATACACCAACCGGTGGTGCCGGTGGTTATACCTATGATTGGACGCCCGGAAACCCAACTGGTGATGGAACGGCTTCTGTTTCCGGCTTGACTGCTGGAACTTGGACCTGTACCGTGACGGATGCCAATTCCTGTACGGCTTCTGTTAATTTTACAGTAACCCAACCAACGGCTATTTCGTTGACAGCTGCTTCCCAGACGAACATCGCCTGTAATGGCGGTGCTACTGGTGCGGCAACAGTAAATACACCAACCGGTGGTGCCGGTGGTTATACCTATGATTGGACGCCCGGAAACCCAACTGGTGATGGAACGGCTTCAGTGTCCGGCTTGACTGCTGGAACTTGGACGTGTACCGTGACCGACGCCAATTCTTGTACAGCTTCTGTAAACTTTACAGTAACCCAACCAACTGCTATTTCGTTGACAGCTGCTTCCCAGACGAACGTTTCCTGTAATGGCGGTGCGAATGGTGCTGCAACAGTAAATACACCAACCGGTGGTGCCGGTGATTATACCTATGATTGGACGCCCGGAAACCCAACTGGTGACGGAACAGCTTCTGTTTCTGGCTTGACTGCGGGAACTTGGACGTGTACCGTGACCGACGCCAATTCCTGTACGGCTTCTGTTAATTTTACAGTAACCCAACCAACGGCTATTTCGTTGACAGCTGCTTCCCAGACGAACATCGCCTGTAATGGCGGTGCTACTGGTGCTGCAACAGTAAATACACCAACCGGTGGTGCCGGTGATTATACCTATGATTGGACGCCCGGAAACCCAACTGGTGATGGAACGGCTTCAGTGTCCGGCTTGACTGCTGGAACTTGGACCTGTACCGTGACCGACGCCAATTCCTGTACGGCTTCTGTTAATTTTACAGTAACCCAACCAACGGCTATTTCGTTGACAGCTGCTTCCCAGACGAACATCGCCTGTAATGGCGGTGCTACTGGTGCTGCAACAGTAAATACACCAACCGGTGGTGCCGGTGGTTATACCTATGATTGGACGCCCGGAAACCCAACTGGTGATGGAACGGCTTCTGTTTCTGGCTTGACTGCAGGAACTTGGACCTGTACCGTGACGGATGCCAATTCATGTACTTCTTCTGTAAACTTTACAGTAACCCAACCAACGGCTATTTCGTTAACAGCGGCTTCACAAACGAACATCGCTTGTAATGGCGGTGCTACTGGTGCCGCAACAGTGAATGCTGCAACCGGTGGTGCAGGTGATTATACCTATGATTGGACACCTGGAAACCCAACTGGTGATGGAACGGCTTCTGTTTCTGGATTATTTGCTGGAACTTGGACCTGTACCGTGACGGATGCCAATTCCTGTACTTCTTCTGTAAACTTTACAGTCACCCAACCAACGGCTATTTCGCTGACACCTGCTTCACAAACGAACATCGCCTGTAATGGCGGTGCTACTGGTGCTGCAACAGTAAATGTTGCTACCGGTGGTGCAGGTGATTATACCTATGATTGGACGCCCGGAAACCCAACTGGTGATGGAACGGCTTCTGTTTCTGGCTTGACTGCTGGAACTTGGACTTGTACCATTACGGATGCGAATTCTTGTACGGCTAGTACAGAGTTTATTATCACAGAACCAACTGCAGTTGATAACAATGTCACCCAGGATACAGGTGTTTTAACTGCTGACGAAACAGGTGCAACATACCAATGGTACGAATGCCCTAATACGTTATTGAATGCCGAAACAAACCAAAGTTTTACGCCAACAAGTATTGGAGATTATAAAGTAGAAATTACTGTGGGAAGTTGTGTCGTAGAATCGGCTTGTATTACGGTTTCTTCATTAAGTACCAATGAATTTAAAAACAGCTCTAAATTTTCCATGTACCCGAACCCAAGTGGAAAAAATGTACAAGTAAAATCTATTTATGGAGGTGATTTTCTAATAATAAACCAATTGGGACAAGTAGTGAAAACATTCCGAACTGCGGCCCATATAGAAGCAACGGTTTATGTTGGTGATTTAAGTGAAGGCATGTATTTTGTAAAAGCAACAAACAGCTCTAAAGCTTCTTCACAAAAATTAATTATTAAAAAGTAAAGTAAAGTTTTTCTTGAACTATATAGAAAAAGCGTGAATTCTAAGAATTCACGCTTTTTATTTTATTAATAAGTATGAATCTTAAATGTTTACTGCTAACCAGTCCCCTACATCTTTGGTACCATAATGTAGCCTCTTTTTTATTTTTTAATAAATTCTGAATAATAAAAATTTGCCTTTTCAATATCTCCTAATTGTTGGTAAGCCATTGCTAAAAATCGTAATGAATTCTTCTCATTTGGATTTAACTCATGGGCTTTTTCAAATACAGTTATGGCCTTTTTAAGATTTCCTGATGCTGCTAAAGTATTACCATAGTTCATCCATAATTCAACCGAACTGGAATTTTGTTTAATGCCTTCTTCAAAAACAGCCATTGCTTTTGGATACTCTTTTTTATTAAATAAAGCTACGCCATAATAATTATATGTATTTTCTTGACTATAATTGTTTTGAACCAATTCTTTATAATTTGCAATAGCCTCATCAAAGTTATTGTTCCTAAAATAAGCATCGGCTAAATTGGATTGCAAAGAGTAATCGGTTTTTGCTAATGCTAAAGCTTGTTTTGTATAATAGATTGATGTTTTGTAGTCTTTTAATTTATAATAACAAACTCCTAAATTAGTTAAAGCTCCTTTTTCATTGGGATCAATTACTAAGGCCTTCTTATATGAATCAATTATGAAAGGTAATTGTTGTTTTTGAAGTTCTACATCTGATGGCAATTGGTTAAAAAATACGGTTGCATAATTAAAATTGACACGAGCACTGTTTGGCGCATTTGACAAATCCTCAGTAAACAAAGAGGCATTTGATTTCCAATCTTTATTTCTATTAAATGTTTTAAATGAAAATAACAAAACAACAACAGATAAATAGATGGATGGATGATAAAACTTTACTAGTCTTATGTTTTTTGAAAAATGAAATAATAAAAAAACCAAGGCAATAATAATTCCTAAAACTGGAGTATATAACAATCGATCTCCCATTGTTGTTCCAATAAAAACAATAATATTACTTGCTAAGAAAATAGTAATTAAAAAAAAGAGTATACCAAAACTGACTAAGCTATTCCTTTTTCTGAAAAAATACATCACAAAGAAAACCACCCCTACAAGCAATAAACTTGTTATAAACGAAAAGGAACTTACCGTTACACAAGGAATTTGATTAAAAGAGTAGTCATAACTCAAATTATAAGGATAAATAGACTTAACAATATATCTAGCAAATATGGTAAATCCTGTTGCCGTTTTAGAGATTATATCATCGCAACCAAATAAGGAGTTATCTAAATAAGTATATTGAATTCTTTTAAAAGGTGAACTTAAAATAATATAACGGTGCAAAATAAGCCAAAATGCACTAACAGAAATAAGTGGAACTATTTTAATGAGAAAAATACTTTTGTCTTTTCTGAATTTTAACCAAGCCAAAAATAAAAGGATTGGTAAAAATAAGATTCCTGCTTCTTTAGATAACAAGCAGAATAAAAAAGATACTATTCCAAGAACGTGATATATTTTCCTTTCTTTGATTAAAAGAAAGTATATACTTAGAATAAAAAAGAGGAAACAAAAAATTTCATCCCTACTTTTAATATTCGCAACCACTTCCGTATGAATAGGATGAACCGCAAATAGTAGTACTATAAAAAAAGTAATCCAAATGGAATACTCTTTTAAATAATAATGCAAGACTTTAAATAGCAAAACAATGCTTAAGACATAATAAAAAACATTAAAAAAATGATGTATAAAAGGATTGTTTGGAATCAATTGCCATTCCATAGCAAAAAACACTAATGACATTGGTCTATATAATCCAGCATTTGAATCCCAATATCCTTGCCAATAAAGAGTTGAAAAAAGCTCCGAAATTCCTGCAAAACCTTTTTTGACAAAACTATTTTGTTCAATTACGGCTATATCATCTAGAACAAATCCGTGGTTCAAAGTATTTGCATACAGTAAAAATGAAACGATGGCTAAAAACCAAACCATTTTTTTTGAAATACCCTTTGTGTTCTCATCAACTATTTCATTGGAATTTAAAACAGTTATCTTCTTTTTTGCCATAATAATTTTATAATCAATTTCTATTTCTTTAAATTTTTTATCACAATAGCTAAATTAACTTGCTTTTAAAAGTCCATATTTAATAATGCAATAAATAGCATACATACCATCTCTCCACCCTATTTTTTTCCCATCTGCGTAAGTTCTCCCATAATAGGAAATTCCAACTTCATAGATTCTTATATTAGGAAACCTGACAATTTTTGTAGTAACTTCTGGTTCAAAACCAAATCTCTTTTCTTTCAAAGAAACATTTTTAATAATGGGAGAAGTAAACATTTTGTAACAAGTTTCCATATCTGTTAAATTTAAATTTGTCATCATATTTGATAAAAATGTTAGAAATTTATTTCCAATGGTATGCCAGAAAAATAAAATTCGATGGGGCTTGCTTCCCATAAACCTAGAACCATATACAACATCAGCAAATCCATCCAATATGGGTTTTAACAATGCATTATACTCATTAGGATCGTATTCTAAATCTGCATCCTGAATAATGATAAAATCGCCCGCTGCATGTTTAATTCCAATATGAATAGAAGCTCCCTTTCCTTTGTTGGCATTGTTTTTAAAATATTTTATGGAAAGTTCTGGATATGTGTCAATAAATTTTTTAATTAATTCTTCAGAATGATCAGTTGAACAGTCATTAATAATTAAAATTTCTTTATTGGTATTTTCCAATAAATCAACATCTTTAATTTTTGATAATATTTGAACTATTGTTTTTTCCTCATTATAACAAGGCATTATAATTGAAAGTTTCCTCATACATTCGAAGTTAAATAGAAAAACCATCTTTAAGATGGTTTTTTTTTATATTTTAATAAATGTACAAATTAAAATGAAACATCTGAATCAACAGCACCAGATTTCCTTAAATCAGAAAATAAAGGTCTTTTATTAGCCCCATGAGTTTTAATTCTTGATGGCTTGCCCGAGGAATTCTTTAAATTAAAGTTTTTCTCGAACTGCATAAAAAAAGCGTGAATTCTTAGAATTCACGCTTTTTTAATTAGTTATAAGTATAAATCTTAAATATTTGCTGCTAACCAGTCCCCTACCTCTTTGGTACCATAAGCTTTACCACCTTCGGCTAAATCTTCAGTAACAACACCTTCAGCTAAAGCTTTATTAACAACGTCTCTAATGGCAGCGCCTTCTTCCGGTAAATTAAAAGCCATTTCAAACATCATGGCTGCAGATAAAACAGTTGCTAAAGGATTAGCAATATTTAAACCTGTTGCTTGTGGATAAGACCCATGAATTGGTTCAAACAATTGATTGTCAGCTCCAACAGAAGCAGAAGGCATTAATCCCATAGAACCAGAAATTACAGATGCTTCATCGGTTAAAATATCTCCAAATAAGTTTTCAGTAATCAATACATCATAACTATTTGGCCATTGTACCAAACGCATCGCTACAGCATCAACAAATTCATAAGAAACTGTTACTTCTGGATACTCTTTTTCCATAGCTTGTACTGTTTCTCTCCATAAACGGGATGTTTCCAAAACATTCGCTTTATCTACACAACATAGTTTTTTAGAACGTGTCATGGCCAATTCAAAACCTTTCTTAGCCAAACGTTGTACTTCTGCTCTAGTGTACACACAGTTATCAAAAGCTGTTTCGCCACCGTCTCTTCTACCCTTGTCACCAAAGTAGATTCCACCAGTTAATTCACGTAAAAACACCAAGTCGGTACCTTCAATACGCTCTCTTTTTAAAGGCGATTTATCAATTAAAGAAGGAAATGTAAATGTGGGACGCACATTCGCGAACAAGCCTAATTTTTTACGCATTTTAAGCAAACCTTGTTCAGGGCGAACAGGTGCCGATGGGTCGTTATCATATTTTGGATGCCCAATAGCTCCAAATAAAACCGCATCAGCATTTGCGCATACTTCGTGTGTTGAATCTGGATAAGGTTCTCCAACGGCATCAATAGCCGCAGCACCAGTTAAGGCAGGTTTCCAAGTTATTTCGTGTCCAAATTTTTTAGCAACAGCGTCGCTTACTTTTACTGCTTGATCAATCACTTCAGGTCCTATGCCATCACCTGCTAAAAGTGCTATATTAAATTTCATTTGTATTATATTTATTTGTTTTTTTAATTGTCAAATGGAATTCGCCATTAAACATCTTGTTTGGTATCAAGACTGTCATTATGGCTCATTTCATCTGTTATATGTATTTGATTTTTAATTGTCAGATGGAATTCGCCTTCAAATATCTTGTTTGGCATCAAGACTATTATTAAGGTTCATGCCATCTGTTTTATTTATTTGTAATCTTAATAGGTAATAATATTCAACATTTTTTCGGTGGCTTTAATAGCAGAAACTGTTTGATCGGAGTCTAAACCACGTGTTTTAAATTCCTTTTCCGGACTTTTCCAGGTAATGATAGTTTCACATAATGCGTCTGAATGGCTTCCCGGAGGTATTCTAACAGCATAATCTATCAAATCCGGTAACACCATTTTTTTACTGATATAAATGCTTCTAAGGGCATTCATAAAGGCATCAAATTGTCCGTCACCTTGTGCGATTTCCTCAAAAGTCTCTCCATTTATAGTTAAGGAGACTGTTGTTGACGGTTTTAATCCTTTGGCATGCGTTAGTACATACGAATTGACTTTTACTTTTTCTTCGTAAGAATAACTATCTAATACATCAGAAATAATATAAGGCAAGTCTTCTTTGGTTACAACTTCTTTTTTATCGCCCAGTTCAATAATACGTTGGGTCACTTTTTTTAAGTCTTCATCGTTAAGTTGAAGTCCTAATTCTTGTAAGTTCTTTTGAATGTTGGCTTTCCCAGACGCTTTTCCTAAAGCGTATTTTCGGGTTCTGCCAAAACGCTCCGGCATTAAATCGCTAAAATATAGGTTTTTCTTATTATCGCCATCGGCATGAATACCTGCGGTTTGTGTAAATACATTAGCACCAATAATAGGTTTATTTGCAGGAATCATAATGCCCGAAAAATTCTCAACCAATTTACTTACTGTGTATAAAAATTTTTCGTTTATATCAATTTTGATATGGGGCATAAAATCGTTAATAACAGCAATGGTACTTGCCATGGGTGCGTTTCCTGCACGCTCGCCCATGCCATTTACGGTTAAATGCAGTCCATCGGCACCGGCTTTTAAAGCCGCCATAACATTGGCAACGCCTAAGTCGTAATCGTTATGTGCATGGAAATCAAAATGTAAATTAGGGTATGTATCCTTAATTTCTTTAATAAATTCAAAAGATTCGGTAGGAGTTAAAACCCCTAAGGTATCAGGAAGCATGATGCGCTCAACAGGTTGTGTTACTAAAAATGCTAAAAACTCAAAAACATAGTCTTTGGAATTGCGCATCCCGTTGCTCCAATCTTCTAAATACACATTGGTCTTTATGCCTTTTTCTTTTGCTAAAGAAATGGTTTCTGATATTTCTTCAAAGTGCTGATTAGGAGTCTTTTTTAACTGATAAGTTAAATGATTTAATGAACCTTTGGTTAGCAAGTTTTGAACCTTTGCTCCTGCTTCAATCATCCAGTTGATAGAGATGCCTTTGTCAACAAAAGTCAAAACTTCAACCTTGTCTAAACAATTGTTTTCCTTAGCCCAATTGGTAACACTTTTTACTGCCTGAAACTCACCTTCTGAAACCCTTGCAGAAGCAATTTCAATGCGGTCAACCTTTAATTCTTCCAGTAAAAGTTTGGCGATGGTTAGTTTTTCTGAAGCAGAAAACGACACACCCGAGGTTTGTTCACCGTCGCGTAGTGTCGTATCCATTATTTCAATTCGTTTTGGAATCATTTACAGTAGTAAACCGTTTGCAAACGTTTCTATATCTCCTTTGATGTTTTGCAAGTAATCGATATCATCAAAACCATTCAACATATTTTCTTTTTTATAGCTATTGATATCAAAAGATTCTTGCGCTCCTGTTGAAAGAATGGTAATGGTTTGATTTGGTAGGTTTACTTCAATCTCTGTATTTGGATCGTCGTAAATAGCGTTGAAAATTTGCTCTGAAAATTCAGGGCTTACTTGAACAGGTAATACACCCACATTTAAACAGTTATTTCTGAAAATATCTGCAAAGAAACTTGATACCACACAACGGAAACCGTAATCGTAAACCGCCCAAGCAGCATGTTCCCTAGAAGAACCAGAACCAAAGTTTTTGCCTCCCACCAATATTTTTCCTGAATAAATAGGATTGTTTAGAACGAAACTTTCTTTTGGTGAATTATCGTTATTATATCTCCAATCACGGAATAAGTTATCACCAAAACCTTCACGTTTTGTTGCTTTTAAGAAACGAGCAGGTATAATTTGATCGGTATCCACATTTTCCAATGGTAATGGAACCGCTGTACTTGTTAATATATTGAATTTATCGTATGCCATTATTTTAAGTTAAAAGTTAAAAGTTAAAAGTTAAAAGTTTTTGAAATCTTTACTTTTGTTTTTAACTATTCATTATTAATTATTAATTACAAAAGAGTTCTCGGGTCTGTAACAACGCCTGTAACCGCAGCTGCTGCAGCTACTAAAGGGCTTGCTAATAATGTTCTTGAACCTGGTCCTTGACGACCTTCAAAGTTTCTGTTTGAGGTACTTACGGCGTATTTTCCAGCAGGCACTTTATCGTCGTTCATGGCTAAACATGCAGAACAACCTGGTTGTCTTAATACAAACCCAGCTTCTGTTAGGGTATCTAAAATACCCTCTTCTTTAATTAAAGCTTCCACTTCATGTGATCCAGGTACCAACCAAGCGGTAACGTGGTCTGCTTTTTTCTTTCCTTTTACAATAGATGCAAAGGCTCTAAAGTCTTCAATTCTACCATTGGTACAACTTCCTAAAAACACATAGTCGATTTTTTTGCCAATCATAGCATCGTTTTCGTGGTAACCCATATATTCCAAAGACTTTTTATAAGTTGCGACACCACCTTCTACAGCTTCTGCATTTGGAATGTTTTTAGAAATACCCATACCCATACCCGGATTGGTTCCGTAGGTAATCATAGGCTCGATATCACTTGCCAAAAACGTTAATTCTTTATCAAACGTCGCATCAGCATCGGTTTTTAAGGTTTTCCAATGTGCTACGGCTGTATCCCAAGCATCACCTTTAAGCGATAGTGGTTTATCTTTTAAGTAATTGAATGTTGTTTCATCTGGCGCAATCATACCACCACGTGCACCCATCTCGATAGATAAGTTACAAACCGTCATACGGCCTTCCATAGTCATGTTTTCAAATACATCACCTGCATATTCTACAAAATAGCCCGTAGCTCCGGAAGTGGTTAATTTGGATATGATATACAAAGCAACATCTTTAGGCGTCACCCCTTTTCCTAATTGCCCATTAACATTAATGCGCATTTTTTTAGGTTTTGGTTGCATGATACATTGTGTAGAAAGCACCATTTCAACTTCCGAGGTACCAATACCAAAGGCAATAGCACCAAAAGCACCGTGAGTAGATGTATGCGAATCACCACAAACAATAGTGGCTCCTGGGAATGTAATACCATTTTCCGGTCCTACTACGTGTACAATACCATTTTTTTGGTGACCAAGGCCCCAATGGCTAATACCATACTCATTTGAGTTATCTTCTAAAGCTTTTAATTGGTTAGCAGATAGTGGATCTTCAACTGGTAAATGTTGGTTTATTGTTGGTGTGTTATGGTCGGCAGTTGCAAAGGTGCGTTCTGGATATAATACTTTTAAACCGCGACTTTTTAATCCAAGAAATGCTACAGGACTTGTAACTTCGTGAATAAAATGACGGTCTATAAAGAATACATCAGGGCCACCTTCAATTTTCCTTACAACATGTGAATCCCATACTTTATCAAACAATGTTTTGCTCATATTATATTTAGTTAAATTTAAATCTTTGTTAATTTTTCACTAATGATTTCCGATTAGCAAAAAGGCTTACAAAGTTAGAAAAAACTACTATTTTTATTAGACTTATCACAAAATTTAAGATGCTCAACTATTTATTTTTATAGTATTATTAATGGAACTTGAAAAAATCGATGATATTTTAATGGAATAGTATTATTGGTTGCAAATTTTAAAGCATGTTTTTAATTAAAAATTACTTCAATCTGTTTTCTACATATTCTATTTGTGTTTTTCCATGAGGTTTGGCTTTTCCATCTGGCCCCACATTAACCATTACAATGTTAGAAATGGTTATAATGGTCTCTCTAGTCATTTTATTTCTAACTTCACAACTCAAGGTTAGCGATGCTTTTCCAAATTTCACGACATCAATACCTATTTCTATGATGTCGCCTTGCTTAGCCGATGCCTTAAAATCTATTTCACTAATGTACTTGGTTACCACTTTGGGGTTTTCAAGTTGTATAATGGTATATAAAGCGGCTTCTTCGTCTATCCATTCTAATAATCTGCCTCCAAATAGGGTTCCGTTGGCATTTAAATCTTCTGGTTTTACCCATTTTCTAGTGTGAAATCTCATAGTATTTTTTAAAGCAATGTTTGTTGTCCACTATTATTATCATTAGGAACAACTAAATGATATCCCAATTCCTTATTCAGCTTTTTTATAAAATAGGCTGAAAGTAAAGGCGATTCCTTTTCTATGTTTTGGTGAATAAAAAAGTCTATTTCCTTAACGCCTTGTTGTTTCCAATCTTTCAACCGTGCAATCCAATCGTCTAAACGGCTATAATCACTTAGGTGGTTGGCACCCACATAACGCACAAAAGCAGTTGCATTGGTTAAGCGCATGTGCATTATATCGCGTCTTCCGGCGGAATCAACAATAATATTTGAAATATTGTTGGCTTCTAAAAGTTGGTATAATTCGTTTGCTATTGAAGCATCGTTGTACCAATTGGTATGTCTAAACTCCATAGCTAATGGTATTTCTTTAGGCCATTCTTCAACAAAATTAATAACGCGATCAAAGTCTTTTGGCGAGAAATTATCATTCATCTGTAAAAAGATGGTTCCTAATTTTTCTTTTAAATTGGAGGCGTTGTACAAGTAATGCTCAACGACTTCTTTGGTTTCCTGTAAGCGCTTCCAATGGCTTATTTCTTGGTTTAGCTTCGGAAAAAACTTAAATCCATCGGGAGTTTTAGTATACCAAGAAGCAAATTGTTCCGCGGGGAAAATCCTATAAAATGTCGCATTTAATTCTATGGCGTTAAATTGGCTTGAATAATATACCAATTCATCTTTGGTGCCTCTAGGGTAAAATCCTTTTAAGTCCGCTTTGTTCCATTTGGCACAACCCACATAAATTTCGGGAATGTTATCATCCTTAAACTTATTTAAAACACGTTGGGTATCTGGATGATCTGGCGGTAAGGAAAAATCTATATTTTGAGGGTTATCTACACTTCCAAACTTCATGTCATTTTTTTTGGTTTAAAGATAAAAATTTCTTTGTTGTTAATAAACCCGTTAACAACTATAACGTTCCAAAACATTTCAAGTTTTAATATTCTATATTTTTAATAAAAACCTAGCAACCATGAACACACGACAATTCAACTTAAAAAGCATTCGTCCTGAAATTCTTAGTTCCACAATTAATGATAACATGAGTAATGACGAGCGTTTTCAAAATTTAGTACTGCGCCCAATAATAAAGTTACAAAATGATTTGTTTATTGAAGTTTTTAAAAACTATATTGCTAAGCATAAAATGGTGTTTTACAGTTACCCTTTAGAGAAGCGTTTATCATACATTGAAAACGCTGTAAATAAAGATATAAAATTCCGTAACTCACTAAAAGGCATTGTGATAGGTTTATTTACTGTGGAAGAATATCTCATATATATCCAAAATTCCTCGGCTTTAAATAAGCGCATGATGCAAATTGTAAAAGAACGATTAATTAGTAATATGCAACTTTTTGAACAATCAGAAGTGCTAAAAGCAGTGTAAGGTATTTAATGACAACAAAACAGAAACTATTGCAAATTTGTAATGAACGTGTAGACAAACGCATCAATGATTACAAAGAAGAAGTTGATTTAATAAAAGAATCTATAGCCAGTAACGACAAAGGAAGTTCTGAAGATGATGATTCTGGTCATGGTAAATTATTGAATGATTTAGAAAAAAACATGACCTATCTAAACGATGCCAAAAAAACCAAAGAGTATTTGAGCAATATAAAAACGAATGTAGAGAGCAAAGAAGCTATGTTGGGCAGTATTGTAAAAACAAATGTAATGGATTTTTACATTTCTACCAGCATCGGCAAAATTGAACTTGACGGTACTGTTTTTTATGCTATTTCGGTAAACTCACCTATTGGGCAGCTGTTAATAAACAAACCTGTAAATACTAGTTTTGAGTTTAACCAAAATAAATATGTTATTACAGAAATTATATAAGGGACACACCATTTAAATCGGTCGTTAGCACATCACTCATATAATTAAAATACGGGCGAATGGCTTTAAACGATTGGTTTACATCATCAATAAAACCATCACTTAACACTTGGGAATCGGTATATTTTTTAATAAAGATGTACTGTTTCTTTTTTATTAAATCGATGGCTTTATGATCTTTACTAAACCCTTTTGGTGCTGATTTTACCTCGTCGCCAACAAAGGTTCCCCAAATATTGCTAAATGATCTATTGTTTAAAATGGCCCGCATTTCGGTATCGTCCATTTCGAACTCTTTACGAATACGTAGTAAATCGGCCGGAGCTGGTTCCCAAAAACCTGTAGCAATAAAACTTTCGTTATTCGGTTGAATATGTAAATAATAGCCGCCTCTTAATTTGGGTTTTGTTCTATGGAATGAGCCACCAAAATGTGTTTTGTAAGGTGATTTGTCTTTTGAAAAACGCACATCGCGATAAATACGAAACATTTTAAGTCTATCAACTTCATCATGTTCGTTCAAGCTTTTTAAAACCGCATTATAAAAAGTTTTAACATCCTTTTCTATTTTTTTGAATTCGGATTTATGCTCGTTAAACCAATCTCTATCATTGTTTTTTTCTAATACTTTAAAGAAGTCTAAGGTTTCTTTTGAAATTTTTGGATTCATAATATTTCATTAATTCTATAAAATCCCAAAATACAAAAAAGTCCTGTTATAGCAGGACTTTTAAGATATCTTTAATGAATGTTTTTTTGATTATTTCTCTACCAAAATAAATTCTTGGCTTGTTACGGTTTTGGTGTCTTTATCATAAAATTCAATGGTAAAGCTTCCATCTTCATTAAAATATCCAATACCCGTGTCATTTCCATTCTGAAACAAATAGTGATTATCTCTGTTGAATTTAACAATGTTACCATAGTTAATTGGTGTTTCATGGTCTTTTTCCAATACAGAAAAACCAGTATCTACTTTCTTGAAACCATATTGTTTCCCATTAAATTCATAATACCCAATTTCAGTTTTAGCGTCATAGGAATTGCCCCTATCGTTATCAATTTCAATGGTTTTCTTAACTTTTACAGGACTCTTCACAATGTCCTTATCTCGTTTGTTTTTATCCTTTTCGGCGAATTCAATATCTTGCTCTTCCCGAGTTGTTACTTTAATTTTTTTCTCAACTACTTCTGTTCCATGATCCGTTTTTACAGTTTTTATTGTAGATTCTTCTGAAATATTTTTAGGTTCTTCTTGTGCCCAAATACTACCAACAAACAAGAATAAACAAGCATACATTATATTTTTCATTTTTTTAAGTTTTTAATTGTTAATAAATATTTTATTGAAAAGTATGTGTCAAGGTTTCTAACTTTTTTTTAAACCACCTTTTAGTAATGATAATACGACAAGTACAATAAATATGAAGAAAAATATTTTAGCGATACCAGCTGATGCGCCTGCTATACCGGAAAAACCTAACACTCCAGCAATTAATGCTATAATTATAAATGTGATTGTCCAACGTAACATAATTTCAAGTTTTAAAGGTTTATATTAATTTTTGAAGATTTATCTTCCTTTAATTAATACAAAGATGCTATTTAACAGTGTTTTATGTGTTACATGTTTTTTACTATAATTTGTATAATTCACATGAATACTACATTAAGTATTTGATAATCAATCAACAAAATAAGCCATGGACTTGAAGTCCATAGTTTTGTTTGCAGACTAATCTGCAAGGTTAGTTTGCGAAATTAATCGGTAAAAAATTTTAGAACCTAAAAGGGAAATGCGCTTAAGTGCATCGCATAGTTTTAACTGTTTCTGTGACCAATAATGCTAATTAAGAGAATTCTATCTTATTAAGAATTAAACCAGAAGCTGGAGCGATATATTCCATTTTAATAAAGCAGTCTTGCTCCAAACTCTTTGAAATGGTTTCTAGGCTTAGTTTTCCTTTTCCTAAATCTATAAGCGCGCCCATCATGAGTCTTATTTGATTGCGCATAAAGCCTTTACCTCGAACGCGTAGTATATATGTTTTTTCGGGGAAGTAATTAGCCGTATAAATGGTGTTTTCAACCAGTTCACATGTTATGATTTCTCGATTATAAACGCCATGGTCTGTAGGTTTGAAGCAATACGATTTAAAATAATGGGTGCCTTCAAAAAGTTTAGCGCCTTGCTTCATTAAATCAATATCTAAATCATCAAGAATGGTTGTCATAATTGGGGCGCAAAATGGATGGCATTTTTCACCATACGTAAATAAGTATAGATACTCCTTAATTTTTGAATGGTTGATGATATTGAATTTAGCATCAACTTCCCTAATATTTATTGCCCGAATATCTTGTGGTAGATTATAATTAAAAAGATCTAAAAATGCATGTTGGTCTTCTAAGGGTTCTTCTAAAAACAATTCAAAAGCAGCACATTCAGCCGAAACCATCGCATCGGTTCTTCCAGAGCTTAAACTTTTAAAAGGTTTTCCTTCCAATATAAAATTTAGCGTTCTATCTACCATTAAATGCAAGGTTTTTACATGGGGTTGTTTTTGCCAACCATGGAAACGGTATCCTAAATATTGAATGGTAATGACGTAAAAATACTTCTTCATTGTTTTTTCTAATGATAAGTTCGATTGGGGAAAGTAAGTTTTTTATTAATTATGACAAAAATTTAATAACTTGTATAACTAAAAACCAATTAATATGACAAATTTAAAAGAAAAACCACCTGTTTGGTTTTGGATTGTGAGCGTTATTGCTCTATTATGGAACGCTATGGGCGTAAAAGAGTATTTAGGTCAAGCTTATCAAACTGAAAGTTGGCGCGCTGCCGTTACCGATGAACAATTTGAAATGATTTCCAGCTTCCCTTCTTGGTTAACCGCCGCATTTGCTATTGCGGTTTTTGCAGGGCTCTTAGGCTCTTTAGGGCTTTTACTAAGAAAAAAATGGGCTTACATGTTATTTCTATTATCGTTAATTGCGGTCATTGTACAAATGGGGCATGTTTTAATTCAAGGCTATTTTGAAGGTATCGGCATGACCATTAGTATTATTGCATTCGCTATTTTTTGGGTGTGGTTTTCTAAAAAATCGATTTCAAAAGGGTGGATTTCTTAGAGATTGTTTAAATTTTGTTTTTGGAATGTTTTATAGGGTATTTTTTCGTTAGACAGGGCCGAGCGTATAAAAAAGGTCTGGGGAGACCTTTTTAGCGAAGGAGCCAGGCTGCCGCGAGGGAGAGGTTCATAGCCATAGCTACGAACCGAAAAATAGCTGAAGTATGGCGGAAAAAGGCACATAAAAGAACCAAAGGATAAAACTTAAACAGTCTCTTAAATAGAATTTTGTGAACAAAAAGAGACTGTCTGAAAAGTCTAGTTCTATGTCATATTGAGCACTTCGACAAGCTCAGCACAGGCTTTGTCGAAATATTTTAACTTTCTGGTAATCAATATCGGTTTCGACAAGCTCAACCTGACAAATTAAATGTAAAGGTCTTTTTAAGCAGCCCCTTTTTGTTTATTTATGTCTACCTTTTAATTCAGCTTCAATATCTTTTAAAGTAAAGCCTTTAGCTTGTAACAGCATTAAATAATGAAACAGTAAATCTGCCGATTCGTAGAGAAATAATTCATCATTGTTGTCCATGGCTTCAATAACAGTTTCAACAGCCTCCTCTCCTACTTTCTGAGCCACTTTGTTAATCCCTTTAGAAAACAAACTCGCTACATACGATTTGCTGGTGTCTTTGTTTGCAATACGTTCTGCAATAACGTTTTCTAAAGTTGAAAAGAAACCATAATTGGATTTGTTTTCTTCACCCCAACAATTGTCTGTGCCTTTATGACAAGTGGGGCCAACTGGATGAACTTGGATTAAAAGTGTATCGTTATCACAATCGTTTTTAATATCCACCAAGTTTAAAAAATGACCACTTTCTTCACCTTTTGTCCAAAGGCGTTGCTTACTTCTGCTAAAAAAAGTGACTTGTTTTGTTTCCAAGGTTTTTTGATATGCTTCCTCATTCATATAACCCAACATCAACACATTCTTTGTTGTAGCATCTTGAATAATGGCAGGAATTAATTTCCCCTCTAGCTCCCCCCAAGAGGGAGAAATGATCTGAGTATTTTTTTTATTTGACATATTCTAATTCTTAATTTATTTTCCCCTTTGGGGTTAGGGGATTAAAGTCGTACCTCTATATCGTGTTTTTTTAATTCTTTTTTCAATTCTGGAATAGGAATTTCACCAAAATGAAATACGCTTGCCGCCAAGGCTGCATCCGCTTTTCCTTCTTTAAACGTATCCACAAAATGCTGTACATTTCCTGCGCCTCCCGAAGCAATAATTGGAATGTTCAATAATTCCGATAATTTAGCTAACGCTTCATTGGCAAATCCATTTTTTGTGCCATCATGATCCATGGAGGTAAATAAAATTTCACCTGCACCACGTTGCTCAACTTCTTTTGCCCATTCAAACAAATCGATTTCTGTTGGGATACTGCCTCCAGCTAAATGCACTTTCCAATTGCCGTCAATTTGTTTAGCATCAATAGCGACAACGACACATTGACTACCAAATTTATTGGCAAGTTCGTTTACCAAATCAGGACGCTTCACCGCCGATGAGTTGATGGATACTTTGTCGGCACCACATTTTAATAAGGCATCTACATGTTCTACAGACGAAATACCTCCCCCAACTGTAAACGGAATATTGACTTGTTCTGCTACATGCATGACCATATCTAAAGTTGTAGCACGCGCTTCTAAGGTTGCAGAAATATCTAAAAACACCAATTCGTCTGCACCCACATTCGCATATTGCTTAGCGAGCTCTACAGGATCACCGGCATCGCGTAAATCGACAAAGTTCACTCCTTTAACAGTGCGTCCGTTTTTAATGTCTAAGCACGGTATAATTCGTTTTGTAAGCATCTTTTTTAAGTTAGAAGTTAAATATTAAAGGTTAGAAGTAAATTTTATTCTCGACTTTTTACTTCTACTATTTAATATTGTACTTATAATTTATACAAATTTTTCTAATTGCTTTAGTGTTATTCTATTTTCATAAATGGCCTTTCCTATAATAACACCTTCACAACCTATTTTTTTTAAAATCGGCAATTCTTCAATAGTTGAAAGACCTCCAGAAGCAATTAGTTTTATAGATTGTCCATTACTGCTATTGGTACATTCTGAAATAATTTGCTTGTACAAATCTACTGAAGGCCCTTCAAGCATACCATCTTTTGAAATATCGGTACATATCACGTACTGGATGCTTTTCTTTTGATATGCTTTTATAAATGGAATCACATCTTCTTTACTTTGCTCCATCCATCCACTTATAGACACTTTTCCGTTATCGCTATCGGCTCCTAAAATAATTTTAACAGCGCCATATTTAGAAATCCACCCTTCAAATGTATGCGGGTCTTTAACGGCAATACTACCGCCAGTTATTTGTTTGGCGCCAGAATTGAATGCTATATGTAAATCTTCATTGGTTTTTAAACCGCCACCAAAGTCAATTTTAAGATTGGTTTTTGATGAAATTTGCTCCAGTACTTTATAGTTTACAATGTGTTGTGCTTTGGCACCATCCAAATCGACTAAATGTAGATACTGAATGCCTGCATCTTCAAACATTTTAGCCACTTCAAGTGGATTTTCATTATATACTTTTTTGGTATCGTAATCACCTTTGGTCAGTCTTACACATTTTCCGTCTATAATATCTATGGCTGGTATAATTCTCATGTATAATATTAAATGTTAAAAGTTAAAAGTTAAATATTAGAAGTTAAATGTTAAAAATATTCAGCATATTGGCTATCAATTTATTAATATTAGAAGTTTGAAATTCAAAGTAATTGTACTTACTACTTATTTATTACTATTTCTTTTTGCTGTATTAATAGAAGCGA
This sequence comes from Mariniflexile sp. TRM1-10, assembly GCF_003425985.1. NCBI lineage: Bacteria > Pseudomonadati > Bacteroidota > Flavobacteriia > Flavobacteriales > Flavobacteriaceae > Mariniflexile > Mariniflexile rhizosphaerae. The sequence continues at coordinate 4,102,266 of NZ_CP022985.1, forward strand.
CTGTTATGGCTAATAACTCTCTTCCTTCTTTTTGAAGGTTTGAAATTTCCTCGGAATTACCTGAAAGAACTTCTTCAAAAATTTCCAACCAATATACGCTCTCATCTACTTCTTCTTCAACTATTTTTAATTTATTTATAAAATCGGCTGTCGATTTGGCGCGTTGGGAAGCTCTATAATTTGCTCCCACAGAACTAGAGCTTCTTATTAATTGATTGACAAAAGCATTATATTCTCTAGATTTAGGGATTTTAAAACAGAAATGCCAGCAGTCTATTCCAAATCGTTCTGTTCTTTCAATTAATTCGTTTTTCATTAAAAACTTTTAATATCTAGCTTCAAAAAGTTCTCCAATATTTTTTCTCCTGCTAAACTACTCTTTTCTGGGTGAAATTGAACACCATAAAAGTTATTATGTTTTAGTGCAGAAGCATAATTAATCCCATAATCGGTAGTTGCAATGGTCTCCGCACAATGCTCGGCATAATAACTATGTACCAAATACATGTATTCACTTTCTTTGATTCCTTTAAACAACTCCGATTTCAAATCTTTAATAACATTCCAGCCCATTTGAGGTACTTTTACGTTATTATCAAAGCGTTTTACTGTGGTTTTAAAAACACCCAAGCCTTTGGTATTGCCTTCTTCGGTGAATTCACAAAGCAATTGCATCCCTAAACAAATACCCAAAACGGGTTGTTTTAATTTTGGAATGAGCGTATCCAAACCTGTTTCTTTAAGCATGGTCATAGCAGAACTCGCTTCGCCTACCCCTGGAAAAATAATTTTATCGGCTGCTAGGATTTCCTCTGGATTGTTTGATAAAACCGCATCAACACCCAAACGTTTAAAAGCAAATTGGATGCTTTTAATATTTCCTGCGCCGTAATTTATGATAACTAATTTCAATTGATTTACGATTTATGATTTACGATTTACGAATTAAACACTCGTAAATCGTAAATCTGAATTCTTAAATTATTACAATATGCCCTTTGTTGAAGGCAAAAACATCTTGTTTGAGTCTCTTTTTACCGCCATTTTCATGGCTTTAGCAAAGGCTTTAAAAATCCCCTCTATTTTATGGTGTTCATTTACCCCTTCGGCCTTTATATTTAAATTGCACTTAGCACCATCGGTAAAGGATTTAAATAAGTGGTAAAACATTTCGGTTGGCATATCCCCTATTTTTTCACGTTTAAATTCAGCATCCCATTCCAACCAATTTCTACCACCAAAATCGACAGCTACCTGAGCCAGACAATCGTCCATTGGTAAACAAAACCCGTAGCGTTCTATACCCAATTTATTGCCTAATGCTTTGTGGAATAATTCCCCAAAGGCAATCATGGTATCTTCAATGGTGTGGTGTTCATCAACCTCTAAATCGCCATTTACTTTGATGGTTAAATCCATAGCACCATGACGACCAATTTGATCTAACATGTGATCGAAAAACGATAAACCGGTGTTGATGTCGTTTTTACCAGATCCATCCAAATTTAACTTGATGTAGATTTGGGTTTCATTGGTATTACGAGTAATTTCAGCAACACGGTCTTCTAATTTCAAAAACTCATAGATTTCTTTCCAGTCGGTTGTTGTTAAAGCTATGACGTTTAAAATATCTTGTTTGGACGTTTCGATTTCGTCTGCACCTAAATTTGGATTTTCGGAAAGATAAATACCTTTGGCTCCTAGGTTTTTAGCCAGTTCCATATCGGTAATTCTATCACCTAATACAAACGAATTTTCTAAATCGTAGGCTTCTGAAAAATACTTTGTCAACAAACCGGTTCTAGGCTTACGAGTGGGTGCATTTTCATGCGGAAAGGTTTTGTCGATATGGATATCTGCGAACTCGACTCCTTCTTTAGCAAAGGCACTGATGATTTTATTCTGCGCTGGCCAAAACGTATCTTCAGGAAAAGAATCCGTACCCAAACCATCTTGATTTGTGACCATCACCAATTCGTAGTCTAGCTCATTTGCTATTTTAGCCATGTATTGAAACACTTTTGGATAAAACTCCAATTTTTCCAAACTATCTAATTGGTAATCTATGGGTGGTTCCAAAACCAACGTGCCGTCGCGGTCTATAAATAATACTTTTTTCATGCGTAAATATCTATTGTTTTTTAAAGGTCACATGGTATCGCTTTATTTTCATTGGTATTTGGGTTTCCAAATCATGGCGATTTCATGCTTAATTTATTAAGCAACCCTGAATTTATTTCAGGGTCTAATTAATTTCTAAGGTTATTAAATTTGGATTTGATTTTTTTATCAAGTTCCATTTCCATTCTTTATGCCAATTCTTTAATTGACTTTCTCTTTTTTTAGCTTCCTTTTTATTGTCAAATGTTTCAAAATAAACTAAATCTGTTGCCTTGTACTTTTTTGTAAATACAGCCCCAATTCCTTTTGAATGTTCAACTAATCTTCGTTTTAAGTTATCTGTATAACCAATATATAATACTGTTCTATTTTTATTTGATGTTATATAGCAATAATACGTCAACATAATTTAAAAGTTCCTGAAACAAGTTCAGGATTTCGATATTGATAAAAGTGTTTTTATCAATATCTCATTCTCTTCAGGTGTTCCAACGGTTAATCGCAATGTGTTTTCACAACCTGCCTGTGTTGTTCTATTTCTAATTACAATACCTTTCTCAATAAGTTGATTGTAACGTTTATTGGCATCATCGACTTTTACCAATACAAAATTAGCGTCTGATGGATATATTTTTGAAACATAACCAATAGATTTTAATTCTGAAATTAAAGCACTGCGTTCTTTCAATATGTCGGCAATTTGTTTGCTAGCCAAATCTTTGATATTTAATAATTCAATAGCTTTATTTTGTGTTAATTCGTTGATGTTATAAGGAGGTTTTATGGTGTTTAAAACCGTAATGATTTCAGCTGAAGCATAACAAATCCCCAATCGAATACCTGCCATGGCATACGCTTTGGACAAGGTTTGCGTCACAATTAAATTAGGAAATTCATTTAATCTTGTCAACCAACTTGCTTCATTTGAAAAATCGATATAAGCCTCATCAATAACCACAATGCCTTTAAATTTACTAACCAATGCTTCAATGGCTTCTGAAGAAAAACTATTCCCTGAAGGATTGTTTGGTGAACATATGAATAGTAACTTACTATTAGCATCCGCAGCATTTAAAATGTCTTCAACTTTTGGCTGAAAATCTGCATCTAAATCCACTTTTTTAATGCCAATCGCATTCAAGTTAGCCAACACTTCATACATACCATATGTTGGAGGTAAAATAACGACATTATCTCGATTCGGTTCGCAAAATGCCCTGTAAATCAAGTCCAGCACTTCATCACTTCCATTTCCTAAAAGGATTTGTTTTGTTGAAATCCCTTTAATTCCAGATAAAACCGACTTCAACTTTCCCTGTTGTGGATCTGGGTAACGGTTTACACCATTTTCAAACGGATTTTCATTAGCATCTAAAAATACCATATCGTCGGTTACCCCTTGAAATTCATCACGTGCGGATGAATACGGTTTTAGTGCTTTTATAGTCGGACGTATTATATTTTTTAAATCAAAATTTGTTTTCATAAAAAAATTAGAACTGAGTTCTTGAGATTCCTGCCTCACAGGAATGACAAATTATTTTAAATCCTTTAATCGAATGGAAACGGCATTTTTATGTGCCTGTAAACCTTCTGCTTCCGCCATAAGTTCTATGGTTTCACCAATATTCAAAAGACCTGCTTTCGATATCTTTTGAAAGGTCATACTTTTAGAAAAACTATCTAAATTCACACCTGAATAGGCTTTCGAAAATCCGTTAGTAGGCAATGTATGGTTGGTTCCAGAAGCATAATCGCCTGCGCTTTCCGGTGTATAGTCGCCAATAAACACAGAGCCTGCATTTTCAATATTATCTACGTAAAAATCTTCATTTTCTGTACAGATAATAAAATGTTCCGGGCCATATTCGTTTATTAATTCCATCGCCAATTCATCATTTTCTACATAAATAAGTTTTGAATTTGCTATGGCTTTTTCTGCAATCGCTTTACGCGGAAGCACACGAAGCTGTTTTTCAATTTCTTCTGAAACCTTATTGATTAAAGCATTCGAAGTTGAAACTAAAATAACTTGGCTGTCCGTACCATGTTCCGCTTGACTTAATAAATCGGATGCGATGTATGAAGCATTTGCGGATGCATCGGCAACGACCAACAATTCACTGGGACCTGCAGGCATATCGATAGCTACACCAAATTTGGTTGCTAATTGTTTAGCCACGGTAACAAACTGGTTGCCGGGTCCGAATATTTTATATACCTGTGGTATGGTTTCCGTTCCAAAAGTTAATCCTGCAATGGCTTGGATACCTCCTACTTTTATAATTTTAGTAACCCCACAAAGTTGTGCTGCAAACAAAATTTCTGGTGCCAACTCCCCTTGTTTATTTGGTGGCGAACAAAGCACAATTTCTTTACAACCTGCTATTTGCGCAGGAATTGCCAACATTAAAACCGTTGAAAACAAAGGGGCGGTACCTCCTGGGATATATAGCCCCACTTTTTGAATCGGGCGCTTTTCTTGCCAACATTTTACACCTTGAGTGGTTTCAACTTCTACCCTGTTTGTTTTTTGTGCAGCGTGAAAAGCTTCAATATTTTGTTTTGCCTTTTTTATGGCATTTTGAAGTGCTTCTGGCACATGGGCTATGGCTTTTTGAATGTCCCCCATCGTTACCAGACTTGATTCTAAGGCAATGCCATCAAACTGTTGTGTGTATTTATTAATGGCAGCATCGCCATTTAAACGCACAGCATCAAAAATCTGATTTACAACCGTTTCAATATCGCTCACGGTTTGAGTGGGTCTTTTTAATAGTTGGGACCATTCATCTCTATGTGGGTTATTAATTATTTGCATTGAAAACCTTTCTTTTTTTATTTCCGCGGAAGCGGAAATCTATAATTGTTAATTTTTCATTATTAATTGATTACAGTACCATTTTCTCAATAGGACACACTAAAATACCTTGGGCGCCTTTTGCTTTTAAATCGTCAATAACGTCCCAAAATTCGTTTTTGCTTATTACCGAGTGTATGGAACTCCAACCCGCTTCTGCTAAAGGCAGTACCGTTGGGCTCTTCATCCCCGGTAACACATCTATGATATCTTGAACTTTATCATTTGGTGCATTCAATAAAACGTATTTAGATTCCCTTCCTTTTAAAACCGATTTGATTCTGAATTGAATTTTATCTAAAATAGCTTGTTTTTCAGCATCTAAAATTGGTGAAACTGCCAAAACCGCCTCCGATTTTAAAATCATTTCAACCTCTTTCAAATTGTTTTTAAACAACGTACTTCCGCTTGAAACAATATCAACAATAGCATCTGCTAACCCGATATTGGGTGCTATTTCAACGGATCCGTTAATAATATGAAGATTTGCTGTGATACCTTGTGCATCCAAATAATTTTGAACGGTGTTTGGATATGATGTTGCGATGCGTTTGCCATCTAAATCTTTAATACTCGTATAATTCATTGTTTTTGGCACTGCAATACAAACGCGGCATGAAGAAAACCCTAGTTTTTCGGCTATATTAATACCACTACCCTTTTCAATCAACACATTTTCACCAATAATAGCCGCATCAACGACACCATCTTTTAAATATTGGGGAATATCGCCATTTCTTAGATAGAAAACTTCAACAGGAAAATTTCTTGCTGATGCTTTTAATTGGTCTATGCCATTATCAATAGAAATACCTATATCCTTAAGTAGTTCCATAGATTCGTCGTGTAAACGACCTGATTTTTGTACTGCAATTCTTAATGTACTCATTTTCTTGTTTTTATGAGTTTGAAACAATCTAGTTGGACTTAAAATTAAAAACCCGCTTGATTGTCTCAAACGGGTTTATAAAAATATGTTGATTTTATTCAATACATCTTCACTTCGCTTGAGAGCAAATTTGAAAATGGTGGTGATGTGATTGAATAAAGTTCATTTTTATGTTTTTACTTTTGCAAATATCTATAATTAAAGTTAATTATTCCAAATAATAGTAATAAAACTTATGACTATTAAGTATTCCTTATTTATAGCTAATATTAATTATTTAATATTCAAAATATCTCAAAAAAAGTTGAATTATTTTGTTCAATTCTCTATTGGTTTCCTAAAATAATAGGCAAGCCACTATCACCAGAACCAATAACAATGACTTTGCTATTTGGCGATTCTGCTAATTTCATAGTGGCATCTATACCTTTATCTTGTAAAATTTTATCGGTTAACGAGGCACTTAAAATTCTGTTTGATTCTGCTTTACCTTCTGCCTCTATAATTACTTTTTCAGCTTCTTTAGCTGCGGTAACCAATCTAAACTCATATTCTAAGGATTCTTGCTCTTGTCTTAGTTTGCGTTCAATAGCATCTTTAATTGTTTCAGGCAAAGTAACATCACGCACTAAAAATTCATTGAGTTGTATATATTGCTTTTCTAGTATTTTTTTAGTTTCAACAAATATTTCATCTTGAATCGCATCACGTTTGCTAGAATATAATTGTTCGGGTGTATAGCGGCCAACAACACTACGAGCAGCACTTCTAATTGCTGGCTGGATAACACGTTGTAAATAATTTTCTCCTAAAGATTGATGAAGATTTCCTAGGTCATTATAAACAGGTTCATACCATGCAGACCCATCTATTTGAATTTCTAGCCCATTAGAAGATAGTACTTTCATTTTTTCAAAAAGTTCTTGTTGACGTACTTCATAAATGATGACTTTATTCCAAGGTGCTACAATATGAAACCCTTCTCCTAAAGGAGGCTCATCGGTTACGACACCATTATCAAACGTTTTATAAAGTACGCCTGCTTCTCCAGAGCCTATAGTTACTGCGGATTTAGTTAGTAATACAATTAAAATGATTGCTACAATGATTATAGGTAATGCTACTTTTGGTAATCTTTCCATTTTATTTATTTTATTTAAATTAATCTATTATATTTTCTTAAAAACCACTCTAAATACAAATTTAAAGCTATTGAACGCTTACATTTTTCCTTGATTCACTAATTGGCCCCCATCTATAGTCAATAACTGCCCAGAAGTCGTTACGGCATCGATTGCTAAATAAATAATACCTTTTGCAATATCTTCTGGCAATGATGTTTTATTAATAAGTGAAGCCTTTTCGACATTTTCTTTGACAGACTCATACCTGTCTCCTAAAAAACCTTTTGTCCATCGCGTCTGAATAAAACCAGGGCAAACGCCATTGACTCTAACCTCTGGGGCAAGCGCATGGGCAAGTGAAAGTGTCATTGTGGACAAAGCGCCTTTAGACGCCGCATAAGCAATGGAGCTTCCTACACCGGATATAGCACTAATGGAAGATATATTAACAATCGCACCATGAACCTTTTTTAGATACGGTGCTGCCATTTTTACCATTTGGTAGGCTCCAATAACGTTGACTTCATAAATGTCTTGGAAATCCTTTTTATTAAGTCCTTCTAAATCATTATAATTACAGTATCTAGTGGTTCCAGCGTTATTAACCAATGCATCAATGCTCCCTAAAGTTTTTATGGTCTCGTCTACCATTCTTTGGCAATCTTCTTCATTAGCAACATTTGCTTGACATACCAAAGTAGCTACTCCAAGGTTTTTACATATTTCAGCGAGTTCGTAAGCACCACTTTCATTTTGAGAATAATTAATGACGACATTCCACCCTCTTTTAGCAAATTCAATACAAGAAGCCGCACCTACTCCCGATGATGAGCCTGTTATAATGGCAGTTTTAGTTTCTTTGTTCATTTAAATTAATCCGTTATATTTTCTTAAAAACCACTCTAGAGACAAACTTAAAGCGATTATAATGAGTAGATATTTCCAATCTATCAAAGGTAAGCTATTTTTATTGCTTTTTTGGATACTAACAAATCTCTTGTCGTTTAAAAGGGTTTCTGCTAGGTTTTCCGCAGTGTTTACAAAAAAACTTTTTCCTTGACTGTTCGTCGCTAATTGTTGGAGTTTTGTTACATCGGCATTTAAAAATTGTTGCTCAACGTTGTATTCTAAAATTTTAAAGCTTCCCGATTTAGAGATGTTTTCTTTTGAAGCCTTTATTGTAAATTCATAATCGGATGCGGGCAAACTACTCAGATCTACTTGATAGTTGGTATTGTTTAAAATAAGCGGAAAGGTTTTAGTTTCGTTAGTAACCAAATTTTTCACAGTAATATGAAGTGTTTCACGCGTATCGAACACATAATTCTTATCGAAAAATTCAGCTTTTATAATAACATTTGTATTGCCGTTATAAAACGATTCGTATGCTACATTCAATCTGCTTTTTTGTTTGTTCGAAGCTGTATATTGAATAAGCTTCCCTATAAAATCATCAAAAGAATTAAACGATTTGTCGTTTATGTAACTTTGTGCACGCCACTGCCATATATTTTCACCAAACAAAACCGCTTCTCGCCTACCATTTGTTTCAAAAGTAGCAAGCAATGGGGCTTTTGTTGAAATACCATGAATGGTTTTATTTAAAATAGTTTCAAAAGGAAGCGAAAATGATACAGCACCGTAATGTGTATTAAGTGGAGGAAACGATTCAAAATTAATATCTTCAATAATAAATGGCGCATAGTTTTTGTTTAATTCAGCTTGATAAGTTTCTGTTTGATTTGTTATTTCGTGGGTAAACGTTTTATTGATATTGTTTAGAAAATTCAAATCTGTTTTAGTACCAATTACTGTGAATCGGTTCTTGTTTTCTGAATTTAAAACCTCATATAATTTATTAAACCTATTATTTGGTTGATACAAAATAACTAATTGAAAATCATTTATTTGAGTTAAAACATTATTTGAGTTTAAAAACAAAACCGAGCGCTGTTCATTACTTTCAATACTCTTTTTTAAAGCACCTAAATCGGGATGAATAAAATCGCTTACCAAGGCAATTTTCGTTTTTTGATCGATAACTTCAATGGCGAAATTTTTAAAATTATTGGTGGTGTTTTTTTCATTTTCCAAAGGTTGCAACAACGCTTTGTAAGCATGTACGCCAACGGTATTTGCTGGAAGTTTGAAGTTAATAACCTTAGAGTTATTCTGTTTTGTAAAGTTTACAATTTCAGAATACACTACGGAATTCCCATTTGTAACAATAAACTTAGAATTGATAGCAGTATCACCATTATACACCAGAATAGTTTCTACTGGAAACTGATTTTTTAAATAGGCATACTTGTTTACGCTTAATTGCTGAATTTTTAGATCGGTATGCCTAACCGTATCGCCTAAAATAACTGGATATATGGGTTGTTTGTAATTATTATAAGCGAATTCATAGCTGTTTCCGTAGGTTTGGTTGCCATCGGAAATTAAAATGGTTGGAGAAATCGATTGCTTATAAATTTGGGACAGTTGGTTGAAGGCATCATTTATATTGGTTTGTTTTTCGTCGAATTCAATACCATTTGAAGGGCTTAACTTTTCACCAAACGTATAGGTTTCAATATGAAATTTATCGGTTAATCTTTTATCGGTTGTCAATTTTTCAACTAAACTGTTGACATTCGCATCTTGTTTCAAATACTTTATTGAGCTTGAATTATCGACAGCAATAACCAAATTAGGTTTTATGGTAGAAAGCGTTATTTGCTCAAACTTTGGATTGATAAGCAATAATAACACTGAGAAGATCGTAAGAAATCTTAAAAACAAAAAAAGCATGCTTAGTTTAGTCATGCTTTTTTTGTTGAATTTATACTGAAATCCTGCTAATAACAAAGCAATGATTCCTGCTAATATGATGTATAATAGAGTTTCTGAACTCATTATATAACTTTGGTTTAAATAGATGAGATTCCTGCTTTCGCAGGAAACAGATTAGGTTAACATGCCTCCGTCAACATGAAGCGTTTGTCCTGTAACATAGGCACTCATGTCGCTTGCTAAAAACACGCATGCATTAGCAACATCTTCCGGTGTACCACCACGTTTTAATGGGATTCCTGCACGCCATCCTTTTATGGTTTCTTCATCAAGTTTTGCTGTCATTTCGGTTTCAATAAAACCTGGAGCAACCACGTTGCTTCTTATGTTTCTGGAACCCAATTCTAAGGCTACTGATTTTGAAAACCCTATAATACCCGCTTTAGACGCTGCATAATTGGTCTGTCCTGCATTTCCTTTTACACCAACAACCGAACTCATATTAATAATAGAGCCTTTACGCTGTTTTAGCATGGTTTTTTGTACTGCCTTGGTCATATTGAAAACCGATTTTAAGTTGACTTCAATAACGGTATCAAAATCTTCTTCGGTAATACGCATTAATAAGTTATCTTTTGTAATACCGGCATTATTGACCAATACATCAATACTACCAAATTCCGCCACGACATCGTCTGCTAATTTTTGAGCTTCATCAAAGCTAGCGGCATTACTTTTATAGCCTTTAGCTTTTACGCCTTGCGCTATTAATTCTTTTTCAAGTTCGTTAGCAGCCTCAACAGAACTACTATATGTAAACGCAATATTAGCACCTTGGGCAGCAAATACTTGTGCAATCCCTCTACCAATACCTCTACTGGCTCCTGTGATGATGGCCGTTTTTCCTTCTAATAATTTCATCTATAACTTATTTTAATTTTTTATTGAACACTTAATATGGATAGTTGGTTATTTCTTAAATTCAAATATAGCAAATACATATTTGAGTTCCTTGCAACAAATAAAAAACCTCACAAATTATTGCGAGGTCTTTCAAATATTTTAAAATATTTTAAGCTAAAACTTCAGCTACTTTTTTACCTATTTCGGCAGGAGAATCTACCACGTGGATACCACAAGCTCTCATAATTTTCTTTTTTGCTTGCGCCGTATCGTCACTTCCGCCAACAATAGCACCGGCGTGCCCCATGGTACGTCCTGCAGGCGCCGTTTCACCAGCAATAAATCCTACAATTGGTTTTTTGCTACCGCTTGCTTTATACCAGTTTGCAGCGTCTGCCTCTAACTGACCTCCTATTTCACCAATCATAACAACCACTTCTGTTTCTGGGTCGTTAATTAACAGCTCTACTGCTTCTTTAGTCGTCGTTCCAATAATTGGATCGCCACCAATACCAATAGCCGTTGTGATTCCTAAGCCTTGTTTTACAACTTGGTCTGCCGCTTCATAAGTTAACGTTCCTGATTTAGAAACGATACCTACCGTGCCTTTTTTGAAAACAAACCCTGGCATAATACCAACTTTGGCTTCACCTGGCGTGATAACTCCCGGACAGTTTGGTCCAATTAAACGACACTCTTTATTTTTTATATAATTTGAAGCTGTTATCATGTCGGCAACTGGAATACCTTCAGTAATTGTGATGATCACTTTAATACCTGCATCAGCAGCTTCCATAATAGCATCGGCAGCAAAAGCAGGTGGTACAAATATAATGGTTGTATCTGCCCCAACTTGCTCTACAGCATCTTTTACTGTATCGAATACAGGCTTATCTAAATGTGTTTGACCACCTTTTCCCGGTGTAACGCCACCTACAACGTTCGTTCCGTATTCAATCATTTGACTTGCATGAAACGTTCCTTCACTACCTGTAAATCCTTGAACTATTATTTTTGAATTTTTGTTTACTAAAACACTCATTTTATATTTTTTATTTTGAATAAAGCTGCACAAAAATACTTTTTTTGCTCATACTTTTAGCAGCATTTTATATTTATTTTTTAGATTTTATAAACTGTAATATATCGGGTATTTGTTTGATGTTTGCCATCTCTTTCATTTCAGCTCTAGCTTCTTGTGCTGGTGTTCCCCAATAGGTTTTATGACCCTCCAATGATTTACTAATACCTGTTTGTGCATGAACTACCGCTTTTTTGCCAATGGTTACACCACTTGTGCAGCCTACTTGCCCCCAAATGGTCACTTCATCCTCTACAACAACACAGCCGGCAATGCCAACTTGTGACGCGATTAAACACTTTTTACCTATAACGGTATCGTGCCCAATTTGTATTTGATTATCTAATTTAGAACCTTCTTTTATGGTCGTATCGCCTGTAACACCTCTATCAATGGTACAATTAGCGCCAATATCGACATGGTCTTCAATAACTACACGTCCGCAAGATTTTAACCGATCAAAACCTTCTGGTCTTTTTTTGTAATAAAAAGCATTGGCACCTAAAACAGTTCCTGAATGAATAGTCACATGATTACCAATAACAGCATCATCGTAAATACTCACGTTGGAATGTATAGTGCACCCCTCTCCAATGACCACATGATGTCCAATAAAACAATTGGGCTGTATTACTGAATTAGCTCCAATGATGGCAGAATCGGAAATATTGCTAGTAGCAATATTGAATGGTTTAAAATGGTCGGAAAGTTTATTGAAATCCCTAAAAGGATCATCGCTAATTAATAATGCTTTTCCGTCAGGACAATCTACTTCTTTATTAATTAAGACAATAGTAGCTGCAGAATTCAACGCTTTATCGTAATACTTGGGATGATCGACAAACACAATATCACCAGGTTCTACAACATGGATTTCGTTCATTCCCAATACAGGGAAGTTATCGCTACCAACAAAACTGCAATCAATTAATTGAGCAATTTGTTTTAAGGTATGGGGGTTGGGAAACTTCATTTGTTCGTTTAGCCGTTTAGCCGTTGCGTTGTTTAAATAAATAAACAAATCAACAAATAAACATCATTACTCTTTTACGCGTTCTTTGTAAGTTCCTTTTTCAGTTTCTACCTTAATTTTATCGCCTTCGTTAATAAATAATGGTACGTTAACAATAGCGCCTGTTTCAACCGTTGCTGGTTTTGTTGCATTGGTAGCGGTATTACCTTTAACACCTGGCTCGGTAGCTGTTACTTCTAAAATAACACTTGCGGGCATTTCTACAGAAAGCGGCATATTATCTTCGGCGTTTATGATTACGGTAACTATCTCACCTTCTTTCATTAAGCCCGGACTATCTAAAGCAGATTCTCGAAGTTGAATTTGCGTGTAATCTTCCGTATTCATAAAATGATAATATTCACCATCATTGTATAAAAATTGAAATTTGTGGGTTTCAACACGTACATCCTCTAATTTATGTCCAGCAGAAAAGGTGTTGTCCAGCACTTTTCCGTTGGTAACACTTTTCATTTTTGTTCTCACAAACGCAGGGCCTTTACCTGGTTTTACATGTAAAAATTCTATGATTTTATAGATGTCGTTATTATACCTAATACATAATCCGTTTCTAATATCACTTGTATTTGCCATTATATTGTTTATTATAAAGTTGTAATGTTTAAAAGGTTAAAAGTTGAAAGGTTAATTTTATATGAAAAATTTTAAAATAAGTAAAGTTCCATGAACTATAGATGTCTAACTTCTTTTATCTATTTAATTTAATTGGATTTAAAATACCCTTTCATAATACCACGTTGCGAGTCTTTTATAAATTGAAGGATTTCATCACGCTCTGGAGTGGCTTCCATTTCGGCCTCCATGATTTCGGTCGCTTGTGTATTGTTGTAATTTTTTTGGTATAGAATTCTATATATATTCTGAATTTCCCTAATCTTTTCAGTTGAATAGCCACGTCGTCTTAACCCAACAGAATTTATACCAACATAGGATAAAGGTTCTCTAGCAGCTTTAACAAAAGGCGGTACATCTTTACGAACCAAAGACCCACCTGTTACAAAGGCGTGGTTTCCCACCGATACAAATTGGTGAACAGCTGTCATACCAGCTAAAACCACATAATCGCCAATGGTTATATGTCCTGCGAGTGTGCTGTTATTAGAGAAAATACAGTTATTACCGACGATACAATCGTGCGCAATATGGCAATACGCCATAATTAAACAATTGTTGCCAATAACTGTTTTCATTCTATCTGCCGTACCTCTGTTAATAGTAACGCATTCTCTAATAGTTACATTGTCACCTATTTCTACAGTCGTTTCTTCATCGTTATATTTTAAGTCTTGTGGAACAGCTGAAATGACTGAACCAGGGAAAATACTGCAATTTTTACCTATGCGAGCACCTTCCATAATGGTAACATTGCTACCTATCCAAGTGCCTTCACCTATAGTTACGTTATTATATATGGTGGTGAAAGGCTCTATTACAACATTTTTTGCAATTTTAGCACCTGGATGCACGTAAGCGAGTGGTTGATTCATTTATTGGTTTTTATTTTAATAAATAAAAAAAAGATTAATTATTTTACTTTAGATATTTGTGCCATAAGTTCTGCCTCTGCACAAAGTTTACCATTCGCGTATGCATAACCTTGCATATGGCAAATACCTCGGCGAATTGGTGTTATTAACGAACATTTAAAAATTAAAGTATCGCCCGGTACTACTTTTTGTTTGAACTTAACATTGTCCATTTTCATGAAAAACGTCAGATAATTTTCTGGATCTGGAACGGTATTTAAAACTAAAATACCACCCGTTTGCGCCATAGCTTCTACAATTAAAACCCCCGGCATTACAGGAGCCCCAGGAAAATGACCGGCGAAAAATGATTCGTTCATGGTCACATTTTTTTGAGCAGTGACATAAGTATCTGTAAGTTCGAAAACTTTATCTATCAGCAAAAATGGTTGGCGGTGTGGCAACATGGCCATAATTTGGTTTACATCCATTAAAGGCGTTTGGTTCAAATCGATATTTGGCACATTATTGCGACGGTCGTTCTTTATAAGTTTTGAAAGTTTTTTAGCAAATTGTGTGTTTACAAAATGCCCCGGTTTATTGGCTATCACTTTGCCTCGTATCCTGGTACCTATAAGAGCTAAATCTCCTAAAACATCCAAAAGTTTATGCCTAGCTGCTTCGTTTGGGTAATGTAATGTTAGATTGTCCAATATGCCGTTTGATTTTACGGCAATAGTGTCTTTTTTAAAGGCTACTTTAAGTTTTTCCATGGTTTCGGTTGATAATGGTTTATCAACATAAACGATGGCGTTATTTAAATCACCTCCTTTAATCAATCCATGTTGAAGAAGCATTTCAATTTCGTGCAAAAAGCTAAAGGTACGTGCATTGGAAATTTCATCTTTAAAATCTGAAAGTTGATTGAGGGTCGCGTTTTGGGTCCCTAAAACCTTCGTGCCAAAATCTACCATAGTCGTAATTTGGTATTCTTTTGAAGGCATCACTAATATTTCACTGCCTGATTCTTCATCAGTATATGAAACAATATCTGTTATTACGTATTCTTCTCTACAAGCATCAAGTTCTACAACTTCGGCTTTTTCTATAGCTTCAACAAAAAATTTAGATGACCCATCCATTATTGGAGGTTCGGAAGCATTAAGTTCTACAATAGCATTATCAATATCCAAACCAACCAAAGCTGCCAATACATGCTCAGAAGTTTGTATAACAACCCCATTCTTCTCTAAGCAAGTACCACGTTGTGTATTTGTTACATAATTGGCATCTGCTTCAATAAGAGGCATACCCTCTAAATCAATACGCTTAAAAGCTAATCCTGTATTGGCTTCCGCAGGTTTAAATGTTAATGTTACATTTTTTCCTGTATGTAAACCAACACCTGTTAAAGAAACTTCTTTTTTTATGGTTTTTTGTTTTATTTCAGTAGTTACTATTCCCATTTATTTTTCTCTAAATCATTAATATTTCTAACAATCTTAGGTAAGTTCTTAAAGTGAACGTACGATTTATTATAGTCAGCTAATGCAAGTGCCGGAGAGCCTTGAAGCACTTCGTTATCTTTTACATTTCTTGCAATGCCAGATTGCGCTTGGATTTTTACATTATTACCAATAGTGACATGTCCGGCGATACCCACTTGCCCCCCAATTTGACAGTTATTCCCAATTTTAGTGGAGCCAGCAACACCCGATTGCGCTGCAATTACAGTGTTTTTACCAATTTCAACATTGTGTGCAATTTGAATATGATTATCTAACTTGGCACCTTCCCGGATAATCGTGGACCCCATAGTCGCTCTATCAATAGTTGTTACAGCGCCAATATCGACATAATCCTCAATAATAACATTCCCTGTTTGTGGAATTTTGTTGTAGCCTCCTTTTTCATTTGGTGCAAAACCAAAACCATCCGATCCAATAATAACACCGGAATTTATAACACAGGTATGACCTATAATGGTTTCTGAGTAAATTTTTGCTCCAGAAAAAATGATGGTGTTATCACCAATAACCACATTTTCTCCAATATACGTATTTGGAAATATCTTAACATGATTTCCTATTTTAACATGATCGCTTATATATGAAAAGGCCCCAATATAAACTGCGTCGCCATAATGGGCAGACTCTGAAATATAAGAAGGTTGCTCAATACCCACTTTACTAAGTTTTATAGAATTGTAATATTCAAGAATCTTTGAAAAGGCTAAATACGCATCATCAACTTTAATTAAGGTTGTTTTAAGGGCATTTTCAGGAACAAAGGTTTTGTTTACAATAGTAATTGAAGCTTTGGTACTATATATATGGGGGGTGTATTTCGGGTTTGCCAAAAACGTTAAAGAACCTTCAAAACCTTCTTCAATTTTAGAAAGTTTTGATACTTCAGCATTTGGATTTCCTACAACATCACCATCTAAAATCCCTGCTATTTGTTGTGCTGTAAATTTCACACTTTAAAGTTTATTGTATTATTTAGAGACTGTCTAAGCTTTATCCTTTGGTTCTTTTATGTGTCTTGTTCCGCCATATTTCAGCTATTTTTCGGTCCGTAACTATGGCTATGAACCACAAAATACCTTCGCCTAACGAAAAAATACATTATAAAACATTCCAAAAACAAAATTTAGATAGGCTCTTAGTTTTGTTTGGCAAAAATAGGAAAAATGTCCTAAACTTTTTCAATTGACCTTCTTATTGTTAACGGCTGAATAACAATTGCTTAAAATACAAAGTAAATAATTGTTAATAAATTCAATTGGCTATTACCTCTTTTGGGTAACATATATAGTATTTCGTTACGGGTTTTGACAAAGCCTTTAAATTAAGCTGATCGGATACTTTAACGATATCTTGAACCTTACCTGATTTATGCAATATATTGATGCCTTTATGGTTGTTTTGGTATGCCTGGTTTGAAATACTGCCCTTAAACACAAAATAGGCGGCTTCGCTTTCTGTAATGCCGTATTTTGAAACCAACTTATCCAGATGCTTTTGTAAATCTTTTTCTTTGACAGGTTTGTTCTTTAATTTAATAGTAAGCAAATTTCTGTTGATTATCATTTCACATAAGTGACTCAACACAAAATCGGAATCAAATTGCCAATGCTTCATGGCAGAAATAATATCAAAATCATCCAATTGGGAAAAAATAGCGAGTGTTTTTTCATTAAAATCATCTATGGAAATTTTATTTTCCAAAAAATATAACAAAGGTTTGCTTGCTTCCAATGTATGGTGATTGTTGTGTAGCTCTTTGGCGCGTTGTAACACGCGAATTAATAATTGTTCGGCAGCCAATGCTGTTTTGTGCAAATATACTTGCCAATACATAAAACGTCTGGCTATAAGGAATTTCTCTACACTGTAAATGCCTTTCTCTTCCACCACTAATTCATCGTTCACTACATGTAACATGGTAATTAATCGTTCGCTATTCACATTGCCTTCTGCAACACCTGTGTAAAAACTATCACGTTTTAAATAATCGGCTCTATCCATGTCAAACTGCCCTGAAATAAGTTGACACATAAACTTTCTGGGGTATTCTCCTTTAAAAATTTTAATGGCAAGCGTTAAACTTCCGTTAAATTCTTCATTTAAACGTTCCATAAAAAGCAAGGAAATTTGCTCATGGGATACGGTTTCAACAATACTATGTTCCATGGCGTGGGAGAAAGGACCATGGCCAATATCGTGCAATAAAATAGCGGCATATAAACCCGTTTCTTCTTCGTTGGAAATGGCTACTCCCTTAAAACGAAGTACATTAACGGTTCTTTGCATTAAATACACACAGCCAATGGCATGATGAAACCGGGTATGATGCGCCCCTGGATATACTAAATAAGACATCCCCATTTGCGTAATTCTTCTTAGACGCTGAAAATATTTATGTTGTATTAAATCGAAAATAAGGGAATTAGGAATCGTAATAAATCCGTAAATTGGGTCGTTTAATATTTTAAGTTTGTTCAAACTTTAAAAGTTAAGGTTTAATAGACACAAATATAATTATATATAATAAAGACTATACTACGAACAAATTAAAATTAATACTTATTAAAATATATAAATGAATACAATAAAAATACTTTGGGTAGATGATGAAATTGATTTATTGAAACCCCATATATTATTCCTGCAACAACGAAACTATACCGTTACGACCTGCAAAAGTGGTACGGAAGCTATCGAAACCCTTGAAAGCGAAAATTTTGATATTGTTTTTTTAGATGAAAATATGCCGGGACTTACAGGTCTTGAAACTTTAAACGAAATAAAGGAGAAACAAGACAACCTGCCTGTTGTAATGATCACAAAAAGTGAGGAAGAATATATTATGGAAGAAGCAATTGGCAACAAAATAGCCGATTACCTAATAAAACCCGTAAATCCAAACCAAATTCTTTTAAGTATCAAGAAGAATTTAGACCATTCGAGACTTGTTTCAGAGAAAACAACATCCAACTACCAACAAGAGTTTAGAAAAATAGCCATGGATTTAGCCATGGTTAATTCTTATGAAGAATGGGTAAGTCTTTACCAAAAGTTGATTTATTGGGAACTCCAACTTGAAAATATTGAAGATGCAGGCATGTTTGAGATTCTGGAATCCCAAAAAAATGAAGCAAACATTCATTTTGGTAAGTATATCGAGAAAAACTATGCGAAATGGTTTCAGAAAAACACGGAGGCGCCCATTATGTCGCATACACTTTTTAAAGAAAAAGTGGTGCCAGAGCTAAGTAAAGACCAGCCTACCCTATTGGTTGTTGTAGATAATTTAAGGTACGACCAGTGGAAAGTCTTTGAACCCATCATAAACAACCATTACAAAAAGGAAAAAGAAGAAGCCTTTTTTAGTATTTTACCAACAGCAACGCAATACGCTAGAAATGCTATTTTTTCCGGACTCATGCCTAGTGAGATGGAAAAGCTTTTTCCTCAATATTGGAAAAATGACACTGATGAAGGGGGGAAAAATTTACATGAAGAAGATTTTCTAAAAACACAAACCAAGCGCCTGGGATTAAACCATTTAACTTATGAGTTTCATAAAATAACCAATTTAAAATCAGGAAAAAGATTGGTTGAAAACTTCAAAACCTTAAAGAATAACGATTTAACCGTTATTGTCTATAACTTTGTAGACATGCTTTCACACTCGAAAACCGAAATGGAAGTCGTAAAGGAATTAGCATCTAATGATAAAGCATACCGCTCGTTAACGTTAAGTTGGTTTAAAAACTCGCCCTTATTGGAAATGATTCAACAGGCACAACAATTAGGTTTTAAGTTGATACTCACTACAGACCATGGCACTATCAACGTCAAAAACCCTTCAAAAGTTATTGGAGATAGAGACACCAGTTTAAACCTGCGTTACAAAACCGGTCGTAGCCTCACCTATGAAAGTAAAGACGTTTTGGTTTTTAAAGACCCTAAAGAAGTACATTTACCTTCAATAAACATGAGCAGCTCTTATATTTTTGCAAAAAGCGACCTGTTCTTTGCCTACCCTAACAACTATAATCATTATGTAAGTTACTTTAGAAACACCTATCAGCACGGTGGTGTTTCCTTAGAAGAAATGATCATTCCATTTGCTGTTTTCAATCCAAGATAATCCATGTAATACCAAAAACACCGATAAAATACGCTTTTTATTAGTTTTTAATAGTTTTTATTCGTAATATTGCTGACAAAATTACGTGACGTTGGAAATAGATTATCAACTAATTGATTTAGATACTGTTGTAAAACAACTATTAAAAAAGTTAAAAACCAAAACCATCTTATTATATGGTGATATGGGTGTTGGAAAAACGACTTTAATAAAGAAATTAGTAAAAGAATTAGGGAGTCATGATGAGGTGAGTAGTCCAACGTTTTCTATTGTTAATGAATATGAATTAAAAAATGATAAAATCTTTCATTTTGATTTGTATCGGATTAAAAATTTAGAAGAAGCCTATAATTTTGGTATTGAAGATTATTTAGATTCCAATCATTGGATTTTAATAGAATGGCCAGATGTGGTAAAACCTATTTTAAACAATGATTTTGACATGATATATTTAGAGTTATGCTCTAAAAATAGTAGAAAATTAACTATAAAGAATTAACTAAAAACCAAGCAAAAAGCCATAAACAATCCAGTTAAAAAACGACAGAACATATTGAATTTTATGTCATTACGGGAAACCCACAACGCAAAATTCAAAAAAACCTGATTTTAACATTTTTTTAACATTTTAATACATTCTTCAGATTAGTCTTTATTTACATTTGGGTAATTAATTAATTAAATCCCTAAAAAAATGAAAACTAAAAAGTATTTAATCGCTATGGCGATTTTCGGAGGAATGTTGTTTACTGTTTGTGCAGCAAATGCATTTAATCAAGATGGACAACACACAGCAAAAGTTGAAAAAAACGAAATCCAAATTCCAGCAAAGGGATAATAATTCGTATGTCAAATCTTTAATTATAGGTAGTGTAATTGCTACATTTATAGCAATTACACCCTATTTATTTTATTTATATGAAAGTGTTCCAAACGAGCAAGTATGGAGCACTTTTTTATTTACTTACGATAGTAAAGGTTATGGTTCTGCTAATCTTGCTATGTGGGTTCTTACAAGTAAAGCTATTCCTGTTTTTTTATTATTGATATGGTTCTTTACATGTAGACACTGGTGGTATCACGTCTTATTAGTACCGATAGCCATGTATGTGTATCAAATATTTGGTATTTTTAATGAAAACTTAACTTATATAGATGAATTTCAATTAATTTATATGGTTCCTGTTATGGCAATAATAATTCCGTCTATTTACTTGATTAGAGCTAGAATATTTAACAAGATTAACGATGTTAATAAATCTCTTGAGGAGTTAGAAGAAGAATTTAGAGTATCACCTAAAAACTTTTGGGAAAAAATTAAACAGTATTTTTAATTGCTATTGGAATTTAATCGGTCGCGCTCATCTAAATCAATTTGTTTTTGGTTGTTTTTGAGATGGGAATTTCCAAATTTATAATTAAAACCCAAAGTAAATAATCGGTTTTCTAATCTGGAAATTAAATAAGCATCTTGATTTAAATATTTAGTTGTTGTATTAAAGTTTTGTGTATTAAACACATCAGTATAACCAATACTTATGGAGGCTTTATCTTTCCATAATGTTTTTCTTAAGCTTAAATCAAGCCCATGTCTGCTACTTACATTTATTGGACCATCCAATAATGGCGATATGTACAAATAAGCGACATCCAAAGTGAAACTCTTGTCTTTTAACAAAGTGAAATAATTAACTACATTACCATACAAAGACCACTTGTCTATTTTTGTTAATTGGTTACCGCTTTCTAATGCAAAAAACTGATTTTCATAATAAAAAACGGAAGCCAATACATATAAATTCCAACGATTAGCTAATTTTGTATAGGTTGTAAAATCTAGTCCGTACGATATACTGTTGTCTATATTTGTATTGATGTATTTAATAACATTTTCATCATTATCTTGAAATATTATTTCCAAAGTGGGATCGTTTTCATACCTGTAATAAAGCTCAAAAGTATAATCTTTGTTAAACGTATAGCCTAAAGTAAAAATATCGTCTACTTGAGGCTTCAAATTGGGGTCTCCAGTTATATACGTTTTATCATTTAAAAAATATTTAAAAGGGTTTAATTTACTATATCGTGGGCGATAAATCCGTTTGTTGTAACTAAAATAAACGTCATTATGTTCATTCAATCGATGCAGTAGATAAAACGATGGAAAAAGCTTTATATAATCTTTATGGTTTATGGTGTTGGTAGATAAAGAGTTTCCTGTAATATCTGTGTATTCAATACGAACGCCCGATTTTAAACTCCAGTTTTGCCAATCTTTTGAGTAACTGCTGTACGCCGCATAATTAACTTCTTCATACAAAAACGTATCGGAATTCTGCAAATCCACTACTTTTTCCCCATCTTCAAAAATATATTGGGTTAAAAGGCTTTCAGAATTTATATTGGAAATTTTAGCGCCTGCTTCAAATTGAGCTGAGCTATTGATAGGCAGTTCATAATCTAATTGTCCTGTATATAATTTTATTTTTTGGCTGGAAAATGTTTGAAAATTATTGTTTCTAAACGCCACAGGGTCATTTGGTAAAAAATATCCTGTTTTCACATCCTGAAAACTCGAAAAATCATAATTGGTGTGATGCGTACCAACTACTAGTTTTTCTCCTTCTTTTTTGAATTTATGAACATAATCTAACGTAAATGCCATGTTAATAGTTTCATCAACCAATCTGTTTATAGTGTTAAAAGTGGAGTCTAAAACATGGTTTGCATTATAAACTTCTGTCAAAGAATTAACAAATGTCTTTGTGTGTTCTCTTGGAGCTAGTAACATAGTTGTTGAAAACCCTAAGCTATTGTTATCATTAAGTTCATAATCAATAGTAGCATTTATATTGTGATTGGATGTTTCCCGTGTTCTTTTAAAATCGGTTTCCCAGCTGGACGTTGTTTGGTTGTTTTCTATAAAGTTAATAAACTCGCTGTTATGTCTATAATCCTTTCGTGGGCTATTATTGTAACCTATATAAGTATTTAGTTTTTTTGTTTTAAAAAAATGACTGGTGCCAAAGGCGTATTTAGGATATTCACTACCCTGTTTGTAATTCCCAAAAACACTCCCGTTATAGCCTGCTATAATATTTTTACTGGTTATTATATTCAGTACCGCACCTCCTTCTGCCTCATATTTTGCAGGTGGGTTTGTAATGACTTCAATGGACTTTATATTATTGGCCGATGTGCCTTCTAAAAGTTGTTGGATTTCATTGGCTGATAAATGCACTTTTCTGTCATTTATATAAATTGTTGGAGTTGAATGTTTTATAGTAATGGCTCCATCATGTACCAATACGCCTGGGGTGTGTTTTAAAACATCCAATACGTTATTGTTGGAAAGTGTTGAGTTTTCGACGTTAAAAACCAAACGATCTACCATACGTTTAACAGTTGGTCTTTTGGCAACCACCGTAACACCATCCAACGTTTGGATTTTTTCCTTAAGAATGATGACGCCCAAATCCAAGGTTTTATCGACATTGAACGTGCTTTTACTTTCTTCAAAACCTAAATAACTTATTGTTATAGTGCAATGATTAGGTTTTAAATTTTTAAATTGAAAAACACCCTCTTCATTGGTTGTTGTGCCATCAATAAAAGTAGTAGTATCTTCACTATATAAAACAACATTTGCAAACGGAACAGGTAAATTGCTTTGATCTACAACACGACCTGTTAAAATAATATCTTGTGTAAAGACTAATAAGGGCGATAGATATAGGAAACAGGTGAATAAATTTTTGAACATAAACTTGTATCTGTTTGCAAAAGTATAAATTTATACTAATTATCTATCAACTACATGGGTTTTTAAGCTTTTTAGTTAAGTACACAACAAAAATTAAAACGTAATAAGATTAATAATGAATAATGAATAATTAATGTCAGTCTGAGCGCAGTCGAAGACCTTTCAATGATGAATAAACGATATAAAAAGAAAATAGAGTAAAGAAAATAGAATATAGACCGTTGTACGTTGTAAAAATAGCTTCGACAAGCTTGACAAAAAGGTTTGTTATTAGCCAGTAGTCATTAGTCAAGAACCAAATAAACAATGAAATGGTTCAACGAATAAACAATATAGAATAGTCATTATTCAATAACAAATAGTCACTAGTTAGTGGTCAACAACCAATTATACGGTTCAACGATTAAACAAATAAACAATAGTCATTATTCAATAATAAATAGTCAATAGTTAGTGCTTTTTCGTTTAAACACACTAATGTAATTAAATACATAAATTAAGTATCGTATAAAGTCTAAAATAATTATTTTTGGATTGTGTCAATGCAATAAAAAATTTATTTGTAATTTGATTATTTTTAAAATAAATAACCATGGCAAAACAATTGTCTCCTTTTACGAAACAACAACTCTTACCACAAGAAGAAACCCTTGAAATATTTAAACGTAAGGGAGAATTATTTATAGGAATTCCTAAAGAAACGGCTTTTCAGGAAAAACGTGTTTGTTTAACCCCCGATGCCGTTTATGCCATTGTTAGTAATGGGCATAGGGTGTTATTGGAATCTGGTGCTGGTGATGGGGCCAACTTTAGCGATAAGGACTATAGCGAGGCTGGTGCCGAAATCACCAACGACACCGCAAAGGTTTATGCTTGCCCCATGATACTTAAAGTAGAACCACCAAGTCTAGAGCAAATAAAACTTATCAATCCGCAGACCATTTTAATTTCTGCACTCCAGATTAAAACCCAAACAAAAAGTTACTTTGAAGCCCTAGCTTCCAAACGGATTACAGCATTGGCGTTTGAATTTATTAGGGATTCAGATGGCACCTATCCTGCAGTAAAATCCTTAAGTGAAATTGCAGGTACGGCATCGGTACTCATTGCCGCTGAATTATTATCAGACACCAAAGGAGGCAATGGCTTAATGTTTGGGAACATTAGCGGTGTACCGCCATTAGAAGTGGTTATTTTAGGCGCAGGAACCGTCGGTGAGTTTGCATCAAGAAGCGCTATTGGTTTGGGCGCCAATATAAAAATATTCGATAATTCCATTACCAAATTAAGACGGATCCAAACCCATCTGGGACGACCGCTTTTCACTTCCACCATGCAACCAAAAAATTTAAATAAAGCTTTAAAACGCTGTGATGTGGTTATCGGTGCCGTAAGAGGAAATAACAGATCACCTATTGTCGTTTCTGAGGCTATGGTACAATCCATGAAAAAAGGAGCTATTATCATCGATGTGAGTATTGACACCGGAGGCTGTTTTGAAACCAGTGAGGTCACAACCCACAAACAGCCCACCTTCATAAAACATGGTGTGGTACATTATTGTGTGCCAAATATTCCTGCCAGATATTCTCGTACAGCCTCAGTATCAATCAGTAATATTTTTACGCCTTACTTATTAAAAATTGCTGAAGATGGTGGTTTGGAAAATTCCCTTCGATTTGATAGAGGTTTAAAAAATGGGTTGTACTTTTACCACGGAATTTTAACTAGTAAATCTGTTGGTGCATGGTTTGGTTTAAATTACAGCGATATTAATTTGATTATTTTTTAAACAAGCCACCTCTATAACATTTCTATTATTTTAAATGAAACATCCATAGCTCTAGGGCATGATTATGGATGTACCATCTGACCATTAAAAAACAAGTAATATACACAGATGAAACATCCATACTAAAAATACATTTAGCACACGGATCATGATTATGGATGCACCATCTGACCATTAAAAAACAAGTAAAGTATACAGATGAAATTAATTCAGCGTATTGGTTATTATCTGGGAGGTTTTTCCCTAGGATTAATCATATTAGCATTCTTTTTAAACGGTAAAAAAACATCGTGTAGCTACGGACCCGATGCACGCGTATTAAAAAATATTCGATTAAAAAAAATTGAATATTTAGATAACACGCAATCTCAATTGCACAACAATAATTTAGATTCCGTTGCGGTGAATTATGTGCTAAGAAAAGGAAACATTAACTTTTCCGAAAGCAATGCTAGACAAGAACCCTGTGGCGTTTATACGGTGGAAGGCGATTACAATGAAAAGGAACTAATATTAACCGTTGAAAACTGCGATAGCATTGCCACTATAACAAATCTTAGAATAGCCAATTAATGATAGCTAAACGTTTGTTTGATGTAATATGCGCTATTATTGGTTTAATAATACTGGCTCCTTTTTTATTACTCATTTCCATACTTATTAAATTAGATTCCAAAGGCCCTATTCTATTCATACAAGGGCGTGTTGGAAAAAACAATAGAGATTTTAATATTTATAAGTTTAGAACCATGCGTATCCAATCGGAAAGCAAAGGATTGCTGACTTTAGGAAACCACGATTCCAGAATCACCAAAGTAGGCTATGTGTTGCGCCGCTATAAAATTGACGAATTCCCACAGCTCATAAATATTCTAAAAGGAGACATGAGCTTTGTAGGGCCCCGGCCAGAACTTCGCTATTATGTAAATTTTTATAGTGAAGACGATATGAAAATTTTTGAGGTGCGTCCAGGCATAACGGGACTAGCCTCATTAAAGTACAGAAACGAGGTAGAACTTTTAAAAGCTGCCGAAAATCCTGAAGAATTCTTTATAAAGACCATCATTCCAGATAAGTTAAAATTCAACAAAGAATATATTAAGAAGAGAAACTTCTTCTTCGATTTAAAGCTCATCTTCATAACCATTATCAAGGTGGTGACCAAATAACGCTTTCGCGTGTTGGATGTCATACTGAGCTTGTCGAAGCATTTTAAATTAGCCATCGCTTAACTTTATGATAAACCCTTTTTATTAAAAATGATTATACTATTGATAGAATTTTTTTGCCTATCTTGATGATAGCGCCACCCACTTTCTCAATATTTTCAATAAGCTTTATCTTTTTTTCTTTATCATCAATATCAAGGTTGATTATTTTTAATAATTCTTCGAGTTCAACTCTATCAGCTTTTTTAGGAAATAAAGTTTGTACCTCTTCAGATGTCAATATGGTTAAACTTGATATCTCATCTGCAAACGCTTTTTTGGTTTTGTCACTTGCAAGTTTACCTACATTCGATTTTTTAGCCATTTTATAAAAGTTATATTTGTTAAGAGACTGTTTAAGTTTTATCCTTTGGCGCTTTTATGTGCCTTTAAACAGTCTCTAAGAATATCAATTAAAGTTTTCTAATTTGTTTTTCAATTTGCTCTTAGCATTCTCAAGTGCATCATCAATGGCATCCAATGACAAACCAGGCTTTATTGAACTTAGCATGGTATCTATTGTTTTACGTTGGGAATCATTTAATTTCTTGAGGCTATCAATCCAATTCCCCGTGGTTCTATGTAAGTCAATGGCATTTTTGTATTCTAAGATGATTGATGTTTTTAAATCAAATCTGATTTTTTCAATGGGCAAAATCTGCTCTTGGTATTCCGCTACTAAATCATTGTACAACTTAGGGAAATCATTTTCCTGGTTATAATCCCTACCATTTAATTCTTTAAAAGACGCCATCCAATTCGTACGATACACAAGACCATACTCATTAAAAAAGAAAGATTCAAACACTAAAATTTTCTGATCTACATACGCATCTACCATAGCTAAATGTGAAACTTTAAGTGATTCTATTATTTCTAATTCCTTTAAATGAACCTTTGTGATTTCTGGTGGTATTGAAACACAACTGGAAGTTACTGCAAGAATAAAAAGGCTAAAAATTATTTTCTTCATGAAGTTTGAATTAAATTAACATGCGTTCGATAAGCTCCACTATTAATTAATGGAGGTTGTTAAAATCAATATTTAATAGGTTTCGACTGCGCTCAACCTGACATCAGTTGTTAGTAAATATAAAAATAAAGTGTGATTTTTCCTAAAAAATAAACAAAATATCTACACTCGCCAATAGCCATTAGTCAATAATCATTAAACAATAGTCAATAGTCCTCACATCCCGCGTTTTGCAAAATCTTTTTCAATAGTTGTCATGGCCCACTTGGTTATTTTTTTTGAAAGCTTACTAATAACAAGACCTTTGACTAAACCCCACAACCAACCTGATAATTTATCATTCAATTCAGCCTTTAAAATGGCTTTCACGCGATTTCTTATTGGTTTCTCTAATCTCCCGAAGGCTTTTTTATCTAATTTAGGAAAATCTGGAACCTCGTAACTTGAAGGATTTGCATCATCATTAGGATCCAATTTAGTCACATCAGGGATAATGGGCATGAATATTTTTTTTGTACCGTCCTCTTGTTTAACTATTTTTCTAAACTTTTTAACCGCCTCTTTACTCACATTATAAAATAGATTGTTTGGATCCTCTTTATCATATTCCATGAATAGAATACCTCTCAAAAAATTCTTTGCGTTTTTACGTCCGAGAAAAAAATCATGCTTCCTGAACTCTATATCTATAAAACCACCAAAACCGCCAATCCCACCGGTAGCCAAAGGTGGATGATCGACCTCTTCAAGCTTCCCTAATTTTAATTTTCTAGGAAATGCCATAAGCTTAAATAATCCTATCCCATAGGTGTCATGATGCTTGTTACGAGCTTGGTTAAGAATCGTCGGGATTAAACCACCAATAACATCCATGATCGTGTTTTTTTGGTAGTTAGGGGTATCATACAAGATCTCATTTTCGAAGTTTGGAAAAGGATCGATTAAGAGCGTGCCGTATTTTGGATTGACAGGATCTTCAGTACCATGATTTGCCACCAGACATCTTAAAACTTCATCAAAAGGTTCGTTATTAATGACACCACCATCTACAGCCGTAAACTGAAAATTTCTTTCCGTACCCAACTTCAATTCAATATCCATTTGAGCGTTAAAAGCCTTCCGTTCTTTTAAACTATTACGAACGTATGCCGTAGGAAATCCCACATCAAAGTAACGCGGTGCGAGTCCTACAGGAAAAGCGCCAGTCGCTTTTGTGACTTTGATTAAAAAATCGCGATTTGATTTTAATGCTTTACCAGAGGCATTCACCGGGTTTTTGGTAAATGGACGAAATGGTAAAAACTTGTTTTTATCTGCTATCTCATCATATTTTAATTTGAAATGCGCCACAATATCGTGATTGCTGATATGATGCCCAGGCGTTGAATCCAGGAACTTTGATTTTATTTTGCTGAAGTTCACTTTATAATCCAAAGGACGCAAGCTTGTAACCGTCAGTAACACCCTAAGGTCTTTGGATATGTAATTGGGAAGATTATTAACAGAAGCATCTTCGGGAAGCAACTCAAAAACCTGTTCGGCAATCCTGTCGATTGGTTTTGAATTCAATAATGACGGTGCCGATTTGTTATCATGGAGGTCGTCATTGGAAAGCATCTTTTCAAAGGTCGTTTTTCCTGTTCCTCTACCATCATACAGGCTGTCATCATCATCAAGAAACACCCAACTGTCATAAAGAATATTACCGGTTTTGGTGTTTGAAACGGCTCTTACGGGTTTAATTTTCCCTGAACAAAGTGCCAACGTTGTAATCATACTCACCATTCCTCCTGCCGAAGCACCTCCTATGGCATCAATAATAACATCGTGATTGGGAATGGGGCTCTTCGGATTCGTTTCATTTTGCTTTTTAGCATCTTCCCATGCAGATAGTGCCTCTAGTATATAGTCCATAAACCCGGCAGTATAAGCGCCGGCAGAAACAGCACCAGCCATGGTTAGACCTAAATGAAATGTGTTGGATTTTGACTTTTTACTCATGGGTCGATAGGTAGTTTGTATCCAAAAAGAGTGTTTAGTACTGCTTCCATTATGGTGTATGATAAAGCGTTTATTTTTTTCATTTCTCCAACACTATAACATGGGCTCATATAAGTGTCTTCGACAAGCTCAGACAGACAACACTCATATTATTAACTCGTCGTCATGCCGAGCCTATCAAAGCATTTTGCTGATATACTAATATCTTTTTGCTCTATTTAAAATCGCATATTCTACATTAGTCTATATTCTATTTTCTATTCTCTATTTTCTTTTTAGCAGTCTTGAATCCTGAATCTTGAACCATTACCTACCCCTCACGTTCCTTCAATATCTTTTTAATCCTCTTAGAAGGTTTTATGTGGTTGTCGGCAACAGCGCAATAGTCAACCAGCAGTTTTTCTGCATGGTTATGGATGTCGCCATCAGGCAATGCGTCACCAGTGTGTTCTAGCACCACTTTAGACAGAGCCGCCATATAAAGCCCAAATAACTCATCACTTCCTTTGGTTAATTCTGTTGCGTTTGCTCCAATAGCGAACGTGTAATCCGGTGTGCCCATCATCCAATTCAAAATGTATTTTGTGGCGTTTAATCGGTCTAATTCAGCGGCATTAGCGGGATGGCTAAACAAATAATTGGCACATAAGAGTACCTGACTTTCGCCAGTTTTATAGCTTTCCGGGGTTTTAAATTCATAATTGGCTAATTCACTAAAGTTTTGTGCCAAAGAGACCTGGCAAGCCAGAACCATACTGGCAACAAGAATAAGGATGATTTTTTTCATGGTTTGTTGGTTTCGATGTTTGAATACTTTAAAAGACTTCTAGGAGTCCCTATACCAAATATCGAAATAAAAAGTGAGAATTTATAATAACAAACCAATATTTTGTAAAAAAATAACCGTGATTTGGTTTGTATTTTCTTAAAAAGAGGTGGTGCTTCGCTCCTATTTTTGGCTGGAGTTTTGTGGGAGCGCCTATATAGCGGCTATATTTTAATGTAAAATATAACCATGTTATTCTTTCGTTGAAACCAATAACATTCTAATATCCACATCTAAGATTTCTGCTATCTTTTTTAAATCTTTTAAATGTGGTTGTGATTTATTATTGCAAAATGCCGTTACTGAAGTCGTACTTTTTCCAAGTGCTTCCGCAAGCCAAACTTGTGATTTTCCTTGAATGACTAAAACTTCTTTTATTCTATTTATTCTCTCTACTGCCATAATTATTGATGTATTCTACCTTAAATATATAGCACATACTTATTAAAATATAAGTTTAAATTATTTTTTTTTAATATAAACTTGTGTTTTTGAGTTTTTATTTATAAGTTTGAATTAACTTTGTATAAGTTTAAATTATATAAACATAATCTTTACTTAATTATTTATTGTTAATAACTTTATTCCAAATTTTATGCCTTATCCTAAATACACCAAAGCCGATCTTGAGAAAATCGTATATACGCAATTAGAAAATTTAAATGCTATCCACGACTTATTACGCATTATGAAAATTCAAAACGAATTAATTGAAAATGCAAACAAGCGATTAAAAGATGAAATTAGTGACTTTAAGATGCGGGTTGATCATGGGGATACAAAATGAGAATTGTTATTTAGTATTATTGGGAAGTGGTCTTATTTTGATTTGTGTTTTTTAAAAAGGGTGGTGCTTCGCTCCTATTGTTTTGGTTGGTGTTTTGTGGGTCGCCTACATCTATGGAACCTGAAATTAAACAAGGAGATTACATTATTGCACAAAGAAAATCGACAGCATAAATGGAGATATTATAGTATGTGTGAATCAAGAAGTAGCAATAATTAAAACATACTTTAAATAATGACAAGTAAGTAATCCTTCATTCAATAAATTCTGTTAAATACAAACCGTTTATTGCTAATCTAGATTTTAAAATTGAAGGAGTTATAAGGAATATATTAAATACTCTTAATCGAATGAGACTATGAAATACTCTCTGATGTAGTTTTAAAGGTTTATATGGTTTAGTTCAATTTCTTAACATAGAACAAGAAGAAACATAAATCTACAATTTAAAGTCCTATCCTGTTCATTTTATAATTGTATTATTCTTAGGGGTAATTGTATTTGTATAGTCTAATAGTAAAATGTTCTTTATCTGCATAAAAGATTTAGTATATTGCAAAGCATATTATTTATATATTTAATCTGACATAATGGCTTTAATTAAAATTCAATAAGATGGCACAAATTAATCTAGCAAATAAGAATTTAGTTCAATGGCCTGAAATCCCAAATAATATTACTGATATTAGGATTCAGAACAACAAATGCACGGAGATACCAGATTCTATTGAAAAACTTAAAGGACTTACTCGAATTATTGCTGATGGTAATAATATTACAAAAGTATCAGATAAGATATTACTGCTTCCAGCCTTTCAAGATCTGCGTCTTCATAGCAATAAATTGTTAGATATACCTAATGTAATATATGGTATCAAAAATTTAGCCATACTAATTCTAGGAAAGAATCTCATTACTAAAATTCCGAGTGAGATAAGTAATTTAAAAATGCTTACGCAATTACATCTTCAAGATAATTCAATAAATTCTTTGTCAAAAGAAATTGGACAGTTGTCGAATTTAACACATCTTTATTTGGACAATAATCCCATAGAATTTCTGCCACATTCAATAAAAGATTTAAAAAAATTAGCCCTTTTAAGCATACATGGTACAAAATTACCTATTCCACCAAATTATACACCCCAAACACCAGAGAACACAATCAAGTATGTCTTAGAAAATCAAATTGATGCTGATGAACCTATCATATCCTTTACAAATGCCTATATTTTCAAAAACATTCAGAAGCAAATTATTGAATCTAAATTTAAAGAAGTTATAGATTCATATTCTCAAGAAATTGATGTGAATTTTAAAAATATTAATTCTATAGATCAAATTAGCAAATCAATTAGTATTATATTTTTTCTAATCACTTACGATTCACATTCTGACAAAAAATTAGTACATCAATTACTTGAAAAATGTCAAAAACTTAAATTGAATTATTATATACTGCTTCAAAGTAGTGTTATTGAAACAAATATTAATTTTATCAATTTGGAAGTTGGTAATTTAATTGAATCAAATAGACTAGATATTCAAAAAAAGTACAAGGGCAGAATACTAGATTTTAGTTCATATGATGAATTAAAAGGGAATATATTTTCAGCACTAACTCAACACTCTCCTAAAATTAGATTAAATAAGTTAGTTCTTACTAACATTGGACATTTTAAAAATAAAATTTTAAGATTTGATGAAAATATCACTTGCTTAGTAGGAGAAAATGGAACAGGGAAAAGTACAATTTTGAGAGCATTAGCGTTAGGAGCTATAGGTGGTAAGCATCCTAGTTTAGACAAGAAAAAACTTCAACCTTTTTTAAGAATTTCTGGAATTGATTCAAATGGAAATACTATTTATGAAAATGGATTGATTGAATTAGAGTACTCCATCGATGGTGAGATCTTTAAAAATGAGATTACATTTCAGCCTATAGATGATGGTCGAGATTTTAACGTTAATGGCACTACTGATTCTGAAATTTTATCTGGGAGATTTAATTTGAAATCGTTGATAGTTGGTTTTCCTCAATTAAGGAGTGAAATAATTGAAAGTAGTATTCAGAAAACGAACAAGGTCACTCAAGCTCATGTAAATGATTTAATTCCATTGATTTATTCTAATGAAGAAGATAATAGGTTGAATTCTTTTATTAGTTGGATTGTTAATTTAGATGTGGAAGGTCTACAACAAGGAAAAGAAAAAATTAATAATAAGCGAGCCATCGTTGATAAAGTATTTGAAATCATATCTGAAATTACCAAACATGACATAAAATATATTAAAGTAAAAAGTGCTTCGCCACCCGACGTATGGGTTTCTACATTTGATTCACCCAAAGGAGTGCCATTAAGCATGGTAAGTCAAGGGTTTAAAATTATTATGAGTTGGGTAGGTTATTATTTGGAAAGAATGATTACATCCTTTCCTGCTTTGGGTACAAATGAAGCTATTACTCAAAATGCAATATTAATTCTAGATGAAATAGACACTTCAATACACCCAAAATGGCAATCAGAATTTATTAATATTTTAAGAAAGAATTTTACTAAAACTCAATTTATTTTCACAACTCATTCTCCTTTAATTATTTCAAGACTAAATAAGGAACAAATACTAGAGTTTGAAGTTAGTGATAATAATGAGATAAACCTTCTAGCAAATCAAACAGACACTTGGTCCTTATCTTATAATGATATTTTACATAAACTTTTTAATACTGTTGAATTGCCACCACTTTATAATCTTGACCAATTAAACAAATTACTTGAGAATACTCCTAAAGAGGATTTTGAAACGAGAAAAATAATACTAGAAAATATAGACACTTTAAAAGAAAGCTCTTCTTTCAATGAATCAATTAAAAAATATGAAGATTCTCTGAAAGAAAAGCAAAATGAATTAAATGCATTAATAAAAAATTTAAAATCAAATACTTAATATGCATTTTTTTAATAGGAATTTATTTGTAGGTTCGCCTACCAAAGAACTTGAAGAATTAAATAAAAAAGAACAACCAAAGTGGCTTTTATACAAATCTTACATTAAAGAAAATCAAGAATATAGAGATAACCCAAAAACGATAATAAAGCCTGACCAGGTAAAAATGCCCTCAAATTATTGGAATAGTGATAGTATTCGATTGCCTTTAATTACTTTTTTTGAAAGCAACTGTGGTTATTGTGGTATTTATTGTGATAAAAATAATGATGGAGAAGTCGACCATCATTTCCCAAAAGAATTAGACGAAAAAGCTGAAAAAATATATTTATGGGATAATTATGTATGGTCATGTCATTCCTGTAATAACAAAAAGAGGAATCACTCACCGTTATTAGATCCTTGCCAAAAGCATGAAATGGGTTGTATAATTTTTTCACCAACTACAGGGAATTATGATATTAATTTAGAGGCCTCGGTATCTGCCGATATAATTGAAAAATATGAACTAACAGTCATTTATACGTTTATTAATGGTAAAAAAAGACCAAATTCAAGAAGATTAATTTATAAACAAATGCTAAACCAGCATATGCAAATGCTTAAGACATATTATAAATTACTACCTTTGTTAGTTGAAAACACTCCTGAATTTGATTTAATACAAAAAAGTTTATTGAATGAAGAAAATGAGTTTAGAGAATTTATAAATGAAGGAAATTATTTAGCATTAAAAAGATACATTTTTAATCTATATAAAAGTTCATATTCTATTCCTTATAATTTCGAATACTTCACTTAAACTTTAATATATTTCCCATTCCACACACATTCCACTACGCTCCTATCGTCGTTTCGTAAAAAGAGTGTTCCATTTGCATTGTAGAAGAAACTTTTGAGAAGAAAAAATAGAGAAAATTAAGTATTAACCTTTCGCTATTACCAAAGCTCAAATTACTTTTCTAATAATTTCTAATAAAAAGCATCAAAATTTTTACGATATGAGTTAATTGCATGAATATCTTATGATTAAGTTTAGATGATAGACTTAAAACTTGAAAATCATGACACATTCAATTAAAAAGAATACAGAAAAAAATACGAAGGATTTAAACAAAAATGTAGATTCTAATAAATTGGTAAAAAAAGGTGCTAATGAACCTGATGAAGCTAAAGAAAACTTAGACATTCCTGGTGCCAGAGCAGCAAGACCATTAACTAATGATAGGCATCAAGGTGATAAAATGAAGCAAGACAAAAGCCCAAAAAAGGAACCTATTGAAAATATAGTACTGGATACAGAATATGTCAAAAAAAAGAAGTGATAACTACTTGTTTTTCTTCCTCCTCCAGAAAATATACAACCCTATTTAAAACAGGGATTATAATATTAAGTTTTTGCTGAAACACCATTCTACACACATTCCACTAAGCGCCTATGACCGTTTCCCATAAAAAATGTTTAATCGCTCCTCTCTAATTTTATGAATAATACCTTATAAAATACATAAATTCAGTTTCATTATGGTAGAGAAACTCTTATCAAGAAATAGCAAATAAAATAGCTCATTTAATTTGCCTAAAGGTTTCATGTTAATGTAATTCTTTCATAATATCGGCAAACAATTTATAGGATTGTATTTTGTCTTCAATATCATAAATATTGGTAACCGCTATAAGCTCGTTGGCTTGTGTTTGTTCTATAAACGCTTTTATCTGTGCCTTAACAGTGGCTTTACTGCCTACAAACGCATACTTTAGCATTTGCTGTACTTGTGGATGCTTTATAAGTTCTTTAAGGTCATCGGTCATGGCTGTTGGTGGCTGTACATAATCGCGCTTGCCTGTAAAAATACCAATAATCATACGGTATAAGGATGTGGATAACTGGTTAGCTTCTGCATCGGTATCTGCAATAACAGTGTTAACCCCAGCCATAACATAGGGTGCTTTTAAATGTTCGGAGGGTTGGAATTCGTTACGGTATATGTTTAGCGCCTCCATTAAATGGGTTGTTGCAAAATGGCTGGCAAAGGCATAGGGCAATCCCTTTTTTGCTGCCAAATGGGCGCTATCTGTACTAGAACCCAAAATATAAATGGGCACCTCTACGCCTTCGGCTACGGTGGCACGCACTTTTGAGGTTGCATTTTCTAAAGTGAAGTAGGTTTCCAACTTTTCAAGTTCATCCGGAAAATTATGTGCCGCATGCATAAAATCGGAACGTATGGCTTCGGCTGTTTCCCTATCTGTTCCTGGTGCCCTACCCAAGCCCAGATCAATGCGGTTTGGGTATAAAGAGGCTAAGGTGCCAAACTGTTCTGCAATAATTAATGGCGAATGGTTGGGCAGCATAATACCACCAGAGCCTATGCGAAGCGTGTTTGTACCTTGAGCAACATAACCAATTAATACTGCCGTGGCACTACTGCCAATATTTGGGGCATTGTGGTGTTCTGCCAACCAATAGCGTGTATAACCAAAGGTTTCGGCCTGTTGTGCCAGTTTAAGAACATTATTAAAGGTTTGTTTAAGTGAATGGCCCTGGGAAACCAAAGCGAGGTCTAAAATGGAATAAGCGGTATGTTGGGTTTTCATGGATATTTAAAGATACTATTTAACGGTACTGTGTTTGTTATGACGATGGAAATGCTAAAACCTAACGTTTGTCTTTATTTTTCTGTCTTCTCCAAATATATAAAATAACCTGAGTTCGATTTATTCTTGTCTGATAATCAATTATTGGTATTAACACTGTCTGGTCGAGCGCAGTCGAGACCTCATTTAAAGGTATCAAAGTCTAAAAACCTCTCGACTGTGCTCGAGGAGACATTCACTTGTTTTATTAACATTTTGTAATTAAAAACAATAAATTTAAATCGAACTCACGTTCCTACCCTCCAAAACGCCTTGGTGGTGGTAAAGGGATGCGCTCTGTTTCATTAGGTACCTCCGGAAATTTATTGTTTTGCCAATTGGTTTTGGCTTGTTCTATCAGGGCTTTATTTGATGCTACAAAGTTCCACTCAATAAAACGCTCTTCCTTAAAAGGTTCACCACCAAAAATATAAATGGTGGAGTTGGCTGCTATTTCAAAAGAACACAACGTGCTGTCTTTGGCTACCAACAGTTGTTTTGGTGTGTAGGTATGGCCATCGCTCATGATGCTGCCTTCTAAAATATATAAGGCACTTTCGCCAAACAAATGGTCGCCAATAGATAGGGTTTGGTTTTCAGATGCTTTTATTTCTATAAAGTATAAAGGACTATACACGGGTACTGGTGATTGTTTTCCAAAAGCCCTACCTGCAATAAGTTTAAATTGAACACCATCCGTTTCCCAACTCGGGATATCATGGGCTTCAACATGTGTAAAAGCGGGTTCGCATTGCTCCTCCTCTATGGGTAAAGCCACCCAAATTTGCAACCCATGCATCATTTTTTTTGATTGACGTAAGTGTTCTGGGGTTCTTTCGGTATGTACAACACCTTTGCCGGCAGTCATCCAATTAACAGCACCTGGAGTGATTTCTACCGCTGTCCCCAAACTATCACGATGCATAAGGGCACCTTCAAATAAAAATGTTAGCGTTGATAAACCAATATGTGGATGCATGGCAATATCCATGTTTTCTTGGTCGCTCATACAAGCCGGCCCCATATGGTCTATAAAAATAAAAGGCCCCACCATACGTTTTTGACGAAATGGCAACAAACGTCCAACCATAAAGTTACCGATGTTGGCGGCACGTTCTTCTATAATTAATTTGGTGTTAGACATGGTTTATAGTTTATCGTATCCGTTAAAACGCGTATCTACAAGGCGTTTCCATTCGGGGTGTTTTTTAATATAGGCAAATACATAAGGGCAAAACGGCAAGAGTGTTTTGCCCGATTGCTCTATATAGTTTAAGGTTTTTTCAACAACAGCACTGGCAGCCCCCAAACCATTTAATGCGGGGTCTACTTCAGTGTGTACCAAGGCTATTTGGCTACCCATTTCGCCATAATTAATAAACGCAAAATGGCCATCTATTTCTATTTCAAAACGCTTTGTCTCCTCATTTTTATGAAGCGGACTGTTTTTAAAGGTATCATTCATGCTTTAAATATAAAAAAAGCAGCTCAAAAAAATGAACTGCTTTTAGGTTAACTTATTAATCTTCTAAATATCCAAATTTACCCGTATTGAAATCTTGAAACGCTTCAATGATTTCATCATGCGTATTCATTACAAACGGGCCATGTGCTGCAATGGGTTCATTAATGGGCGCGCCGCTCAACACCAATATTACGGTATCGCTTAAGGCTTCAAGGGCAAAACTGGTGCCATCGTTGCTAAACATGACGAAGTGGTCTTGTGGTGCTTCGGTATGTCCGTTCACGTTAGCATCCCCTTCAACCATCAACAAAGCCGTTGTATAGTTTTTGGGAAACGATAGTTGGGTTTTTGCGCCTTTTTTCAACCTCACATTATACATGTGAATGGGTGAAAATGTAGCGGCTGGCCCTTTGTGTTCATCATAGCTTCCTGCAATGACTTCTACCTCGCCTGCATTATTGGGTAGTGCTACTTTATTCATTTGTGCATTCGAAATGGCTTGGTATTTTGGTGGACTCATTTTATCTTTTGCTGGAAGATTTACCCACAATTGTACCATTTGAAATTCGCCTCCTGTTTTGCTCCATTCGGTTTCATGAAATTCTTTGTGCAATATGCCGGAAGCGGCAGTCATCCATTGTACATCACCTTCACCAATAATACCGCCACCACCAGAACTATCGCCATGTTCCACACGCCCTTTGTAGGCAATGGTAACCGTTTCGAACCCACGGTGTGGATGTACGCCAACACCTTTAGGTATATTGGTAGGCGGGAAATTGTATTTTGAATTATAGTCTAACATGATAAACGGATCCATACGTTTCATGGTAGAGGTTCCCGGAATAAAGTTATGTACCCTAAAACCATCGCCTACAAAGTGTGGCGTTCCTGGTTTTGTTACTTTTTCTATGCTTCTTGTGCTCATTTTTTTTATCTTTTTATATTGAACTAATTTTTATATAAATTGTCACATTGAGCTTGTCGAAATGTATCTTCTAGTGTCTTCGACAGGCTCAGACTGACAACGGGTTAATTTAAACTATATGCTAACTTTATTTCAAACGAATTATCTAAATAACGACGCTTAAAATTTGGTTTGTTTTTAGCCCAATAGGCAGCGTTAACTATATGGGCTATTCTTTCTTCGTCTGGATATTCAACATACACCACATTGGTAGATAAAATGGCTACCATTTGCTGCAGCTTATTTTTGTCTATTTGGCTCATGTTTGTTGAAATAGCAACCACTTTAAAGGATTGATTCTGTAATTTTTCGATGGCAGTTTCGACATTATTTACTGTGGAAACTTTCCAATTTAAAATTTTTGGAGTTGTTGTGTTTTCAGTAACAACTAATACTTCTGAATGTTTCATACTATAGGTCCTTTCTTTTAATCTAAATAATTCCCCGACGGCTCTGCCTCGGGGTATCCAATTCACCTCTCCTTTGGAGGAGAGGTCAGAACTGCCTTTTCGGGCAGTTCTGGGTGAGGTAAAATACAAAATTTCGGTTTTTGACACTGAGGTCAAAATGAAACAGGCGAAACCTGTACTAAGCCTAGTCGAAGTATACTTCTATGGCTCTGCCTTGTGGATAGTCTATTTCAAGAAATTTTTTATTACTGTAAAATTACAGGAACTAAAAGCGCTATGCATTGACCTATGGTAAGAAGTGGATTAATGGCTAGACATGGGAACTAATATGGTTTGAAGTTCTCATCTGCCAAAGCTTTGCGTACACGACTTAAGCTTTCAGGAGTGATGCCCAAGTAGGAAGCAATCATCCACTGTGGCACGCGCAGCATAATATCTGGATACATTTTAACAAACTCTAAATAACGGGTTCTTGCCGAAGCACCCAACAATTGGCTAATGCGTTTGTATAAATGGCGAATGTGGTTTTGTAGGAGGCGCTCGTTATGCTTTCTGTAATTGGGGTTTACTAGGGAAACTTGGTCTACAAAATGTTCATCAATCATTATCACTATAGAGTCTTCAAAGGCATCAATATAATAAGTTGAAGGTTCTTGAAAATAAACACTTCCTCGGTCACTCACTAGCCAATTTTCGGTAGCAAACTGTAAAATGTTTTCTTTGCCATCTTCGTTTAAGTTATAAAAGCGCAACAAACCTTGTTCAACAAAAAAGAAATGCGAACAGATAGCACCTTGCTTTAATAAAAATTCGTTTTTAGAAACCGTTTTTGTTTTTATGAAAGGGGCAATGCGAGCAACATCTTGTTCAGACAAACCTCCTTTTTCAATAAGATGCTTTTTAAAATTGGGAAACGACATGTATGTATTGAAGTGTTAATTCACAGTATAATTTAAATTTTTACTTTTATTGACAGTGAACCCTTCTTGACTTATTCCCTGCCCTATAAAATGGCAAAAATTCGCCCATATTTCGTTACTTATTTTAGGCTTAACGATGCTATGCTTTTCAAAAAGTGCTGTATCTGTACAAATTTTATCTCATTTTCGGTTAAACTCAAAAATTCAAGATGAGTTCAGTATATTAGCCTACAAATTACCATAATAAATTTATGAAATTTCATTTTCCCTATATTTTTATTTTCTTTTTAAGTCTACTCATTACTCATGGTTATGCTCAAAATGCCTCTACAAAAATCACTGGGAAAGTTATTGAAGCCACAAGCAATCAACCTATAGAATATGCAACCATTGCTGTTATGCAAAATGCTACAAAAACACCTATTACGGGGTCGATATCTGATAGTAAAGGGCTTTTTTCGGTAGAAACCAATGCTACCGATTTTTATATTGAGGTTAATTTTATGGGGTATGCTACCCAAATAATCAAAGCGTTTAAGATAAATAAAAATAAGATTGATTTAGGTGTTATTTCATTAGCCGAAGACCTAAATACTTTAGGGGAAGTTTTGGTACGTGCGGAAAAATCGCAAACTGAATTTAAACTGGATAAGCGTGTGTTTATTGTGGGGTCTGATATCAGTTCAACGGGTGCGAGTTCTTTAGAGGTGCTTAACAGTGTGCCTTCCGTGAATGTGTCTATTGAAGGCGTTATTAGTTTGCGAGGGAGTCAAGGGGTGCAAGTATTAATTAATGGGAAACCATCCGTTTTAGCTGCTGCCGATGGGAATGCATTGGGAACTATTACAGCAGATATGATTGAAAGAATTGAAGTTATTACAAATCCGTCGGCTAAATATAATGCATCAGGTACAGCGGGTATTATAAATATTGTGATAAAAAGTTCAGAGAAAAGAGGGCTTAACGGTTCTATGTCCTTAAATGCAGGTGTGCCCAACAGCAATAGTTTTGGTTTAAGTTTAAACAAACGTACGGATAGGTTTAATTTATTTACCCAACTCGGGTTTGGCAAAAGAACCTTTAAAACCAAGAGTAAGTCTTTAAACAAAGATTTCGTTAACGATTCTACGATAATAAGCAATGGGAAAAGTACATTTGATGAAAAATTTGGCAGTTTGCTTTTAGGTACAGATTTCCATATAAACGACCGAAATGTATTGACTCTTTCCGGAACCTATGCTTTTGAAATTGAAGACCAATTGGCTAAATCCTTTTTTGATAAAGTTTATAATGAAACAACCTTAACCGATAGTTGGTTACGACAAGATAATACCGAAGCTACCAATCCGAAAATTAGATACGAATTGCAATATAAAAAGGATTTTAAGCGGCATGAAGACCAGGATTTATTGTTTAGTGCTTTAGGGAATAGTTTTGCCAAAGACCAAAAATCGGTTTATACTAACACCACATCTTTTGGAGATGAGCCCAATTCATTACAAGAAACAAGAACGGATTATAAATTGGAAGATTTTACGTTTAAACTAGATTATACGCATCCGTTTTTAGAAAAATACACGTTGGAAACCGGTTCACAATACGACATCAATAGCGTGTCCAACGATTTTGAAGTGCGTGACTTTACAGATAATCAATGGATAAGCAATCCTGATTTAACCAATGTTTTTAATTTTAATCAAAAAGTATTTGCCCTATATACTACGCTGGCTTATGAAGATGATATTTGGGGTTTAAAACTAGGGCTACGACTTGAAAATACCGACTTAACGACAGAATTACAAACTACCAAGGTGCTTAATGAGAAATCTTATGGTAATTTTTTCCCCAGTGTGCATACATCGTATAACATAAATGAAAACTTTTCGTTACAGTTGGGCTATTCCAAACGCATTAACAGACCCGGATTAAGGCAGTTAAACCCTTTTAATAATATTAGAAATAATTATAGCATATCTAGAGGAAACCCCGATTTGCAACCAGAATACACAGATTCTTATGAATTAACAAGTATCCATAAATTAGAAAAAGCATCGTTAAATTTCAGCCTTTATAACAGATATACCACCGATGTTATTGAAAACATTATAAGCTTTGAAAATAGCGTAAGCACTTCGCAACCCGAAAACATTGGTACCAGCAACACCATGGGTTTTGAGTTTAATAGTAAATACAATTTTTATAAATGGTTTACATTAACAAGCGATTTTAACATCAATTATTTTAATAGAAAAGGTGCATTTGAAACACAAACTTTCGGCTTTAAAGGCAACCGATGGACCACAAGCATGACGTCAAAATTTAAATTGCCTAAAGAGTTCGATTTAGAAATATCTGGTAATTACAACTCTAAGTTTGTTAGTTTACAAGGCGAAATATCAGATAACTTTTTTGCTGATATGGGTGTAAGAAAGAAGATATTAAAAGGAAAATTCATTCTTAATTTAAGCATTCGCGATGTATTTGCAACCCGTGTTGATGAACGTATTGTTTCACAACCCAGCTATTACACCTCGAACAGTTACAAACGAGGCAGGTTTGTTGTTTTTGGTATTAGCTATGCATTTGGCAAAGGCGAAGCCATGGAGTTTTCTGGGCAAAGATAAATCAAAAATCGTTAATCGTTAATCTTCGTTTATTTGTTTATTTGTTTATTTGTTGAAAAACCTAGAACCTGAAAATTAAAGTTATGAGTTATGAGTTATGAGTTAAAAGTACAAAAAAAACAGAACCCAACCCGTATCACCTTTCGCCACCAAAT
This sequence comes from Mariniflexile sp. TRM1-10, assembly GCF_003425985.1. NCBI lineage: Bacteria > Pseudomonadati > Bacteroidota > Flavobacteriia > Flavobacteriales > Flavobacteriaceae > Mariniflexile > Mariniflexile rhizosphaerae. The sequence continues at coordinate 4,145,656 of NZ_CP022985.1, forward strand.
CGTTAATCTTCGTTGATTTGTTTATGGGTTGAAAAACCTTGAACTTGAAAATTATAGTTATGAGTTATGAGTTCAAAAAAAACAGAACTCAACCCCGTATCTCCTTTCACAACCAAATCGTAAATCAACAACCAGCTCCCCCCCAATCCAACAATCTAAAAAGTCTAAAAATCCAACAATCTAAGAAGTCTAAGAAGTCTGCCCTAAACCAAATCCCCCAATATCTCGTATAATAACTATAAAGCTTTTTTTAAAAATAAAAAAAACGTGTTTAATACATCTATGAAAACATACCCTTATTACCTCCTCCTTTTGGTGCTTTTTACGTTTAGCGCTTGCAACAATGAAGATTTAAATGAAGATATAGATGCCCCCATCATCGATACCGATACTGGCACCAACACCGAAGATTTAGACTTAGAAGGATTACCGGAAATGCTTTTTGATGTGCAATTGCCTAGTGTTGCCAATACAAAAGCCTACACCATTGATGTCAACGAGTGGGATATCCCTAATAATAGCACCAACGCCATTAAAACCACGACTAACTTACAAGCAGCCATAGATTGGGCGCATAGCGAAGGTTATACCCGTGTTACATTGCCTGAGGGGCATTATTTGGTGGGTGAAGATGTAAACGATGCGTACCAAGGCGGTATTGAGATTCATGGTAATACCGAGTTTGTATTTAGTGCAGGGGCTGTTCTGGAAATTGCAACCAATGATAAATGGAACTATTGCGTCCTAAAATTGACTGGTGATAATATAATTGTTAGAAACGGTGTTATTAAGGGCGACCGCGATACGCATAGTTACACACCCCATAGTGATAGCGGCACAGCGCATGATGAAGGCCATGGTATTTGCGTGTGGGATAATAATAAGGTGCTCATTGATAACATGCAGATATATGACGTAACTGGCGATGGCTCTTTAGTGCTGGATTCTAAGGATGTGACGTTTACAAACAATACCATTTACAACAACAGACGCCAAGGGATCTCTATAGTGGGCGGTGTACGTATTAAAATTGCTGATAATGAAATCCATCATATCAACGGCACGAGTCCGCAATTTGGAATTGACATTGAAGGTCCGGGGCGTGTGGATGAGGATATTTTGATTCATAGCAATTATTTTCATCATAACAGGGGTGGTGATATTGTAAATGCTACGGGCGAGAATGTCTATATTTTAGATAACACCATGGAACAAGGCGCTGAAAACACCTATATAGATGGGCCGATAGTCAGTTGGCATAAAACCCACAACATCATAGCAAAAAACACCGTCACCATGACTTCAGGTTCGGTAAATGGAAGATTAGGCTATATACAGTATTCCCGCGGAGGCGATAAAGGACATAATAAAATAACCTATGTGCATGAAAATGTATTTAATAATTGTGGGATGTACATGTACAAGAGTTCGGATGCCGATGTACGCCGCAACAAGTTTCTAGGGTACTTTGTAGCCTTTAGCGATTTTAGGAATGTGACGTTGGTGGATAACTTGCTGACGTATTCAGACGCACATCCTGAACTAAGATTTTGCTGGTCGTATCGTTTTAAAAATGCTACGGGTTATGCTAGTGGAAACTATATAGGAGACACTTTGGAAGAGTTACCGCTGTCTGAAAGTACGCCTTACACCATGCAATGCGTGCTAGATGGTTGGTAAGATGTTTATGGGTTTATTTGTTTATGGGTTTATTAGTTGACAAACCTTGAACCTAGAACTCAATACCTAACATCTATTATGTTCCCCTGTCAGACTGAGCGCAGTCGAAGTCCTGTAATGTATTTGGTTTATGAGTTTATGAGTTGAAAAACTTTGAACCTGAAAATAAAAGTTATGAGTTAAGAGTACAAAAAAACAGAACCCAGCTCGTCAGTTCGAGTGATTTTCGAAGTATGAGAACATTGTATCGAGAACCCAAACTAAAAATCATCAATCGTTAATCAAAAATCGTTAATCGTTAATCTTCGTTGATTTATTGAAAAACCTAGAAGCCAAAAATAAAAGTTATGAGTTAAGAGTACAAAAAAAAACAGAACCCAACCCGTATCACCTTTCACGCTTCACAACCCAACACCCAACACCTAATATGTTCCTCGGTCAGACTGAGTTGTCGAAGTCCTATAATATATTTAGTTTATTGGTTTATGAGTTTATGAGTTGAAAACCTTGAACCTGAAAATAAAAGTTATGAGTTAAACCTATTACGAACCCAACCAAACACCTAGCACCCAAAACCTTGAACCCAACTGTCAGTTCGAGTGATTTTCGAAGTATGAGAACATTGTATCGAGAACCCAAACTAAAAATCATCAATCGTTAATCGTTAATCAAAAATCCTTAATCCTGAATTCTTAATCAACAACCACCCCCCCCAATCCAACAATCTAAAAAGTCTAAAAATCTAAGAAGTCTAAAAATCTAAGAAGTCTGCCCCCAACCGTAATTTATTGTTCGTAAACAGGCAAGTCTTTGGTCAGTTTAATATCCTTGGTCGCAACATACATATCGCCTTCCTTTTCTAATCTCAGCATGCTTTGTACCGCTTTGGCACGACATGCCAACGTCAGGTCCGGTATCAACGGATCGTCGTTAAAAAAGAAGGATGCCAAATCCTGTTCTGCTTTCCCCGGTTCTTTAATCACACGGTGGATTTGTTTTAATTCTTTAGCTCGTATATATTTACCCGGCATAAAGGTATAAAAGGTGTAACGTCCATCGGCATCGGTTTTTATCCAAGCGCGGTGGTGTACATAGCGGTTGCGGTTGCTATCTTTTTTAATTTCATAATTCCCATCCTCATCGGGTTGGTAAATAAAAAGCACCACATCCTTTGCAGGTGTTTTGCCATCAGCATGAAAAATAGTCCCCGAAATTTTTAGTTTATTAGGCTTGGTATCGAAATCCGGAACAGTCGCCGTATTTGTTAATTCCGTTTCAGAAAAATTATAAATAGGATTTTGTTTCTTATGGTTTTGGGGAACATCATCTAAAATACTCGCAAATTCCTGTGCCGTAAGTATTTGAAACGAACTTACAAGAGCAATAAAACAAAAATAGGTTATTAGATTTTTCATGGGTGTGGTATTATTTAATCGGTTCAAAACTATATAATTATACAAGTGCTACCTAAAAAATCATGTGAACTATAAAAATTCTCGTTAAAATGACAAAATACCGATGAAATACACGTTGTTTATTATTTCAAAAGAAAACTATTTCACCGATACTTTTCACATGGTTTTATTTATTTACATTTAGCCCGAACATAATGGATTCATTTAAACGAGTTCCATATTAAACCCATAAAATGAAAAAACTTTTACCCTTTATTTTTGTATCTCTTTTTTGGCTCAGTGCCCAAGCAGACCCCATAGTAGCCAAAGCTGTTTTAGTAAAACACGGCTCTGGTAGTGCCTCACAAACTGTAAATTTGGGAACCCCCATCCAAAGTTTTTATTACACTTGGGAACATGCAGGCAACGTCACGGTAACGGGAATGCCCATGGGTATTTCTGTAGTTATTAATGAGAGCCAAAGTGAAGTTACTTTTAGTGGCACCCCCATGGAAGCTGGTACCTTTCCATATACCATTTCAACCACCGATGGCCAATTGAATACGCGTACAAGCGGTACCATCACCGTCAATAAGCTGTCTTTTGCAGCGCCTTCCCTAGCCTTTCCTACGGCTGAAGGCCATGGCAAATACGTGACAGGCGGTCGAGGCGGTCAAATTATATACGTCACCAACCTTAACGATTCCGGAGCCGGTAGTTTAAGAGCAGCTGTGGCGGCTAGTGGCCCCAGAACCGTTCTATTTAAAGTATCCGGTATTATAGCACTTAATTCCAATTTGAGTATCAATAACGACAACATCACCATCGCTGGACAAACAGCACCCGGTGATGGGATTTGCATAAAAAACTATACGGTGGTCGTCAATGCCAATAATGTCATTATTAGGTATATGCGCTTCCGAATGGGCGATGAAGCTATCAATGAAAATGATGCTATAAACGGTAGAAACAAGAGTAACATTATTATAGACCACTGCTCGATGAGCTGGAGTACCGATGAGTGTGCGTCTTTTTATGACAATACCAATTTCACCATGCAATGGTGCGTGTTATCAGAAAGCTTAAGAGTATCCGTTCATGAAAAAGGCACGCATGGTTATGGGGGTATTTGGGGCGGTAAAGGCGCTAGTTTCCATCACAACCTATTGGCGCATCACGATAGCCGCAACCCACGTTTTTGTGGGAGTCGTTATTCCAACCAACCCGATTTAGAACTTATAGATTTCCGTAATAATGTGCTTTATAATTGGGGTTCCAATAGTGGCTATGCCGGTGAAGGTGGTAGATACGATATGGTCAATAATTATTACAAACCAGGACCTGCAACAAAATCGGGTGTGAGTGCCCGTATATTTTCACCCAATGCCGATAATGGCAGCAATGCACAGCCTGCAGGCGTTTGGGGAACATTTTATGTGAGCGGTAATTACATGAATGGCAGTACAACCGTTACTAATGATAACTGGGTGGGTATGCATCCAAACCCTTCTTCCAAAAGTAAAAGCGAATTAAAGTCCGATACGGAGTTTAATGCAGGTTCTATAAGTACCAGTCTCGCTACGGTGGCATACGATAAAGTATTGAATTATGCAGGTGCGAGTTTGGTTAGGGATGCCGTTGATACGAGAATTGTCAGCGAAACCCTAAATGGCACCTATACATATACAGGTTCAAATGGCAGCACCAACGGACTTATAGATACCCAAAGTGATGTGGGTGGGTGGCCAACCTACAACAGCAGTACGGCGCCTACGGATACCGATAATGATGGCATGCCCGATACTTGGGAAGCTTCCAATGGTTTAAACAGCAATAGCGCTTCAGATGGCACCACCTATACCCTAGATCCTAATTACACCAATGTGGAAGTGTATATCAATAGCTTGGTAGCCTCCATTAGCAACAGCCAAACGGATAGCACCTTGGGAGTTGATGATTTTGAAACCCAAGGCGGTTTGGAGTTGACCTATTCTCCCAATCCTGTAACTACAGAGTTGTTTGTTCATTTAGGAAATCACTTTAGTGGAGAAGCCAAAGTGTCTATTTATAACATTTTAGGAAGTCAGTTAGCAACTTTTGATGCCAAAGCATCCCAAGTTATTGATGGCAACCTACGAATCCCTATGGAACATTACAAAGCAGGGTTGTATCTTTTGAAAGTTGAAATAGCGAACCAATCGAGTCTATTTAAATTTATAAAGAAATAATGTTGTCAAATAAGGAGATGTGGTTATTTGTTGAATTGACTAATGACTAATGGCTAGTGACTAATGGCTAGTGACTATATTGATTAAAAGCCTATAGTAAACCTTTTTGTCAAGCTGAGCCTGTCGAAGCTATTGAATTAATTATTGACCATGAACTATTGTTGAATTGTTTAATCGTTAATCATTCATCATTAATCATTTGCTATTGGTAAGGTCTTCGACAAGCTCAGACTGACATTCGGGATTGTTATTGGCTATTTATTATTGGCTAATGACTAGTGACTATTGACCAATGACTATATTAATTAAAAGCCTATAGTAAACCTTTTTGTCAAGCTGAGCCTGTCGAAGCTATTGAATTGGTTGTTAACCATGAACTATTGGCTAATGACCAATGACTATATTAATTAAAAGCCTATAGTAAACCTTTTTGTCAAGCTGAGCCTGTCGAAGCTATTGAATTAGTTATTGACCATGAACTATTGGCTAATGACTAATGACTATTGTTAATTCGTTTAATTGTTGAATCGTTAACACTCCATCAACCATCAACCATCAACCATCAACTTTTTTATATTGTTTATTTGACCACTAGCTACCTAATTTAATCATTCATTATTAATCAATCATCATTCATCATTTTAAAGGCTTGATTGGTTTTACCTCACCAGAATATCTTATGGTATGTCGAGACGTACCGTTAACGGTCATATAGCTATTCAAATTAGGACTTAGCTGGATGTAAACATTAAAGCTTTCGGAGTTGCTTTTTGCTTCAAAGCTTATGGTATAACTATGGTCTTCGTTTTGTACCGCCTTATAGTTTTCAACCAAACCTTTAAATTCAATAGCACTATCGCCACCACCATAGGCTACTTGCATTTGACGCTCGCCATAATAAGGCAGGTAGGATGTGATACTGTCTCCCGACACACGTAAAAAGTTGGTATTCCCGATTAAATTAATACCACCTCCGGCACTACCGGGCTGTAGCAATCCGGAGCTCAACACCTGTTGCATAGCGTTTGTGACCTGAGGGTAGGCCCAATCGGACACGATACGGAATTGTTTGTTTGTTACCATTGTATGCAATGCGTCTATCTCTGCCTGACTTGCAACGGATTTGGACGACTTACAAGATGTGGTCGCTATGATGAGTAGCCCTATGAGTAAATAAATGGGTTTCATTGCTTATTGTTTAATCGTTGAATTGTTGAATTGTTTAATCGTTTAGTGACCATGAACTATTGACTAGTGGCTATTTATATCATTTATTCGTTTAATCGTCAATCACTAATCATTAATCATTAATCATTAATCGATTATGTCAGGCTGAGCGCAGTCGAAGCCCTATTACCAACATTGTTGATTATTTGTTTAATCGTAAATCGTTAATCGTAAATCACCATCATGCTCTAAGGTACTAAATACTTATAAATCTGGCTAATAACAAAACGTTAAAAAGTTTTGATTATCCTGATATTGTTTATTTGGCTACTGACTAATGACTATTGAATAATGGCCACTACTAGGTCTTCGACAAGCTCAGACTGACATTGGAGGGTATTATTGGCTATTGGCTATTTACTATTGGCTATTTACTAATGACTAATGACTAATGACCACTACTAGGTCTTCGACAAGCTCAGACTGACATTGGAGGGTATTATTGGCTATTGGCTATTTACTAATGACTAATGACTATTGGCTACTACTAGGTCTTCGACAAGCTCAGACTGACATTGGAGGGTATTATTGGCTATTGGCTATTTACTAGTGGCTAGTTTATATTGTTTAATCGTTGAAGCGTTTAATTGATTGTTGATTACCAACTATTGACTTCTGGCTATTGGTTACTTATATTGTTTTATTTTATTAATCATTAATCATTAATCACTAATCACTAATCAAAGTATCAATCGCTTTTATCCAATCTTCCAAAGTAGTCTTATTGGTATTTAAAGCAAAACTGCCATTGCCATAAGGTTCATAAATATCCGGGTTTGTCACCGAAAAGAAGCCCACTGTTGGTGTAAGCGATGCACTAGCTAAATGCATGACGCCATTATCCGCGGCAATAAACACCGCAGTGTTTTTTATAATGGCCGCCATTTCGCGTATATCCTTACTGTAAAAATGAGGCGCTTTAAAGTTGATTTTTGAGATGTTCTCTATAGGCAACATTTCTATAATATTATAATTTGGATAGGCCGTTTGTAAACGGGCATAAAAGGCCTCCCACCATGTTTCGGAATAACATTTATTACCCGTAGCATTGGTATAAATACATATGGTTTTTTGGTCGTTTTTAATAATACCGTCTAAAATCTTCTTGCCTTGGGATATTTCAGCATCACGCAGTTTAATATCCAACACAGGCACGGGACGGTCGTTCTTGGGAACCCCCAGTTTTGTTAAATAGTGACGTAAATTATAAATGGGGGATTTTGAAATGTGCTTGTGATCAGGATACTGCTTTTGAATGATTTCATTAACATCGCCAAACACTTTAAATGGCGCATTGGCTATTTGTGTCAATAAACGTCCTGAAGATGAGTTTTTATCGCCATTAATGACTAAATCGTACTTTTTGCTTTTAATGGACACCCACACACCCACATACTTTAATAAATTACTGAAAGGTTTTCTGGGTAATTGAATGATCTTGTTAATCTGCTGGTAGTTTTCAAACACAGGATATGCAACGCCGCCTTTTACGAATAAGTCAATTTTGCAATCCGGAAAGGTGTTTATAACCTCCTGTACCAATGGCGTTAGCAATAATTGGTTGCCCAACCTGTGATTAGGGCGGATAATCAATATTTTTTTAATGTCTATTACTTGTCCTGGTTTGATGTTTGGCTCTGCATAAGAACTGCCAACACTTTTGGTTATCTGGTGCATGAATCGTCTTCTTACACGATTGATGCTTTTTTTAAACCCCATAGTTCACTTTGAATTTAACTGATTTTTTACGGCCCGCAAATTACAAATTTTAATGCTTAATTTTTTAGTACATGATAAAAATGAAGCGTGTCACATTGAGAGGTCATTTTTATTCTAAAAAAAGCAACCAACTAATGACTAATGGCTACTACTAGGTCTTCGACAAGCTCAGACTGACATTGGGTTTGTTATTGTTTATTCGTTGATTTGTTTATTCGTTTGTTGAACTTTGAACAGCTTCTAATTCATAATTCTTAATTCGAATCGTTTTTTCTACTGCCTACTGTCTACTGCATACTGCATACTGTCTACTGGATTTACCAGGTCTTCGACTGCGCTCAGACTGACATTAGTTATGTTATTGATTATTTTCTATTTACTATTGATTTGTCTATTTGTTTGACCATCAACCAACAACCAAAAACCATCAACTAACAACCATCAACCAACAACCATCAACTAATCATTAATCATTAATCACTAATCGCTTTCACTGCTTTAATCGGCCTTTATACCACACATTTAAAACCAAGCCACTTATAATTAAAACCATACCAAACAAGCTCCAAAAAGTATAGATTTCATTAAATAAAGCGACACCTAGCAATAATGAAAAAATAACTTCTACGTATTTTAAAGGTGCAATAATAGTCGTTGATGCCGTTTGGAAGGCTTTCGTCATATAGATCTGTCCAAAATAACCAAAGACCCCAAGGCTAAGCAGCAAAGGCCATTCCACGCCGGTTGGTGTGACCCAATTCCCTATGGAAAGCACGGCACCCAAAACCATGGCGGTAAACATAAAATAATTAACCACCACCACGGGATGTTCGCTCTGCCCTATTTGGTTAATCATGATATAAACCAAACCACTCAGTATGGCTGCAATTAAAACCAGTAATAAACCAAACGTGTCGATCTGACTATCGAGCCCTTTTAAAACCAAAACCCCAATAAAGGATACAATAAAAAACACCCATTGAACGGGTTTGACTTGTTCCTTAAGAATAAAAATGGCAAAAATGGCAGCGAAAATAGGCGCTGTATAGCGTAATGACACAGCGGTACCAACCGATAAATACTTCACGGACATGAAGAAGAATATCATAGAAGTGGCACCTACTAACGATCTTAATATTAAAAGTTTATTCTTATTGCCAATAAAAGGGATTTTGTTTTTTATAAGGTATCCGAAAGTAAAAAAAAGCGAGCCTAACGATCTGAAAAACACGATTTGGTAGGTGTTCACGTTATCGAGGTACTTCACGATAACATTCATACACGCAAACGCCATGGTACTTAAAATCATGAATTTTATAGCCTGCTTAGCGTCCATATAACCGCGGTCTGATGATACGTTTTGAGTTTATAAAATACACACCTGTTAGTAAAATAATAGCAGCCACTATAGATTGCCCCGTAATATGCTCGTCCAACACATACCAACCTAAAATTAGAGCGATGACGGGATTTACATATGCCGATGTAGAGACTTTTTCGGTAGAGACTTCTTTAAGCAAGTAATTAAAAGCGGTAAACGCGATGACACTTCCAAAGATGATAAGAAGCGCCATAGACACTTGTGCAGAAGGGCTCCAATGTACAGGAGACAACCACACTTCGCCAAGTGACAAACTAATTAAGGAAAGCAGTATGCCAGAACTTAGCATTTGGTAAGCCGTGTTTACAAAGTAATTGGGCGCTAATTCAGCTCTGGCTACAAACAAGCTGCCCCAACTCCAACTAATCACACAAGTAAATATCATGATGATCCCTATTAAACTATGCTCTTGAAAGACGATTTGGTCTTGGCTCACCAACAAGTACATGCCTATAATACCCAGTGTAATACCTATTATGGACTTTCTTTGGATTTTCTTCCCATCGACCATACGCATCATCACTAAAACCATCAATGGCTGAATGGAGGCTTCCAAGGCTCCAAAACCGCTATCCACATATTTAAGAGCCCATACGAATACCCCATTGCCATACACAAGGAATAAAAACCCCGCAAAGACATTGTTTAAAAATTGCCGCTTGCTAATGGCCAATTGAAGCTTCATGGCTTTGGCAATGCTGAATATGAGAATGGATGCTGTAGTAAAACGAATGGACGCCAAATATAATGGTGCTACTTCCGTAACCACAATTTTATTAAGCAAATAGGTAGAACCCCAAATAACATAAATGGCAAAAAAAGCCAATACAATGAGTATAGTTTTACGAGGTACACTCATAAATTCTTAAGATATACTATATGATGATGAAATCAGTTAAATCTTTTTTACCCGAACCGCATTCATGCCTTTTTGTCCGCGTTCCAGTTCGTAAGATACCCGATCGTTTTCCTTAATAGGTTCCAATAGACCACTTACGTGCACGAAATATTTCTCTTGATTGATACTGTCAAGAATAAATCCGAAGCCTTTTGAGGTATCAAAAAATGACACTTTACCTTCTTTTCCTGTTGGTTCCTCTTCGCCTCTATCCTCTTTCTTTGGAATCCCCAGTTCAATACTTTCAGCATCTACCTTAACCTTTAAATTAGGGTCTGGTGGTGTATCGGTTAAATTACCATTATAATCTACATAAGCAAACTGAATACCTTGTGGGTTATCTTTTGCCTCTGCTTTACGAGCCTCTTTTTTCTTTTGCTTATCTTCTCGTTTTTTTAAGCGCTTCTTTTCTTTTTCAATCTTATTAAAAGTTACTTGTGATTTTGCCATTGTTTATGTTAACGGGTTTAAATTAATTATATGATTATTTCTTTTATTTGAATATTCAAAGCTTTTTGAATATCGTGTATTTTTTGTAATTCTCCAGGGATTATCAATGCTATGGAATACCCCTTTTTTCCTGCTCGTGCCGTTCTGCCACTGCGGTGTGTGTAATATTCTAATTGTTCTGGAAGTTGGTGGTGAATAACAAATGATAAATTATCGACATCAATACCTCTTGCAGATACATCGGTAGAAATTAGAATCTGTAACGAACCATTTTTAAAGGCACGCATGGCCTTGTCGCGTTCCTTTTGTTGCATATCGCCTTCCAATGCACCCACTGAAAAGCCTTCGTCTTGCAGTTTTTCGGTTAAATCTTTAGTGCCCGCTTTTGTTCTGCAAAAAATAATACCACGTTCGCCCTTTCTTCTACCTAACAATGTTACTAAGATATTGAATTTTTCTTTAATATTTGTTGAAATATACTGATGGGTGATGTTGGCGTTTACCAAATCCTCTTTGTTTACTTCTACCCTAACCGCTTTTGGCGACATATAGGTTTTAATAATCCGCTGAATTTCCTCAGGCATCGTTGCAGAAAATAACCATGTTTGGCGTTGGCCTGTGTTGTATTTGAGTATTTTATTTAAATCTTCTTTAAAACCCATACTCAGCATGTCGTCAGCTTCATCCAACACCAGGGTTTTAACATGTTTGATGTTAACGCAGTCGCGTTCTATTAAATCCAATAAACGTCCCGGGGTTGCAATAACGATATGGGTCGTTCTTCTTAAAGCTGAAATTTGTTTATCTATCTTTTCGCCACCGTAAACGCCCTCCGCAAATATGTTGTCTTCGGAATATTTAGTAAACTTAAAAAGCTGCTTCTTTATTTGCTGAACCAATTCGCGTGTCGGCGCTAATATCAACGCTTGCACATGGTTAACAGATGTGTCTATGTGATGCAGGATCGGTAAACCATACGCAGCCGTTTTACCTGTGCCAGTTTGTGCTAATCCTATAAAATCGGTTGGAGCTTCTAATAATACAGGGATGGCTTGTTCCTGTATATCGGTCGGAGTTTTAATATCTAATTCTTTAAGAGCTTTTATAAAGTCCTTTTGAACCCCTAAATCTGAAAATGTTGGCATACTTTTTTTTACGATTTTGCAAAGATACGCCTTATTTTAAGGATGGGGTAATTATATTGTGGTTATTATTGTTATGAAGTTGAGGAGTTGAGGAGTTTAGGAGCTGAGTAGTGCAGTAGTTGCGTTTAAAAAGATACTGTATATGTAAAATAATAAAAGAATCGAAAGCACTTTTAGCTATTTACACTTCCTTTTTGAGGAGTGAAGTAGTTTAAGAGGTGGGTAATTGAGCTATTATTATTTTCACTCCCATTTCAAACAAACTCTAAACTCATCACTCAAAAAACATCTAATCTTCCAGGGGATATTCATGAATGCTTTCAAAAATATCTTGTATAAAGTGCCTAGAGTGTCTAAAGTATTTAAAGTGCCTAAAGTTATGAGTTTAGAGTTATGAGTTGTTCGAGATGAACTCCTCCACTCCTAAACTCCTACACTACTAAACTCCTCCACTCCTAAACTACTTAACTACTTCACTACTAAACTCCTCAACTCCTATTTCTAATCCTCCGGCGGGTACCCATGAATACTTTCAAAAACAGCGTCGAAATTGGCACGTAAATACGAGTTTAGTTTTTTTCTGTAATCATCCTTCAGCCATTCAACAAAATTAAAAGTGCTTTTGCTAATGCATTTGGTGTAACGCTGAATTCTAAAATCAATATCATCCCCCAGCATTTTGGCCAAACCTAAAGCATCATACACATCTTCGCTATTTTCTACACAGATTTTGGCATGCTGCTCAATGGAACGCTCTAAAACCACTTTTGAAGTTTCACCATTTCTAATGGAATCCACATAGGTTTTTTGAATATCGAAATACACTTCCTTTGATTTTGAAAACTCGGCACGCAATTCATCGGGCATTTCATACCTAAAGTTGCTTTCAAGGTCTTCGTCACTCAATATGGAATCCAGATAATAATTGGGCGATTTAAAGATGCGTTGCCAATCTAAATTGTCGCCCCAAGGACCGAAACGGTGAAAGTTGTTTCCTAAATCGATAACACTAAAGGTCTTTTTATTTTTTAAGATACGGGAACCACGACCAATCATTTGGTAGTAAAGGGTTAACGATTTGGTCGCACGGTTTAAAATAATACTCTCTACCGTAGGTTCATCAAAACCAGTGGTTAAAATACTCACCGATGTTAATACCGCATCTGGTGTTTTCTTAAACCATTTAAGAATCATGGCGCGCTCTTTCTTGGTATTGGTATTGTCAAGATGCGCCACAGGATACCCTGCCCTTCTAAAGGTGTCGTAAACGTGTAAAGAGGTATTGATACCATTATTAAAAATCAGGGTCTTTTTACCCTTCGAACGTTCTTCGTAAGCATGTAATAGTTTGGTAAGCATATCGTTATCGGTATACAGGTCTTCCGATGATTTAACTGTATAATCACCGTTCGCACCAACCACCAACGAGGTTAAACCCACGTTATAGGTAAACATTTCGGCCCGTGCCAAAAACCCGTTTTCAATAAGCGACTCGATACTTTCCCCAACAATCAACTCATCGTAATTATCGGTCATAGGTAATTCGATACTCGAACTTAAAGGTGTTGCGGTCACCCCTAAAATAAACGACTGACTGAAAAACTTAAATAGTTTGGTAAATGAATTGTAATGTGCCTCATCAATGATAACCAAACCTATATCGGAAATATCCAGTTTATCGTCGTTTAGCCTATTGTTTAAGGTTTCAACCATAGCAACAAAGCAACTGTAATTGCCTTGGTCGCTTAAATCGGCTTTACTATCAATGACCTTATTTACAACTTCAAACTCGGTAAGCATGGTCGAAGTTTGCTTGCACAACTCGATACGGTGCGTCATGACCAACACCTTCTTTTTGTGGTGTTTAAGGTACTGTCTTACAATTTCTGAAAATATGACCGTTTTTCCCCCACCTGTCGGTAATTGATATAGCAAATGGTAATCATCAGGAGATTCCTCAAAAGCTTTAAAAATTTTATTGATAGCGCCCCTTTGGTAGCTGTATAAATCTTTACCCGCTTTTCTTTCTTCTAATTCTGTTTTTGATATAGACATCGTATCTCTTAATATAAGGCGTGCAAAAATAATACCTTTAAAGGGTTTATGACGCATGATTGCTATAAAATTTCAAATGAATTTTAACATTCCTTATTTTTTTAATTGATTTTTGTAACAAAACTTAATTTTTAACATCTAATGAAATAGTATTATCTTGTAAGAGATATATTATTATTAATTAACATCCTTATTTCTTAATCATAACTAGTTAACATGAAAACTACAATTTTTAAATTAAATGTTGCTTTAATGCTGTTTTTATGCATGGTAACTCAAGTAAAAGCCCAAGACATTGTTGGATCGTGGGAAGGAAAATTATTGGTTCAAGGAACTGAAATCCCCCTGGTATTCGATGTGAAAAGTGAAAATGAAGGTTATAGCTCCCAAATGGACAGTCCAACCCAGGGCGCTATGGGCATCCCCATGGATGAAACGCTTTTTGACGATAATACATTAACCATTAAATTTAACCAGGCAGGTATAAAATATGTCGGTATTTTAAAAGAAGCTACCATTACAGGAACATTTTATCAAGGTGGCGCCGAATTTCCATTATCCCTATCAAAAACAGTAAAAACAGTGCCAGGCAATCCCTCACTCCCAACTTCTGAAGCCGAATTAGAAAAATTATCAAATTGGAATCCTACAAATTATAAATATGCTGTTGAAGATTATTTTGCTAGACCAAAAGCAAGATCCTTTAGTTTTTCTCCTAATGGAACCTATTTATCTTATAGAGAGAAAGACGAAAATGCAAAAAACCATGTATACGTAAAAAACCTTGAAACTAATGAGGTTAAAAGAGTTATTGAAGAAAAAGAAGAACTTATACGTGGCTTTGGCTGGGCCAACGACAATAGATTAATATACGTCATGGATAAAGGCGGCAACGAGAATTATCATCTATTTGCTGTAGATATTGATGGAACCAACCAAAAAGAACTCACGCCTTATGAGGGTGTTAAGGTTGAAATATTGGAAGGTTTAAAAGAGGATAAAGATCATATGATTATTTCTATGAATAAAAATAACCCTCAAATATTCGAGCCTTACAAAATCAATATCATAACCGGGGATCTTGTGCAATTATATAAAAACGAAGATCCTGCAAATCCCATAAATGGTTACGAATTTGATAAAGATGGTAAACTACGAGGTTTTTCCAAAATGCGTAACGGGGTAAATGTAGACCTGTATTACACAATAGATGGAGAAAATTATGAGGTAAAAAAACAATTGAATTGGAAGGATAATTTTAGCATTTCATCTTTCAACTATGCATCTAAAAATCCGCATGAAGCCTATGTTATTTCAAATTTGGATAGCGATAAAACCCAAATTTATTTGTATGATCTTAAAGAGGATAAGGCTATTAAAAAATTATTTTCAAATGATGATTATGATGTTTCGGGAATGAGTTTATCTAGAAACAGAAATTATGAATTGGATTATTTTGTTTACGAAGGAGAAAAAAGAGTGGTGGTACCTGTAAGCGATTATTATAAAAAACTTCACAAGAAAATAACCACTAAATTCCCTAACTACAACTATTCCATTGCTGATGTTACCGATGACGAAAGTAAATATTTAATTTTCATTCAAAGTGATAAATTATACGGCACTTATTATTCATACGATGTAAAAAAAGGGGAATTCAAATTGCTGTACAATTTAATGCCAAATCTTATTGAAAAAGATATGGCAGAAATGCGTCCAATTACCTTTAAAAGTAGAGATGGAAAAACAATTCATGGTTACATAACATTGCCAAAAGAAGCACTTAACGGCAAAAAAGTTCCTGTAATTGTAAATCCACATGGAGGTCCTCAAGGTATTAGGGATTCTTGGGGTTTTAACCCAGAAGCTCAATTGTTTGCGAGCCGTGGGTATGCAACACTTCAAGTTAATTTTAGAATCTCCGGTGGTTACGGAAAAGCTTTTTTAGAATCAGGCTTCAAGCAAATAGGCAGAAAAGCGATGGATGATGTTGAAGATGGTTTAAAATACGTAGCTGAACAAGGTTGGGTAGATAAAAACAACGCCGCTATTTATGGTGGTAGTCACGGTGGTTATGCCGTATTGCGTGGTTTAACAAAAACACCCGATTTATATGCATGCGGTGTAGATTATGTGGGAGTTTCAAATATCTTTACTTTTTTTAATTCGTTTCCAGAATATTGGAAACCTTACACTGAGATTGTAAAAGAAATATGGTACGATTCTGATATTCCAGAGGAAAAAGTTATTATGGAAGAAGTGTCTCCTGTGTTTCACGTTGATAAAATTAAAAAACCGCTGTTTGTAGTTCAAGGTGCTAACGATCCTCGAGTAAACATCGATGAGTCCGATCAAATTGTGAGCAGTTTGCGTGAAAAAGGGTTTGATGTGCCTTACATGGTAAGATACGATGAAGGCCATGGATTTGCTAAAGAAGAAAACTCGATTGCTTTATATAAAACCATGATGGGATTTTTTGCCAAACATTTAAAACCAGAGATAAAGCAACCTATAAAAAAATAAATAACGCCTTTTATTTAGTAAAGCCTTTTGGAATTAGATCCAAAAGGCTTTCTCTTTTTTATTAGTTAAAACTAATTGATACATTTGCCATCTGTAATTTTTCAAACTATGCAAATCAACGATAAATCTGAAGCAAAAGAATATTTAGCCGATTCACAACGCTATGAAACCATGACCTACAATAGAGCCGGAAAAAGCGGCGTGCTTTTACCTGCCCTATCACTTGGATTATGGCATAATTTCGGATTTGTTGATAGCATCCAAAATGGCAGAGCGATCTTAAGATGTGCTTTCGATTTGGGGATTACCCATTTTGATTTGGCAAATAATTATGGCCCTCCGTATGGTTCTGCGGAAGAAAATTTTGGAACCATCTTTAAAAAAGATTTCAAAAGTTATAGAGATGAATTGTTTATAGCCAGCAAAGCAGGTTACGATATGTGGCCCGGACCTTATGGTAATTGGGGTTCCAGAAAATATTTAATATCGAGCTTGGACCAAAGCCTGAAACGTATGGGCTTGGACTATGTAGATATTTTTTACCACCACAGACCAGACCCTAATACACCTTTAGAAGAAACCATGGGTGCGTTGGCAGATATAGTACATCAAGGAAAAGCCTTATATGTGGGTATTTCCAATTACCAACCTAAAGACACCCAAGAAGCTGCCGCTATTTTAAAGCGTTTAAATGTGCCGTTTATACTCCACCAGGCTCGCTATTCGATGTTTGATAGATGGGTTGAAGATGGTCTTTTAAATACTTTGGAACAAAATGGTGTAGGATGCATCGCCTTTTCACCATTGGCGCAAGGCATGCTTACCGATAAATATTTAAAAGGCATACCCACAGATTCCAGAGCCGCTAGGAATTTAACCTATTTGAATATCGATACCGTAACCAGTAACTTGGAGAAAGTACAGCTTTTGGATGCTATCGCACAAGAGCGAGGTCAAAAACTATCACAAATGGCTATTGCTTGGATTTTAAGACAGCCACAGGTTGCATCGGTTTTAATTGGAGCCAGTTCTGCCAATCAATTAAAAGAAAATGTAAAAGTGTTGGACAACTTGAGTTTTACCGAGGATGAATTGCGGTTGATTGATAAGATAGTTTCTTAAGAAGTTATTTAGAAGTAAATATATTGAGCATTATCGAAAACGAAAATATATTTTTTATTTGAAGAAAAAGCGCAGCTTGCTAAATGCTTTGGCAATCTGACTAATAAGGTTTTCGACTGCGCTCAAACTGACATTACAGTTTACTTTTTAGCTTCATTCCTTCACAATAATAATGGTAGCTTTTACACCGGTAGCAAGATTCCAGCGGTTTGCCGAAACCAAATTACCCATATCATCAACCACTTTAAATTCTGCGGTGTTTGGTCCAGATTCTCCTTGGTTTAAGGCTAAAAAGTCTATTTTATTAAAGCCTTTTTGTAAATCGAGTTTAAAGCCACTAAAGCCTCCGTTTAAAAAGACCCTAGCTTGTACCACATCGTCATTGACTAATACCTGTATTAAATCGCCATCTACATAGCCGTGATCACGGTATGCAACATTAACAAATTTTGCTTTACTTTTAAAATCACCAAAGTATTGGTCGGTTAAACTACCGTTACGTTGTTCGACTTCTTCAGGACTTAACTTGGTGTTTGCTAACTGTTCATCCAGTTGCTTTTGGTAAAGTTCGCCAGGATTCCCGAATTTCTCGCCAAACAATGAAAACTCTTTTTTAGGTGTTTCCATGCCCGTTGATAAATTGGGTACATTTAAACTCCCAAAAGTCGTATTGTTTGTGGTATTGGGTTGTGAAGGCGCTATTTTAGGGGTGTCATCGGTTTCCTTTTTACTTTCAACCGCAGGAATAGCTGTAGATTTATTTTTACTATCTATTTGGGCGTTAGCAAAAAACGTGGCCGTTAATAACATAAAAAATGATAAAAATAACTTCATCAGTTTTATAAAATAGTTTTGGGTTTATACTAATTAATGGCTTAATTATTTATCAAAGATATTTTTTTATCTTAAAAACACCTTTATATGCCACTATATTTTACAATCATTTAACAAAAACCGTTCCGTTCTCTATTGTTTATTTTTTATTGATTATTGTTTATTGCCCACTAACGTATGACTACGGCTAGGCTCGGCTTTGTGACGGCAAGAGGAAGCGTACTTTCTTGTCTATCTCTCTATCCTCCTATTTTTTATTATCTATTGTCTATCTATATTTGATTAAATAAACAAAAAGCCAACTAAAACCTACAATTATAAAAAGAATTTATCTTATCGAACGTCTTCTCTTTTAAAACTAATTACTTTAAAAAATCACCTGTAATATCTGGAGTGATTGAGATTAAAAAAACTTGTTTATATTAGCTTTCATTAAATGCCCTGAATGAAATTATATATTAAATACATGGTTAGTAATCGCTGCAAGATGATAGTGAAAGAGAAGTTAAAAGCCCTCGGTTTGAATTATGTAACAGTAGATCTAGGGGAAGTGAATATTCTAGAGGAGATATCTGACAGGCAGCGAGAGCAACTAAAATCTTTGTTATTGAAATCAGGGCTTTTATTAATGGATGACAAGCGAGCCATGCTTATTGAAAAAATAAAAAATGTAATCATTACAATGATTCATCATTCAGATGAAATTCTAAAAATTAAATTCTCCAATTACCTAAGTGAAAAACTGGATTACAATTACACGTATCTCGCTAATACTTTTTCAGAAAATCAAGGAATCACTATCGAACAATTCATTCTCCTCCATAAAATTGAAAGGGTCAAAGAACTGATTATCTATGACGAGCTAAACCTTACTGAAATTTCCCAGAAGCTCAATTATAGCAGTGTGGGTGCTCTTTCTAATCAGTTCAAAAAAGTAACCGGGCTTACTCCTAGTTTTTACAAAAAACTAAAAGAAAAACGCAAGGAAAATATTGAAGACCTTTAATATTCTATCAGTTCACTTAGTAATCGATACAGTAGTTTTTTTTACTGTTTTCCTCTTTCTACCACTTCATTCCACTCAAAATAATTCGTTTAAGGTATTATCACCATACATGATGTATGAAGATAGACACCGTACATATAACAATGCGTTATAGGATCTCCAGTCATATTAAATGTATGAATATTGCAATCTTTACTTTTAATTATGTAACTCTTTTACTGTTTTAAAAAATCACCTTTGCCCCATAAATAACCCCAAGCCTATTCCGTTTACTACGGATGCTTTTAAATCCCATTAATAAATGAAAACATTTAAACCATTATCAATTTTCACATTAATAATGCTTGTCCTTTTTGCAGCTTGCGAGAAAGACGATTTTATAGAAACCATTGGAATATGCCCTCTGGTTATAGCAACCAATCCGGAAAATGATGCTACTAATGTACCGCTTTCCCAGGTTATAACAGTGACCTTCAATGTGGAAATGAACCCCACAACTATAACAGAGGCATCTTTTATTATTGAGTCGGGAGCAGCTATTACAGGTACTGTAACGTATAATGGATTTACTGCAACCTTTACACCAGCAGCTCCTCTGGAAATAAGCACAACATACACCGGAAGGATAAAAACTTCAGTAAAGGATCTTAATGGCAATGCCCTACAGGAAGAGTATGTTTGGACATTCAGTACTGGTGCAACTGTCTCACCAATGGTCATCTCCACTAATCCTGAAGATAATGAAACAGATGTTGTAATAAATACGATAATCACCGCAACATTTAGCCAGCAAATGGATCCACTCACTATAAATGAAACAAGTTTTATTTTAATGGACGGTTCTACAGCTATAACTGGAGTAGTAACCTATAATGATGTTACAGCTACTTTTACCCCTTCGGCAAACCTTGATGCAAATACGCTATATTCTGTAACAATAACTACAGATGCAACCAATACCACAGGTATATCCTTGGAAAACAATTATGAGTGGAGCTTCACCACAGGAACCTTGATATCACCTATGGTGATTTCCACAGATCCTGAAGACAATGAAATAGACGTAGCACTTGATAAAACAATCACAGCAACGTTTAGCGAGCCAATGGATCTGGCCACTATAGATGAAACCACTTTCACTTTACAGGAAGGGACAAATTTTATAACAGGTACAATAAGTTATAACGCTTTAACGGCCTCTTTTGTTCCTTCAGTTGATCTTTTGCCAGGTACTTTATACAAGGCTACTATTACAACGGGAGCCACCAATGTAGCAGGTATTCCGTTAGCAAATAATTATGAATGGGAATTTACTACAGCTGGAACACCCTTTGAACCAACGATTGATTTAGGCTCTGTAGAACGTTTTGGTATAATCTCTGGAGTAGCTGTAAGCAATAATGCAGGACCAAGTGAAATACATGATTTGGATATAGGTATATATCCCGGTGCTAGATCTTCAATAACAGGCTTTTTTGATGTAGATGGTGGTCCAGGACTTATATTCAATGGTGATTTTTATGCAGCTGATGATGCAGACCCCGTACCTGCTATGTTATTACAAGCTAAAGATGACCTTACCGCAGCCTATCTGGCTGCAGAGGGAGCAACTTCACCTGCACCAGCTACTGTAGCAGGAGATTTAGGTGGTCAAACACTGCCTCCTGGTATTTACAAATCAAATTCAACATTGATGATACAAAATGGAAATCTAACCCTTGATGGGCAAGGTGATCCTAATGCAGAATGGATTTTCCAGATAGCAAGTGATTTTACTACAGTAGGAGGTTCTCCATATCCATCACCGGCCGGTGGTAACGTTATCCTAATAGGTGGTGCACAGGCAAAAAATATTATTTGGCAAGTGGGAAGCTCAGCTGTAATAGGCGATTATACGTCATTTAAAGGTAATGTTCTTGCATTGACTTCAGTTACCATGAATGCTTATTCACAAGCTGTGGGAAGAATGCTTTGCAGCAATGGAGCAGTGACTTTGACTAGTACAAACTTTATTTACAGACCTTAATACTACCTAGAAACATGAAAACAAAATATAATATAAAAAAGGGATTAGGCAACGTTTGGTCCACTTATACACTAAATCTAAAAAGCGCTGTTTTAATTACGTTTATAATAGCCATGATTCAAGCGCCGCTACAGGCACAGGAACAAGATACATTTACCAAACCATCATGGTGGTTTGGTGTTGCTGCAGGAGCCAATTTCAACTTCTACCAAGGTAGTACACAGCAATTGAATGCTGACTTAACTGTACCTGCAGCGTTTGGTGACGGTTTTGGTGTAGGACTTTTTCTTGCTCCTTCTATTGAATATTATCGTCCTGGTTCTTTATGGGGTATGATGTTACAGTTTGGCTTAGACAGCCGAAAAGGGGAATTTGACGAGACATTATCTGTATGTAATTGCCCAATGGACCTGTCAACCAACCTCAGCTACTTAACTATAGAGCCAAGTTTGCGTTTTACTCCTTTTAGAAATGATTTTTATTTATATGCCGGCCCACGTTTGGCTTTCAATATGGATAAATCGTTTACCTATCAGTTGCATCCAAACCCAGCTTTCCCTGAACAGGTAATGTTACCAGAAGAAACAGGAGATTTTAGCGAAGTAAAAAACACCATTATATCCATGCAAATTGGTGCTGGATATGACATCCCGCTTTCATCCCAAAACAACAAAACTCAATTTGTACTTTCTCCTTTTGTTGCATTCCACCCCTATTTTGGTCAGTCACCAAGATCTACGGAAACTTGGAATATCACAACCATCAGGGCAGGTGCTATTCTTAAGTTTGGAATAGGCAAAAATACAACTATCGAAGAAGAGGAAGATGATGTGGAAATTATAGATTCAAAAGTTAATTTTACTGTTAATGCCCCGGAAAATATTCCTTCAGAGCGTACTGTAGTAGAAACGTTTCCAGTAATTAATTATGTATTCTTCGATTTAGGCTCTACAGAGATCCCGAACCGTTATGTGCTATTGAAAAAGGAAGACGTAAAGGATTTTAAGGAAGAAAATGTTCAATTATTCACTCCTGCGAATCTTTCAGGAAGATCTGAAAGGCAAATGGTTGTATATTATAATATATTGAATATACTTGGTGACCGTATGGTAAAAAATCCCGGCACCAATATAAAACTTGTTGGTTCTTCTGAAAAAGGAATTGATGATGCAAAAACAATGGCTGAATCCGTAAAGGGTTATTTAACCGATGTTTTCGCTATTGCTGGTTCCAGAATAACTACAGAAGGTCGCAATAAACCAAAAATCCCATCAGAACAACCGGGCGCTACTGAAGAACTTGAATTACTACGTCAGGGAGACCGAAGGGTTTCGATAGAAAGTAATTCACCTGCATTGTTAATAGAGTTCCATAGTGGCCCAGATGCCCCGTTGAAACCGGTAAAAATTGTAAACGTACAGGAAGCACCTGTTGAAAGTTATGTTTCCTTTAAAAATGAAGGTGGAGCAGATGCTTTTACATCGTGGACATTGGAAATAGAAGATGATAATGGTAAAAAACAAAACTTTGGACCTTATACACAAGATGTGGTGACTATTCCCGGTAAAACAATAATGGGCACACGACCTGAAGGTGTTTACAACGTGAAAATGACAGGAATTACAAAAGAAGGCTTAACTGTCGTTAAAGAAACCTCAACCAAAATGGTTCTTTGGACGCCTTCTAAAAATGAAGAAGCCATGCGTTTTAGCGTGCCTTATAACTTCAATGATTCCGAATCAATAGCGATGTATAATACGTATCTTACGGAAGTGGTTACACCAAAGATACCAACCAGCGGAAAAGTAATTATCCACGGCCATACAGATGTGATAGGCGATGCCGCTTACAACCAAAAATTGTCTGTAGCACGCGCAAATGACGTGCATGCAATTATCAAGCAAGCCTTGGCAAAAACAGGCAGAACAGATGTGACTTTTGAAGTGCATGGATTTGGTGAAGAGCCAAACCTGTCACAGTTCAATAACAAACACCCTGAGGAACGTTTTTACAACAGAACGGTAATAATCGATATTATTCCTCGTAAATAAATTATAAATTGAGTAGTGAGTAAAGGGCTATCTAAATTTAGATAGCCCTTTTATTATTTTATTAAAACCACAATTTACAAAGTTTGAAGTTTTTCTAATTTGTTACAAACCACCCTTAGATATGGCTGCCATTTCTTTTCATTCTTTATTGTCTATTCTCTATTTTCAATCACTTATTCTCAACTACATCATTCAAAATTCTAGCAATGTAATACTTATGGTATTGTTTTTGTGAGGCATTCATGACATTAACATCTAAATCCATACACATGAGACATTCAAAATTAATGCCCGAAGTAAATGCAGGTTCTATGGCAGACATTGCATTTTTATTACTCATCTTCTTTTTGGTTACTGCGACCATTTCTTCAGACGAAGGAATTAGTCGGGTGATGCCCGAAGCCTGTCCGCCAGGAATAGATTGCACAAGTCCTGTTAACGAACGGAATATTTTGCGGATTGTCATTAACAATGATGATGAGATTATGGTTGAAAATGACATCGTTTCAATTGAAGCCTTAAAAGACCTGACCAAAAACTTTATAGACAATAATGGAGATGGCAGTTGTGCCTATTGTGCGGGCGAGCAATCCTTGGATGCATCAAACAATCCGAAAGTGGCTGTTGTTTCTTTACAAAACGGACCACAGACCTCTTACAGGCAATTTATTGCTGTACAAAACGAATTGACAAAAGCCTATTACGAACTAAGAAATACATATTCAGAAAACATACTCAAAAAGCCATCAGATAACTTATCGAATGAAGAAATAAAAAAAGTTAGGGAAGCCTATCCTTTTACGCTTATAGAAGCTGAAACAAAATAACACAGCATAATAAAAGTAGTAAATAAAAGAAGCTATATTTAAGTAAAATTAATTATAGCTTTTTTTGTGTCATAATATAATGCGATGTTTCAAATTTTACATAGCAGCCTACCTTCTACGACCCACTGCCCACTGCCCACTGTCTACTGCTTACTGCCTACCGCCTACTAACACTATCAAGAGGTTTCAATACGCCATAGGAAATGGATACCTTTTTTCTGCCCCATTGTTTTGCTGCTTTGACATCGACACCCATATAAATATCAATTTTGTTTTTCCAGCGTGGGTGCATACGGTCTTTTACAAAAAAGATACTGTCGAATCCTTTTATTTTTACGGGCGTGTTATGTTTTAAGCCTTTTCTATACAAATCCCTGGAAACAGCTATATAATTCAGACCGGGTTTTAAACTATCTCCAAATGCGGTAATATGTGGATTGGAGTCGGTTTGGTTTTTTAATGAATTATATGCCGATGCCGTAACCTTAAGCTTGTGCCAGGTGTAATATTCTTCAAAAGGTATTTCTGCTTTTTTACAACTTAGTAAAAAAAGCAAAAACAAGATTATGGACATCTTTTTGCGCATACGACCATTTTAGGTTTTAAAGATACAAATTAGCTACGAATCCGAGTATATCAATAAAAAAAGAGGGCTTAAAGCCCTCTTTCTCTTAAGAAATTTTAATTTGTTTCACAGGTTTCCTCTTGGCTTCATCTCTTTTTGGGAGATGGACTTTTAAAATACCATCTGTATAATCTGCTGAAATTTTATCTGCGTTTACAGAATCTGGAATGGTAAAAGTTCTCTTAAATGAAGAGTATCCAAATTCTCTACGGGTGTAGTTTTCACTTTTTTCGTTATTTTCTGTTTTGGCTTCCACACCTATGGATAACACATTGTTATCGATATTGATTTCAAAGTCAGATTTTTTCAGTCCGGGAACCGCCATATCTATTATAAATTCATTATCAGAATTAATAACATTTACTGCTGGCAAAGTGATGCCTGTATTAAAGTTAGACATAAATTCGGTTCCTAACCCTTTACCAAGTATATCATCAAACCAAGACGGTAAACTTGGTAACAAATTAAAATTAGTTTCTGCTGACCTTTTAGTGTCATTTTTTACTGTTGGAATTAAAGTACTCATAATTAAATATTTTAAGTTAAACAATAATTTTACAACTATAAAACAAATAAAATGCCAAGCGAAATAAACTGAAAAAATTTCAGAAAAACTGACACTTTTTCACTTTAAACCGCATTCAATCAGTCATTTAGTTAACATTTAGTTAACAAACTAGTTCAATAGTTGATGAGTTCGTTTAATGCTATGTCAAATCTATTCTTAGGTAAGTATTGCGTTTCTAATTGCGGGGCAAAAGGAACAGGTGTCTCTAGGCTTCCAACACGTTTTACGGGAGCATCCAAATACTCAAAACAGTGTTCCATTATTAAAGCGGAAATATCGCTTGCAATACCCCCAAACAAAGTGTCTTCGTGCAAAATAATGGCTTTTCCTGTTTTCTTGACTGACGCATAAATAGTTTCGGTATCTAAGGGTTGAAGTGTACGTAAATCAATAACATCTGCTTGGATATGGGCATTATTGTCTAGCGTTTCCAAAACCCAATGCACAGCGGCACCATAGCTTATGATGGTAATATCGTTGCCTTCTCGAATTAACGACGCTTCTCCAAAAGGTAAGGTGTAATAATCGGTCGGCACTTCTTGACGAATGCTTCTGTACAGGGCTTTATGCTCAAAAAACAGTACAGGATTGGGGTCATTAATGGCAGTGTTTAATAAGCCTTTTGCGTCATAGGGGAACGCCGGATACACCACCTTTAAGCCTGGTGTTTTGGTAAACCAAGCTTCATTTGTTTGTGAGTGAAACGGGCCTGCAGCAACGCCACCACCGCAGGGCATTCTTAAAACCACCTGCGCATTTTGCCCCCAACGGTAATGTGATTTTGACAAATAATTCACCACAGGATTGAAACCCGAGGAAATAAAATCTGCAAATTGCATTTCAACCACGCTTTTCATGCCTGCAATAGATAGTCCCATAGCGGCTTCGATAATTGCCGACTCACAAATGGGTGTATTTCGCACCCGTTCTTTTCCAAATTGCTCTACAAAACCTTCGGTTATTTTAAAAGCACCGCCATATTCGGCGATATCTTGACCCATAAGTATCAAGTCTTGATGCCGTGTCATACTTTGTTTTAAACTTTCGGAAATGGCATCAATAAATCGAATTTCCTTTAATTCTGAATAATTTGTAACATTCTGATAGTTAAACTCTTGATAAACATCATTTAATTCAATAGTTTCATAAGGAATGATAGCTTCTTCCGCAAAAGCAATATGTAGATGTTCGTTAATTTCATTTAAAAAAGCGTCCTTTATTGATGCTTCTTCGGTTTCGGTTAAAATACCTTCTGCCTTCAAAAATGTTTCAAAATTTGCAACAGGGTCTTTTAAAGCCCAAGCGTCCATCAACTCCTGCGGTACGTACTTAGTACCACTCGCTTCTTCGTGCCCACGCATTCTAAAAGTTTTGAATTCCAACAAAACGGGTCTGGGGTTGTTGCGGACGCTGTTGGCAATATCGCTAACTTTTGTATAAACCTCTACAATATTATTGCCGTCAATAATATGTGATTCCATGCCGTAACCAATGCCTTTGTCGGCAATGTGTTGGCAATTATACTGCTCATTTGTGGGTGTTGAGAGTCCGTAGCCATTATTCTCCACGCAAAACAAAACCGGTAATTGCCATACCGAAGCGACGTTTAAGGCTTCATGGAAATCGCCCTCACTCGTACCTCCTTCACCTGTAAAAACAGCCGTAACCTGATTGCTATTCTTTAATTTTGAAGCTAAAGCAATCCCATCGGCAACGCCTAATTGCGGGCCTAAATGGGAAATCATCCCCACAATTTTATATTCCTGGGTTCCAAAATGAAACGATCGATCCCTGCCTTTTGTAAACCCCGAAGCTTTACCTTGCCATTGTGCAAACAATCTATACAATGGGATGTTTCGAGTAGTAAACACCCCTAAGTTCCTGTGCATGGGTAGAATATACTCATCATTATTTAAAGCTAAAGTGACACCAACAGCAATGGCTTCTTGCCCAATCCCAGAAAACCATTTACTTATTTTTCCTTGGCGTAATAAAACGAGCATCTTCTCCTCTATCAATCTGGGTCTTAAAATAGCTTTGTACAAATCCAATAATATATTGGTATCGAGATGATCCGTAGTGAAAATGATATTATTTGAAGCAGATGTATTACTCATAAATCAGGTATTTATAGAATCAAATATACCATAAAAAGACCAATTGATTTATAAAGTAATCTGAATGACATTGAACTCATCTTGACTTTTTCTATTTCCTAAAACCTGCCTACCGGCAGGCAGGAATGGCTAAAATTCGTCCATAGTTCGTTTCTTTTTTATCCTTAGCTCTGCTCAATGTTATTAAGAGTTAAGCCTGTTTATTCTAAATTGTCACATTGAGCATTATCGAAAATGAAAATATATTTTTATTTGAAGATAGAAGCGCAGCTTGCGAAATGCTTAACAAAAAAGGACTTGAAAGAGGTTTCGACTGCGCTCAATCTGACCCGCTTCCCCTTAACTTAATGGCATTGAGTTCTGCTATGCCTTTCAAAAAACGCCTCATCTGTACAAATTTTATATCATTTTCGGTTAAAAACAAAAAGTCAAGAGGAGTTCATTGCGTAAATCTTTACAATGTTTTTGTACATTTGTTATAGAACAAATTAAAATAATTCCTCATGAATATAATACCAAGTGTCGATTTAAGTGATTTTACATCGGGAGACGCTGTTAGAAAACAAAAATTTGTAGATGCCATAGGGAAAGCCTATGAAGACATTGGGTTTGTAGCACTAAAAGGCCATTTTTTAAATGATACTTTAGTTGATACATTATATAGTGAAGTAAAGAATTTTTTCAATTTACCTGTTGAAACGAAACAGAAATATGAAATCCCGGGTATTGGCGGTCAACGTGGCTATGTGTCGTTTGGAAAAGAGAGTGCAAAAGGCAAAAAAGAAGGCGATTTAAAGGAGTTTTGGCACTTTGGACAGTATGTTGAAGATAATCCAAAATTAGCAGCAGACTATCCTGCAAACGTCATCGTTGAGGAACTTCCTGAATTTAACAAAGTAGGCAAGGAAGCTTATAAAATGCTTGAGAAAACGGCCAAATATGTATTACGTGCTTTGGCTTTACATCTAGGTTTGAAAGAAACCTATTTTGATGATTACATACACAACGGTAATTCGATATTAAGACCCATACATTATCCACCAATCACCGAAGAACCTAAAGAAGCGGTTCGTGCAGCAGCCCATGGCGACATCAACTTAATTACCCTACTCATGGGGGCGCAAGGTCGTGGCTTGCAGGTGCAAAACCATAAAGGCGAATGGATTGATGCCATTGCAGAACCCGATGAATTGATGATTAATGTAGGCGATATGCTATCGCGGCACACGAACAACAAGCTAAAATCTACCATACACCGTGTTATTAATCCGCCTCGTGAACTTTGGGGAACGTCACGTTACTCCATTCCTTTTTTCATGCACCCTATTAGCGCTATGAAATTGGATGTTTTAGAAGGTTGTATAGACGAGAACCATCCGAAAGCATTTGACGATATTACAGCAGGCGAATTTTTAAATGAGCGCTTGGTAGAATTAGGACTTATTAAAAAATAATTAATTTGTCCCATCGAGCGCAGTCGAGATGTTTTGATAGTTCTCGACTGCGCTCGAACAGACAAATAAATCAATAAAATGGATTTACAAGATCAATTAAGAAACCTATTCCCGGATCATATCCAGGAAAAACCTATAGAAGACGCTGAGGACACATCAAAAATATGGATGCAAGACGATCCTATTATTTGTAAATACGAAAAGCGCAAAGGCAAACCCATAACCATTTTAGAAGGTTACACAGGTGCTACCGAAGATTTTAAAATTTTAGCAAAAGAAATAAAAACCAAACTAAGTGTTGGTGGTAGTTTTAAGGACGATAAAATCATTATTCAAGGCGATTATCGCGATAAAATCATGAAAATGCTAAAAGACAAAGGGTTTAACGTAAAACGTGTTGGCGGCTAATTTATGGGCAAGCTTCCACTTCATATTTCCAATGGTTCCGTTTTAACCAACCGCCTCAATGAGCTAAATATTGAAGGGGAGATACTTACTTGGCAAGAAATGCTTTGTGAAGGCCCTACTGTAGAACAGGTATATTCAGATGAATTTTCAAAACTTAGGAAAAACTTTTTCAGTACTTTTTATGATATTGATTTAGTAATATCTGAAATTAAACAGGAGTTGGATAAGCTGAACCATTCAGAAAATTATTCAGAAATAATCCTATGGTTTGAATACGATTTGTTTTGCCACATCAATATGATCGCTGTAATAAGCCTGATTCAACAAAAAAAGATCAAACTCCCACTCTATCTGGTTTGCAGCGGTAAAGTGGAAAGAAACAAAAATTTAAAAGGTTTAGCCGAACTTAATGCTGGTCAGTTATTAAAGCATTATAGGGATAAAGTTAAACTGATGCCAGAAGATATTGATATAGCGACTACGGTGTGGCATATTTACTGTGGCAAAGACCATAATTTACTTAAGCCGTATATTGTGAAAAAGTCGTCTTTCAAGTATTTAAGTAATTGTTTAAAAGCACATGTAGAGCGGTTTCCCGAAACCAAGGACGGGCTCAATGTTATGGAACGCAATATTTTGGAAATCGTTAAAAATACTGCCATAAAATCCAGACACCACCTATTAGGCTATGCGCTTAATTATCAAGGGTATTACGGCTATGGTGATTTACAGGTTTCTAGAATTATAGAGAAGCTTAGCCTCTTTTTTACAGAAGAAGAAAACCTTATTAAATTAAACAGAAAGGGACATGAGGCATTGCTTGGACAACATAATTTTTCTAAAGAAATTGATAACAATATGGTGTTTGGTGGCATTAGTAAGTTCGATTTTCAATTCAATAAAAAGGAAAATAAATTAATAAAAACCGTTTATAATGCCAATTAAAGCTTCGGAACTTATACTAAATCCAGATGGTAGTGTGTACCATTTAAATTTAAAGCCAGAACATGTTGCCAAAACCATCATTTTTGTAGGTGACCAGGACAGGGTTGGGCAAGTTTCAAAACACTTTGACCATATTGAGTTTAAAACACAAAAGCGCGAGTTTAAAACCCATACAGGAACTTTTAAAGGCAACCGTATTTCGGTGATATCAACGGGTATCGGGCCAGATAATATTGATATTGTTTTAAACGAATTAGACGCCCTTTTCAATATAGACCTTAAAACAAGAAGCCCAAAAGAAGTCCTTACCAGTCTTAATATTATTAGAATTGGTACGTCGGGTTCTTTACAAAAAGACATTCCAGTAGATTCATTTCTTTTAAGCACACATGCTTTAGATCTTAATGGCATGCTGCATGCATATCAAATAAACGGCATAGGCAATCCTGATATTGAAGATGCTTTTATTAAGCACTGCCATTGGCCTGTAAACAAATCACGCCCCATTGTTATTAATAACAGCAAATTATTGGAAAGCAAATTAGAAAGCGCTGCCATTTTCAAAGGGCTAACAGCAACGGCAGGTGGTTTTTACGGCCCTCAAGGGCGTATATTACGCTTGCCTTTACAGGATGCCGATTTAAATAGCAAGATGGATAGTTTCAATTTTAAAGGCATCCGCATTACAAACCTAGAAATGGAAACATCTGCTATTTATGGACTATCAAAACTTTTAGGCCATCATGCCCTATCGTTAAATGCCATTATTGCTAATAGAGCCCATGGTACTTTTAGTGAGAATCCATTAAAATCCGTAGAAAATCTCATAACTTACACCCTGAATAAAATCTTTTAATAACCCATTCGTTTCATGAAGCAAATAACTATTGGTGGCGTACCGGAACATTTTAATTTGGCTTGGTATTTAACCTTAAAAAACGGAGAATATAAAGACGAAGGTATCCATTTGCGTTGGCAAGATTGTCCAGAAGGCACGGGTGCTATGTGTAAAGCACTCCGCAATAAAGATATCGATATTGCCGTGATACTTACTGAAGGAATTATTAAAGACATTATAGACGGAAACCCTAGCAAAATAGTACAAACTTTTGTGCAAACACCTTTAAATTGGGGAATTCATGTTGGTAAAAATGCACCATATAAAACCATTGAAGATTTAAAAGGAAAAAAAGCGGCTATAAGCAGATATGGTTCGGGGTCACATTTAATGGCCTATATTAATGCTGAAAACCATGGTTGGGATTTAAAAAAACATCTAAATTTTGAAGTCGTTAACGATTTAAACGGTGCTGTTGAAGCATTAACTAATGGCACTGCCGATTATTTTATGTGGGAGAAATTCACCACCAAACCATTGGTCGATAACGGCACGTTTAGAAGCATAGGCAACTGCCCAACACCGTGGCCTTGTTTTGTAATAGCTGTTAGGGAAGATTTTATTGAATCAAACAAGGAAGATTTAAAAACCATTTTAAGAATTATAAATAACACCACTATAGAATTTAAGGACATCCCGAGTATTGACAGAACCATTGCAAATCGTTACGGACAGCAATTGCAAGATGTGCAGGAATGGTTAGGCATTACCGAATGGTCCCAAAGTTTAATCGACAAAAAAACGGTTACTACCATTCAAAAGGAATTACATGCATTAAATATTATTCCTGAAATTGTTTCTTATGAAAAACTGACTTATAAACTTTAGGGAAATGTTAATGTTTAACAAAAATAAGGCTTAAAAATTATTAAATATTTATTTTTGAGATTGAACTCGTCTTGTCTTTTTGGATTGAAGCGAAAAAAATCAAAATGGGTTCATTAAATACTTAAGACAAACACATGCAAAAACTACTTTTATTAACTGCTGCCATTGCCATAATAGCATGTAAGCAAGAACCTAAAGATTACGTTGCTCTATCGGGTAAAATCATTGATAAAAACAGTGATTCGGTTGTAGTAAGATCGCGTACATTTTCTAAAACCATTAAAGTAAATGACGATGGCACTTTTAGTGATACCTTAAAAGTCGAAACAGGCGTTTATAACTTTTATGATGGCAAAGAATCTACAAACCTATTTCTAAAAAATGGTTTCGACATTACCGTGACTTTAGATACAAAAGAATTTGATGAATCTGTAAAATACTCAGGAACTGGTGCAGAACACAGTAACTTTTTGGCTGAAAACAACTTAATGCAGGAAGAACTTTTAGATTTAGACGCATTAGGTCGTTTGGATATGGCTGAATTAGAATCAAAGTTTGGCAAAATAAAAACCGAATTAACCGAGTTTTACAACGCTAATAAAGATATAGACACCTCTATCATTAATAGTTTATCAAAAAACATAGACCCTATGCTAAATTATTATAAAGGGTATTTAGCAGAGTCTATAGCGCTAAAAACGGAATTACCAAAAGGCGCACCATCGCCTACTTTTGAGGCATACGAAAACTATAATGGTGGCACAACCTCCTTGTCCGATTTAAAAGGAAAATATGTTTATATAGATGTTTGGGCAACTTGGTGTGGTCCTTGTAAGGCTGAGATTCCTTCCTTAAAAGCTTTAGAGAAACAATATCACGATAAAAATATTCAATTTGTTAGCTTATCTATTGATGACGATAGAAGTCACGGCGGTTCGTGGGATAAAGCCCGTGAAGATTGGAAAGCTATGATAGCTGATAAAGAACTAAGCGGCGTACAGTTATTAGCACCAAACGGATGGCAATCGCAATTTGTTTTGGATTATAAAATCAAAGGGATTCCTAGGTTTATTTTAATAGATCCCAATGGTAATATAGTAACCCCCGATGCACCCAGACCTTCTAGTCCTGAATTAACGGAACTGTTTACGTCATTGAATATTTAAGGTGGTTGCGGAGGCAGTATCTTAAAACCGTATAAGTTAAAAAATAGCTTGGGCCACCACCCAAGCTATTTTTGTTATCTTATTTTATTGGCTTACTTATTTACACATAAAACCACACATCTTCCAAATACTCTATAATTCTTTGGGCACATCGCGATGACAAAAAATTGTCGCTATTGCTCAACATTACAATTCCGTATCCTTTTTCTTTATAAAAATGGCAATAGGCTCTAAAATCACCATTGTTACCAGAATGATAATACCTCAATCTTTCTCCAACCTTTTTGATAGGAAAAGCCATACTTCTGTGTAATTCACCTGCTTCGTTAGGCATACCGTTTTGAGACACGAGTGCTTCATCAACAAATTTTCTTTGTTGCAAATGAGGTTCCATCATACCAATCAAAAATTTAGCATAGTCGCTAGAAGTTGTATGTAGGCTATAACCTGCTCCAAAGGTATCATCTCTATCATTCAATAAAACCGGACCATTATCTGTAGGCACGCCGTTTCTATGACCGAAAGCTTTTTTTGAGCTATACGTATCTTCCCAAGTGAATTTCATAAAGTCTATACCAAGCGGGGCGACAACATCGTTTTGAATAAGTTTATCGAGACCCCTATCGTCCACTTTTAAAAGATGACTTAAGACATCTTTTAAATATTGATATCCTTCTCCCGAATAGCCGAACTCAGCTCCAGGTTGAAATAATATTTTTAGTTGGCCATTGGTGTTTTCTCGCCAATTTGGTAAACCTGAAGCATGGCACAACGCCATACGAGCAGTTATTGTTTTATAGCGTCCATCGTCTGCTAAATCGTCATTTGGTAAATATTCATAAAGAGGTTTATCCAAATCTATGATACCTTTTTTTACTTGTAACATTACAAAATATGCAAACACCGGTTTTGAGAGCGAACAGGCCTCAAATAGTGTTTCGGGAGTGCATTTTTCTTTTGTGGCAAGGCTTTTAAAACCAAATGCGTTGTTGTAAACCATTTTGTTATCACGGATAATTGCAACGGACAGGCCTGCAACTTTAAGTGAATCTATTTGATTTTGAATGAAATTATCTAAATCAGTGGGAGATACCTCATGGCCTTTAATCGTCGAAATGCCATTGCTTTGATCTTGACAAGAAACAAGCGATCCCCCCCATAGCAATAGGACAAAAATTAAAAACCTCCTTTTCATCTGTATATTTTTATTGTTTAAGGTAATCGCTATTATACCCATCTGCCTTTGTCATACGGACATACTTCACTACGCCTTCTTTATTCTTTAAGAACTCATAAAGTGTGTTGTCATTTGACTGTATGAATTTATTCCCTGCCACAGGAACAAGTTTTGAGGTAGTATCTGTTGCACTTAAAAAGTGAAGGGTCCCCTCAGCAACCTCAAATTCCAACACTTCGTTTCCTCCTTTAAATTTTCCTGTGAACTTGTTCATTTCTACCCCGTCCATTGCAATGCGATCAAACACTGTTGGTTGTAAAAAGTCCCAATCATATGCTACTGCGACTGCCCTGGCGATATAACTCATCAGGGACATCCCGTTATCGCTGTTGGTCATAATGACCACACCTTGCTTGTTATTAAGTGACGTCACCATATAGCAGGTAAATCCCGAATTACTCCCCCAGTGTTCAAAGAGTATATCTTGGCTTTCATCGTTGTAAATCTTTGCAAACCCTAATCTTGTGGGTGTTTTAGTAAATATACTGTCTGTTATGCTTTTTGACAGGATGGCATTAGTACCTGAATGATGGTCTTCCAATACTGTCAATAAAAATTTTGCTAAATCGGTAGGGGTCGTCCAAATGCCCCCGGCCGCTTTAAACGGAAACAATTTATAAGGGTACGGCTCCAATGCATTGGAATATCCAGTAGCCATTTGCTGTGAAAGGTGGTTCGGGACTGGCTGTTCAAATGAACTATGGGTCATATCACATGGTTCAAATATCAGTTCAGTGATGGCGGCATTAAACTCTTTGTCAGTGACATCTTCTATGAGTTTTTCAATAACGGAATACCCCGGATTTGAATATACTTGTTTTTGTCCGGGAACAGATACTACGGAAACAGCTGGATCAACGGAAGGTTTTTCTCCTGTCAACATCTGGTCTATG
Organism: Mariniflexile sp. TRM1-10; assembly: GCF_003425985.1. Lineage (NCBI taxonomy): Bacteria > Pseudomonadati > Bacteroidota > Flavobacteriia > Flavobacteriales > Flavobacteriaceae > Mariniflexile > Mariniflexile rhizosphaerae. The sequence continues at coordinate 4,181,361 of NZ_CP022985.1, forward strand.
GTTGGAAGTTCTTCATTGGGAAAAAAGGATGACTGTACATATCTTTCAAAACCTGCAGTATGACCAATAAGTCGTTTGAGGGTTACTTTTTCATGTACAGTGAATTTATTGTCAGGCACTTTCCAGCCTTCAAGATACTTGTTGATGTCTTCATTCAAGGTTAAAACCCCTTGATCCACTAAATTTAAAGCAGCCATTGCGGTCACAGATTTGCTTAAAGAGGCACCGTTAAAGACTGTGTTGGGGGTAACCTTTGTGGAATCCGCAAGATTGGAATACCCATATGTTTTTTGCCAAGCTATTTTCCCATTATCAAAAAATGCGATACTTACTCCTGCGATTCTATCTTCCTGCATGAGTTGGGGTATTGACTTTTTATGGTCCTTATCCTTTAGGTAATGTACTGGAACCAATTTTTTTTCAATACGTTCTATTTGTACTATAGAATCGTTATTTAAATCTGTTGATGTGTTTTGCGAACGCTTCTTCTGTTTGCAAGCGGAAAAAATAATTAGAGTGATTAGAAGTGCTTTTTCATTTTTGATTATTTGATTGATTAATACTAAATAGCATACATATAATATGTTAGAATAATTGCTGACATATTATAAATACCATGTGCCACTATAGAGGCTGTTACTCTTTTGGTTGAAATAAACAATAACGTATACATAATTGTAGGCACCAAAATATCAAGCCAATCCAATGCACTAACAGGCATATGCCCTAGCGCAAAAAGTAAGATGGATAAAATTGCCGAAAACCACAGTCCGGTTTTTGGATTTTTAAATACATCTTTGAGAACATTTATAAAATAGCCCCTGTTAAAAAGCTCTTCAGTGATACCGCCACCAATAACGCCAAGGGCAATAAAGGAAAGAAGCCCTGTTATACTGCCATCGTACATATCCAACATGCCTTTGATATCCAGACGATCTGCCCCACCAGTATTTGGTATTAATAAGGTAAACTGCAATAGGGTCCATAAGGCGCCAAAACCGATACCTAAAAGCGTGTCCTTTTTGAGGTTTACGAATCGAAGTCCGATATACTTAAAGTCTTTTTTTAAAAGTTTAAGTGAAACATATAGTAGAACTGTAATAGAGAAAAACTGGAACAAAGCCATAAACAATAAATTAATGCCCTTTTTTCCACCGTTGATTTTTGTTATCCCGAAGAATAGGTCAGGAATTATAAAAAGTGCATACCCTAAAATGATGGTTAGAATAAAAACAATTAGAGTCTTTGTTTTACTCACTTTAGCTAAATTGTTTTCTGCCATGGCATGTATTAGTTTTTATTAAAAGAATTATAGGTTAGCTTTCTCCAAAGAAGTTCTAACGGCCCTTGTTTGTGATACTTTAACCAGAGATAGGTACATGTGATTTGAATAGTCCAAATTGCCACAACAATAGCTAACAATTCAAATCTTGAAAAGCCATTAAACATTCCAAAACCATAGCCATAAAATAAAATTCCTAAAATGATGCTTTGGAAAATGTAATTTGATAAGGCTGTTCTCCCTATTTTTGAAAGCACCTTGAAGAATGCAATAAAATTATTTTTTGCTCTTTCTCTAGACAAATTTAAATAACCGATAGTACTATTTAAAACACGGTTTTATTAAAACGCTAACAAACCGTTAGCATGTTGAAAATATTTCCACACCCTATATGTTAATTTAACAAACTATCTAAGAGAAGGCTGCAAATTCAAAAAATGGGTACTCTTTTAATCGGGCTGGCAGATTTAAAGCCTCTACTTCTCACCTTCATCTTCCGCTTCCCTTACTTCTGGTTGTTCTGGCAGTTTAAATAAATCCTTATAAGCTTCACCTAAATAATCAATGACATGACTTGCTATCAAACTTTGATAACCATAATCTTCAACAGCAATGTCTGCCGATTTTCCATGCAAATAAACCCCAAAAATACTTGCGTTTAATGGATGGTACCCTTGTGATATTAAACCCGTAATGATTCCTGTTAGCACATCACCACTTCCTGCGGTTGCAAGACCGGGGTTTCCTGTCGAATTCACATATAACTTTTCTTGAAACACGGTAATGGTATTGGCGCCTTTAATTACAACTATTAGATTGTGTTTTTTCGAAAAGACTTTTACCTTATCTAATTTATCAAAATCGTCTGTCCACTTACCTATTAAACGCTCTAATTCTTTGGGATGTGGTGTTAGAACCGTTTGTTTTGGTACTAATTTTAATAATGCTTTCTTTTGCGCTAATAGGTTAATACCGTCGGCATCGATAACAAGTGGCGCTGTATTCTTTTTTAAAAAATCTTCAAAAGCTTGTATCGTTTTAGCATCGGTTCCCACGCCTACTCCAAATCCAATGACTGTAGGTATGATGTCGAAATCAATCTTGGTTATTTTTTCCTCATCTATATCCGTGATAACCATCGCCTCTGGAAAAGCGGATTGCAAGGGTACACAACCACATTTCGGCACATAAGCAGACACCAAACCTGCTCCAGAAGACAAAGCTGCCCTACTGGCTAAAATAACGGCACCAATTTTACCATAACTCCCCCCAATAATTAAGCTGTGTCCAAATTGGCCCTTATGCGAAAATTTGTCTCTTGGCATATAGAGAGGCAAGACTTCATGCTTTCCTATTAATTCGGCTTCAGCAACAGTTTCATATAAAAAATCGACGTCCAAATCAATATCCAAAACTTCCCACTGCGTAGTATATTTTGCCGTTTCGGGTAAAAAGAACACTAATTTGGGCGTTACAAAACTTAAGGTATAACTTGCCCAAACAACAGCATTTTCATCTTTGGGTACATTATCGGTACTTAATCCTGAAGGAATATCAATAGATAATGTAAATGCCTTGGCTTTCTTAAAATGAACAAATAAATCCTTAATCCAATTATCGACAGGCTTGTTTAGACCTATACCAAAAATAGCGTCAACAATAATATCTTCTGCATTTATTTCGGGAAAATCTTCCTTATTATTTAAAAGAGTTGGCCAATCTGTTGTGATACTTTTAATTCTATCATAATTAATTAAAAAATCTTTCGACCGTTTATCACTATAATTAACAATATATATTTTAACATTATAGCCCTCTAAAATTAGATGTCTTGCCAAAACCAACCCATCACCACCGTTATTACCAATACCACAAAATATGTGAATTGGCACTTGAGCGCCTTGTAAACGCACATGCATACAGTTAAAAACTTTTGAACCAGCGCGTTCCATTAAATATGTAGATGAAATATTTTGACGTTCTATGGTTAATGTATCTCCTTGATAAATTTGTTCTTTAGATAATATCTTCATCTGCTTTTATTTATTGTTTTTATTTGGTCAGAGGAATAACCTGAATAATCATCCCCCTGTGAATGCCATTCCCATGGGCCTCATGTAATAAATGTGTTTCTAATCAACATTAATATTACGCATTTTTATATTTTAAATCAAGCCGTTGCTTTATATAATAGCTTTTATATAATGAACATATCTCTACTTTTTCTATTTCCTAAAACCTGCCTGCCGGCAGGCAGGAATGGCTAAACCTTAACCATATTTCGTTACTTTTTTATGCGTAGCGATGCTATGTCTTGCAAAAAGCGCCTCATCTGTACAAGTTTTATCTCATTTTCGGTTAAAAACCAAAAGTCAAGATGAGTTCAATAAAAAAATCCTCAACTAAAAATTGGTCAAGGATTTATTGGTGATTTTTTTAACTGTAAGTAGTATTTACTCTTTTACAAACCTAATTATTTCAAAGTCATCTAATTTTAAAAGATATAATCCATTATCTAAAAACCTAACATCTATTTTGTTATTGTAAGAGACACTACCTCTTGCTAATTCTTTTCCCGTCATATTATAAATAATATAGTTTTTGGTTTCCATTAAACCCGAAAGACTAATATAATTGGTTGATGGATTGGGATAGGTTTTAAGTCTCACTTTTGAATTAACATCAATATTGGATTGTGTACTGGTATCTATAATACTTAAACTTCCATAATAGGTACCTTTTTCGGTTGTCGCATAAGGTCTAATATAATAAATTGTGTTTGTTGATACCTCTGATAATTTATTACTAAAAGTTCCTTCGCTACTTTTCGCAATGACCTTGGTGTCTGAAACCGTTGGAAGCTTTTCAGAAGTACTGTAAACAAAGCCTCTTTCTATAACAATAGTATCTTTATCATCTATAACTTCCCCCGTCATATCTATCTCTTTGGCAGTGTTATTTAAACCGGCACTACCAATAACATCTGGTATGTCGGTTTTTACAATAGTAGATTTTTCCTGAGCAAGTTTTGAAGTTCCTTGGGCTTGCGTAAATAACGCGAATAATAAACATGGAGCTATTAGAATTCCTTTTGAGAGTGTTTGGAGTTTCATTTTGTAGGTTTTTTATGGATTAACGTTACAAATATACGAAAATTTTTATAAAAACAACATTTTATCGAATATTTTAGTATTTAAACGATATTAATTAAAATATATTGTTAAAAATCATCTATAATTTTAGCATAATGTTGGTTAATTAAATAAGAATAGGTTTTATGACTTTTTAAGGGCAGTTAACAATTATTATAGATTTTTCAATTCTATTTTTAAATAGTTGTTTTTCTTAAATGAAAGCTGTTTGAATATAAGAATACTGCAAAAAAGAATTTTTAATTTTTTTATAAGGTTAAATGTGATATTTTTGGGTTCTATTATTATAGATATAATGAATCATTCAAACCAAAATACGAGCATGATGCTTCCTTTTTCAACAAGAAGGAACGCTTTTACTTTTGGAACAACTACCATTATTACAACCCCTTGGGGTTGCTAATTATATATTCTTCAGGCTATCCTTGTGATTTTTACAATTACAACATCTTTAATATTTTTTTTAAATCATCAATTCATTAAAACATGAAATTTCCAAAACTTGTTCTTGCTAGCATAAAGAATGTATATGTAAAAATTGCATGTGACCATTGAAAAACAACTACGAAGCATATCAGTGAACACAGTTAACAAATATCAACTTAGTGAACTAAATAATATAAACATGAAAGTTTTAAAATTCGGAGGAACTTCTGTAGGTTCGTCAAAAAACATAAATAACGTTATTAACATTTTAGATAATTATACAAAAAAAGATAAAGTAATATGTGTAGTGTCTGCTGTAGGCGGTATTACAGACAAATTACTTTTAGCAGGTAAGCAAGCGCAAAACAAAGACAAAATATATATTGATACATTTAATTTAATACAAGACATTCATTTTAATATTGTTAATGAGCTTAATCTTGAAAAAAGCACTCCTATAATAGCTTTTATTGATGAAAAACTAAATGCCCTTAAAAGTCTGCTGGACGGTATCTTTTTAATAAATGAATTATCTCCAAAAACATCCGATAAGTTGGTGAGTTATGGAGAAATGCTTTCGTCATTCATTATTGCTGAAACCATGAAGAATCGCGGTTTATCAGCCGAAAGTAAAAATTCGCAAGAACTAATCATTACAAATTCCAACTTCACTAAAGCTGAAGTCGATTATACTATAACCAACAAAAATATTCAAGCCTATTTCAATACGGCATCACAACAAATCACGATACTGCCTGGGTTTATATCAAAATCTAAAATAGGCGAACAAACTACTTTGGGGCGTGGTGGCTCTGATTTTACTGCAGCTATTGTTGCCGCAGCGCTAAAGGTAGAACAGTTAGAGATTTGGACAGATGTTAGTGGTATGTTTACTTCCAACCCAAAACTGGTAAAACAAGCCTACCCTATCGAAAAAATATCGTACCAAGAGGCTATGGAATTGTCTCATTTTGGGGCAAAAGTGTTGTTTCCGCCAACAGTACAGCCGGTTTTGGATTTGAATATCCCTATTCACATTAAAAACACTTTAGAGCCAGAAGCTGCCGGTACTGTTATTTCCAACGAAGAAACTATTTCTACATCACCTGTAAAAGGTATTAGCAATATTGGAAATATCGCTTTACTAACACTTCAAGGAAGTGGTATGATTGGCATTCCTGGGTTTTCTAAACGTTTGTTTGAAACACTTTCCCAAGAAAAGATTAATGTCATTTTAATCACACAAGCATCATCTGAGCACTCTATTTGCTTAGGAATTGATGAAAATGATGCGGAATTAGCCAAAACTGCTATTGATGCAACGTTCGAAAACGAAATCGCTTTACATAAAATCGATCCAATTATTGTTGAAAAAGACTTATCAATTATTGCTTTAGTAGGCGATAACATGAAAAACCACCAAGGTATTAGCGGAAAAATGTTTAGTACATTGGGTAAAAACAACATCAATATTAGAGCCATTGCACAAGGTGCTTCAGAGAAAAATATTTCTGCAGTTATTTTGCAAAATGATGTTAAAAAAGCACTTAACACGTTACACGAGCAGTTTTTTGAAAGCAAAACCAAACAGCTCAATGTGTTTATTACGGGTGTTGGAAATGTTGGCGAAAAATTGGTAGAACAAATAAAACAGCAACGAAAATACCTAAAAGAAAACCTGAAAATCAACTTACGTATTGCTGGATTATCCAATTCCAGAAAAATGATTTTTAGTGAAGATGGCATCGATTTAACCCATTGGAAAGAGCAATTAGAAACCGGCGAAACCGCTACTTTAGAGGGCTTTTTTGAAAATACAAAATCATTGAATCTCCGTAACAGTATTTTTGTAGATGTTACTGCAAATAAAGATGTGGCAGGTTTATACGAAAAATATTTACGACAAAGTATTGGTGTTGTAGCGTGTAATAAAATTGCATGTTCTAGCGACTATGAAAACTACAAATTATTAAAGCGTTTATCATTAAAATACAATGCACCCTATTTATTTGAAACCAATGTGGGCGCTGGTTTACCTATTATCGATACGTTAAACAATTTAATAGCTTCAGGAGACAAAATTACTTCCATTCATGCCGTGTTGTCTGGGAGTTTGAATTTTGTATTCAACAATTTTAACGATACCACTAAATTTTATGATGTAGTAAAACAAGCTGCTGCCGAAGGTTACACCGAACCAGACCCAAGAATCGATTTAAGTGGTGTAGACGTTGCTAGAAAAATATTAATCCTTGCAAGAGAAAGCGGTGTTGAAATGAATTTGGAAGACATTGATAATACCTCCTTTTTATCCGATTTGGGTGTAAAAAGCGATTCTGTTGATGATTTTTATCAAACATTAATTACAGACGAAGCACATTATCAAGCCTTATATGCTTCCGCGAAAGCGAAAAACTGTCAGTTAAAATATGTAGCGCAATTTAATAATGGCAAGGCAAGTGTTGGTTTACAGGAAATACCAAGCGATCACCCTTTTTACAACCTACAAGGAAAAGATAATATCGTGATGTTTTACACACAACGCTACCCAGAACAGCCTATGATTATTAAAGGTGCTGGTGCTGGTGCCGAAGTAACCGCTTCTGGCTTATTCGCCGATATTATTAGAATTGGAAATGATTAAAAAATTGACTATTGACTAATGGCTATTGCCTAATGACTATTGACAAAAAAATGAACGAAATAAAAATATTTTCACCTGCAACCGTAGCCAATGTAGCTTGTGGTTTTGATGTATTAGGGTTTTGCTTAGACAGTGTTGGTGACGAAATGGTGATTAGAAAAATCGCTAAAAAAGGAATTTATATTACAAAAATTGAAGGCTTCGATTTACCTTATGAAGCAGAGCTGAATGTAGCTGGAGTTTCGGCATTGGCGATGTATGAAGCTGCTAAACCCGAATGCGGATTTGAAATCGAAATCTATAAAAACATAAAACCCGGTAGTGGTATTGGAAGCAGTGCCGCCAGTGCTGTGGGTAGTGTTTATGGTATGAACGAACTTTTGGGAAGACCCTATAACAAAACCCAATTAACCGAATTTGCTATTAAAGGCGAAGCGTTGGCTAGTAAATGTGAACATGCCGATAACCTTGCCCCTGCCCTATTCGGTGGTTTCACCTTAGTAAAAAGTATCAATCCGTTGGAAATATTAGAAATTCCTTGTCCAGACGATTTATACGCCACCATTATTCATCCACAAATTGAAGTAAAAACATCCGAAGCTAGAGCCATCCTTCCTAAAGAAGTTTCGTTAAGCCATGCCATAGCGCAGTGGGCTAATTTTGGAAGTTTAATTCATGCGTTGCATACGAACGATTATAATCTAATTCAAAGATCACTACACGATGTTATTGTAGAACCATATAGAAGTCAGCTGATTCCACATTACAACGACGTTAAGGCCGAAGCCTTAAAAGCAGGCGCTTTGGGTGCAGGTATTTCAGGTTCCGGACCTTCTATTTTCACTTTAAATAAGGGAAGTGAAACAGCTGAAAAAGTAGCAGATAGCATGAAATATGTTTATTCTAAAACAGGAATAGATTTCGATATTCATGTGTCGAAGATTAATGTGGAAGGGGTTAAGATTCTTTAAGACTGATGACCGAAGACAGAAGACAGGTGTTTAAGGCGTAAAATTATAAAATGAATAAATTCAAATTTGAAAAACTTATTATTTGGCAAAAAGCAATGGACTTTGGTGAAATTATAGATCAAGTTTCCATGAATTTTCCCGATAGAGAAAAATTTAATCTAGCTTCTCAAATTTGTAGAGCAGCAGATTCCATAGCTTTAAATATTACTGAAGGTTCTATCGGTCAATCAAATCCTGAACAAAAAAGATTCATTGGCTATTCCATTCGTTCTTTAGCTGAAGTTGTAACCTGTTTATTTAAAGCAAAAAGAAGGAACTACATTGCCGAAAATGAATTTATTAAATTATATGAAGAAGCATATCATCTTATAAACATGATGAGTGCTTTTCGCAAGAACATTAAATAAATTGCCCACTTTCGGCTTTCAGTCATCTGTCTTCCGTCTTCGGTCAATTTTCAAAAAACATAAACTATTCATCTTATAAACATGATGAGCGCTTTTCGCAAGAACATAAAATAAACTACCCGCTTTCGGCTTTCGGTCATCCGTCTTCCGTCTTCGGTCAATTTTCAAAACAAAATGAACTATTACTCACTAAACCATAAAGCAGCAAATTCAACTTTTAAAAACGCCGTTATTAAAGGTATTGCGCCCGATAAGGGGTTGTATTTTCCAGAAAGCATTACACCGCTTCCTAAAGCGTTTTTTGATACTATTGATGACTTATCGTATTCAGAAATTGCTTTTGAAGCCATTAAACAATTTGTGTCTCCAGAAATTCCTGAAGCCATTTTAAAAACGATTGTTGAAGAAACTTTATCGTTTGATTTTCCTGTAGTGAAACTTAGCGATAGCATATCTACCTTAGAGCTGTTTCATGGACCAACCATGGCTTTTAAAGATGTCGGCGCACGTTTTATGGCGCGTTGTTTAGGGTATTTTAACCAAGATAATGACAGGGAAGTCACTGTTTTGGTGGCAACTTCTGGTGATACCGGTGGCGCCGTAGCCAACGGGTTTTTAGGCGTTAAGGGTGTTAATGTGGTAATCCTATACCCTAGCGGAAAAGTAAGCGATATTCAAGAAATGCAACTCACGACACTTGGGCAAAACATTAAAGCCTTGGAAGTTAATGGTACCTTCGACGATTGTCAGGACATGGTGAAAACCGCTTTTTTAGATGAGTCTATAACCAACAATATGCAGTTAACCTCTGCAAACTCTATAAACGTAGCACGTTGGTTGCCTCAGTTATTTTATTTTATGTTTGCTTACAAACAGTTGCATAAAGAATATAAAGACATCGTTTTCTCGGTACCAAGTGGCAATTTTGGAAATATATGCGCTGGCATGATGGCACAACAATTAGGGCTACCTATTAACCATTTTGTAGCATCAAACAATGCTAATAATGTAGTAACACGTTATTTAATATCCCAATTATACGAGCCTAAACCATCGGTACAAACCATTAGTAATGCTATGGATGTTGGAGCGCCAAGTAACTTTGTCCGTATTCAAGAAATCTACAAAAACAATTTTAGCAGTTTAAAAGAAAATCTATCGTCTTATAGTTTTTCAGATGAAGAAACTAAAGCTGCCATGCTGGAAATATTTGATAATTACAACTACGTAGCCGATCCACATGGTGCCGTTGGCTATTTAGGTTGCAAGGCTTATTTAAAAGAAAATGCTAACGCACACTGTGTGTTTTTAGAAACCGCACATCCTACCAAGTTTTTAGATGTTGTTGAAGCCGTAATTAAAGAAGAGCAACCCTTACCAGAACAAATTCAATCGGTTATGGGGAAAGAAAAAGAATCGGTAGTTATTTCAACTTATGAAGATTTGAAAGCTTTTTTGCTGAAATAATTTTTAACAAAGAAATTATATAAGGTTTAGGTGTGTTGTTACATCTAAACCTTTTTTATTTATCCGCTATCTCTAAGCTCCTGCTTAATGATAGCGAGACCAAAACCATAGCTCAACCATTATAACACATTTAACTCCATAAAAATAGTAGCGTTTACAAAAAAACATGTTTTCCATTTCCCCTAACCTATCCAGGTTTTAACTTTTAATAAAAACGTCTATCTATAAAATTTCAATACATTTGCATTCGTAAAATTAAAGAGTCTATCAATGAAAAATACAGCCTTAACAAAAACCCATGAATCCCTTGGCGCTAAATTAGTACCCTTTGCAGGTTTTAACATGCCTGTACAATACGAAGGTGTTACTATAGAACACGAAACCGTTAGAAAAGCCGTTGGCGTTTTTGATGTATCACATATGGGCGAGTTTTTAATTGAAGGCGAACATGCTTTGGCGCTTATACAAAAAGTATCAAGTAACGATGCTTCAAAATTAAGCATTGGTAAAGCACAATATAGCTGCATGCCAAACGAAACGGGTGGCATTGTAGACGATTTAATTATATACCAAATTAAAGAACAAACCTATTTACTGGTGGTGAATGCCAGCAACATTGAAAAAGATTGGAACTGGATTCAGTCTCAAAATAACATGGGGGCTACCATGCGCAATTTAAGTGACGATTATTCGTTACTAGCCATTCAAGGACCCAAAGCGGTTGAAGCGATGCAAAGTTTAACCAGTCACGATTTATCGGCTATCAATTTTTACAACTTTATAGTGGGTGATTTTGCAGGTATTGAACATGTTATTATTTCGGCAACAGGTTACACAGGTAGTGGCGGTTTCGAAATTTACTGCAAGAACAGCGAAGTCAAACAAATTTGGGATAAAGTATTTGAAGCAGGAAAAGATTTTGGTATCAAACCTATTGGGTTGGCGGCCCGCGATACCCTACGTTTAGAAATGGGTTATTGCCTTTACGGAAACGATATTAATGACAGCACCTCACCTATTGAAGCTGGTTTGGGCTGGATAACAAAATTCACCAAAGACTTTACAAATTCCGAAGCTTTGAAAAAAGAAAAAGAACAAGGTCCAGAACGCAAATTAGTCGCTTTTGAGCTAGACGAACGTGGTATTCCGCGTCACGACTACGATATTGTAGACAGTAACGGCAACAAAATAGGCCTAGTAACCTCGGGGACCATGTCTCCAAGTTTGGGCAAGGGTATTGGTTTAGGTTATGTGCCTACTGATTTTTCCCAAGTTGGAAGTAAAATCTACATCCAAATACGTAAAAATGCCATACCAGCAACGGTTGTCAAATTACCGTTTTATAAAGAGCAAACCTAAATCAGGTTAATGAAAGCACAGGGGAAAGAAAGTAAACATCGCATATTAATTTTAGGTGCCAGTGGTTTTTTAGGGAATGCCATTTATAGAGAACTCTGCTCTTATTTTAAAACTTTCGGAACCTACAACACATCAAATATTCAATTAGAAAAAAACAAGCATTTTTTTCAATACAATTTTGAAGAAGATGATGTTTACGAAATACTCAATATTGTAAAACCTACCATCATTATTTCGGCACTTCGCGGTGATTTTGCAACCCAATTTATAGCTCATAAACATGTTGCAGAGTATGTATTTTCAAAAAAAACAAAAATCATCTTTTTATCATCGTCCAATGTTTTTGATGCCTATAGCAAGTACCCGAGCTACGAAGAAGACAAAACATTAAGCAACAGTGTGTACGGACATTTCAAAATTAAAATTGAAAACATGCTGCTACGCCTACCAAAAAACCAAGTCGCCATTTTAAGGCTTCCCATGGTTTTTGGCAAACAATCTCCCAGAGTTCAAGAAATTGCTCGAAATATAAGCGAAGATATACCCGTTGAAGTGTTTCCTAATTTAATAATGAATGTCACAACAGATAGCAAGGTAGCCCTACAAATTCACTACATTATTAACCGAAATAAATCAGGCATTTTTCACTTAGGCAGTACCGATTTAGTACATCACGACGAATTCATAAAAGACCTTACAAAATCCCTAGGTCTTAAAAACGCCATATACAAGCAAGTCTATACCACTAATGATGACCGGTATTTGGCCGTATTACCAAAATACAATTTATTACCAATAGACCTCCAAATAATAAGCCAAGACATCATCACCGAACTAGAAGTATAAGGCATTCGGGCGTTCCCTATCGGGTCGGGTTTTTCCTTACAAGTCCTCGCTCCTCCGTCGCTGTGGGCTTTCCAGTACAACCCCTAACGCGGGTGTCCCAGCCATACAACAGCAATCCTGCATAGTTTAACCTAGAATAACAAAACATTATTCATTTGAAATTAGTAAATTAGTAAAAATTTAATATTAATTAATAAATCCATTATTATGAGCAAACTTTCTGCCGAAGACATAGAAAAAAGATTATTAAATTTACCTGAGTGGGATTATTATGACGATGCCATTCATGCCGAATTTGAATTCGAAAATTTTAAAGACTGCTTTAGCGCCATGAGTAGGATCGCTTTCGAGTGTGAAGCATTAAACCATCATCCCGACTGGTCCAACGTATATAATGTACTAACCATTTCATTATCAACTCACTCTGAAAATGGTGTCACCGAAAAAGATTTCAAACTAGCAAAAGCTATTGAGGCTATTGTAGAACCGGATGATGAAGATTAAAACCAAGTAATCAGTGTTCAGTAACAGTTTTCTGTATATCACACTATAAAAATTAATATCCGTTATTTCAATTCGTAGATTTTTTTAAATTTGCATCGGTTGAAAAAACTTTTGACCTTAAACCTTTAAACTTTAAACTTTAGTATGGGAAGAGCTTTTGAATTTAGAAAAGCACGTAAAATGAAGCGTTGGTCTGCTATGAGTAAGGCATTTACACGCATTGGAAAAGACATTGTAATGGCCGTAAAAGAAGGCGGTCCAGATCCGGCAAGTAACGCTAGGTTAAGAGCTGTGATGCAAAATGCCAAGGCGGTAAATATGCCTAAAGACAACGTAGAACGGGCTATAAAAAAAGCAAGCGAAAAAGGTCAAGGAGATTATAAAGAAGTTATTTTTGAAGGCTACGCACCCCATGGAATTGCTGTTTTAGTTGAAACCGCAACCGATAACAATACCAGAACCGTAGCGAATGTGCGTAGTTATTTTAATAAATGTGATGGTAGTTTAGGTACTTCGGGTTCGGTAGTATTTATGTTCGACCACACCTGTAATTTTAGAATCAATGCCGAAGGTTTAGACGCCGAAGAAATTGAGTTGGAATTTATAGACTACGGTGCCGAAGAAGTTTTTGCCGATGAAGATGGCATTTTAATTTACGCGCCTTTTGAAAGTTTTGGTGCTATTCAAGCAGCTTTAGAAGAAAAAGGTATTGAAATATTATCGTCTGGTTTTGAACGTATTCCACAGGTAACAAAAAAATTGACTCCAGAGCAAGCTGCCGATGTTGAAAAGCTTTTAGAAAAATTAGACGACGACGACGACGTGCAAAATGTATATCACACGATGGAAGAAAGTGAGGATTAATATTTGTAAGTTTATTAAAGAGAGTCTAAAGGCTCTCTTTTTATTTTTAGAATAGCACATGGAAGATAAAAAAACAATCAAATGGGGTATTATTGGCTGTGGCAACGTTACCGAAGTTAAAAGTGGTCCTGCATATAAAAACACCGAAGGTTTTGAGCTTGTAGCAGTCATGAGGCGAGATACTGAAAAAGCTCAAGATTATGCCAACCGACATGGTATTAAAAAATACTACACCAATGCTGATGACTTAATTAATGATGATGAAGTAGACGCAATTTATATTGCAACCCCTCCAGACACACATAAACTTTATGCTTTAAAGGTTGCCGAAGCAGGTAAAATGTGCTGCATTGAAAAACCAATGACACCCAGTTATGCTGAAAGTTTAGAAGTTTATAATCTATTTAAAGAAAAACAACTGCCGTTATTTGTTGCCTATTACAGACGTTCTTTGCCCCGATTTACTAAAATTAATGAATGGCTAAAGCACCAATATATTGGCGAGGTGAGGCACATTAACTGGCATTTTAGTAAACCAGCAAGCGATTTAGATAAATCTGGTACTTACAACTGGCGTACCGATGCAAAAATAGCTCCTGCTGGTTATTTTGATGATTTAGCAAGTCATGGGCTAGATTTGTTTAATTTTCTTTTGGGCGATATTAAAGAAGCTCATGGTATTAGTTTAAATCAGCAAAAAAACTATACCGCAAAAGATGCTATTACAGCATGTTGGTTACATCAAAACAATGTGACAGGTTCTGGCACTTGGAATTTTGATTGCCATGATTCTTTAGATAAAGTAACTATTTACGGAAGTGACGGAAAGATTGAGTTTTCCATATTTCATGAAAACGCCATAGTATTAGAAAGCAAAACAAAAAAAGAGTCACTTTTTATTGATAATCCAAAACATATTCAAATATATCATGTGGAAGGTATGCGCGATATGTTAATTCATAAAAATTTCACCCATCCTTCTACGGGGCTGTCTGCACTTCATGCCAATTGGGTTATGGATAAAATTCTTGGTGCACTTTAATTATTTGTCTATTTGTCTTGATTTTTTCTAAACAATTTTAGTTAATGTGCACATTTATAGTGTGTTTTAACATTATTATTAGAAAAAATAATTTATTATGTAGTATTTTTAGCTCGACTAATTCAAAAACAATTAAAAGTTAACTTCCTGTTAGCACCACTAAATGTACTATGAGACACACCAAATTACACGCAGTCCGTTACGCCTATATCGCATGGGCCCTGTTTGCACTCTTATCTTTTCAAAATATAGAGTCCCAAAACAAAAAAAAGAAAAATAAAAAAGGAGACACTACAGAAGCACCTGCTCGACCTACTAAAAAAGAAAAAACAATTGTAGAACTAGTAAAATCCAGCAAAACAATTGAAGGGTTATTTCCTATCTATCAGGATACCATTACGGGATCATTACAAATGATTATATCAGACAACCAAATAGATAAGGAATTTATCTGTTTCAGTCAAATAGCCGATGGTGTTGTAGATGCTGGCAGAACAATCAGAGGTTCATACCTAGGTTCTAAAGTTGTTAAAATTGAAAAATATTTTAATAAAATAGAGTTTGTAGCTCAAAATACATCGTTTTATTTTGATCCGAAAAATCCACTTTCTAAATCTAAAGAAGCCAATATAACCAATGCTAATTTGGCTAGTTTACAAATTGAAGCACATGATAAAAAGAATGGACTCTATTTAATTAAAGCCGATGAACTTTTTTTAAATGAAACTTTTACTCAAGTTAAAAGCCCTGGTTCTCCTGGAAAATCGCCAACAGCTTTTAAACTCGGTAGTTTAAACAAATCGAAAACTAAAATTAATTCTATAAAAAACTATTCAGAAAACACAAATATAGAAGTAGAATATGTGTATTCCTCCCCTGCTGTATTAAATAATGGTTCTAATGCTATTGCTGATGGCAGAAACGTGAGTATAAAAGTGTTTCAAAGTTTAATGGCCATGCCAGAAAATAATTATGAAGTTAGATACGACGATCCAAGAGTGGGCTATTTCATTACTCAAGTTGATGATAAAACGACTACCAAGAGCATAGCGTATAGAGATTTGATTCATAGATGGCATTTAGAAAAGAAAGACCCCAATGCCGCTATTTCTGAACCTGTTGAGCCTATTACTTGGTGGATAGAAAACTCTACACCTCTAGAATGGCGAGAAACCATTACCAATGCTGTTTTACAATGGAATGTTGCTTTTGAAAAAGCAGGATTTAAAAATGCCATCGCTGTAAAAGTACAACCTGACGATGCCACTTGGGATGCTGGAGACATTAAATACAATGTCTTGCGTTGGACATCATCACCCAAACCTCCGTTTGGTGGATATGGTCCAAGTTTTGTAAACCCAAAAACAGGACAAATATTAGGTGCCGATATTATGCTGGAATTTGCACATTTTACCAACCGGGTTTTTTATGATAAAGTGTATAGTTTAGCAACTTTAGACACGCCTTTTGAAGCACCTGAACATAACGAACCAAACCATATGCATTGCACATTAGGACATAAACTACAAGAAGAAGTTATGTTTGCAAGTGCCGCCGCAGCGGCTTATACAAATTCTGATTTTGAAATGGATCGTATTAAAAAGGAATCTATGACGGCTTTAATTATGCATGAAATTGGGCATACTTTAGGTTTAAATCATAATATGAAAGCGAGTCAGTTATTTTCTCCAGAACAGTTAAATGATGCCGAATTTATTGAAGGGAAATGTTTAACGGCTTCAGTTATGGACTATGCTGCCTTAAACATTACCAAAGACCGAAGCAAACAAGGACAATATGATGACGTTACTGTTGGTCCTTACGATATTTGGGCCATACAGCTAGGTTATCAACCATTTGCATCTGAAGCTGAGCACCAAGCATTATTAAATGAATCTACAAAACCAGAACATATTTTTGGAAATGATGCTGATGACATGCGTGCACCAGGAAAAGCAATTGACCCACGAGTGAATGTGTCCGATCAATCAAATGATCAAATTACATGGTCTATAGACAGAATAGAATTGTCTAACAACTTAATGAAAGATGTAAAAACAAAGTTTACAAAATCAGGTGAATCGTATGAGGAATTAAGACGCGTATATTATTTATTAAGTTCACAGAAAGCAACCGCTGGAAACACCATATCAAGATTTATTGGTGGTGTGTATGTTGACAGAGCTATGGCAGGACAAGAAGGTGGCACACAGTCTTACACACCAGTAAGTCTAAAAGATCAAAAACGTGCTATGGCTGCTTTAAGCAAGTATGTTTTTGCACCAAATGCTTTTGATGCACCAAATGATTTGTACAATTATTTAGCAATACAACGTCGTGGTTTTAATTTTAAAACTCCTGAAGATCCAAAAATTCACAATCAAGTTTTAACCTATCAAAAAAATGTATTGAATCATCTTTTGCATTATAATACACTACAACGTATTTCTGATTCTGAATTATACGGAAATGAATATCAATTAGCTTCTTTTATGACCGATTTAAATAATGCTATTTTTAAAGCGGATATTTATGGTAATGTGAACTCGTTTAGACAAAACTTGCAGTTAGAATATACTCATATGCTTATAGGTATGCTAACAGGAAAACAAAGTGGTAGTTATACTAGCAATGCTAAGTCTATGGCTCTATATAATTTAAAGAAAATAAAAGCAATGGCTGGTATATCTGGCGATGTGGCTTCAATAGCACATAAACAGCATTTAAGAACACTTATAGACAATGCTTTAGAAGAAGTTAAATAAGGTTAATTATGTGAAAAGAAAAAAGCTACTTTCAAATGGAAGTAGCTTTGTTTTTGTGGGTTAGTCATGTTTCTTTTTAGGAACAAATGTTTTGTTTACTTTATGTTTCATTTTCTAACACAGTAAATATAATTCAATTTCCGTGCCATACTAAGATTATTCAGGTAATTTTCCTTTTACTACCAGTGTTATCCGATAAAACTTTTACAATTCACTGTAAACACAGTGATAATGGCTTATTAAAGAGATTACTGATTTGTGGCCTAGCTTTTTTTAATAATTAATCTGAATAATTCCCCGAAGGCTCTTTATTCTATTTTCTTTTAACGAAGCCTTGTTTCTTTAATTGGACACTAATGTTTTACTACTGTAAAAAATCGCTTTTTACATTTTTTTATAAAGTTCTTTTAACTTTTTAGGGGTTACAATTTGTTTCCAATTTTTACCTAAAGCGTTTTCCCAAAGGGGTACCAAATTTAAAGCAATGCTGATCATTTTATCAAAATCTTCATCACTTAAATCGGCACAAATGTTTTGAGGTAAGGCAATATTATGTTTTTTCTTCATAGCTTTAAAAAGTTCAACTCCTTCTGGATAAAACTCTTCTAAGTGATCAAAAACAATACAATTTCCAACACCATGCTTTATGCCTAGTAAATAGGCCAATGGATAACTCATGGCATGCGCTACACCCACTTGGGAATAGGCAATACTCATACCACCATGCCATGAAGCCATCATGAGTTTTTCTTGGGATTCAATAGCTGTTAAATTATTATCTAAAAATACTTCTTTACACAACTCCAAAGCCATTGTGCCATACGTTTCACTAAAAGTATTTAAGTATGTACCTTTTAAAGATTCTATGCAATGAATATAACAATCCATACCTGTGTAAAACCATTGGTCTATTGGCACATCTTTAGTAAGTTCTGAGTCTAAAATAACTTGATCAAAAGGGGTGAAATCTGAATTGATGCCTAATTTTTTTTCGGGACCAATAAGAACAGTTGTTCTAGAAACCTCGGCACCAGTACCTGATATAGTTGGAATACCAACATGATATAAAGCGGCATGCTTTACTAAATCCCAGCCCTGATAATCTTTAGCCTCTCCTTCGTTGGTAAGCATAATAGATACGGCTTTTGCTAAGTCTAAAACTGAGCCACCACCAATGCCTATAATACCTGATGGTAATTCTTTTGTGGTCAAAATTATATCATCTACCAAATCATCTACTTGGGATGTTTTTGGTTCTTCTTCAGTTGAAATGAATAGTATTTTATCATCGTAGGCTAACGGAATTCGCGATGTTAGCCAAGGATCGTTTTTAAACACATCATCTATTAAATAAATAAATGGGGCGTTCATGTTTAAGCGTTTTGGGGCTAAAATTTCACTTAACTGATTGAAACTACCTCTGCCAAAAATAACTTTTGACACCATTGGAAAGTTTTTGTAACTCATTTAATATGTTTTCTTTTTCAAAAGTAAAAATAGTACTATTTTGATTTTACTTGGTTATTAATTTAATAATTTCAGTAAATCTCTTAAACTATTGATGGTTTTATAGGCTTTGCCATTGGTTTCTAGCTCTGTAACTTGTTCATGTGCCCAAGTAGTATGAAACGGAACATGAATGGCATGTGCTTTTATGTTTACCAAAGGTAACACATCCGATTTTAGCGAATTGCCAATCATTAAAAACTCGGACGGTTTTATATCAAGATGGTTTAATAATTTTGAGTAATTAGCTTCTTGCTTATCGCTTAAAACTTCTATGTGATGAAAATATTTTGTTAACCCCGATTTTTCAAGTTTACGCTCTTGGTCTAACAAATCGCCTTTAGTCGCTAATATGATTCGGTATTTTTTTGATAAATGTTTTAAAACATCTTCAACCCCATCAAGTAATTCAACAGGTTTATTAAGCATATCTTTTCCAATATTTAAAATAGCTTCAATACTTTTTGTTGAAATATTATAATTAGATTGTATTAAGGCACTTTCAACCATCGATAATACAAACGCCTTAATACCATAACCATATAGTGGCAAATTATCAATTTCTTTTTTAAATAGCTCTTGGTCTATCTTGTTTAAAGTTTCGTATTCCGACAATAATTTACCAAACTCAATTTCGGCATCACGAAAATAGGTTTCGTTGACCCAAAGTGTATCATCGGCATCAAAACCAATAACTTTTATGTTTTTATAATCTATTTCCATGCTTTTTTGGCGCGTTCTAAATCTTCTGGCGTATCAATTTCCACACCTTCGGTGGAAGTTTCTACCATTTTAATACGTTTACCATATTCTAAATAACGGATGCATTCAATTTTTTCTGAAGCCTCTAAAGGCAACATCGGTAATCTGTAAAAATCTAAAATAGCTTCTTTTCTAAAAGCATAAACGCCTTTGTGTTTAAAATACCTTACACCTACGTTTTTATCTCTTGGATATGGAATTGGGCTTCTGGAGAAATACAACGCAAAGTTTGATTGATCTACAATTACTTTTACCGTGTTGGGATTATTTATCTCATCCTCGTTGCTAATATGCACCATTAATGAGGCTAAATCGATGCTTTTATTGTGGTCGTCTTTAAATACTGCTATGAGCTTTTCTAAAGATTCCCTATCCGTAAAAGGCTCATCACCTTGCACATTTATAACAATATCAATATCTAAAAACTCAACGGCTTCGGCTATTCTATCGCTACCACATTCGTGTTCTTTTTTGCTCATCATGGCTTTACCACCATTATTTACAATTTCATTATAAATAATATCGCTATCGGTAACTACTAAAACATCATCAAACAAATTGGTATTAACAGTAGCTTCGTAGGTACGCAAAATAACCGTTTTACCACCCAAATCTTGCATGAGTTTTCCAGGAAAGCGCGAGGCACTATAACGTGCCGGAATCATTGAAATTATTTTCATCTTCTTTAAATTCTGTGTCAAAAATAGAATAAAATTTAATGGTTTTTAATGTTACTGGATGCAAACTTTTTCTATAGCTTAAAATATAATATGATATTTATAACATATACCAATTAAGGTTTCCATAGCGATGACTGTTTACTATTTTGAAATATAATCTCAAAGATAATTATTATTTTCTCGTTAAGCATTTTACTGAACTCCTCTAGAATTCTAAAACTGAAACTGCGACTGAGACTAAAACCAAGTCTAAGCTTCTTCAAAAAAATCATCTTTAAACCCAATAAGATACAATTTCTCTTTAGCTCTTGTTACGGCTGTGTAAAGCCACCGCAAATACTCTTTATCGATGCCGTTAGGTAAATAAGGCTGTTCTACAAAAACGGTATTCCATTGTCCACCTTGCGATTTATGACAAGTTATAGCATACGAAAACTTAACCTGCAATGCATTAAAATGTTTGCTTGTTTTTACTTTTAAAAACTTTCGGTAATTGCTCGTTTCGTTTTCAAAGTCTTTCATCACTTCTTGGTATAACCTATTCGAATCGTCATAAGACAATGAAGGTGTTTCAGATTCAATGGTATCTAATAATAAAACAGTTTCAAAAGGCGGCATTTTGGGATAATCAACCATTCTAACTTTAACTTCCGCAAAATGGAAACCATAAAGTTCTGTAATACTGAAAATTTCTAAAACTTCAATAATATCGCCATTGGCTATAAATCCTGCTTCGGTGGTTGGTTTAATCCAAAAATAATTATTCTTAACGACCATCAAATAATCGCCCGAAGACAATTCACTTTCATTAAATAAGATGCGATTCCTTATTTGCTGGTTGTACAAATTAGCCCGTTTGTTACTTCTGACAATAATGGCGGTTTCTTCGTTTCCTAAACTGCTATATGCATCATTTATGGCATCCATAATGTCGTGCCCATCAATAAGCCTGATAATGTCTTTATAATCTGCCAAATCAAATTTAAATGCGTCATTTACACCATTTGATAACGCTTCACGAAGCACGGTGGCATTTGCTAAAATTCCAGAATCTTGCTCTTGCCTAACGACTTCATCCAACTCCATTCTGGTGACTTCTTTATTGTAATTTAACGCCAACGTATTTTCGTCTAAAGCCGGACTTAAATCCAACTTTACTGGTGGTAATTGTGCCGTATCGCCTATTAAAAGAAGTTTACATTCATGCCCAGAATACACGTATTGCATTAAATCGTCTAAAAGCGAACCATTTTCAAACAACTTAGAGTCTCCAGGTGAGTCAGGTATCATAGATGCTTCATCAACAATAAAGATGGTGTTCTTATGTTTGTTTGGCTGCAACACAAAAGAAACGCCACCACCCTTTTCTTTTTTAGGAAAATATATTTTTTTATGAATGGTAAATGCTTCCTTTCCAGAATAGTTAGAAATTACTTTAGCAGCTCTACCCGTTGGAGCCATTAACACCGAAGATTTTTTTGCTTTCCATAAATTGTTAACTATAGTACCTACAATAGTGGTTTTACCGGTACCGGCATACCCTTTTAGCACATAAAGTGTATTGGGAGCTTTGCTAAAAATAAATTCTGATAATTGCTGTAAAACAATATTTTGCTTTATAGTGGGTTGAAATGGAAACTGCTGTTTTATAAGGGAATAAAATTCGGATGAAGTCATTAATGCCTACAAATTATAAATTATTCAAAGATAGAAATGATTTTTACCGATAATAGGTTTTTACGATTAAAAAAAAATTGTAGATTTGCGAAAGACCTTTAATAAACTATTTAAATTAAAAAACGATTATGTTAAGATTTATTCTTATTGCTGTTGCAGCTATTCTGCTTACAATTGGCTTGGTTAAGTTAGTTGATAAATACATTCCTTCTAAATACAAGCCTGTATTAAATATAGCGCTTTGGGTTTTAATAGCGTTTCTAGGCTACCAAACATACATGTCTATTTATACACCCATTTTATTTAACCAAGAAAAGGATAAGCGTTACGCAAAAGTAATTAAGAATTTAATTGATATACGAAATTCTGAATTAGCTTACAAACAAGTAAACGGTAAGTTTACAGATAGTTTTGATGAATTAATTAAATTTATTGAGACAGCTAAATTTACTATTACGCAACGTCGTGACTCTGTTGTTATTGACAAAGAATTAACTAAACGTTATGGGGTAGACACTACAAAAGAAATAGTTATTATAGATACTTTAGGCTATGTACCAGTAAAAGACTCCTTATTTAAAAATTCAACACGATACAAAACCATGATGAACGTCCCTGTTGGAAAACCTGGAGAAAAGTTTAAATTACAAGCTGGCTTTTTAAGACAAAACGATATAAATATTCCTGTATTTGAGGCTTCTGTTAGTAAAGATGTTCTATTTTACGGTAAAGACGAAGATTTAATTAATGCAGAAAAACAAGTTAGCTCAACTGTTGTAGGTGTACCAGGAGATGCTATAAAAGTAGGATCAATGAACGAAGTTACAACCTCTGGAAACTGGCCAAAAACTTATGGCGCAAACGAATAAAACTTCAAACAAACTAACTAATCTAGAACTGTCCATTCAAATAAGTTTGAGTGGACTTTCTTTTTGTATCCTGCAAAGAGATACGAATACTATTAGTAGCTTAAAAGAAATTAATTTTCAAAAAAAATTAAATCCATTAGAAGTTCTAGATCATTTAAAGCATCTTTTTAATACTGAAAGCGTTACCCAAAATACATATAGTGCCATAACCATTATACATGATAACGAACTTTCTACATTAGTGCCAAAACCGCTATTTAATGAAGATTGTATGGCCGATTACTTAAAATTCAATTCTAAGATTCTGGTATCCGATTTTATTGCTTACGACGAAGTCGTTGTAAATGATAGTATTAACGTGTATGTGCCCTATATAAACATTAACAACTTTATTTATGATCAGTTTGGTGCATTTACATTTAAGCACGTATCTACCGTTTTAATTGAAGAAATTTTACATATTGAAAAAAATACCAGCAAACCAAAAGTATATGCAAATATTAGTGAAAACCATTTTGAAACGGTTATAGTTGACAATGCTAAACTTATATTATATAATACATTCGAGTATAATACCCCTGAAGATTTTATCTATTACATTTTATTTGCAACCGAGCAACTAAATCTTAACCCTGAAACATTTAATTTAATTTTTATAGGTGATGTTTCTAAAGAAGATGCTCTATATACAATAGCATATAAATACATTAGAAACGTAAGTTTTGGCAATAGAAATGACGCTTATAAATATATGGAAGCACCAAAGTATAACCATTCCAATTTCACTTTAATAAAAAGTTTTTAATGCGCATTATTTCAGGAATTTACAAAAGCAGAAAAATTGTAGCACCCAAAAACTTACCGGTGAGACCAACTACCGATATGGCAAAGGAATCGCTATTTAATATTATAAATAACACGTTTTATTTTGACGAACTGATTGTGCTGGATCTTTTTGCCGGAACTGGTAACATAAGCTACGAATTTGCCTCAAGAGGCACCGAACAAATTACTTGTGTCGATCAAGATTTTGGATGTATAAAATTTATTAATGAAACCGCTGCAACTTTTAAAATGCCAATACAGACCATTAAAAGTGATGTGTTTACATTTTTAGAGAAAACAACAATACAGGCAAATATTATTTTTGCAGACCCACCCTACAACTTCACAGACGACGTATTTGCTAAAATTCCAGAATTAGTATTTAAAAACAATTTGTTACTTGAAGATGGTTTACTTATTATAGAACATTCAAAACACACCGATTTATCAAACTTAATGAATTATAGCTATTCTAAAAGCTATGGAGGCAATATGTTTAGTTTTTTTGAAATTGAGCTAATTTAAACTTTTCATAATTGACTGAAAAATTGTCCTTTTGCACTCGCTTTTTGCCTTTTTTTCCTTTCGTAGCTTTTCCAACGCGACAAGCTGGATCCTTCGCTAAAAAGATTTACTAAACCTTTTCTTTACGCTCAACCCTAACTCAAAAAAAGCCTCCAATCAATTACTGGGCGGAGTGTTAAAAATAACCCAGTGGGTTATTTTAGCGAACGAGCCAGCTAGCGTAGGGTTACATTTTCGCTTCAATCAAAAAAGCTTAAACGAGCTCATCAGTTAAATTCGAAAAAAAAATATAATGTAATTGATTTTTTTTCAGTAAATTAGATTCCTCCTTAAGAGCCCCAGGCTCTATGCATGCTTTACTACTCGCAGCAAAAAAGTATTTCTTTTCTTGTCTCTTTTTTATGGTTTAATGTGAATTACTAACCTTTAAAACATAAACCAATGAAAAAACTTTTTTTACTTGTGCTAGCTTTAATTCTATTTATAGCCTGCAACAACAAACCACAACGATATTTTGAAGAATCTGCCGAAATTGAAACTACAAAATTAGGCATTAAAGCTTATGAAGCCCAAGATTGGGATACATGGAAAGCCAATTTTGCTGATACAGCAAAAATTTATCACAATACAAATAAAGCATCTTCACCAGACGAAATCATGGTTGGCATGAAACAAATGCTGTCAAATTTTTCGTCATATAGCTTCAATGATAAAGGTGCAGAATATGAAATGATAATTGATAAAGATGGAGATACTTGGGTAAACTGTTGGAATACATGGAAAGGCAAAGCAAAACTAACAAATAAAGAACTAATTGTACCTGTGCACATAACAATGCAATTTGTTAATGGTAAAATCGCCCAAGAATACGCTTATTATGACACATCTGGTATAAGTGCCACTATTGCAGAAATAGAAGCTGCTAAAATGACTACGGAAACGGCTTCGGAAAATGAATAAACTATATATTAACCAAATTATAATAAACAGATGAAAACAATTAAACTAACTTTTTTACTGGGGCTTGCCTTATGTTTGACCATTAATTTTTCACAAGCACAAAAATCGTATCAAATACACCAAGACAATGTAAATCCTTCTATGGTGATGCAATACGAGAAAGTAGCTAAAGAGTTTAACGATGCATGTAACGAGCATAAACCACAAACAAGTTGGGTTACAGCAGTTACTAACGACATGAAATATTTGTATATATCGCCTATTGAAAACATGGCAGATTTGGACAAACAACCTTTTGCCGACATGGCTAAAAAAATGGGTGATAAATGGACTAAAATGTTTGAGGATTTTGATAAATGCTATAATTCACACAGAAGCTATGTAATACATTTAGTTGAAGACTTAACTTATATGCCAGAAGGTATCTCCATGACCCAAGACGGACAAAATTACCGCAAATGGTTCTATATTTATTTCACACCTTCAAATGCAGCCAAAGTACGCGAGGGCATGAAAGCGGTAAAAGATCTTTATACAACCAAGGGCTCTAAAGAATTTTATCGTGTTTACAGAAATGGTTTTGGCACATCTGAAGATTTTTACTTAGTAGCTGTTTCTGCAAAAGACGAGATAGATGGTGCCACCAAATCTAAAGAAAACGATGCTGTTTTAGGTCCAGACAGTTGGGATACTTTTAGCAAGGTTATGAATTATGCCAGCCGATTTGAAGAATATTCAGGAGAAATGAGACCAGATTTAGCCTATGCTCCTAAATAAACCAATCTATTTATATAAGTGAACAGGCCCTTCTTTAAATTATAAAGAAGGGCCTGTTTATATTTAAGTAAATCTATAAGCCGAATTCTGTATGCCTTAAACCCGTTTAAAGAAATCTCTAAACAAAAATTCAAAACACCCTTATCATTTATCTGAGTGCATTGTTACCAATACACTTTAGCTGCTTACCCTCCAGCATCAAGCGTGCAGCCTTCAAACGCTGGTTTACATAGCATTGCACCATATAGAGTTTACCTGGTTTCACTACAGCATAACCTGTACATACTTTCTGTTGCACTTGTCCTAGCCTCACGGCTGGTGGCCATTAACCACTATATTGCACTACGGTGTTCGGACTTTCCTCTAAATCCTCGCAAAAGCGGAAATCTCGTTTATAAACCTTTCGATTTACAACAGAAGACCCCAATCAAATTGGGTATTTAGCGATAAGGCGATTTACTTACTGCAAAAGTACGACACTTAATAGATAATTTCCAACTAATAAAAAATAAATAATATTTTGGGTTTAGCCTTAATATCTGAATAATGCGTTTACCTTTGATAATTTCAATGGCATTCTTTCTTTATCCAATAAATAAACTATTCCCCCGGCTTTTAAAACCTTCATTGCTAAGAGATTCATTAAAGAAACATTCGTGTAGCTATAGGCATCCTCTACTTTTACTTCCTGTGTTGATGGATTGAAAGTGCCGAATATATCTGCTCTGTTTTCTAAAAAAAGTGTGTCCACCCTTCCTTCAAAAGCGGCAGGGAATATGTCTTTAATTTCAGATGATGCTTTTCCTGTTCCAATTAATGAAGCAAACTTATCAAGTTTATCCTGACGTGCTTCATCAAAGTACGGCTGTATTAATTCCCAGGCTTCTTCATGCAATGAAATAATATCCTTATCAGCTGGATTGCCCGAAATATATTCTGGAAATAAATTTTTATAAGTGTTTACTTCCTGATAAATTGGAAAATGAAAATCTAAAGAACAAATTATTAAAGGAGGTTTCTGGTCATCATGTAGTATGGTCATTAATCCTTTATCAATAGCTCTAAAATATTGCATCAGCTCCATTTTCTTATTGGAATCATTGTCCCCATGCCCATGAAACGAACCAGCACCTTTGTTACCTTGTTGCGTTCTGAATTGTAAACTTTTTTCCTCGAAATCATAACCAACTCTATCTTCTAATTGTGCGGGAATCAAATCATTAATTATAATTTCAGTGATGCTATGTCTGGTACCTTCATAAAATTTAACTTCATCCATTTTTAAAGTGAGCAAATAAAACAACCCGTCGCCATTAAATAGCGGGATGATCGGCTTTAAATAAAATTCATTTGACAGGTAATTAAATTCTTCAAAATAAACTGGTATCGTGTATTTATGAAATATACTATCAGATAAAAAAATGGCCAACCCATCCGACTGATACTGCCAAAATACACTATCCTTAATTAAATCATTAATGGGTTTCACAAAGGTATCAATGTCATTGACACTCATGCCTTTAACTCCTAGTTTTGATTTGATTTCTTTTAATTGGTTTTTAAGATTTAAAGAATCTTTTCCATTAAAAGTAGCTTCACCGTAACGATGGGTTGGTATAAATATCGATACACAATGCGTGCTATGTACCTCGGCTAATTCCAAGAACTCCCGCTTGGTTATCATTTTCTGTTCATCTACATTATAGTTTTCCATGATTTTAATTTTGCTGTTTAAAAATTGTTCTCTTTTACGCTTTTCAAGCTGTATTTCTAAATCCCTGATGGTTTCCGAAACGGCTGCTTCAAAACTTCCTTTATTAGATGAGGCGAATAATCTGGGACTTGGGTAACTAAGTCTGCTTTTGCAGATTTCACCCTTGCCATAAAGTTAGTTGATTTTTTCTACAAAATCAACTAAACCCGTCATTTTATGAAATTTGTTTTGTTAATAACTCATTTTAAATTCTCTATTCATAATTCATAATTCTGAATTGAATTTTTAACTTTGTTACTTTAAGAATTTCGATGGAGCACTTTATAGTATCGGCTAGAAAATACAGGCCCCAAACGTTTAAAGACGTTGTGGGTCAGCAGGCCATTACAAACACGCTATTAAATGCCATTGAAAACAATCATTTAGCACAAGCCCTATTATTTACAGGACCACGTGGTGTTGGTAAAACAACTTGCGCACGTATTTTGGCTAAAATGATTAACAGTGACGGCACAGAAACTGGTGACGAAGATTTTGCCTTCAATATTTTCGAGCTCGATGCGGCTTCAAACAACTCGGTTGATGATATAAGAAGCTTAACCGACCAAGTGCGAATCCCTCCACAGGTTGGTAAATATAAAGTGTATATTATTGATGAGGTTCATATGCTATCACAAGCAGCTTTTAATGCTTTTTTGAAAACATTGGAAGAACCTCCAAAACACTGTATTTTTATCCTTGCAACTACCGAAAAACATAAAATAATCCCAACGATTTTATCACGTTGTCAAATATTCGATTTTAAACGTATTACGGTAAAAGACGCCAAGGAATATTTAAAATATATTGCTGAAGAACAAGGTATTGAAGCAGAAGACGATGCATTGCATATCATCGCTCAAAAGGCAGATGGTGCCATGCGTGACGCTTTGTCAATTTTCGACCGTGTGGTTAGCTTTTCTGGAAAAAATTTAACCAGACAAGCCGTTACCGAAAACTTAAATGTACTTGATTACGAAACCTATTTTGAAAGTACCGATCTTATTTTAGAAAACAAAATTCCTGAATTATTACTTCAATTTAACAATACACTTTCCAAAGGTTTTGATGGACACCATTACATTGCAGGCTTAGCGTCGCATTTTAGGGATTTACTGGTGAGTAAAACGCCGCAAACCATAGAGCTTCTTGAAGTTGGCGACGAAACCAAAAAAAAATACTTAGAACAATCACAAAAAGCATCGCAAGAGTTTTTGCTTCAAGGTATCAATCTCGCTAACGATTGCGACCTCAAATACAAAAGCAGTAAAAACCAACGCCTGCTCATCGAGTTATGCCTTATGCAGCTTGCCTCTATCAATTTTGATGGAGAAAAAAAAAATTCTAGGCATTTCATAATTCCACCTTCATTCTTCGAAAAAAAAGGTATCAAACCCGTTTTGGTTACCATTCCAAATAAAGAAAAAAATGACCCAGTACCAGTTGAACAAAAAATAACTGAAACCCAAAACAAGGAAACGCCTTCTAATAACACACCTAATACTGTAAATAAATTTCAGGTGAACCAACCTGAAAAAATTGAATTAAAACAAGATTTAAAGCGTGCTTCCGGATTGTCTTTAAAAAGTTTAAAGGTTAAAAAAGAACATCTCATTAAACAAATGGATGTTGTAATAGACGAAGAAAACCTACCAAAAGAACCATTTACCGAAGCTGCTTTAATACAAGCCTGGAAAGATTATGTAGCGCTACTTCAAAATGATGGAAAACACAATCTAGCCTCTATTTTATCTATTGATACACCAAAAGTAAAAGATACCGTTGTTTATTTGGAATTCCCAAATGCTACCAATAAAGTGGAATTAGAGCGTAATCAATACGAGCTTTTATTGTACATAAGAAAGACTTTAAACAATTTTGATATTAATTTATCAATTAGTGTCAATGAAGAAATGGAAAAGCAGTATGCCTATACCCCTTTTGAAAAGTTTGAAAAGCTTAAAGCAAAAAATCCCAATATAGATGTTTTAAGAAAAATTTTTGATTTAGATATATAATGAGTTTGTGTCATGACTAAAAAAGAAAAACGTTATCATGTCGAAATGAGGCAAAATTTAGATATATGAATAAATTAATTTACATCTTAGTGATAATTTTAGCTTTTGTAAGTTGCAACGGCGGAAAAACAAAAAAAGATGCTTTAAAAACATCCGTGGAGAAATTTAAAGATTCCATAGGAACGCTTGAAATTGAAAAATATATTCCAGAAGCATATTCAGAAACCATAACAGACACGATATTAAGCAACGGTTTTAAAGTAAAAATTAAAACGTTTACAGATATGGAACATAGTGTTTTAAATATGTTTAAACAAGATACTATTGTATATAAACATTATTATAGAGATGCCATAGCAGAAATAACTATTTTTAAGAATGATATTCAAATTGTATCTCAAAAAATTGACAAATCATTTTTTTTAAAACGTGATAACGAATTAAAAGACTATTTTGAAATAGCCAATCTATCTGGTGTTTGGCTTAACGAGAAGGAGTCTCTTGATAAAGATAAAATAAGTATTTTTATTATGTTTTGTAAACCAGAAACTGATTACTACTATTTAAATGAAATGATAGTTGATGGCAATGGAGAGGTTTTTATACATGAAATTACTGAAAAAACTTAATTAATTATGCTAGGACTTAAATTACCAACAGACCCGCGATGGGTTAATATTGTTGAAAAAAATATAGAAGAAATATTAACAGATCATGCGTTTTGTGAGCAAAAAGCAACCAGTACAGCTATTTCTTTGATTGTAAGCTTTCCTGAATATACCGAACTGGTACAAGAGATGACTGCTTTGGTAAAAGAAGAAATCAGCCATTTTAAAATGGTGCACGATAAAATTATTGAACGTGGTTGGGTTTTAGGGCGCGACAGACGTGATGATTATGTTATCGAATTGCTTAAGTTTTTTCCAAAAGGCGGCAGCAGAACCACACAGTTGGTGCATAGATTATTATATGCAGCTTTAATTGAAGCACGTAGTTGTGAACGCTTTAGATTGCTGTCGGAAACTTTAAAAGACAAAGAATTAGCTGCTTTTTACAAAAATCTTATGGTAAGTGAAGCCAACCATTATACCATGTTTTTAGGTTTTGCCAGACAATATGGCGAAAAAAAAGAAGTAGATACCAAATGGCAACAACTTCTTGAATATGAAGCAAAAATAATGTCTGATTTAGGAAAAAAAGAAACGGTACACGGTTAAACCCAGATTATGTAATAGAAAATTTATTACGACCTGAAATCTGAGTTAAAATTTGTAACCAACACCAATTTGAATATTCGTATTTTTAGCTTCAAATGGTAAATAATCGTCAAACACATTTGTAATACCATATGTGTATCTTAAATCTGCAAAAAGCATATGTGATAATTTATATTCTATGCCCGCAATACCCGAATACCCCATGTTTTTAGCGACATCGTCCACTTTATTAATTTTCAATCCAACTTGCGGACCAAGTGCAAAACGGATTTTTTCACTCAATCTAAATTTAAATAAAATGGGCGCTTGAATATAGTCTAAATGATATGCTTCAACTTTGGCTCCTTCAGCCGAAAACTGTAATTCAGGCACTAAAGAAACTGTTTTAGAAAAACGGATATCTCCAAAAAAACCAATATAAATACTGTTTCGGTGTTTGTTTTCCATGGTAGATGTCCCTTCAAAATCTAAATTTGAAATATTGTAACCACCTCTTACACCATATTTTACATCTTGAGTAAATCCATAAAATGAAAAACTAAGGAGTATTATTAATACTGTTTTTTTCATAACTAACTATTTATTGTTATTAATAAGTCTTATGCAATTCGCATTATAAAATCAATAGAAAAAATTAAATTTTAGTTAAACTCATTTCATAAGTTAATAGATTTGGGCTATAAATGAAGTCGTTTAAATTTTTAGCAATTTATTATGTACGAATATATGCTATAAAAATACAATGCTACAATTTTAAAAGGTAAAGTGCAAAATTTTACTGTGTATTGCTTGAAACGGTCTGATAATAAATACTTTTTATAATCCCATCTGCCAATCCTATTTTTGGAACATATATGTTTTTGGCACCACTCCATTTCATGGAAGATAGGTAAATACGCATAGCGGGAATAATAACGTCTGCCCTATCTTGATTTAAGTCCAGTTCGGTTATACGTTCTTCATAAGAATAGCTTTGAAGCAGTTGATAATACGATGTTAAATAGAAATATGTTAGCGGTTTACCTAAAGCTTTTCCCGATATTTTGAATATTTTGTTAATGTTTCCTCCAGAACCCAAAACAGATATCTTATCATAAGCGCTTGTATGCACTTTTATCCATTCCTCCAATTCTTGCCATGCTTCTTTAGAAACCATATCATTAAGTAACCGTACCGTACCTATTTTAAACGATCTTGACGCTGCCGGAATACCTTCATGAATAACGGTAAACTCAGTACTACCGCCACCAACATCTACATATAAATATGTTTTGCTTTTATCGATATAAGAATTTAAATCGGTGGCGGCAATGATGGCTGCTTCTTCTTCACCTTCAATAATATCAATGCTTATACCAGAATTTTTTAAAACTAAATCAACAACCTGTTTACCATTGGTGGATTCTCGCATAGCAGAAGTTGCACAGGCTTTATACTTTACCACTTTATGTGATTTCATTAATAACTTAAATGCCAACATGGTATCTAAAATACGCTGTGTATTTTCCTTTGAAATTTTATTATGGATGAAAACATCTGATCCCAAACGAATAGGCACACGAACCAACGAATTCTTTTTAAATTGAACAGGTTTTCCTTTTTGTTCTATAATGTTTGAAATAAGCAACCTAACGGCATTAGAACCAATATCGATTGCTGCATATTTTTTTATTGAGAGCATATTAATTTTCTAATTTTTTTAAATAATAATCATACGTAGCAAACTGAGACCTTACTTCTTCTTTATTGTCTATTTTATACTCATTATCTTGTGAAGCATTTAATACACGTGCCTTTACATTATCGCTCCAACAAATATTAAAGGTTTCTATAATTTCCTGTTTTATGTCTTCATCATAAATAGGGCAACTTACTTCTACTCTGTTTTCAATATTTCTGGTCATCCAATCGGCCGATGAAATATAAACCTTAGGATGGCCATTATTTTCAAAATAATAAATTCGGGAATGTTCTAAAAACTTGTCTATAACACTAATCACTTCAATATTCTCACTCATGCCCGGTATGCCTGGTATTAAACAGCAAATACCTCGAACAATCATTTGAATTTTAACTCCTGCATTGCTAGCTTCATAAAGTTTATCGACCATATCATAGCTAGAAATACTATTCATTTTCAATCTAATAAGACCTTCTCCACCATTCTTTATATTCTGAATTTCAGCATCAATCAATTTAAATATGGCTTTTTTAGTATAATGTGGCGATGTGATTAAGTGTTTATATCTGAAAATCTTATAGTTGGTTTCAAAAAAATTGAAAATTTTAATAACATCTTTCAAAATGCGCTGATCTGCAGTGAAAAGCGTGTAATCTGTATATATTTTTGCTGTAGATTCGTTAAAGTTCCCTGTACTTATAAAGCCATAACGTTTTAATTTTTTACCTTCCTCGCGCTCAATAACACACATTTTACTATGCACTTTCAATCCCTTTACACCAAAAACCAAGTTAATGCCTTCTTCTTCCATTTGTTGCGCATAATCTATATTGGCTTGTTCATCAAATCGTGCTTGAAGCTCTATAGACACCGTTACCGATTTTCCATTAATAGCAGCATTAATAAGTGAACTGGCAATATGCGAAATTTGTGCTAAACGATAAATAGTGATTCTTAGGGTTTTTACTTTTGGGTCTAGCGCCGCTTCTCTTAAAAACTTAACGATGTATGAAAATGTTTGGTAAGGTGCATGAAGCAAATAATCTTTATGCTCTATGGCTTCAAAAATACTAGATTCCAAACTAAGGTGTTTTATTGGTAACGCCTCTATTTTATGGTAAAGTAAATCTGTTCTTCCTAAACTTGGAAAATTCATGTAATCACGTCTGTTATGATAACGACCACCAGGGATGATACTATCGGTATCATCAATACCCATTTTAGACATTAAAAATTCTAAGGTTTCTTTATCGATAGTTTTATCGTAAACAAAACGAACAGGGTCACCAATTTGCCTGTGTTTTACACTATCGGAGATTTTTTCAATAAAGCTTTTACTTAAATCGCTTTCAAAATCCAGCTCACCATCACGTGTAATTTTAATCATGTGGGCAGAAACTGTTTTATAGTCAAAAATGTTGAAAATATACCCTAAACAATGACGTAATAAATCGTCAATCAATATTATAAAACTTTTATCACCTTGCTTCGGTAATTCAACAAAACGATTAATGGATTTTGGTATTTCAATAAGAGCGAATTGCTTTTTATTGTCCATCATTACCATTCTTACTGCCAAATATGCTGCACTATCTTTTAAATTAGGTAGTACTACTAGGTCATTTAATATAATGGTAACCAATGCTGGACTTACTTTTCTAATAAAATATCTTTTTATGAAATCATGCTGGGAGCTATCTATTTGATTTTCATCAATTATATAGATATTTTCGTCCTCTAAGCGTTTATGGATAGTACCTAAAACTTCTAAGCTTTCACTTTGTTGTTTTATTACTATTTGAGTAATAATTTCAAGTAATTCATTGGCCTTAATACCTCCTAGTTCACTTTTCCCTCCTTTTCCTGCATCAACTATTCGCTTTACAGTAGCATATCTAACCTTAAAAAACTCGTCTAGATTATTAGAAAATATACCTAAAAAACGTAATCTTTCAATTAATGGTACGCGTTCATCTGAAGCTTCTTGCAAAACCCTTGCATTAAATTGTAACCAACTTATTTCTCTATTTATATAACTATTTGAATGGATTTCTGGTTTTGTCATACTTGGTAATAATGATGTAATGCTTTCTTTAGACATGAAAAAAATGAAGCGTGTCATATTGAGCACAGTCGAAATGCTATTAAAAACGATATTTCCAATGTCTTCGACTGTACTCAGACTGACATCTGAATATATTTAAATTTTGTCAAGTACTAAAATGCTTTCACAAATATATTCTATTTAAGCTAAATAATTAGCTTTAAAGCTAATGATTAAGCATACTTTTACGTATTAATAATGTATCGATTTGCTATGTACCGATTCAAAAAAGTATTTAATAAAAAATCACTTTCTTAAATCTCTTGGAAATAAAGTACTTACAGTTTTTCCTTTGTTTAAATCTTTCCAATCAGTAATGTCAAATTCAATTTGAACCACACCACAGGTAGGAACATTATCAATAAAAATATCACCATAAGTATTTACGAAAGCTGTTATGGCATGGTTATGACCAAAAACCATTAAAGTATGTATATCATTAGGGCATTCCTTAATAACACTAATGAGATTGCTTCCTGAAAAATCGTATAAATCATGATTTAATTGCAGCATGGACCTATCTATTTTAAGATTTTCAAAAAAGATATTGGCAGTTGTTTTGGTTCTTACGGAATCACTGGAAAAAACACCATCAATATTCAAGTTATTTGAATTCAGATACATGGATATACTATTCGCATCATTAATGCCCTTTTCGTTTAAAGGCCTTTCGTGGTCAATAACATGATGTTCCCATGAAGATTTTGCGTGTCTAACTAAGATTAGATTTTTCATATGCTTTTTTTAAGTTTCAAAGTTGCAAAGTTGCAAAGTTTCTGAGTTATGAAGTTGTAGAGTTTCAAAGTTTCTTGCTTCTCAATTTTCTCTTTTTCTTGTTTAATTAAAACTTCAATGTACATTTTATATGTTTTTTTTTAAGTTGCAAAGTTTCTAAGCTTTAGAGTTTTTCTTGCCTGTATTTCTCTATTGTCTTGGCTCTTGACTCTTGCTTTTCTTTTTTCTCTTTTTATATTTAACTCCCTAACCTCCAAGGGGAACCTCATACAGGGTTCTAAGGGGAGGGTGTTTAACTGTTTATTCGTTTATTTATTAATCCTTAACCCTTTCTTTACCTTTCATCGGTGCTTGTTTATACAAACTTTTTGTTAATGGCGATTTCATAATATTCGATTAAATGTAAATATTATCGATAAAAAGTTGTTTTTATCGATGTAATTCATTTTATTTGCTTTTTAAAATAATGTAAAAATACATGTCAATTTAATTTTTAACATAGCTATTAACCTAAATTAACTAATAATAACCAATTTAAAAAATTTGCCCGTCGTTGAATAATCATTTAAAACCGATTAAGTGTTTGTATTATTCCCTTTGTCGTTTTTTTAAGGTTTTTAACATTTTTTTTTGAAAAGATAGATATGTGTATGTTCTTTTGTTTATAAATATAAAATTATGATCCCAAATCTAATTTCTCTATTAAGTTTTAGTATCGATTAACCTAACCAGATACTCTTCCCTCACTACTTTACAGGAATTAAATTAGATTGCAATAAAAAATTGTAATACTGTAATTCAATAATCATCTCAATTAAAACTAAAGTAATATTTGTTACTTAATTTTTCGGCCTATGAAAACAACTACATTTAATCTGTTATTAAAAACAAGTATACAAATAAAGCATTATTTGTTTGCCATTGTTTTTCTATTTATAGGACTTTTACAAGTCAATGCAGACTGTATTATTGATACCGCTGCAACTGGTGGTGACAATGTAATGACAGGCGCAGAATTAGTAGCCTATATAAATACTAATAACTGTACTGGTACTATCACTATTTCAGACGGTGTTCAAATACAACTTTACACCAATATTACTATTCCTAGCACTATTGATAGATTAATTATTGAAGATGGTGGACAAATTATGTGGTATGCCAATGTAACTTTAACATTAGCTCCCAATTCTGCTATAGTCATTGAAAACACCACTGAACAGAATACTTCCCATGGAGGTGCTGGAGCAATATCTTCTAGTGGTCCATGTAATAACAATAGAAGAATCGATATCGGTGGTTTTGAGTATTCAGCATGTACAGGTGAAGGTAATGTATGTATTATTTTTAGTGATGTAATAGCTGCTGGCGGTACCATTCAAATAGATCCAGACTTTGCAGTTATTTCTGGAACCGATAACCAAGTTTGTTTTGTCCCTACTTCAATTGATGTTCAATTAAATGGATTTGTTGAAGGAAACCCGACTTATTTATGGACGGTTAAATCGGCCCCTATAGGTGCAACAGTTAATTTCGATCCAAATAACACAGTAGAAGACCCAATTGTTACTGTATCTGAACCAGGCACTTATGTATTTAATATTGAAGTTACAGTGTCATTAAGTGATGAATGTATTAATAAATTTGTGACTGTTAACGCAGATATAGAGATTGTTTTTTTAGAGGGTTTAAGTGCAACTACCATGGCAATAAGCCCTGGAGCTGGAGAAACATGTAATTTAAATGTTGATTTCACAGCTTCAACAACTAATGGAGGTGCTAATCTAACTTATTCATGGGATTTTGGTGATGGTAGTGCTACTAGTTCTTTACAAAATCCTTCACATACATATGCTACAAGTGACACATATAATGTATCATTAACGGTTACTGACCCCGATGGTCTTCCACCTTGTAATGTTGTAACTGTAGACAAAGAAGTCGTTATTACTGATAACAATCCAACCATTACAGCCCCTACACCTTTAAATATAGAAGGTTGTGATGTATCTGCAATTACAGTGGGCACAGCGCGATTTCTTTATGATTCAGACGGATCAAATGATATAAAAGATACCTATGTCAATGGTGATTACACAGCTTCTGATGATGGAACTATTGCTAGTATTACCTATATAGATGTTATAACCAATGCTAGTTGTCCAATAATAGTAACTAGAACATTTACTATAACAGATGACTGTGGGAAAACTGCAACTGCTGTTCAAACAATAAATATTAACACTCCAGTTATTAATGTAACAGCGCCATCAGCAGTTAATTTAGTTGCTTGTACTTCAGAAGCAGATATTCTTACTGCTTACAATACATGGAAAAATGGATTCACAGTTTCTGGAGGATGTAGCCCAACTGATAATATGGCTAGTTTCCCAGAACTTCCTGCCGATGTTGCTTGTAATGGTGCAGATTTAAGTTTTACACTTACGGCTACAAATTGTGGCAGTTCAGAATCGGGACTATCAACTTTTAAAGTAGTTGCTTCACCCGCTGTTGATGTAACTGGTCCCGGCAATGTCGATACCGCTGCATGTTTCTATGCTGATGACACTGCTTTACAAAATGCTTATACTGCTTGGTTAAACACTTTCTCTACTGTTGAGAATGGTTGTGGTAGCGATGGTGATTTCACTACGGCTCCCGTTTTAGCCAGTACATTAAGTATTTGTTCTAACGTTGATATTTCTTTAACCTATTCTGCTGACGATGGTTGTACTTCCGATTCTGTAACCGCCAGCTTCAAAGCTACGGCGGCTCCTACGGTTGATGTAACTGGCCCTGGCGATGTTGATACCGCTGCTTGTTTCTATGCTGATGACACTGCTTTACAAAATGCCTATACTGCTTGGTTAAGCACTTTCTCTACTGTTGAGAATGGTTGTGGTAGCGATGGTGATTTCACTACGGCTCCCGTTTTAGCCAGTACATTAAGTATTTGTTCTAACGTTGATGTTTCTTTAACCTATTCTGCTGACGATGGTTGTACTTCCGATTCTGTAACC
This sequence comes from Mariniflexile sp. TRM1-10, assembly GCF_003425985.1. Taxonomy (NCBI): domain Bacteria; kingdom Pseudomonadati; phylum Bacteroidota; class Flavobacteriia; order Flavobacteriales; family Flavobacteriaceae; genus Mariniflexile; species Mariniflexile rhizosphaerae. The sequence continues at coordinate 4,220,199 of NZ_CP022985.1, forward strand.
GCCAGCTTCAAAGCTACGGCGGCTCCTACGGTTGATGTGACTGGTCCCGGCAATGTCGATACCGCTGCATGTTTCTATGCTGATGACACTGCTTTACAAAATGCCTATACTGCTTGGTTAAGCACTTTCTCTACTGTTGAGAATGGTTGTGGTAGCGATGGTGATTTCACTACGGCTCCCGTTTTAGCCAGTACATTAAGTATTTGTTCTAACGTTGATGTTTCTTTAACCTATTCTGCTGACGATGGTTGTACTTCCGATTCTGTAACCGCTAGCTTCAAAGCTACGGCGGCTCCTACGGTTGATGTGACTGGCCCTGGCGATGTTGATACCGCTGCATGTTTCTATGCTGATGACACTGCTTTACAAAATGCTTATACTGCTTGGTTAAGCACTTTCTCTACTGTTGAGAATGGTTGTGGTAGCGATGGTGATTTCACTACGGCTCCCGTTTTAGCCAGTACATTAAGTATTTGTTCTAACGTTGATATTTCTTTAACCTATTCTGCTGACGATGGTTGTACTTCCGATTCTGTAACCGCCAGCTTCAAAGCTACGGCGGCTCCTACGGTTGATGTAACTGGCCCTGGCGATGTTGATACTGCTGCATGTTTCTATGCTGATGACACTGCTTTACAAAATGCTTATACTGCTTGGTTAAGCACTTTCTCTACTGTTGAGAATGGTTGTGGTAGCGATGGTGATTTCACTACGGCTCCCGTTTTAGCCAGTACATTAAGTATTTGTTCTAACGTTGATGTTTCTTTAACCTATTCTGCTGACGATGGTTGTACTTCCGATTCTGTAACCGCCAGCTTCAAAGCTACGGCGGCTCCTACGGTTGATGTGACTGGCCCTGGCGATGTTGATACTGCTGCATGTTTCTATGCTGATGACACAGCTTTACAAAATGCCTATACTGCTTGGTTAAGCACTTTCTCTACTGTTGAGAATGGTTGTGGTAGCGATGGTGATTTCACTACGGCTCCCGTTTTAGCCAGTACATTAAGTATTTGTTCTAACGTTGATGTTTCTTTAACCTATTCTGCTGACGATGGTTGTACTTCCGATTCTGTAACCGCCAGCTTCAAAGCTACGGCGGCTCCTACGGTTGATGTGACTGGCCCTGGCGATGTCGATACCGCTGCATGTTTCTATGCTGATGACACTGCTTTACAAAATGCCTATACTGCTTGGTTAAGCACTTTCTCTACTGTTGAGAACGGTTGTGGTAGCGATGGTGATTTCACTACGGCTCCCGTTTTAGCCAGTACATTAAGTATTTGTTCTAACGTTGATATTTCTTTAACCTATTCTGCTGACGATGGTTGTACTTCCGATTCTGTAACCGCCAGCTTCAAAGCTACGGCGGCTCCTACGGTTGATGTAACTGGCCCTGGCGATGTTGATACCGCTGCATGTTTCTATGCTGATGACACTGCTTTACAAAATGCCTATACTGCTTGGTTAAGCACTTTCTCTACTGTTGAGAATGGTTGTGGTAGCGATGGTGATTTCACTACGGCTCCCGTTTTAGCCAGTACATTAAGTATTTGTTCTAACGTTGATATTTCTTTAACCTATTCTGCTGACGATGGTTGTACTTCCGATTCTGTAACCGCTAGCTTCAAAGCTACGGCTCCTGTTACTATCACTTATAATACCCCAATGGATGCAGATCTTCAGTCTTGTGATTTCACAGATCAAAACGCTATTGATAATGATATTGCTAATTGGGTAAACAGCCAAACAGCTACTATTACCAATAACTTAACTGGCGGTTGTTCTCCTAATATAACTAATGATTTTACAAGCCAATCTATTGATATGTGTACTGGCGGCTCTCTTACTATTAATTGGACAATAAAAGACAATTGTACAGAATCAACTGTTGCTGCTACATATACCTTAACTAAACCAGCTGGAATTAATCATTACTTTCCTGATCCTGTTACAGTAAGTGCTTGTGATTTTGAAAATCAAGAAGATTTTGACACTAAATTTGCTGAATGGGTTGATGCTGAAATAATAAAAATGGATGATAGCTATGAAGGAGGATGCGCTCCTTTTACTACCCACAACTTTACAAACCAAACCATAGATATATGTACTGGTGGTGAAATCATAATAACTTGGCTTACTAACGATAAATGTGAAGTAAACCATACACATACAACTACATATACACTAACGGCACCTCCGGCCATAACCTATACGGCACCTGAAGACGCCGACCTACAGTCTTGTGATTATACAAACCAAACGGAAGTGAACACAGCATTCAGCACATGGGTTACCGCCCAGACCAATGCCTTTGCCATCGCCAACGGATGCGCGCCCGTACTGACCAATGACAGTGCGTCGGTGACGGTTCCCGAGCTATGTAACGGTGGAACAGCTACAGTAAAATGGACCATCTCCGATTTGTGCGAGACCATTGAAGTGTCCGCCGATTTTAACCTGACAGCGCCTGTGGCCATCACTTATAACGCGCCTTCTAACGACACGTCCGTTGCTTCTGAGTTTGACGATCCAGATGCTGCTGTTGCCCAAGCCAATCTTGATGCTGATATTGCAGCCTGGATAACCGCTCAAAACGCTACCATTACCAATAGTGTATCCGGTGGGTGTGATCCTGTTGTAACCAATGACTATACAAACCAATCCATTACTTTTTGTAATTCCGGAAGTATTGCCATTACATGGACAATTACCGATTTATGCGAGACTATCAATTCCATTACCGCAACCTATACCTTTACCCAACCGGAAGGCATCGCTTTTACGGACCCTTCCAGTAAAGTAGCAGATGCTTGTGATTTTGACAATGACAGCCCCGCACTGGCACAAACCAATCTAGATGCCGATATTGCTGCATGGGTAAGTGCACAAACTGACATTATTACAAACAGCCTTACCGGAGGTTCGCCGACGGTAAGCCATGACCATACAGACCAATCCATTGCTTTATGCGATGGAGGCAGTATCACTGTCAACTGGACCATTGAGGATATTTGTGAAACTATCAATAGATCTGCAACCTATACGATTAACGCGCCTACGGCCATCACATATACCGCGCCTGAAGACGCCGACCTACAGTCTTGTGACTACGCAGACCAAACGGAAGTGAGCTCGGCATTCAGCACATGGGTTACCGCCCAGACCAATGCCTTTGCCATCGCCAACGGATGCTCTCCCGTACTGGACAATGACAGTGCGTCGGTGACGGTTCCCGAGCTATGTACCGGTGGAACAGCTACCGTAAAATGGACCATCTCCGATTTGTGCGAGACCATTGAAGTGTCCGCCGATTTTAACCTGACAGCGCCTACGGCCATTACTTATAACGCACCTGTTGGAACTGACCTACAGTCTTGTGACTATGCAGACCAAACGGAAGTGAACACGGCATTCAGCACATGGGTTACCGCCCAGACCAATGCCTTTGCCATCGCCAACGGATGCGCGCCCGTACTGACCAATGACAGTGCGTCGGTGACGGTTCCCGAGTTATGTACCGGTGGGACCGCTACCGTAAAATGGACCATCTCCGATTTATGCGAGACCATTGAAGTGTCCGCCGATTTTAACCTGACTGCACCTGCGGCCATTACTTATAACGCACCTGTTGGAACTGACCTACAGTCTTGTGACTATGCAGACCAAACGGAAGTGAACACGGCATTCAGCACATGGGTTACCGCCCAGACCAATGCCTTTGCCATCGCCAACGGATGCGCGCCCGTACTGACCAATGACAGTGCGTCGGTGACGGTTCCAGAACTATGTACCGGTGGGACCACTACAGTAAAATGGACCATCTCCGATTTGTGCGAGACCATTGAAGTGTCCGCCGATTTCAACTTGACAGCGCCTACGGCCATTACTTATAACGCACCTGTTGGAACTGACCTACAGTCTTGTGACTATGCAGACCAAACGGAAGTGAACACGGCATTCAGCACATGGGTTACCGCCCAGACCAATGCCTTTGCCATCGCCAACGGATGTGCGCCCATACTGACCAATGACAGTGCGTCGGTGACGGTTCCCGAGCTATGTACCGGTGGAACAGCTACCGTAAAATGGACCATCTCCGATTTGTGCGAGACCATTGAAGTGTCCGCTGATTTTAACCTGACAGCGCCTGTGGCAATCACTTATAACGCACCTTCAAACTACACGTCCGTTGCTTCTGAGTTTGATGACCCAGATACTGCTGTTGCCCAAGCCAATCTTGATGATGATATTGCAGCCTGGATAACCGCTCAAAACGCTACCATTACCAATAGTGTATCCGGTGGGTGTGATCCTGTTGTAACCAATGACTATACAAACCAATCCATTACTTTTTGTAATTCCGGAAGTATTGCCATTACATGGACAATTACCGATTTATGCGAGACTATCAATTCCATTACCGCAACCTATACCTTTACCCAACCGGAAGGCATCGCTTTTACGGACCCTTCCAGTAAAGTAGCAGATGCTTGTGATTTTGACAATGACAGCCCCGCACTGGCACAAACCAATCTCGATGCCGATATTGCTGCATGGGTAAGTGCACAAACTGACATTATTACAAACAGCCTTACTGGAGGTTCGCCGACGGTAAGCCATGACCATACAGACCAATCCATTGCTTTATGCGATGGAGGCAGTATCACTGTCAACTGGATTATTGAGGATATTTGTGAAACTATCAATAGATCTGCAACCTATACGCTGAACGCGCCTACGGCCATCACATATACCGCGCCTGAAGACGCCGACCTACAGTCTTGTGACTACGCAGACCAAACGGAAGTGAACACGGCATTCAGCACATGGGTTACCGCCCAGACCAATGCCTTTGCCATCGCCAACGGATGCTCGCCTGTACTGGACAATGACAGTGCGTCGGTGACGGTTCCCGAGCTATGTACCGGTGGAACAGCTACCGTAAAATGGACCATCTCCGATTTATGCGAGACCATTGAAGTGTCCGCCGATTTTAACCTGACAGCGCCTACGGCCATTACTTATAACGCACCTGTTGGAACTGACCTACAGTCTTGTGACTATGCAGACCAAACGGAAGTGAACACGGCATTCAGCACATGGGTTACCGCCCAGACCAATGCCTTTGCCATCGCCAACGGATGCTCGCCTGTACTGGACAATGACAGTGCATCGGTGACGGTTCCCGAGCTATGTACCGGTGGAACAGCTACCGTAAAATGGACCATCTCCGATTTGTGCGAGACCATAGAAGTGTCCGCCGATTTTAACCTGACAGCGCCTACGGCCATTACTTATAACGCACCTGTTGGAACTGACCTACAGTCTTGTGACTATGCAGACCAAACGGAAGTGAACACGGCATTCAGCACATGGGTTACCGCCCAGACCAATGCCTTTGCCATCGCCAACGGATGTGCGCCCGTACTGACCAATGACAGTGCGTCGGTGACGGTTCCAGAACTATGTACCGGTGGGACAGCTACCGTAAAATGGACCATCTCCGATTTGTGCGAGACCATTGAAGTGTCCGCCGATTTCAACTTGACAGCGCCTACGGCCATTACTTATAACGCACCTGTTGGAACTGACCTACAGTCTTGTGACTATGCAGACCAAACGGAAGTGAACACGGCATTCAGCACATGGGTTACCGCCCAGACCAATGCCTTTGCCATCGCTAACGGATGTGCGCCCGTACTGACCAATGACAGTGCGTCGGTGACGGTTCCAGAACTATGTACCGGTGGAACAGCTACCGTAAAATGGACCATCTCCGATTTGTGCGAGACCATTGAAGTGTCCGCTGATTTTAACCTGACAGCGCCTGTGGCAATCACTTATAACGCGCCTTCAAACGACACGTCCGTTGCTTCTGAGTTTGATGACCCAGATGCTGCTGTTGCCCAAGCCAATCTTGATGCTGATATTGCAGCCTGGATAACAGCTCAAAACACTGCCATTACCAATAGTGTATCAGGTGGATGTGATCCTGTTGTAACCAATGACTATACAAACCAATCCATTACCTTTTGTAATTCTGGAAGTATTGCCATTACATGGACAATTACCGATTTATGCGAGACTATCAATTCCATTACCGCAACCTATACCTTTACCCAACCGGAAGGCATCGCTTTTACCGACCCTTCCAGTAAAGTAGCAGATGCTTGTGATTTTGACAATGACAGCCCCGCACTGGCACAAACCAATCTCGATGCCGATATTGCTGCATGGGTAAGTGCTCAAACTGACATTATCACAAACAGCCTTACCGGAGGTTCGCCGACGGTAAGCCATGACCATACAGACCAATCCATTGCTTTATGCGATGGAGGCAGTATCACTGTCAACTGGACCATTGAGGATATTTGTGAAACTATCAATAGATCTGCAACCTATACGATTAACGCGCCTACGGCCATCACATATACCGCGCCTGAAGACGCCGACCTACAGTCTTGTGACTATGCAGACCAAACGGAAGTGAACACGGCATTCAGCACATGGGTTACCGCCCAGACCAATGCCTTTGCCATCGCCAACGGATGCTCGCCTGTACTGGACAATGACAGTGCGTCGGTGACGGTTCCCGAGCTATGTACCGGTGGAACAGCTACCGTAAAATGGACCATCTCCGATTTATGCGAGACCATTGAAGTGTCCGCCGATTTTAACCTGACAGCGCCTACGGCCATCACTTATACCGCGCCTGAAGACGACTCGTCTACGGCATGTGAATTTGACCTATATGATGCTATTATAGCGCAATCAAGTCTTAATGCAGATATCACTGCTTGGGTCAACAATCAAACTTCTATTATTAATACTAGTTTAGAAGGAGGATGTTCTCCTATAGTTACAAATGATTTTGCTTCACAATCCATTGATTTTTGTACTGGTGGTTCATTAACTATTACATGGCAAGTACAAGATTTATGTGGAATTAGCACTTCTACCGCTACATATACATATACTAAACCTACTCCAGTTGCTTTAGATCAACAAAATCTTCCTAGCAATATTACAGTTGAATGTGACAACATACCAAATGCAGATGTACTTACTGCTTCAACAAACTGTGGAGAAGTAAATGTTATCTATAATGAAACAAGAATAAATGGGGAATGTGCTTCCTATTATGAATTAGTAAGAACATGGAAAGCAACAGATATCTGTGGTTCTTCTGTAGAACATACTCAAACTATTACTGTGCAGGATACAACGCCTCCAGTACTTTCATTACCAGTTAATGTCAGTGCCGAATGTAGTGACGACTTATCTCCAATTGCCTTTGGAAGCGCAACAGCTACCGATAATTGCGATGATAATCCTGCTATAAGCTATGAAGATAAAAGAACGGATGGTGCTTGTTCCGGTACTTACACTATAACCCGTACTTGGAAGGCGACCGATGCTTGTGGCAATGAGGCTACTGCAGACCAGGTTATTTCAATTTCTGATACGACAGCTCCTGAATTCGTAGAAACAAACCTTCCAGGAAATGTCACTGTTGAGTGTACCGCAGTACCTGCTGCCGAAACATTGACGGCTACAGATAATTGTGGAACTGCTACTGTAACAGTGAATGATGTTAGAGCTGACGGAAATTGTGTTAATAACTATACCATCACACGTACTTGGATTGCGACGGACGAATGTGGACTAACAAAAACGCATATTCAAACGATAACAGTTCAAGATACAACGCCTCCGACTTTTGTTGAAACATTACCTCCTACAAATTTAGTCGTAGAATGTGATGCTGTACCTGTAGCAGAAACTTTAACAGCTACCGATAACTGTGGTTCTGCAACGGTTTCTGTTAACGATGCAAGAACAAATGGAAGTTGCCCAAAGAACTATACACTTACTCGTACTTGGACTGCTACTGATGAATGTGGCAATACAACAAAACATACACAAATTATAACTGTTCAAGACACGAAGGCACCACAATTTGTGCAAACAACCCTTCCAACCAATATTACCGTGGCGTGTGATGCAATACCTACTGCTGAAACATTAACTGCTACCGATAATTGTGGAACGGCTACGGTATCAATAATCGACGCTGTAACAAATGGTGATTGTCCTAATAATTATATCATTGCCCGTACTTGGACAGCTACTGATGAGTGTGGTTTAATAACTAAACACACGCAAATTATAACCGTACAAGACACCCAAGCACCAGTGCCTACCGCTACGTTCGACGAGGTTTTAAATGTGAGTTGTACCAACATCCCACAAGCCCCTGCGCTAACGTTTACCGATAATTGTTCGTCTTCGGCTAATATTGTCGTGGTATTTAATGAAACAAATACCTTTCAAGATAATGTTTATAACGATTATGAAATTGTTAGAACATGGACCGTTAGAGACGCATGTGGCAATGAAGCAGTATACAAACAAATTCTTATCGTGACTCTTGATCAAAGAGAAACATATGTAGACGCTGGGAAAAAATGTTTTGATGATGGTATTGTGAATCTAAACGATTTTGTTCCTAGTACATTAAATACAAATGGAACTTGGGAACTAATTGAAGGCAACCCAGCAGCAACACTAACTGGTAGTATTTTCAACCCAACAACGCTTGAACTTGGTGACGATTTCCTTCCAGATAGTGGTGGTATGGATTATAAATTCTGGTACACAACAACAGATAATGGTTGCATAAGCATTACCGAAGTAACCATGAATATAAATGCCGATTGTGTGGTATTACCTTGTGGCGAAAACGACGTTGCAATATCTAAAGCAGTAACACCTAATGGGGATGCTTACAATGAATCCTTTGATATTACAGGTATTGAATTATGCGGATTCACTGCCGATGTTAAGATATTTAACCGTTGGGGCGCATTAATTTTTGAATCTAATAGTTATACCGTTGGAGAAAACATGGGGGAATGGAAAGGTTCCGCCAGTAAAAAATCTATTGGTGCAGCTAGTACAGTACCAAATGGAACTTATTATTACATAGTAACTTTAAAAGATAGTGGATTGGCACCATTTACAGGACCTGTTTACTTAGGAACCAAATAAAACTTGACCTATGAAATTTATTAAACATAATATAGTCGCTATTGCATTGTTAAGCTGTACGGTTGGAGTTGCACAACAGTTACCGCAGTTCACACAGTATATGTACAATACAATCTCTATTAACCCAGCGTATGCAGGTAGTAGAGAAGCTTTAAGTATTGTTGGATTGCACCGAAGCCAATGGGTTGGTTTTAAAGGTGGTCCAATAACACAAACACTGTCTATACACACACCTCTAAGAAACGATAGAGTTGGTGTTGGATTATCTTTTATTGAAGATGATTTAGGCCCTGAGAATTTCACCTATTTATATGGAGATTTCTCATATGCTATTCCAACAGGAAGAACTGGAAAACTTGCTTTTGGTATTAAAGGTGGTTTTACCCAATATAGTTTGGATCCCGATTTTCGCGAAACGGAAAGTTTTGACCCTTCTATCTATGGTATAGAAGACCGTTGGACACCTAATGTTGGTCTTGGAATCTATTGGAGTACTAACAGAGTCTATTTTGGTTTATCAACACCTAGAGTATTAAACACCGATAAAAATACCGAAGAAGGCTTTGAAGCCTTAGATAGATTAAGTTACTATTTTACAGGTGGTGTCGTTGTAGACCTAAGTCAAAGTTTTAAGCTAAAACCAGCATTTTTAGTTAAAGCTACTAATGGAGCTCCTCTTTCTTACGATTTAACGGCCAATTTCTTGTACAACGAAAAGTTTTGGTTAGGTGGCTCGTATAGAATTAATGAAAAAACCGCAGCCATAGGTGGTATTGTAGATTTTCAAATATCCAGACAATTACGTGTTGGGTATGCTTACGAAAAACCAATCTCAGAAATTGCCCGCTATACTACTGGAACCCACGAAATATTACTTATGTATGAATTCAAGTTCTTGAGTTCTAAATTAAAATCACCAAGATATTTCTAATACTATTTTTTATGAAATCGCTATTAACATCAAATTTGTCGCAGAAAAACACCTATGAAAATGGCGATACCATATGTCACTAAAAACAAATATTTTCTTCGTATGAAAGTTAAAAATTACATATTAGTTTGTATCGCATTAATGCTTAGTATCTCCATGTTTTCACAACAAGGAAAGCAAAAACGAGCAGATACCTTATTCAATAAATTCTCTTTTGTTAAAGCTGCCGAAGTTTATAAAGAGCTTATTGACAATAATTACAATAAAGACTATGCTACTAGGCAACTTGCCGATTGTTATGCCTTTTTAAGAGACCCAAACAGCGCATCTAGATACTATAAAACCGTTGTTAAACAAGAAAATGTACCTATAGAATATTACTATAAATATGCGCAGTCGCTAAGAGGTATGAAAAAGTACGACGAATCCCAAGAGTGGCTACAACGCTACAAAGATTCTGGTGGTGTTGTTAATGCTAACGATTTTTCTAAAGACATCAACTTTATAACAAGTGTTTTTGGTGCTAAACAACAATACTTTTTAGACAAAGTTCAGTTCAATTCCAAGTTTAGCGATTTTGGAGCTTTTGAACACAATGGGAAAATTTACTTTGCTTCATCTAGAGATGAAGGTGTTGCCGTAAAACGTTTATACGGATGGAACGAACAACCCTTTTTGGATGTTTACATTACCGAAGTAGGTGCCAAAAGAAATGTAGACCATACCGCAAAAGCAAAAGGAGACATAAACTCCATTTACCATGATGGTCCTGTTACTATTACAAAGGATGGCAGAACCATGTATTTTTCTAGAAATAATTATAAAGATAATGTTGAAGTAAAAGACAAAAAAGGACTTACCAATATGAAAATCTATAGAGCTACTTTAAGAGATAGCATATGGACAGACATTGAAGACCTATCAATAAATAGTGACGAATTTTCAACACAACATGCGGCTTTAAATAGCGATGACACCAAATTATACTTCACTTCAGACAGACCTGGAGGTTACGGTGGTTCTGATATTTGGGTAGTTGACATCCATTCAGATGGCACACTAACAGACCCTCAAAATATTGGAGAAGTAGTAAACACAGAAAGTGCTGAAGGGTTTCCCTTTATAAATAATGAAGGTACATTGTTCTTTTCTTCCGACGGACACACAGGCTTAGGCTTGTTAGATATATTTGGAACTATTAAAGGTGAGAATGACGAGATTATTGATGTTATTAACTTAGGTGTTCCTGTAAATTCCAATAAAGATGACTTTTCGTTTACCATGAGCCCAAATGGCGTTACAGGTTATTTTGCATCTAACAGACCTGGAGGGCGTGGTGACGATGATATTTATGCATTCCATAGAGTACCAACATTACAAGTTGAAGGTGTTGTAACTGATGCTATTAATACAAAACCTATTCCGAAATCCATAATTACATTATTTGATGATAAGAATAATCAAATAGCCTACATGGAAACCGATGAAAATGGTTTTTATCAAATAAATATAGATAGAAATAAAGACTATAAAATTGTCGCTAGTCAGAAAAAATACATAGATGACTATAGAACATTTACATCTAAGAACATTCAAACTGAGCTTACAACAATAACAGCCAATTTATTATTGAATCCTTTACCTGATGTTATAAAACTAGCTGAATTAAACACCATTTACTTCGATTATGATAAACACAACATAAGGGAAGATGCAGCTTTAGAATTAGACAAGATTGTCAATTTAATGACAAACGATTATCCAGAAATGGTAATCCGCATTGAGTCGCATACCGATTCTAGAGGCGCCCTTTCATATAACGATAAATTATCTATAGACAGAGCCAATTCGACCTACGACTACTTAATTTCTAAAGGCATAGATCCTGCTAGAATTACAGAACACAAAGGTTATGGTGAACGTAGATTAACAAATGGCTGTGAAAATGGTGCAAAATGTGAAGAAGAGGCACATCAATTAAACAGACGTACACAATTTATAGTTGTTAAAATGGAATAAAATATATAGACTAATGTGTGTTTCAATAAATAAAAACTCTTTTATTAGATTTTTTAGTTAGGAACAAAGACCCCATGAGATTAAAAAACTACATATTAACCGGTATTGTTTTGACATTAAGTATGGCTGCTTTTTCGCAGTCTGGTTTACAAAAAAAAGCAGATACCCTATTCAACAAGTTTTCATTTGTTGATGCTGCCAATGTGTATAAAGAACTTATCTCAAAAAAATACAATGCAGATTATGCAACGAGACAACTAGCCGATTGTTATGCCTATATGCGTAACCCAGATAGTGCGGTGGTTTACTATAAAAAAGTTATTGAGCAACCTAACATACCAAATCAATATTACTATAATTATGCACAAGCCTTACGTGGTGTTAAAGATTATAAAGAATCACGTGTGTGGTTAAAACGCTTTGAAGAAACTGGTGGAAACATTAAAGAATCTAAATTTTTAAAAGATGGCGATTTTATAAACAATATTTTTAATGCAAAACCACAGTATTTTTTAAAGGATTTTGATTTCAATTCGAAGTACAGCGATTTTAGTGCTTACGAAAAAGATGAATACATTTATTTTGTTTCTTCAAGAGATGAAGGCGTATCATCAAAACATATATATGGTTGGAACGAAGAGCCCTTTTTAGATATTTATGTAAAAGCTAAATCTGGTACCGACAGTATTCCAGACAATAAATCTAAATTAAAAGGTGATGTTAACACAGTATATCACGAAGGACCTTTAACCATTTCAAAAGATGGTAAAACCATGTATTTTTCAAGAAACGATTTCAACGAACAAGTTTTAGGAAGAACAGATAAAGGCCTTACAAACCTTAAAATTTACAAAGCGACATTAGTTGATGGCAAATGGGAAAATATTGAAGAGTTACCTTTTAATAGCGACACCTACTCCATTTCCCACCCAGCTTTAAATAGCGATGAAACAAAACTATACTTTAGTTCCGATATGCCAGGAGGTTTAGGAGGTGTCGATATTTATTATGTAGCTATAAACAGTAATGGTTATGGCACACCTCAAAACTTAGGGAGTCCCGTTAACACCAATAAAAATGAAAGCTTTCCTTTTATAAATAATGAAGGAACTCTTTTTTTGGCTTCCGATGGACATTTAGGATTGGGTTTACTTGATATTTTTGGAACGGTTACAGATGAAACCAATAAAATTGTTAGCGTTATTAATTTAGGTATTCCTGTAAACTCAAATAAAGACGATTTCTCTTTCTTTATGAATGAAGATGGCTTATCTGGATATTTTGCATCTAACAGAGATGGTGGTATGGGTAGCGATGATATTTATGCCTACAACAGCGTGCCTCTATTAAAAATTGAAGGTACCGTAACCGATGCTAAAACAAATGCCCCTATAGCAAATGCTACAGTAAACTTGCTCGACGGTAACAGTAGCCCCATTGCTTCCTTACGAACAGATGAAAATGGACATTATGACATTAATATAGATAGAGATGCAGATTACTATATCCATGTTAAAAACGATGATTATATAGATAACACTTTAGCGGTAAGCTCAAAAGGTATTGATAGAAACATAACAAGCATTAGCGCAAATGTATCGTTAAATCCAGATAAAAAAGTAACGCCTATTACAGAGCTACAACCTATTTACTTCGACTTTGATAAATATGATATAAGACGCGATAGTACCGTTGAATTAGACAGAATTGTAAACTTAATGATGACGACCTATCCGAATATGGTTATTAAAATTGAATCGCACACCGATTCTAGAGGCACATCAGAATATAACGATATTTTATCGGAAGAAAGAGCAAAAGCCACTTATAACTATTTAATAAATAAGGGTGTAGATTCTGCCAGAATAACCGAATACAAAGGCTATGGCGAACAAAAATTAACCAACCCGTGTAACGGCACCATACCATGTACAGAAGCACAACATCAATTAAACAGACGCACACAATTTATTATAGAACTCATTTAAAGTTTTTGAAATTAAGCGAAAATTAGGGGATTTTAGTTCTGTTGAAGGCTTTTTTGAGTTGCATAGCAGCGCTACGGAAGGAAGAAAAGGCAAAAACAGAGCTGAAATCAGCAATTTTTTAGCAAATTGAAAAACTTTAAATGAGTTCATAATTAAAATGGAATAATTGAAGCTTAGTTCAATAATATTTAAAACCATCAGAGAAGCTTTCTTTGATGGTTTTTTGGTTTTTACTAGAATGGAAATTACCTATTCTCCTACAAAAATTCATGGATAACAACTATACTCGTTAGATTTATACTATATTAGTAGCTAATTAAATCTAACTAATTAAATAGACAAATCATTAATGAAGTACTTAATTGCAATATTCCTTTTGCTTATAGGATTCTCTAAATTAAATTCACAAAGTAGTTCTATTAAATTTCATAATATAGAATTATCCCTGTTAATGAAAAAAGCAAAGAAACTTGATAAGTTGATTTTTGTAAATATGACTGCTACTTGGTGTGGGCCCTGTAAAGAAATGGAAAAAACTACTTTTATAGATAGTTCTGTAACTAGATTTATCTCCAGCAATTTTTTAAGCAAAAAAATATATATTGACAGGGATTCTACATATCAAGATTCACTATCTGAAAGACTAAAAAGTATTACTTCAGGTGTTCCAACACACTACTTTTTAGATTCTAACGGTAATATAATTCTAAAGGAAACTAGTCTTATTGACGCAAAAAATTTTATTTTAATAGCTAAAAAATCACTTAATTTAAGAGATACCCCTGAGAAAATCAAACAGATGGATCAGCAATACTCACTAATGAAAACTAATGAAGACTTTCTAATTAAGTATATGTTACTTAATTGCCAAATAGGTGATAAAAAAAGCTATGTTTTAGATGACTATCTTAAATTAATTCCTGAAACAGATTATTTAAGTGAAAGCATTATTTACACAATAATTAATAATGAAAATAGTGTTGAAGGAAAGGGATATAGTATAATATCTAACCCTGATAACCGAAAAATAGTAGCAATGTCCAAAGGCAAAGCTAAAAATTCTCAAATTGATTATGAAATGTATAAAGCTTCACTCAGTATTATTTTTAATAGTTCTCATTATGCAATTGAAACTAATAATCGAGAACTTTTAGATAAAAGCATAGCTGAACACATGAAAGTATCTCAAAATAAAACAAAAGCAAAAGCAATGTCTAAAAAG
Organism: Mariniflexile sp. TRM1-10; assembly: GCF_003425985.1. Classification (NCBI taxonomy): domain Bacteria; kingdom Pseudomonadati; phylum Bacteroidota; class Flavobacteriia; order Flavobacteriales; family Flavobacteriaceae; genus Mariniflexile; species Mariniflexile rhizosphaerae. The sequence continues at coordinate 4,235,413 of NZ_CP022985.1, forward strand.
CTTATTGAATTATTTGAGAGCAAATAAAAAAACGGCACTGTCTTTTAAAATACCCGAATTGCTTATGGAATAATTACATCTTCATTTGAATTTTATTAGGAACATATACCAACTAAGAAATAAGTTAAAAAGTAAACTATCTTAAGCGCCTATTTTCGTCCTAACCAACCCCAAAAAAATCCTCCCAAAAAAGGAGGATTTTATACCAAAAGCTAAATTCAATAACTATGAAGTTATTAAAATAACCTATTAAATTCTATAATGTGGCACATTACATGCAACACTTAGTTTGCTACTAAACAGTCATTAATAAGGTTATGTCGTAGTCGTTTTTAAACAACTCTATTTTTTTATAAAAATATTGGTGTAATACCACTTCCCTTCGGCATTTTGTTCGGCCGCTAAATCGAAGTTTGTAAAATCACCTTCAATGTTTGCACGGTGTCCGTCGCTTTTTAACCAAGCTCTTACAACCGATTCCGCAGAACTGTACCCATAAGCTACATTTTCAGACACTTTAGTAGCACCTGCATTTGCTTTTAAATAATCGCTTCTTTTGTAAAAGTTAGCATGGGATACTTCATTGTTATCTACCATATAATCGGTATGGGTAAATGCTACCGATTTAACTACTGTCATATCAGAAAGAGCAGTTAAACCCATTGACAGTCTATGGTTGTTAATAAGTTCAAGTATTTCTACTTCTATGGTTTTTGTTTCTGGGGTAATAAGGCTTAGCTCTATAGCATCTGCTTTATCATCAAGGCTATCTGTAGTGCAGGAAAAGCTCAGAATAGCCAACAATGCCAGTAAAGGCAGTTTCATAAATAACTTCATAAGTAGGTAATTTTAGATTTGGTTCTATAAAATTAACCACCTAATCCGAAGTAAATGTTAAAAAAATGTTAAAATCGATTAAAGACACGTAATACATCGGTATTTATTGTATTACATCGATGAAATGCAGATTCAAAAGCGATTTTTATGCATTTCATCATGTGAATTAGGGAGATAGTCGATTAATTTCCCAATTGTAATCTGGTTGAAGTTGGTATCGTATTCTATCATGCAGTCTATTGGGGCGTCCTTGCCAAAATTCCATCTCAATCGGTTTTACAATATAGCCACCCCAATGTGCCGGTCGGGGTATTTCTTTACCTTCAAAGGTTTTTTCTAAATCCAATAACTTTTGTTCCAAATATGCCCTACTAGCAACAACCTCACTTTGGTTAGAAACTAAAGCTCCTAATTGACTTCCGCGTGGTCTCGACTCAAAATAACCATCGCTTAAATTTTCAGCTATTTTTTCGGCTATACCTTTAATAATTATTTGGCGTTCGGCACCATGCCAAAAAAAAGATAAGCATACATTGGGGTTTTTGGCAATGGCTTTACCTTTATCACTATTGTAACTGGTGTAAAAAATAAAACCTTCATGGGTAAATCGTTTTAATAGCACTACCCTATTTTTCGGAAATCCGTCCAAGCCAATAGTAGAAATGGTCATGGCATTTGTTTCATCTTCAACAAAAAACTTGTCAACCTCATAAAACCATTTTTGGAATAACTCTATAGGGTTTTCAGGAACATCTTTTAGGAGAAGCTCACTCTTTTCATAAGATTTTCGGTAGTTACTTAAGTCTTTTTCCATAATAGACAAAATAACGAAAAATTTATTAGTCTATTTTGATTTTTTGTGTCGCTAAACTTTATAAATTAGTGCTGCCCTAAATAGCATACATGAAATTTAAAGATTCTAAATATTATAAATTAAAGCACTACCAAATAGAAAGACCCTTTGGTGATTTTTATTTATTAGAAAATTTTTTTGTTTCCGAATTAAATGAAGGTGTTCATTTTGATTGGGAAATGATAAAAAGTGTTATGGATGAAGTAATCATCTTTTATGGTTTAGATTCCCAAATTGGTTATATCTCAAATAGAACCAATTCATATTCAATAGACCCACAAACTTGGAATAAAGTTGATAAAGAGTACGGTGTTATTGTAGCTGGAGCTATTGTAACTTACAATACCATGACTTTTATGAATGCCACCCTTGAAAAGCAATTTTACAAAAAAAGTATAAAAAGATGTCTTTCTTTAGACGAAGCCATAGAATGGATTTCTAACTTAAAAGAATTGAAAAACATTTGAAACGAGTCTTTTTTTAGCTTACAAACTTCCTAAATAAAAAATTTCTTGAAACAGACTATCCTCGAGGCAAAGCCATAGAGGTATACTTCGACTAAGCTCAGTACAGGTTTTGCCTGTTTCATTTTGACCTCAGGGCCAAAAACCGAAATTTTGTATTTTACCTCACCCAGAACTGCCCGAAAAGGCAGTTCTGACCTCTCCTCCAAAGGTGAATTGGACACCCCGAGGCTGAGCCTTCGGGGAATTATTTAGGTTAAACACGTCTAAACCAAAGTTTTTTTAACAAGAAAGCTCACGGCTTTGTACTTTATTTTATATAAAACTTAACTTTAAGTAAACAATTTATTTAAAAAAAGTTGTATATTACTACTCAATGAAGTTTGAAGAGTCTAAAAATATAATAGAGTTTGTTCATAAAAAAATACAGCTTCCTTTCGGAAGGTTTTTTATTTGTGAAGATTTTGTAGTGGCTGAATTAAACCAAGAAATTCATGTGGATTGGTTGACTATTCAAAAAATCGCCCATATGATTATTGAGCAATATGGGACTTCAAAAAAGATTGGATTTATATCCAATAAAGTGAATTCGTATTCTATAGACCCATTTGTTTGGGTAACATTTAGTAAAGAGTACGATTTTATTGAATCAACAGCTATTATTTGGTACAATAATGCTGGTTTTATGAGTGCTACCTTAGAAAAGATGTTTTTAAAAAACAACGTGAAGCTTTGCGAATCTTTAGAGGAAGCTATTCATTGGGTTTTAAGTTCCGAAGAAATTAAAAATTAAACGTTTTTCCGTCTTCACATAATTCTACATTTTCAAAAACTTGTTGTGCTTCTTCCTTAAATGAATTTAGGCCGTCGTAACGCGTAGAATAATGACCTAGCAACAAGGTACCTACATTGGCTTGTTTAGCTATGCTCGCTGCTTCTCTTGCTGTAGAATGCTTTGTTTTTGGTGCTAAATGTGCATGCATTTCTAAAAAAGTAGATTCATGGTACAATACATCTGCATTTTTAATTATAGGCACAATGTCTTCTTTATACATTGTGTCGCTACAAAAAGCATAACTTTTGGGTTTTAAACCAGGTTTAGTAACCGTTTCGTTTTTAATAAGTTCACCATCATCATTTACAACATCAAAACCTTGTGCTAACTTTCTGTAGTAAGCGATATTAATATTAGCGTCTTCAACCAAGCCCATATCTAATTTACGGTTGCCTTCTTTTTCTTTGAAAAGATACCCATTGGTATAAATACGGTGATTTAAAGGAATGGTATGCACTTCAACTTCTTCATCTTCAAAAATCAATTCTGAATTCTCTGAAGTCAATTCATGAAAAATAAGACTGTAATTTGTCCAAGAATCGGCTAATTTCATTTGAAGCGTCACCACTTCTTTGATGCCTTTAGGACCATAAATATGCAAATCGGCTTCGCGTGTAAGCAGTCTAAATGTAGAAATTAAGCCTACTAATCCAAAAAAATGGTCTCCATGTAAATGTGAAATAAAGATATGCTTGATACGGTTGAATTTAATTTTATGCTTGCGTAACTCTACCTGCGTACCTTCACCACAATCTATTAAAAACATATGATTGTTTATTTCCAACACTTGTGAGGTGGTATTTGTTAAAGCTCTTGGTGTGGCACTATAACAACCTAATATGGTAAGTTTCATTTAATTATTAGTTTGTAGGTTTATAGGTTTATGAGTTTATGTTCTAATCAAATAAACTATAAACACATAACCTAATAAACATTTTTTAAAACTCCAAATCACGTTCCATTTCTTCCATTTCAATAATATCGTAAGCTTCTTGAATGGTCGGTACAACAACTATTTCGTCTGGAACTATATCTAAATCTATTTTATCCGTAACAATTATAAAAGAATGTTTTGTGGCTCTGTGTGTATTGGATAGCTCTAGAAATTCAACAATATCCTGCAAACCTAACTTATTCAAATAAGATAAAGCGACAATGATGTTATTATTCTTGAATTTAGGATATAAAGCTTGTATTTTCTTAACTAACTCAACAATAGTTGCTTTTTCCTGAGTGATAATTGAAATGGTTCCGTCTTGATCTATAATCATGATTTACTGTTTTATTTTTGATGCTAATAAATAAATAACTGCCATTCTAATAGCAACCCCGTTTTGAACTTGATCCAAAATAATAGATTGTTTAGAATCGGCAACATCACTGGTTATCTCAACACCTCTATTGATGGGCCCGGGATGCATAATGGTTATTTCCTTGTCTAAAGAGTCAAGTAACTCTTTATTAACTCCAAATTGTTGTGTATATTCTCTTGTTGATGGAAAATAATTAATATCCATACGTTCGTTTTGCACACGTAACATATTTGCTACATCACACCAATTCAATGCTTTGAGTAAATTTGTTTCAACCTTTACTCCAAGTGTGTTTATGTATTTTGGAAGTAGTGTTTTAGGGCCACAAACCATAACCTCTGCCCCTTGAAGTTGCAATGCAAATATGTTTGAAAGTGCTACCCTGCTATGTAGAATATCTCCAACAATAACGACTTTTTTTCCTCCTACTTCCCCTAATTTTTCCCGTATGGAATAAGAATCCAATAAAGCCTGTGTTGGGTGCTCATGCGCACCATCACCTGCGTTAATAATACTTGCTTTGACATGCTTTGACAAAAATACACCAGCACCAGGGTTAGGGTGCCTCATTACCACCATGTCTACTTTCATAGACAGAATGTTATTTACGGTGTCTATTAAAGTTTCTCCTTTTTTTACTGAGGATTGTGATGATGAAAAATTAAGCACATCGGCTGATAAACGTTTTTCGGCCAGTTCAAAAGACAATTTGGTTCTGGTTGAATTTTCGAAAAACAGATTTGCTATGGTAATATCTCTTAGCGAAGGCACCTTTTTAATGGGTCTGTTTATCACTTCTTTAAAATGATCGGCAGTTTCAAAAATAAGTTGAATATCTTGTTTGTTTAGATATTTGATTCCTAATAAGTGATTGACACTTAATTCGCTCATTGTCAAAGTTAAAAGTTAAAAGTTAAAAGTTAAAAGTTACTCGTATGCGTATCTAAAACTTAAACTTTGGTTATTCATTTTTAATTGTTAATTGACAATTACCAATTGTTAATTGTCTTTATTTCTCTATTAAGTAAACGGAATCTTCATGATCATGTTCCTTCCAGTTTACTTTTACCTTTTCGTTATTTATAACATCTACTTGACGCCCTCGGTAATTGGGTTGTATGGGTAAATGTCTGCTAAAACGCCTATCAATAAGCGTTAAAAGCTCAATTTCATTAGGTCTTCCAAACGATTGGATTGCTGTTAAAGCAGCTCGGATACTTCTACCTGTATATAATACATCGTCTATAAAAACAACATTTTTATCTTCAACTAAAAAATTAATCTGCGTTGTGTTTGCTTCTAAAGGCTTTTCCCCTCTTCTAAAATCATCTCTAAAAAATGTAATATCTAAATGACCTAATTGAATGTTTTTAACTTTGTAATCCTCTCGCAATATTTTAGCTATTCTATTGGCTAGAAACACACCACGAGGCTGCAAACCAATTAAAACGGTATTTGAGAAGTCGTTATGTTTTTCAATAAGTTGGCAAGCCAATCGGTGAAGAATGATGTTTACCTCTTTCGCGTTAAGTAAAACTTTTTGACTCATAGATTATCCAAACGTATTCGGAATACAAATGTAATGTAAAATATTAGAAATTGAAATATAAATAATCATTAGTGTCCGATTAAAGATTCAAGACCGCTTTGCTGAAAAAACATTCAAGACTCAAGACCGCTTCGCTAAAAGAAAATAGAACATAGGCAAAATGATAACAAATTGATATTTAAATGAATATTTTTTATTTCTATTTTGTTCATTACCATTCCTCTAGACTTGCCCCAGAGATTATTTATTAATCGCTAAATAGCCAATTATTCCAAAAGCACGTCAAATCTCATTATCATTTCCATAAAAAAAGCCTTCAATTTCTTGAAGGCTTTAGTTTGTAAAGAGATTCCCAACTTAAAAGGATTGCAAAATTATTTTTTTGCTTTACTTTTTGCTGGTTTACCGTCCATTTTATCTTTAAGAGCTTGTAAAGCTTCGTTGGCATCACCTAAAGTTGGTTTTGCTTCAGCAGCTTGTGCTTCTATTTTCTTAGCAGCAGCTTTTACGTTTGCAATTTCTTCTGCTTTAAAAATAGCAGTATGTGATGCAACTACGCGTTTAAACTCTTTATTGAACTCAATAATCTTAAATTCGGCAGAATCGCCTTTTTTAAGTTTGCTTCCATCTTCTTTTTCAAGGTGACGTGTTGGAATAAATGCTACGATATCTTCGTTAAATTCTACAGTAGCTCCTTTATCAACTATCTCAGATATTTCACCTGTGTGAACAGTTTCTAAAGCAAAGTCAGTTTCGTAAGCATCCCAAGGATTTACAGTTGTTTGTTTGTGACCTAAAGATAATTTACGTCCTTCAACATCCAATTCCAATACGATAACTTCTAATTTATCACCAGCTGTACAAAACTCAGATGGGTGTTTGATTTTCTTAGTCCAAGATAAATCTGAGATGTAAATTAACCCATCAATACCTTCTTCTAATTCAACAAAAACGCCAAAGTTTGTAAAGTTACGAACGATTCCTGTGTGTTTAGAACCTAATGGATATTTAGAAGTAATGTCAGTCCAAGGATCAGACGTTAATTGTTTGATACCTAAGGACATTTTACGATCTTCTCTATCTAAAGTTAAGATAACTGCTTCCACTTCGTCGCCTACAGAAACGAAATCTTGAGCAGAACGTAAGTGTGTAGACCATGACATTTCAGAAACGTGAATTAATCCTTCAACACCATCAGCAACTTCAATAAACGCACCGTAATCTGCAATAACAACTACTTTACCTTTTACTTTATCACCAACAGCTACAGTATCTGCAAGAGCTTCCCATGGGTGTTTGCTTAATTGTTTTAAACCTAATTGGATTCTTGATTTGTTTTCATCAAAATCAAGGATAACCACGTTAAGTTTTTGATCTAATTCAACAATCTCGTTAGGATGGTTGATTCTAGACCAAGATAAATCGGTAATGTGGATTAGACCATCTACACCACCAAGATCGATGAATACACCGTAAGAAGTAATGTTTTTAACAATACCTTCTAATACTTGACCTTTTTCTAATTGACCAATAATTTCTTTTTTCTGTACTTCAATATCAGCTTCAATAAGCGCTTTATGAGATACTACTACGTTTTTAAATTCGTGGTTGATTTTAACAACTTTGAATTCCATAGTTTTATTTACGTACTGATCGTAATCCCTAATTGGTTTCACGTCAATTTGAGAACCTGGTAAGAATGCTTCGATACCGAATACATCCACAATCATACCACCTTTAGTTCTACATTTAACAAAACCATTAACGATTTCACCAGTTTCGTTAGCTTTAATAACTCGGTCCCATGCTTTAATTACACGAGCTTTTCTGTGAGATAATACTAATTGCCCTGTTGCATCTTCACGTACATCAATTAATACTTCTACTTTGTCACCAACTGCTAAGTTAGGATTGTAACGGAATTCGTTTAAAGAGATAACACCTTCAGATTTTGCATTGATATCAATAATAGCATCTCTATCAGAAATGTGTACTACTGTACCTTCAACAACTTCATCGTTAAGTGTGTCAACGAAATTCTCTGCTACTAATTTTTCAAATTCTTGTAATTGCTTTTCATCAACTTCATCAATACCTTCTTGGTAATTGTGCCAGTTAAAGTCTTTTAAGAATTTTTCAGGGTTTGCTTTAGCTTCAGATACTACTGGAGCTTCTACATTTGGAGTCTCTACTATTGGAGCGTTAGTTGCTTCAACATCAACTTGATTTGCTTTTTCAGCCATTTAAAAGATAATTATGCAATTTTATTTTTACTTAGTAAAAACGCCACTACACTAGTTTTGTATTCTGTATATTTTGGAAGATATAAGCAATAAACACACAGAAGTGTTATTATTTTTTTGTTTCTTAGTTCCTTCTATCTTCCTTATGATTTGCTAAAAGGAGTGCAAAAATACACAATTTGAATGAATTAACATAATCTAGAAAGTAATTTTTATATACAATGTAATTATATTTCTAAAATTCAAAATCCGATATGTTTTATATTTATAAAAGATATTCTAATCCTAACCGTTGTTTATGCCTATTTGATTATAATAAACACAAGCACTAATATCAGGTCGAGCGCAGTCGAGACCTAACTAAATTCTTCTAAATACTATTAATCCTTTTATCTACTAATTCTAAAACAATATGGAATTGTTCTTCTTTCGACATATTGGAATTATCGATTTCTATAGCATCTTCAGCTTTAACCAACGGAGAATCTTTTCTGTGTGAATCTATATAATCACGCTCTTCAACATTTTTTAACACCTCGTCATACAAGACCCTATCACCTCTTTTAATGAGTTCATCAAAACGTCTTTTTGCCCTATTTTTAGCACTTGCCGTTAAAAATAATTTAAGTTCGGCATCGGGAAATACAACGGTACCGATATCGCGACCGTCCATAACGACGCCACCATCTTTTCCCAATTGCTGTTGTTGTTCTACAAGTTTCTGGCGTACTTCGGATATTTCGGCAACTTTACTAACAAAACTTGAGACTTCTAAAGTGCGGATATCATTTTCAATATTAACACCATTTAAATATACTTCGGCAAAACCAAGCGTATTGTTAAACTTAAAACTAATTGTAATAGCTTTTAAATTAGCCACTAAACCTTCAATATTGAAATGATTACTATCTATAAAACCATGCTGCATAGCATAATAGGTAACTGCTCTATACATCGCTCCAGAATCTACATATACATATCCCAAATGTTTTGCAATCCGTTTTGCAACCGTACTTTTTCCTGTTGATGAAAATCCATCTATGGCTATGGTTATTTTTTTCATTTTGAAAGTTTGAAGCGTCTAAAGTACTTAAAATGCCTTAAGTGAAAACTAAAAACTTGAAGTACTTTTAACTTTAGCACACTTTTAACTTTAGCGCACTTTAAACTTTAGTACACTTTAAATACTTTTTATTGTAAATCTATCTGTAGCCCAAAAAAGTTCGCATTAGCAGCACTTGTATATTTGGCATGTGTATAACTAAAGCGCATTTTATTCATTTTTATTGAAAAACCTGCCGATAATCCTGAAAAATTTCGCTGTTCTAAAATTCGTAATTCTTCGGCTCTTCGGAAGTTATAGCCTAAACGAATATTGAATCCCCTTTCAGGAAAAACTTCTACTCCAAAAATGCTGTGCCGCATTACCTGTCCCAAAAACCCGATTTTCTCATCGGTTTGGTTACCGCTTAAATCACTGGTACTTCTTGCGGGGTTTGGTCTTGCTATAGGCCATTCTTGTAAATTTTCCAAAGTAATATGCCAACGAATGGGTACGTTTTCTAAACTTTGCGACATCCCAAAATCGACCTCAAAAGGCAGTTTTTCTTTAAGGCCCGCATATGTTGTGATTTGAGTTCCGAAATTTCTAACGGCTAAGGCTGCATGAAAATCTATAGCTTCATTGATGTATAACAACCCAAAATCTACCGCTGCTCCAAAAGAGCTGTATTGTTCCAGTTTAGATGTAATAAGTTTTGCATTCGCCCCTAAATAAAAATCGGAATACCCTAATTGCGTGGCATAACCAAAAGACAAGGCCGTTTCGTTTCCAGTAAACGTACCTGTTGAATTTCCTTCTTCATCATAACCATCAAAACTTCCGTAGTTAATATAAGTAATTCCTGCGTGAAATGTTCGCGTGCGTCTGTCAACCGTATAAGCATAAGATGCCGTACCATAACCAATACCTCCTAAATAACTGGTGTAGTTTAATGCCAATTGATTATCCATATCAACATTTATAGTTGCTGGATTATAAAGTCCTTGCGTTACATCGTAATCTACAATGGTAAGCACTTTTCCTCCTAAAGCTGCTTGACGTGGTGACGACACCAAATTCAGAAATTGGTAGGTAGATTCCCCCCCAACCTGAGCATAGGCTAAGACACTAAAAAGCAAACAAAAAGGCGTGATAATTTTTTTTAGCATATTTACGATACAAAGTAAGCAAATCTATCTTAAAACGGCAGCATGTATCTTTTATTTTAAATGAAGTAAAAAGAGACAGGACAGATTTGTTAAGTCCTATCGAGCGCAATCGAGATGTTTTTTAAATTCTATAAATAAATAATTCTTGACTGCACTCGAACGGGCATGATATATCTTAGCTTCTATAACGTTTTTGCGTTAACAACCTTTTGATTTGTAAGTGCTATTTTAATAACATCGCTCATATCGGTTATATAATGAAACGTTAATCCTTTTAGGTAATCTGGCTTTATTTCTTCAATATCGCGACGGTTTTCTTCACAAAGTAAAATTTCTTTAATTCTTGCGCGTTTTGCAGCTAGAATTTTTTCTTTTATCCCACCAACAGGAAGTACTTTTCCACGAAGTGTAATTTCACCTGTCATGGCTAAACTTTTCTTTACTTTTCTTTGGGTGAATAAAGACACTAATGAGGTTAGCATGGTAACACCAGCACTTGGACCATCTTTAGGGGTGGCACCTTCTGGAACATGAATATGCACATTGTACTTTTCGAAAACCTCCGAATCAATTCCAAATTCATCGGCATTCGATTTAATATATTCCATAGCTATGGTTGCAGATTCTTTCATTACTGTACCTAAATTACCCGTAATGCTTAATGTGCCTTTTCCTTTTGACAAAATAGACTCTATAAATAAGATATCACCACCAACGCTTGTCCAAGCCAACCCGGTAACAACACCAGCAACGTTATTATTTTCATATTTATCTCGTTCTAATTTTGGACTGCCTAATACCTCAATAACATCTTCGTCGGTTACTTTTATGTTGTAATCCTCTTCCATCGCAATATTTTTGGCTGCATGACGGACCATTTTTGCGATTTGCTTTTCCAATCCACGAACGCCAGATTCACGTGTATAGCCCTCTACAATTTTTTCAAGTTGGGCTTTCCCTATTTTAAGATGCGCATCGGTTAAACCATGTTCTTTTAGTTGTTTTGGAAGTAAATGACGTTTGCCAATTTCTACCTTTTCTTCAATAGTATAGCCTGTTACATTAATGATTTCCATACGGTCCCTCAATGCTGGCTGAATGGTTGACAAGCTATTTGAAGTTGCAATAAACATGACTTTAGAAAGGTCGTAACCCATTTCTAAAAAGTTATCGTAGAATTCGCTGTTTTGTTCTGGATCCAATACTTCCAACATGGCAGATGACGGATCACCTTGATTCGAATTTGAAAGCTTATCAATTTCATCTAAAACAAATACAGGATTTGACGTGCCAGCTTTTTTTAAACTTTGAATAATACGCCCAGGCATCGCTCCAATATAGGTTTTTCTATGTCCGCGTATTTCGGCTTCATCACGTAAACCGCCTAACGAAATACGCACATATTCTCTACCTAAAGCTTCGGCTATCGATTTTCCTAAAGATGTTTTACCAACACCTGGAGGCCCGTACAAACATAAAATAGGCGATTTCATATCATTACGTAATTTTAAAACCGCTAGATATTCAATAATACGACGTTTTACATCTTCTAAACCAAAATGGTCGCGGTCTAGAATCCTCATAGCACGCTTTAAATCGAATTTATCTTTACTATACTCGTTCCAAGGTAAATCTAAAAACAATTCTAGATAATTACGTTGTATGGAATATTCAGCCACTTGCGGATTCATGCGTTGCATTTTGGCAAGTTCTTTTTCAAAATGCTTTTCTACTTTTTCGTCCCAAATTTTTTCATCGGCACGCAGACGCATTTCATCAATCTCTTCTTCATGATTGACACCACCCAACTCCTCTTGAATGGTTTTCATTTGTTGATGCAGGAAATATTCACGTTGTTGCTGACTCATATCCATCTGCACTTTAGATTGGATATCGTTTTTAAGTTCCAATTTCTGAAACTCAACACTCATAAACCTAAGTGTTGCAAGCGCACGTTTTTTTAGGTCATCAATTTCTAAAAGTGCTTGTTTTTCGGCAACTGTTAGATTCATGTTTGACGACACAAAATTGATTAAAAATGAATCGCTTTCAATATTTTTAATGGCAAAAGATGCTTCGCTTGGAATGTTTGGACTTTCCTTAATGATGTTAAGTGCCAAATCTTTAATCGACTCAATAATAGCCAAAAACTCCTTATTCTTTTTAGCAGGTCTTGCTTCTGGAATTTCCCTAACAGTTGCGTTCATATACGGGTCTTCCGTAAGAACCTCGGCGACTTTAAAACGTTTTTTTCCTTGAATGATAACAGTAACATTACCATCGGGCATTTTTAAAACACGTAAAATTTTAGCAACAGTACCAATTTCGTGAATTTCTTTTGCCGTAGGGTTTTCGACCGATTCGTCTTTTTGTGCCACCACGCCAATCACTTTATTACCTTTATTGGCATCGTTTATTAGGCGAATGGATTTATCGCGACCCGCTGTAATAGGAATAACCACACCCGGAAATAATACTGTATTCCGCAAAGACAGAATTGGTAGTGTTTCAGGTAGTTTTTCATTATTTATTTCTGCTTCATCTTCAGGTGTCATTAACGGGATTAATTCTGAATTCTCATCAAAATCCTGTAATGACAAACTGTCTAGTGATATAAAATTAGATTTTTTCATATAATATTTAAGTCAATCTGTCATTAAAACAAACCAATCTATTTATAATGTTAATTAATATAAAAACATAAAAGTATTAATTATCAGAAAGTTATAATGACAATAGAACTTTTATTAGTATTATATTTTCAATAGTTGTGCCATAAAATGTAATCATCCAAAATTCTTAATTTATAATAAACCCATAACTTCTATAAGTTTTTTCATATTAAAACATTAAGTTTGCACTTATTAACTTATTATATAAATATATGAATTTAAAACACATTTTACTATTTGGAATTTTTATTGCCTTTTTTTCTTGCAGCACAGAACCTACCAATAATCCTGATGAAGAAGAAATCTCCACAACATCTAAAAGGGTAAAAGAAGCAATTGGATATAGCAACAATATTGAAATTGCTAAAATGATTTATAATTATTCAGACGATAAATTAGTTAGCGTTGTTGAATACAAAAAAGAAAATGGTAATTGGGTTGAAGTAAGCACATATCAATTAGCATATAATGGAAATTCAATTACAGGAAACTATATAGGGAGTGACTCAGGGTCATATAATTTATATGCTACTAACAATGGCAACATTATATCAATTTCTGAATTTTATGAAAATGATAATTCGTCAGGTTATAAGGATATAACATTTACTAATGATAAAATAAGCACTTATACTTTTTACGAAGGTTCAAGCTCGACTGAACTTTATAATTATAAATCGAACTGTATTAACGAAAATGGCAAAGTTGTAACAATTAATGAGGAACACAACAACTATTTTGACACCACTTACACAGAATATACTTCAACTAATTTTAATTATACAGGGGATTTATTAACAGGCTGGATATATGAAATTATAGAGTACCAAGACGAAAAGGTAGAGCATCAGTATTCTAATAATTTAATATCAAAATCTATATTAAGTATAAGTGATAATAATTTAAATGACTGGGAAAAGGCTAGTGAATTTAGCTATTTATATGATTCTGATGGTTATCTTATCGAAGAATCTTATATAGATTTTGGGAATAAAACTTCCGAAAGTCATTTGTATGATGACTATTTTTTTGAAACTGACACAGATAAAATAACTTACACATACGAAGAAGGTATTGGTAATAGCTTTATATTACTCTATCCTGAATCTATTTCATATCAAACACCAAATCCATATTTGAAGTTTTAAATTCTTATTAAACGTTAAGCAAAAGAGCTGTTTTTAATTTATGAAGCAGCTCTTTTCTGTTTTTTATAAAATCCTCTACATCTTCCCCATTTTCTTCAAAACAAACAACAATACAATAGGGATTGCCAACAACCCAATCATAAGCAAATTGGTTTGGAATAAATAAGGCGCTAAAATAAGTGCTGTCACAAAACCACCTATAGCACCACCAAAATGGGCGTCATGACCAATGTTGCCTATTCGGGTTTTCATCCCGTAAATAGAATACAGCAAATACCCGATACCAAATAAATATGCAGGAATGGGAATTGGTATGAAAAAAAATATAAGCTTCATACCGGGTTGTAATAATATAGCGGCGTATAAAATACCTGTTACAGCACCACTTGCACCAACGGCACTGTAGTGGTACTCGTTTTTATGAAAATATAATGACAGCAAACTTCCTGCAACAAGACTTACAATATATATAATGATAAAACCAATGGGGGCAACATAATCAATGACTGTACCTGCGAAAAAGTATAATGTTAGCATGTTAAACAATAAATGCTGGGTATCTATATGTAAAAATCCACTACTGAACATGCGTATTTTTTCGCCTCTTTGCACGCCACCTACATTAAATTTATACCTTTCAAAGAACGCATAATCCCCAAAGCCTTTATAAGATATAATAATATTTGCTGCTATGATAATGATAGTCACTAAATCCAAATTGCTCATAAAGTGTAAAGGTTTAAGTTCAAAATTAGCATATATTTGCTGCTACAAATCTAAAATTAATTCATGCAACTTTTAGCATATATTCTTATTTATCCACTTCTATGGATAATTTCCATACTTCCGTTTAGATTGCTATACTTGGTTTCCGATGGTTTATATATATTGCTTTATTATATCATTGGTTATCGCAAAAAGGTAGTTTACAACAATTTAAAACTTGTTTTTCCTGAAAAACCTGAAAAGGAACTAACGCAAATACAAAAAAAATTCTACAAACATTTATGTGATATGTTTTTGGAAATGGCTAAAACCATGACCATTTCTGAAAAAGAATTGAAAAAGCGTTTTCACATTATTAATCCAGAGGAGTTTCAACGTTTAGAACATTTAAACAAAAGTATTATTTTGATTTTTGGACATTACGCCAGTTGGGAATGGTCTATTGTTTTACAAAACTATATCAATTTTAAAGGATTGGCTGTTTATAAAAAATTGGCAAATAGATATTTTGATAAGTTGATTAGAGACATTCGGTCTAAATTCAATACCGACTTAATTAGCACTAAAGAAACCATTCAAGTCATAAATGAAAATGAAACCAAAGGCATTAAAAGCATTATTGGTTTTTTAAGTGACCAATCGCCACGACTCTCAAAAGATGTGTATTGGGGTGAGTTTATGGGTATAGAGACCCCATGTTTTACAGGAGCTGAACGATTAGCTAAAAAACTAAATTTAACCATTGCGTATTTAAAAGTAAGCAAAGTAAAACGGGGGCATTATGAAGCTGAGATTAAGACACTAACCGAAACACCTAATGCTTACAAAGATTACGAATTAACCGATATGTTTCTGCGTGAAGTTGAAAAGCAAATTCATGAAGCACCAGAATACTATTTCTGGACGCATAAACGCTGGAAGCATAGGAAGAAAACGAATAGTATCTTTTAATTTTATACTTAGTATCTTTTAATTTTATACTCTTAACGAACTACGAAATCCTCTGGCTGCATAATACGATTCTGCTCCATTGTGATAAATAAATACATTATTGTAACGAAAATCGGCAAAAAGAGCGCCTCCTAGTTTTCTAATTTCAGCTGGTGTTTGTATCCAACTAGAGGTTTTCTTGTCAAAATCCCCTAGTTTTTGTAATTCTCTGTATTGTGACTCCGTTAAAAGTTCAACTCCCATCATAGCGGCCATACCAATCGCACTATCTTTGGGTTTATGTTGCTTTCGAGATTCTAAAGCTTCTGGATCAAAACATACACTTCTTCTGCCCGCTGGGCTTTCTGTAGAACAATCGTAAAATATGAACTCATTTGCACTTGTATCATAACCAACAACATCTGGTTCGCCTCCAGTTGTTTCCATTTCATTAAGCGACCATAGTTTTTCCGAATTAGCTTCTAACTTTGTTTGTACATCTGTCCACTTAATGTCTTTATGTCGTTTACTGTTTTTATCAAACCTAGCCTTTAATACTTTAAGTAGTTCCTCTTGTTGTTCAGGTAACAATTCCATTTTAATTTTCATTGCTATAAAAGAGCTCTTTTTGACTTTTTCTATTTCCTGAAAATGGTTAAAAACAAAAAAATCAAGATGAGTTCAAAGAATTTTACTTATAATTTCAGGTGTCTTAATGTATATTTTTCCCTTGAGTTGTAAATGAAATACCCTGCTGACCAGATGTAGAAATCATCACACTCTCAAAATAAGGAGCGTTTGAATTTGGTTTTATGTGCCAATTAAATAAAAAATTAGCGCCTGTACCACCTTCTTCATCAAATTCATCAATGACAATTTCTACGGTTTCCATAGGTGCTACATATATTGGCTTATCAAAATAAGTTCTTATAGCTTCACCATGAGTATTATAATACGTTGCTTTACCTATATAAATAGTATCGTTTGTATTTATATTTCTAATACTTACTGTTGCCGTTAAATTATGTACGCGATGTTCGGTTTGACTGTAAATTTGCGAATAAACAGATAAATAGGTTTTCCCATTTATTAAAGAATCAAGCAGCATTTTGTCAACCGTTCTTTTTCCCCAATTTTCACGATGGGGAGAATGTTCAACCTTCTTGTTTTTGCATGACAGAATAAATATAACTGTAATAAATACCAATAATAGCCTTTTCATCTGTTTATATTTATTGAACTCATCTTGACTTTTTCTATTTTCTAAAATTACTTCAACTTTGCAATCGCACCAATTTCTTCAATAAACTTATCTGCTAAGGTATCCGCTTCTTGTTGTGATTTAGCTTCCGTGTAAATTCTTATAATAGGCTCTGTATTGCTTTTACGCAAATGTACCCAACTTTCAGGGAAATCTATTTTAACCCCATCAATAGTGGTTAATTGTTCGTTTTGGTAACGGTTTTCTATCGTTTTTAAAATGCCATCAACATCCAAACCAGGTGTTAATTCTATTTTCTTTTTACTCATAAAGTAGTTTGGATAGGTATTTCTAAGTTTACTTACCGAAATACCTTTTTCAGCCAATAAACTTAAAAATAATGCGATTCCAACTAAAGCATCACGACCATAATGCGATTCTGGATATATAATACCTCCATTACCTTCACCACCAATAACAACCTTATTTTTCTTCATTAATTTTACCACATTCACCTCACCTACGGCGCTAGCTTCATAAGTACCGCCATGTTTTTCGGTCACATCGCGCAATGCCCTGGTAGAACTCATATTGCTTACCGTATTTCCAGGAGTTTTGCTCAACACATAATCGGCACAAGCAACTAAAGTGTATTCTTCTCCAAACATCTCACCATTTTCGTCCATAAACGCTAACCTATCTACATCTGGATCGACTACAATGCCAAAATCAGCATGATGTTTTCTTACGGCTTCAGATAAATCGGTTAAATGTTCCTTTAATGGTTCTGGATTGTGCGGAAACTGTCCGTTTGGTTCACAATACAATTTAACCACCTCTACACCTAAACGTTCTAAAAGTAATGGGACAGCAATACCTCCGGTAGAATTCACACCATCTACCACGACTTTAAATCGGGCTTCTTCAATGGCAGGCACCGTTACCAGTGGTAAATCTAAAACCTCAATAATGTGTAAATCGATATAAGCTTTGTTTTTTGTGATTTTACCCAAACTATCAACGTCTGCAAAACGCATCGTGTCACTTTCTGCTATTTCTAAAATTTTGGCGCCTTCGACATCATCAAGAAACTCCCCTTTTGCATTTAACAATTTTAAGGCATTCCATTGTTTTGGGTTATGGCTTGCCGTTAAAATAATGCCGCCATCAGCATGCTCCATAGGTACAGCCATTTCAACTGTTGGGGTTGTGGACAAGCCTAAATCGACCACATCGATACCTAAACCAACCAGCGTATTCATTACCAAATTTTGAATCATGGCTCCCGAAATGCGCGCATCTCTACCAACAACTACTTTGTGATTATCTTTATCACGTTGTTGTTTTAACCAAACCCCGTAAGCTGCTGCAAATTTTACGGCATCTATTGGTGTTAAATTATCGCCAACGTTTCCGCCAATAGTTCCTCTAATTCCTGAAATTGATTTTATAAGTGTCATATTATTTTTTTCAAGTTTTGTTTTTTCAAGTTAATTAGCAAATATACTATTTCAAAACTGCAATTCTAAATTCGTAATTCGTAAATTTCACAAATGAATTATTTAGCACATATTTACCTTTCTGGAGATAACGATTTGGTTACCATAGGGAATTTTATTGCCGATGGCATCAAAGGTAAATCATATAAAGAATACCCTAAAGAGATCCAAATAGGCATTTTGCTTCATAGAAATATTGATGCGTTTACCGATGCACACGAGGTTGTTAGACAAAGCACGAAGCGTTTACACGAAAAATACGGGCATTATTCTGGTATCATTGTCGATATTCTTTATGACCATTTTTTAGCTAAAAACTGGAGCAACTATTGCGATGTGCCTTTAAATAGTTATGTTGAACATTTTTATGATTTATTGGAGACCCACTACGAATTATTGCCGTTAAGAATTCAAAAAATGATGCCTTATATGATGACCGACAATTGGCTAGTAAATTATGCGTCTATTGATGGCATTTCAAAAGCTTTAGAAGGCATGAACAGGCGCACTAAAAACCGTTCTGGCATGAATGAAGCTGTAACCGAGTTGGAGCTGTTTTATTCTGATTTTGAAACCGAATTTTCTACTTTCTTTGAGGAACTTATTCGCTATTCTAAAATAAAACTTGAAGAGCATTCTATCAATTTAAAATAAAGTGAAGTCGATAGAACTCTAATTTTAAAGATTAAGTGTAATAAGCACTACATGTTATCGAATAGACCATACCGCTGTCGGATTTAAAACATTTTCTTTGATTAATATATTCGCAATTAATAAATTAGCCATAAATTCATTAAAGTATTTTTAAATGAAACGCACAAGAAAACGGCATTCACACATGAAGATGATTATTTAGGGTGTTCCATCTGACCAAACTAAAATAATAAATGTAAACAGATGAAATCAAAAAAAATAGCAAAAATAACAACTGGTATTCTAGTATTTTTAACACTACCCAGTTTACTGCTTTTTGGTTTTTTATACTTTAAATATAACGAAGAATTGCCCAAAGGTATTAAAGGAAAAGAAGCCGATGAACTAGCTTATAAAATGCTGGAAGCCTTAAACTATGAAGCTTTTGAAAACACAAATTATATAGAGTGGACTTTTAAAAAAAAACATTACTATAAATGGAGAAAAAATAAAAATACTTGTGATGTTTACTGGAAAGAATATAAAGTAAGTCTCGATTTAAATGATGCTTCGCAAAACAAAGCGTTTGTGCACAGTTTTAAAGTAATGGATACTAAGTTATCTAACCAGCTTATTGAAAAAGCCACTAAATACTTTAACAACGATTCGTTTTGGTTGGTAGCACCCTACAAAGTATTTGACAAAGGGACAGAACGTCGATTGGTGAATTTAGAAAACAACAAAAAAGCACTTTTAGTAACCTATACATCTGGTGGCACTACGCCTGGAGATTCCTATTTATGGCATTTAGATAATGATGGAAAACCCACAAGTTTTCAAATGTGGGTTGATATTTTGCCAATTGATGGTTTAAAAGCTACCTGGAGCGATTGGGTTACCACCGAAAGTGGTGCGCAACTACCAAACTTTCACAAATTTGGTGTATTTGGTTTAGAAATTACTCATATTAAAGGAACTAAATACTAACTCCCCTTCTGCCCCACAAAATGGTGGCTTTTCGATTTAAACAAAATATTAAAACTGGTTAAGCTGCCATAAATTCTGGTAATATATTGTTGCAAATCTATTTTTCCTTGTTCGTCTAATTCACTGGCATTGATGCGTTGTTCCATAACACGTAAGCGGTCACGCACCATGGTTATTTTATGAAAAAAGGTGTCAATTGGTAATTCGTACGACTTTAAACTGGTATCTCCCGGTTCTAAAATAAGCTTACCGCCTTTGTATTTATCGGCTATAGGTACAATTTCGCTTGCATCACTCCATTTTTTTAAAATATTTACAAGGCTACTTTCAACATCAAAAAAGCTAACGGTATCCACATCGCCATCAGCTGCTTCAATAACTTCAAATTCACTATCCAAATCAATGGTTTCCAATCCATTTTCTATAAACGTAACCCAATAATGCTGCGATGTTACGTTGGTTATTACACCTTTTCCGTATTCAGAATGATTGATTCTTGAGCCTATTCCTAATAATTTCATAAAACAAATTTTGTTGTTATTTATACGTATTATTAAATCTGTTATGCAATTATAATAAAACTTAACAAACATTAAACCCAATATCCTTAAGAATTAATTACTGAACGCGTTTAAATTTTTAAGGACTATTCAAATACATATAAATCTTAAAGTTTTGTTAAAGTCAAAAAAATGAACTGTTTTATTTACCCCATATTAAAACAGGGCTATTAACATAAAAAACACCTCCATAAAGAGTTTTAGCGTCAAAAAGAATACCTTCAAAAAATCAACTACCACCTACGCTTCCAATCACCCCCTTTAAAGCATAGGTTGGTGTTTTTTAATTCAAATTTTCTAAAAGTTAAATGTTTCCAAAAGCATTCGTCACCTCTTTTTTCTAGTTACTATTTTCGTGCGGAACATTAATAGACCTTTAAAATTTTAGTTATGAAAAAAATTCCCTTTTTATTGTTATTTGTATTCGGTTTAACTTTCGCCAATAACCAGCAACCTTTAGAATTACAACAAAGTGATCCAAAAGTTGGAGATGTTTTAATCATCAATTCACCAAAAGGAAACACATACAATCATATAGACTTTCCTAGATTAAATTTTATTGTAAAACGTGGTGGTATTGCCAACTATAAAAGTGTATATGGAAAACACGTTGTTATTAAAGAAGTTATTATCAATGAAGATGGCAGTAAGCGCATTATTTTAGAAAGTAAAGATAACAGCAAATTTTTTGGATTTTTAAAACAGGTTGAAGCCAATTATGATCAGTCACTTTCATCGGGTGAAATATCTAAAGTAAAATCTTAATATTGCTTAAATGATCATTTTGATGGGAGCTACTATTTTTTAGATAGCTCCTTTTCTATTATACAAAAAAGACCAAACAATTATATTATACGTATAATTAAAGGTAAATTGTTTCGTTATTAAGCAACAGAATAGATTATTATATGAGTTTAGCCACCAAAATTACAAGTTTTATAGCACTACTGATTTTAATAAGTAGTTTTACCACTTCAAAAAAAGCAGCTTGTAAAACAGTCATTTTAAATAATAAATATAAAGATTCTATTTTAAGCGACACCATTCATTTAGATTCTTCTTTAACAACCTACATACCGTATAAAGAAAGTGTACATGCCTCGTATTACCACGATAAGTTTAATGGTAGGAAAACTGCAAGTGGCGATAAATTTAATAATGATTTATATACTGCAGCTCATAAAACCCTAAAATTTGGTACAAAAGTTAAAGTTACAAATATCGTAAACGACTCGTCTGTTATAGTAACCATTAACGATAGAGGACCATTTGTAAAGGGTAGAGAAATTGATCTATCAAAAAAAGCGTTTATGGAAATTGCTAAATACAAACACCGGGGCTTTTTAATTGTTAATATTGAAATACTGGAAGAACCTCTATAAATTTCAAAAACTTAAACAGTCTCTAAGAACCTAAAATAAACATCCAGCATTCGCCAGTTTGAACTTGTCGAAGACTGTTACATTGTATAAATCACCCCTTAAGCTTATACTTAACCCACTTCAAAATCAAGTTTACAACCTTATTTTTTAACAAAACTCTAAATAAACTTCACTTCTTTTTTCATTATAGAATCAGTACCTTTGCGCTTTTGTCAATATATGAGCCAATTCAACGATTTTATTGAAGTTAAAGGAGCTAGAGTTCACAATCTTAAAAACATAGATGTATCCATTCCTCGAGAGAAACTTGTAGTTATTACGGGCTTGTCTGGTAGCGGAAAATCATCTTTAGCTTTTGACACTATTTATGCTGAAGGCCAACGCCGCTATATCGAAACATTTTCGGCATATGCACGGCAGTTTTTAGGTGGATTGGAACGCCCTGATGTTGATAAAATTGATGGTTTGAGTCCCGTAATTGCCATCGAGCAAAAAACAACTAGTAAATCACCCCGTTCTACGGTTGGTACCATTACCGAAATTTACGATTTTCTACGCCTATTGTATGCCCGTGCCAGTGACGCTTATAGTTACAATACAGGCGAAAAAATGGTTAGTTATAGTGATGAGCAAATTAAAGAACTCATTGTCAGCGATTTTAAAGGAAAGCGTATTAATATTTTAGCGCCGGTAATTCGCTCGCGTAAAGGACATTACCGCGAACTATTTGAACAAATAGCAAAGCAAGGTTTTGTAAAGGTTAGAGCCGATGGCGAAATAAAAGATCTGACCAAAGGCATGATGCTAGACCGTTATAAAATGCACGATATTGAAATTGTTATAGACAGATTGGTGATTGATGATTCTGTTGACAACGATAAACGCCTTACAGAAACCATAAACACAGCCATGCACCATGGCGATGATGTGTTGATGATTTTAGATCAAGACACCAATGAAACACGCTATTTTAGTCGAAATTTAATGTGTCCGACTTCAGGAATTTCATATCCCAACCCCGAACCTAATAATTTTTCATTCAACTCGCCAAAAGGAGCTTGCGAAACCTGCAACGGGATTGGAACATTGTACCAAGTAAATGAAAAAAAGATCGTTCCAGACAATAGTATTTCTATCAAAGCAGGCGCCTTAGCACCGCACGGACCCGAAAAAAACAGTTGGATTTTTAAACAGTTTGAAACCATTGCACAACGCTTTAACTTTAAATTAACCGATGCTTACAAAGATATTCCCGAAGAAGCAAAACAGATGATTTTATATGGAGGGAATGAAAAATTTTCGGTTGAAAGCAAAACGTTGGGTGTTACCCGCGATTATAAAATAGATTTTGAAGGCGTAGCAAATTTTATTGAAAACCAATACAAAACTGCCGAATCTACATCGTTAAAACGTTGGGCAAAAGACTATATGGATAAAGTGACATGTCCAGATTGTGAAGGGTCGCGTCTTAAAAAAGAATCCCTTTATTTCAAAATAAACAATAAAAACATCGCAGAGCTTGCCAATGCCGATATTGTAGAATTAACCACTTGGTTTAATGATTTACCTAACCACCTCTCTGAAAAACAATTTAAAATTGCTGAAGAAGTTCTTAAAGAAATAAAAGCCAGGTTACAGTTTTTATTGGATGTGGGCTTAGACTATTTAGCGCTAAACAGAAGCTCAAAATCCTTATCGGGCGGGGAAGCGCAACGCATTCGGTTAGCTACTCAAATTGGCTCGCAATTGGTGGGTGTGCTTTATATTTTAGATGAACCAAGCATTGGGTTGCATCAGCGCGATAACGAAAAACTAATAAATTCGTTAATTTCACTTCGTGATATTGGAAATTCGGTCATTGTGGTTGAACACGATAAAGACATGATAGAACGGGCTGATTATGTGATTGATATTGGTCCCAAAGCAGGAAAATATGGTGGTGAAATAATCAGCATTGGATCACCTAAAGAACTTTTAACGCACCATACCTTAACGGCCGATTATTTAAACGGCACTAAACAAATTGAAATCCCAAAAAAACGTCGCGAAGGCAATGGGCATTTTCTGGAGCTTAAGGGCTGTACCGGTAATAATCTAAAAAACGTTTCGGTTAAATTTCCTTTAGGAAAAATGATTGGTGTTACAGGTGTTTCAGGCAGCGGAAAATCGACTTTAATCAACGAAACCCTATACCCTATTCTTAACGCCTATTATTTTAATGGTGTAAAAAAAGCAATGCCTTATAAAAGCATTAAAGGCTTGGAACACATCGATAAAGTCATTGATATTAACCAATCGCCGATAGGAAGGACACCACGAAGCAACCCAGCAACTTATACTAAAACCTTCGACGAAATCCGTAGCTTATTTGCTAAAATCCCAGAAGCTATGATTCGTGGCTATAAAGCAGGTCGTTTTAGCTTTAATGTTGCAGGCGGACGCTGTGAAACCTGTCAAGGTGGTGGTTTAAGGGTTATTGAAATGAATTTTCTTCCCGATGTATATGTGGAGTGCGAAACTTGCCAAGGCAAGCGTTTTAATCGTGAAACTTTAGAAATTCGCTATAAAGGAAAAAGTATTAGCGATGTGTTGAATATGACTATTAACGAAGCAGTTCCTTTTTTTGAGCACATTCCTAAAATTCATAATAAACTCAAAACCATTAAAGATGTCGGTTTGGGCTATATAACCTTAGGACAACAAAGTACCACGCTTTCTGGTGGTGAAGCGCAACGCATAAAACTAGCTACAGAATTAAGTAAACGCGATACAGGAAATACTTTTTATATTTTAGATGAACCCACAACAGGACTGCATTTTGAAGATATTCGAGTGTTAATGATTGTGTTAAACAAACTGGCAGATAAGGGCAATACGGTATTAATTATTGAGCATAATTTAGACGTTATTAAAACCGTAGACCATATTATTGATATTGGGTACGAAGGCGGAAAAGATGGCGGAGAAATAATAGTTGAAGGCACACCCGAAGAGGTAGCGAACCACAAAAAGAGCTACACTGCTAAATTTCTTAAAAAAGAACTGGCACAATTGACGATTAAAAGTTAAGAGTTATGGGTTATGAGTTATGAGTTATGAGTTAAAGAAATCAACGAATAAATACATCAACATACTATGCGATTAGAAAAACACAGTAAAGCTTGGAACGAAATAAAAACAAACGATTCGTGGGCCATTTTTAAAATCATGGGAGAGTTTGTTAATGGTTATGAAAAACTTAGTAAAATCGGTCCGTGTGTGTCCATATTTGGTTCTGCTAGAACAAAACCGGAAAAACCCTATTATCTACTTGCAGAAAAAATAGCAAAACGTATTGTGGAATCTGGTTATGGTGTCATTACAGGTGGTGGTCCCGGTATTATGGAAGCAGGTAATAAAGGCGCGCATTTAGGTGGCGGTACTTCGGTGGGTTTAAACATAGAACTTCCTTTTGAACAGCACGACAACCCATATATCGATGCCGATAAAAGTTTGGATTTCGACTACTTTTTTGTACGTAAAGTAATGTTTGTAAAGTACTCACAGGGCTTTGTTGTCATGCCAGGTGGTTTTGGTACTTTAGATGAGCTTTTTGAAGCTATTACTTTAATTCAGACGCATAAGATTGAAAAGTTTCCTATTATTTTAGTAGGAACGACATTCTGGGAAGGGTTATTAGCATGGATAAAAACCACACTTTTAGAATCTTTTGAAAATATAAGTGCTAAAGATTTAGATTTAGTTCATCTTGTTGATAACGAAGACGAAGTAGTAGCCATTCTCGATGCTTTCTATAATGAATCGGGATTAAGTCCTAATTTCTAATTCTTTAATAACGAATCTGCATATAAACTTACTTGGCACGTATATTTTACTATCTTGCAGCGCCTTATGATTTATTAACCTTAAAACGTTTAAAATTAAATTGAAATTACGCCTTTTCAGTTGTGTTCTATTTGCTTTAGTATGTAATGCAAGCTTTGGTCAAAACAAAATTGACTTGAAAGCTGCTTTTGATATTGAAAAAAAGCAAATAAAAATATCACAAACTATTCAGTACCAAAACACAACACAAGACGAGCTTCAAACCATTTATTTAAACGATTGGAACAATAGTTATTCAACAAAAAAAACACCACTTGCACAGAGAATAGCAGACGAGTACAAAAACGTATTCCATTTAGCTAAAAATGAAGAAAGAGGTTATTCGGTCATCACTTCCATCAAACAGAATAATGAAGATTTGGTTTTTCAGCAATTAAAAAATCAAATAGACATTGTTAAAGTTGAATTGAAAACCCCATTAAAGCCTAATGAATTCTATAATATCCAATTGGAATATTTAGTGCAAATACCAAGCGATAAATTTACTAGCTACGGCATAACAAGTACGGGCGATGTAAACTTAAGATATTGGTATATTACACCCGCGATTTACAACGGGCAATGGCAGTATTATAGCAATAAGGATTTAGACGACTTATACATTCCCGCTGCTGATGTACGTCTTGAAATAGAATATCCTTTGGGGTACAAATTAACTTCAGAATTAAATGCAGGAAACTGGACTCAATTACCTAACAAACAATCAATTATACTAGAAGGAACAAATATAGTAAGTAATAAATTATTCTTAAATAAAACTTCAACATTCAACACGATACAAAAAGGTGATTTTTCCCTTATCACAAATATCGATGATGAAGGTTTAGAAATAATTGACAAAGTTTTAATTACTGAAAGAGTAACAACCTTTATTCAAGAAAAACTTAAAGATTATCCGCACAAACAACTTCTTTTAACTAAGATTGACTATAATAAGGATCCTATTTATGGTTTAAATTTTTTACCAGGCTTTATTAAGCCATATCCCACCCACTTTCAGTATGAACTAAAGCTCTTAAAAGTTGCTCTACGCAATTACTTGGAAAACACCCTTTTGATAAACCCAAGAACCGACCAGTGGTTGCTCGATGGTATTCAAATTTATTATTTAATGGATTATGTGGATACGCATTACCCAAACATGAAATTTTTAGGAAGTTTAGCAGACTTTTGGGGAATTCGATCATTTCATGCAGCCGACATGAAATTTAATGATAAATATAATTTAGCATACATGTTAATGGCTCGAACCAATAGAGATCAGCCCCTAACAATGCCAAAAGACTCCTTGCTAAAGTTTAATAATAGTATTGCCAATAAATACAAAGCTGGTGTAGGTTTGAAATATTTAGACGATTTTATAAATCATGATATTGTCGAAAACAGCTTGTCTTCTTTTGTTATTAAAAATAAGTTAAAACCTGTAACCACAAAAGATTTTGAAGCTTATATAAAATCTAAAACCGATAAAGACATCGATTGGTTTTTTACCGATTATTTAAAGACTCGAAAAAAATTAGATTTCAAAATAAAAAAGGTTCTCAAAACTGAAGATTCCATTACATTAACCATTACAAACAAGCAAGATAACAGCATGCCTGTTTCGCTATACGCTCTAAACAATGATAGCATCATATCAAAAACATGGATAGAAAATATTAAAGAAAATAAAACTATTACCATTCCTAGAAACGACGCAAACAAACTGGTTTTAAATTACAACAGTATAATTCCTGAAATTAATGCACGTAATAATTGGAAATCATTAAAAGGCTTCTTTTTTAATAATAAACCATTACAGTTTAGGCTTTTCCAAGACATTGAAGATCCATACTACAACCAAGTATTTTTTATGCCCATAGCGGAATTTAATAATATTTACGACGGTTTTACACTTGGTTTAAGAATTTATAATAAAACTGTTTTAAGAAAACTATTCAATTACCGTATTGAACCTCAATATTCTTTAAAATCCAGAACAGTTACCGGGTCGGCGTTTGTGTCTATGACGCATTATTTGGAAAACACCGATTTGTATGCCATTAGTTATGGCATGAGTGGTGGCTATGTATCTTATGCCGAAAATTTATTCGTTAGGCAACTATCACCTTCATTAATGTTCTTGTTCAGAAGAAAAGACGATTTCCGTTCAAACAAAAAGGAATCCCTCACACTAAGGTATGTGGACATTCACAGAGATAAAGATGTCAATAATATTTTAACATCAAACGAACCTAATTACGGAGTGTTTAATGCACGTTATATTGATTCAAATGACAATTTAATTAATTTTAATAAGTGGTATACCGATTTACAAATTGCAAAAAACTTTAGCAAAGTTTCTTTTAATTATGAATACCGCCGCTTGTTTGAAAGCAATCGACAATTAAACCTGCGCTTCTTTGCCGGTACATTTTTAAAAAACAATAACGACCCTAATTCCAACTATTTTAGTTTTGCATTAGATAGGCCAACCGATTATTTATTTGAATACCCCTATTTAGGAAGATCGGAAGCTTCAGGTATCTTCAGCCAGCAATATATTGATGCCGAAGGGGGCTTTAAATCAAAATTAAATACACCTTTTGCCAATCAATGGATGACATCCTTAAACACAAGCACCACCTTATGGAAATATGTTTTACTATATGGCGATGTGGGATTGGTTAAAAACAAATTTGATAATACACGTTTTGTTTATGACTCTGGCATTAGGATTAATTTAGTGACCGATTATTTTGAAATTTACCTACCACTATACTCAAACTTAGGTTGGGAAATAGGTCAACCAAATTACGACCAGAAAATACGATTTAAATTTACCGTAGACCCTCAATCACTTTTAGGTTTATTTAGACGTCGTTGGTACTAAATGTTAAAACCATTATATAATAATTAGTTTATTTGAAATTCTATTGAATAATTGATGATTTAAAATTTGAAAATTTAAAATTTTTAAGAATTTCATAATTAATTGCTTTGATATTTTAATTGTAAAACCCGCAAACTTTAACTACTTTTGCAGAAGTTAAAGCATTTCACTTATGCACACTATTCCAGACTTAAAAAACAATATATCATTTGAAGATTTTAAAACAGAAGTTTTAAACGATTATGAAATCGCTGTAAAAAGTCGTGAATGTAGTTTATTAGGTCGCCGTGAAGTATTAACAGGTAAGGCTAAATTTGGGATTTTTGGAGACGGAAAAGAAGTGCCTCAATTAGCCATGGCAAAAGCCTTTAAAAAAGGTGATTGGCGCTCGGGATATTACCGAGACCAAACATTTATGATGGCTTTAGGCGAACTTACTATCGAACAGTTTTTTGCTGGTTTATATGCCAATACAGATTTAGAATTAGAGCCTATGTCTGCTGGCAGGCAAATGGGCGGACATTTTGCAACCCATAGTCTAAACAGCGATGGTAGTTGGAAAAACTTAGCAAAACAATACAACTCTAGTGCCGATATATCCCCTACTTCTGCTCAAATGCCTCGTTTATTAGGGCTGGCACAAGCTTCTAAAGTTTTCAGGCAAGTAGAAGGTATTAATGCTTCTAACTTTTCAATTAATGGAAACGAAGTCGCTTGGGGTACCATCGGAAATGCAAGTACTAGCGAAGGATTGTTTTTTGAAACCATAAATGCAGCAGGTGTTTTACAAGTCCCTTTAATTATTAGTATTTGGGACGATGAATACGGTATTTCGGTACATGCCAAGCATCAAACAACTAAAGAAAATATTTCAGAAATTCTAAAAGGTTTTCAAAGAAATGATAAACAAAAAGGTTTTGAAATATTACGGGTTAAAGGTTGGAATTATGCCAATCTAGTAGAAACCTACCAAGAAGCTGCTGTTATAGCTCGAGAAGAACATGTGCCCGTTTTAATACATGTTCTAGAATTAACACAACCCCAAGGGCACTCTACGTCTGGTTCGCACGAGCGTTATAAAAATGCTGAGCGATTAGCTTGGGAAGCCAACCACGATTGCAACGCCAAAATGCGTGAATGGATTATTGAAAGCGGCATTGCAACCAACGAATCCCTTTTAGAAATTGAAAGAACCATAAAGCGCGAGGTACGAGAGGCTAAAAAAAATGCTTGGAATACCTTTTTAAAACCCGTACTAAAAGAACAAGGCGAATTAGTTTCCATTTTAAAACAAGTAGCACCTCAAAGCGCTAACGGTATTTTTATAGAAAAAATAAAAGATAATTTAGCTGCCATTGATGAACCTACGCGAAAAGATATTTTATCAAGCGCAAGAAAAACCTTAGTACATATTATTAAAGAATCTTTTCCAGAAAAAGAATTACTTAGCAATTGGATTAACAAAGCCTTCGAAAACATTCAACCTAATTTTAGTTCCCATTTATATTCTGAAACCAATCGATCTAATATCCTTATAAAAGAAGTAAAACCTACTTATGATGAGAATGCAGAATTAGTTGATGGTCGTATTATTCTTCGAGATAATTTCGATAGTATTTTTAGCAACTATCCTGAAGCACTTATTTTTGGTGAGGACACCGGAAATATAGGCGATGTTAATCAAGGTTTGGAAGGTTTACAAGAAAAATACGGTGAACTAAGGGTTGCCGATGTAGGCATAAGAGAAGCCACCATTGTTGGCCAAGGTATTGGCATGTCCTTACGCGGATTAAGGCCTATTGCCGAAATTCAGTATTTAGACTACATACTTTATGCGATTCAAATTATCAGTGACGACCTAGCTACAACACACTACAGAACCAAAGGAAAACAAAAAGCCCCATTAATTATTAGAACACGAGGCCACCGTTTAGAAGGTATTTGGCATTCAGGTTCACAAATGGGTGGTATTTTGAATTTAGTTAGAGGTGTAAATGTGTTAGTACCAAGGAGCATGACCAAAGCCGCAGGTTTTTATAACACCCTTTTAAAAGGTGATGATCCTGCCATTGTGGTAGAATGTCTTAACGGGTATCGACTAAAAGAAAGAAAACCAAACAATCTAAATGCTATCCAAACGCCCATAGGTGTTGTTGAAACTGTAAAGGAAGGTGCAGATATTACCTTAGTATCTTACGGTTCTACCTTGCGTATTGTAGAACAAGTAGCTAAGGATTTAATGGCTCTCGGTATTGATGCCGAAGTAATTGACGTCCAATCCTTATTACCTTTCGATTTGAATCACGACATCGTTAAAAGCATCAAAAAAACCAACCGACTTATGGTGATTGATGAAGATGTTCCGGGCGGGGCGTCAGCATATATTTTGAATGAAATTTTAAATGTCCAAAATGCCTATCAGTATTTAGATAGTCAGCCAAAAACACTCACCGCAAAAGCCCATAGACCTGCGTATGGTAATGATGGTGATTATTTTTCAAAACCATCAGCAGATGATATTTTTGAAGCTGTTTACGGGGTGATGCACGAAGTAAACCCAAGTATTTTTCCAAAATTACGATAGATTTAACTAAATAACCCATATTTAAAATGAATAAAAACGTTACAGATTTAGGCTTATTAATTCTAAGAATTGGTTTTGCTGGTATGTTGCTTACGCACGGTATTCCAAAAATAAATTTATTGTTTGAAAGCCCTATTAAGTTTGCCGACCCCATTGGTGTTGGTGAAACCACCACTTTAATTTTGGCATTAATAGGTGAAGTGGTTGCCCCTATTTTAATTTTGATAGGATTTAAAACTAAATTAGCCACCATACCGAGTATCATCACCATGTTTGTTGCTGTCTTTGTTATACATGCTAGCGACCCCATGGATGTTAAAGAAAAAGCCATACTATATTTAGTTGCCTTTTTGGTTATTTTCTTAACAGGTGCAGGTAAATATTCCATAGATGGGTATAAAAAATAAAAATAATTGAAAGGTGCTTCCATTGTTGAGATCAAAAAAGAATTAAGTCATAAATCTTACGACGAATTGGCAGAGCTTTGTTTACGCCTTGCAAAATTCAAGAAAGAAAACAAAGAGCTCCTTACCTATTTACTTTTCGAATCCCATAACGAAGAAGGCTATATAGAATCGGTTAAAAGTTATATAGACGAGCAATTCGAATTGATAAATACGGCCAGCTATTTCTACATTCGTAAAAGTGCGCGTAAAATTTTAACTAACACCAAAAAGTTTATTCGGTATTCACAAAACAAAGAAACCGAAGTGGCACTCCTTCTCTATTTTTGTCAAAAACTAAAAAATTTCTCTCCTAGTATAAAATATAGCACACAATTGCTAAATATGTACAATCGCCAGACGCTATTAATCAAAAAGATAATTTCGACACTTCACGAAGATTTGCAGTATGATTATAATTTAATGCTGGAAGATTTGTAATTTGCTGAAATAGCAAATCGAAATCACCGCAATGAAAAGAATATTCATTTTATGGGCAATCTTAATTATGCTTACTGGTTGCATATCAAAAAAACAAGCCTTTAAAGATTTTAAATCTAAAAGTTTGCCCCAGCCGTTTTAGTACTAGTTATCATAACGACACATAACAACAATGAGAGAAATTATCGATCTTTCAGACAAGACAATCACAATAGACAGAAACGAATTTCTGAAAGTCAAAGGAAGTATTGACACCAATGTATATTATGTTGAAAGTGGCAGTTTAAGGGTTTTCGTTTTGGACAACTATGAAGAACAAACCATTAGATTTGGCTACAAAGAAAATTTGATTGCCTCCTTAGATTCATTTTTAACAGGCCAACCTTCCGATCTATTTATTCAGGCTATTAAAAAGACCGTAATAAAAGTTATAACTAAGCCACAAATTGACCATTTCTTAAAAACCGAAACCAACCGAGTTTTGTGGACGAAAATTTTAGAAAACCTAGTTATTCAACAGATGGAACGTGAGATTGATATTCTTACTAATTCGCCAAAAGAAAGGTACCAAAGGGTTTTAAAGAGAAGCCCTCAACTTTTTCAGGAAATTCCTAACAAGTATATTGCTAACTATTTAAGAATGAGTGCCGAAACTTTGTCCCGACTAAAAAAATCTTGACCTCAATCAAGGTTTATGAAAAATACATTTTTGACCTTTGCATAAAATATCAAATGATATGCAATCAGAAAATTTAATACACTCGCTTATTGAACAGACCCGACAAATCATTAACCAAGTTGAAAAACTGAAGAATTATGATTTGAATACTTTGACATGGAGAGAAAATAAAACTTCATGGAATATTTTAGAATGTATAGAACACTTGAATTTGTATGGCGACTTTTATTTACCTGAAATTGAAAGGAAAATCAAAAATTCTACCGCTTACAGTGAAGCAGAATTCAAAAGTGGATTTTTGGGAGGTTATTTTGCAAAAAGTATGTTGCCGAAAGAAAAACTGAATAAAATGAAAACTTTTAAAGACAAAAATCCATTGCATGCCAAACTTGATAAAAGTGTACTTGGTAAATTTATAAACCAACAAATAAACCTTATAGACCTACTGAATCAATCAAGAAACGTGAGTTTGAACAAAATAAAAATAGCGATTTCAATTTCAAGCTTGATTAGACTTAAATTGGGGGACACGTATCAGTTTTATATAAACCATAATATTAGACATTTAAACCAAATTGATAGAATTAAGGCCCTGACAAAAAAGGACTGACAGCACGCTACGAAATTTGTAATTTCGAGCTATAATAACGAACTCTAACAAACTAGAAAACTTCCTCCCAAATTAAACCAGCGTTAGGGATTATTCATGCACTCTATTTTATCAATTAGAAATCGTGAATGTTTCACATTTGCAGTGAAAAGCCCACAGCGACGCAGGAGAGAGAACTTGTAACCTTTCGACTTTAGTTTATCTTGAGCACAGCCGAAAGGCTCAAGATAAACTCCTAACCCAACCTTTAGGTAACGCCTAAAATAAAAGCAATCCATTCTGTTTACATACGCTCTTTATTGTTTATAAATTAGTGGTCGTTTGTCGACTTTCGGGAGCTATTTTCAAAGGAAAAATGAAAAAAAATATGTAGGTTTGCACTCTTAAAAAGGCATTGCAACCCCGTGCTGAGCGTTGTCGAAGCATGGTCACTAAAAAAATAAAAAATTACAGATGAAAATTTCATACAATTGGTTAAAACAATTTATTAAAATTGATTGGACACCAGAACAAACCAGCGAATTACTAACAGATTTAGGTTTGGAAGTAGAAGGCATTGAGGCCTATCAATCAGTTAAGGGCGGATTGGAAGGCGTGGTTGTTGGCGAAGTTTTAACTTGTGTGCAACACCCAAATGCCGATAAATTAAAGATTACCACTGTAAATATTGGCGACGATGCCCCTTTGCAAATTGTGTGTGGCGCACCCAACGTGGCTGCTGGACAAAAAGTACCTGTGGCTACGATTGGTACGACTTTATACACCGAAACTGGCGAAGCGTGGACCATTAAAAAAGGTAAAATTCGTGGTGAAGAAAGCCATGGCATGATTTGCGCCGAAGACGAACTTGGTTTAGGAAAATCACACGATGGTATTATGGTCTTAGATGCCGATATTAAAGTGGGAACACCTGCTGCTGCTATTTTTGAGGTTGAAAACGATCATGTTTTTGAAATTGGCTTAACACCAAACCGTGCCGATGCCATGAGTCATTTGGGTACTGCCCGCGACCTAAAAGCTGGATTGATACAAAAGGAAACAACTTTAGAGTTTATAACCCCATCGGTAAGTGCGTTTCATGTAGATAACCGCACATTGCGAATTGATGTGGATGTTAAAAATAAAGAATTGGCACCGCGCTACTGCGGACTTACCATAAGTGGCATTAAGGTAAAAGAATCGCCTGTTTGGTTGCAGCACCGCCTAAAAGCCATTGGTTTAAATCCGATTAACAATATCGTGGATGCTACCAATTATGTACTTCACGATTTGGGGCAACCGCTACATGCGTTTGATGCTGCTAAAATTTCCGGTAATAAAGTGGCCGTTAAAACCTTAGCCGCTGGTACTAAATTTGTAACCTTAGATGGTGTAGAACGTACTTTACATGAAGACGATTTAATGATTTGTGATGCCGAAAAACCAATGTGTATTGCAGGTGTTTTTGGCGGAATACATTCGGGAGTTACAGAAGGAACAACCAGTATTTTCTTAGAAAGTGCTTATTTTGACCCAGTGAGCGTTCGTAAATCAGCTAAACGCCATGGTTTAAATACAGATGCATCATTTAGATTTGAACGAGGTATCGACCCTAACATTACTGAATATGCTTTAAAACGTGCTGCTTTGTTAATTCAAGAAGTTGCTGGTGGCGAAATTACAAGCGATATTGTTGATATTTATCCTAATAAAATTGAGGATTTTCAGGTACGATTAAGTTTTGAAAATGCGAAGAAGTTAATTGGTGAGGAAATCCCGAAGGAAATTATTAAACGTATTTTAACCTCATTGGAAATTAAGGTAAACAGTGTTACCGAAACAGGTTTAGGCTTGATGGTACCTGCTTACAGAAACGATGTAACCCGTGAAGCCGATATTATTGAAGAAATACTGCGTGTTTACGGTTATAACAATATTAAAACGACTGAAAAGCTAAATGCATCTATTTCTAATTCAACACGTTTTGAAGATCATAAGATACAGAACTTGGTTGGAAATCAATTGGCATCCCAAGGCTTTTTCGAAATACTTTCAAACTCACTTACCACGCCTAATTATGCGGCGTTAAGCGACCAATTAAAAGAGGAACATAATATCAGTATTTTGAATCCTTTAAGTGGTGATTTATCTGTTTTAAGACAGTCATTACTATTTTCCGGACTGGAAGCTATTTCGTTTAACATTAACAGAAGACGTTCCGATTTAAAACTGTTTGAATTTGGAAAAACCTATCATGGTTACAACGGCAAGCATGAAGAATTTAAGCATTTATCGGTATTTGTAACGGGCAATCAAAATGCTGAAAATTGGAATTCCACCAATAAAAAAAGTGATTTCTTTTTCCTTAAAGGAAATATTATAAGCCTATTGGAACGTTTGGGAATTTCAAGGTATAACGAATTACCTATTGAAAGCGATTTGTTTAGTGAGGGTTTAAGTTTTAGTTTAGGTAAAATGAAATTGATTGATTTCGGATTGATAAAAAAACCTATTTTAAAGCATTTTGATATTTCGCAAGATGTGCTGTATGCCAATTTTTATTGGGATACCATCCTAAATATTGTTAAGCGCAACAACATTTCATTTAAGGCAATCCCTAAATATCCTGAGGTGCGTCGTGATTTTGCGTTGTTGTTAGATGATAGCGTTACTTTCGAGTCGATTCACAAAATAGCCAAACAAAGTGAAAAGCAATTATTAAAAGATGTGAATCTTTTTGATGTGTATCAAGGCAAAAACTTACCAGCAGGTAAAAAAAGTTATGCCGTTAGTTTTACATTACAAGACGAAAACAAAACACTTACCGATAAGCAAATTGATAAAATCATGAAAACGCTACAAACACAATTTGAAACACAATTGGGTGCTGAGCTGAGATAGTTGGTTGATGGTTCTTGGTTGTTGGTTAATGGTTGATGGTTAATGGTTAATGGTTGATGGTTGTTGGTTGATGGTTGATGGTTGTTGGTTGATGGTTGTTGGGTTGAAACTTTAAACTTTTAAACTTTTAAACTTTCAACATATATTTTGTATCTTTAAGTAAACTCAATAACTTGAAATTATGACAGATTCTAATTTTATAAAGGTATACACAGGAAATTTTGCTGTCGTTAAGCGAATTGCAATAGAATTAAATGCTTTGGACATTAATCCCATCATTAAGGATCAATCGGAATCTGCTATATTAGGTGGTTTTGGTGGAACATTAGCTCCCGACTTTCAAGAAGTGTTTGTACATGAAGATGAACTTGAAAGAGCTACTGAAATTATTAATAAGGTAACAAAAGAATTAAAATCCTAATTAAAAATTATCCCAATAAAAAAGAGCGGTTTTTAAATTAAAATTGCTCTTTTTTATTGAATTTGGTGTTTATTTATGCTGTAACTGCATACATTTTATTACGCAACTCTTTAATTTTTGGATCTTGCATATACTCATCGAACGTGGTATATCTATCGATAACACCATTAGGCGTTAGCTCTACGACTCTATTGGCAATTGTTTGTGCAAACTCGTGATCGTGCGTTGTAAACAACATGGTGCCTTTAAAATTGGTAAGCGAGTTGTTAAACGCTGTTATACTTTCTAAATCTAAATGGTTTGTCGGTTCGTCCAGCATCAATACATTGGCTCTTACCATCATCATTCTACTTAACATACAGCGTACTTTTTCACCTCCAGAAAGCACATTCGATTTTTTTAAAGCTTCTTCGCCACTAAAAATCATTTTCCCTAAAAACCCACGAATGTTTACTTCTTCGCGTTCTTCTTCGGTTTGTGCCCATTGGCGTAACCAATCAACCAACGTTAAATCGTTATTAAAAAACTCGCTATTATCTAATGGCAAGTATGCTTGTGTTGTTGTTACACCCCAATCAAACGTACCTGCATCTGCCTTTTCCTTATTATTTAGTATTTGGTAAAAAGCGGTGGTTGCCCTAGAATCTTTTGAAAACACAACTACTTTATCGCCTTTAGCAAGGTTTAAATCAATGTTCTTGAATAAAATATCACCATCTTCATTACTTGATGCGGTTAACCCTTGGATATTTAAAATTTGATCACCTGCTTCCCTATCGCGTTCAAAAATAATGGCAGGGTAACGACGACTGGTGGGTCTTATATCTGAAATATTAAGTTTATCAATCATCTTTTTTCTACTGGTTGCTTGTTTACTTTTAGCAACATTGGCAGAGAAACGACGGATAAATTCTTCTAATTCCTTTTTCTTTTCTTCGGCTTTTTTGTTCTGCTGTGAACGTTGGCGTGCTGCTAATTGAGACGACTCATACCAAAAAGTATAATTACCTGAATAATGATTGATTTTTCCAAAGTCGATATCTGAAATATGTGTACAAACGGCATCTAAAAAGTGTCGGTCGTGAGATACCACAATCACACAGTTTTCGTAATTAGCTAAAAAGTTTTCGAGCCAAGAGATGGTTTCATAATCCAAATCGTTGGTAGGCTCATCCATGATTAACACATCTGGATTTCCAAATAATGCCTGCGCCAAAAGCACACGTACTTTTTGTTTTCCATCCAAATCGCCCATCAATGTATAATGAAACTCTTCCTTTATTCCTAAATTCGATAACATGGCAGCGGCATCACTATCGGCATTCCAACCATTCATTTCTTCAAA
Organism: Mariniflexile sp. TRM1-10; assembly: GCF_003425985.1. Taxonomy (NCBI): domain Bacteria; kingdom Pseudomonadati; phylum Bacteroidota; class Flavobacteriia; order Flavobacteriales; family Flavobacteriaceae; genus Mariniflexile; species Mariniflexile rhizosphaerae. The sequence continues at coordinate 4,273,616 of NZ_CP022985.1, forward strand.
AAGTACTTGAAGTTCTCCTATTCTGTCGGCATTTTTATCTGAATAATCAGCATAAAGTGCATCCATTTCCGTCTTAATTTTATATAATGGTTTATTTCCCATTAAAATAGTGTCTAAAACGGTATGTGCATCATATAAATTATGGTCTTGTTCTAAAACAGACATACGCTTTCCTGCTTCTAAATGGACATGTCCAGAAGTTGGGTCTTGTTTACCAGAAATTATCTTTAAAAAAGTTGATTTTCCAGCACCATTTGCACCAATAATCCCGTAGCAATTTCCTGTATTAAACGTTGTGTTTACTTCATCAAAAAGAATGCGTTTGCCAAATTGAACCGAAAGGTTTGATACTGATAACATAGTGGGTATTTTATTTTTGCTGCAAAAGTAAAAAATTCAAACCGTAAGTCGAAACTTAGTTGCTTAATTTTAAAAGTAATACTTGGAGATTCAAAAAAAATGTGCATTTTTGAATGAATTAGTACCTCATAACATTTAACAACGCATTAACAGCAGTTTATAAACACAACACATACATTTGTACTTATAATTGTGTTTACTTTAAACACTTTGAGGAGGGATTATGAAATTACACTTTATAAATTTGTTAATTATTTTACTACTGTTTAATTGCAAAAACGATGGCAATAATTCAGAAGGTAATTATGCGTATTTAGGAGGTGAGATTATTAATCCTAATAGTGATTTTGTTGTCTTATTAAAACATGATGTGGTAATCGATACCATAAAACTCGATAACAAAAACAGGTTTCTTTATAAAGTCAACGACCTAAAAGAAGGCTTATATACATTTTACCATGGTGGTGAGATACAAATGGTTTTACTAGAACCTAAGGACAGTTTACTATTTAGATTGAATACACTTGAGTTTGATGAGTCGTTGGTTTTTACCGGTACAGGCGATAAAAAGAACAATTATCTAATCAATGAATTTCTTGAAAATGAAATTCAAGAAAAAAAGATTTTTAAGTTCTGTCAATTAAAACCAGAGGCTTACGAAAACAGAATAGACTCTTTAAAAGCATTTAAAACAAATAAATTAAACACATTTAAAGCCAGATACAACCCGTCTCCTTTATTTAATAAAATAGCAAAAGCCAATATAGATTATAGTTATTTCTCCAGTAAAGAAGTTTACCCGTTTGTACATCATGGAAACAACAAAGGAAACATTTTAAAATCGCTTCCTGAAGATTTTTACAACTATAGAAAAACCATCAATTACAATGACAGTTTCTTAAAAGAGCATTACTCCTACAACTCTTTTTTAAAATATAGCCTTAATAATTTAGCTCTAGAAAACCATACAGTCCACAGTGACAATGACACGTTTAGAAGAAGCTCGTTGTGCTACAATTTAGATAGACTTAAGCTTATAGACAGCTTAATTGACAATGAAACTCTTAAAAACAAACTCCTTTATTACTTTACGGCAAACTATTTATCAAAAAGTACCAATACCGAAAAGAGTGATGCCCTTTTAAGTGCTTATTTAAGTAAAAGCAGTGACGAAACAGATAAAAACGAAATAAAACGTTTTGCTACATCTTTAAATAATTTAAAAGAAGGTGGTCATTTTCCTAATATCAAAATTGTTGATTATAAAAATGCTGAATTTGATATCAACTCATTAATTAAAACGCCCACTGTAATATGTTTTTGGTCTAACGCATTCTACAATCATTTTAGAGAAAGTCATTATAAACTTAACGAACTTAAAGTTAAATATCCTGAGGTAAGATTTATAGTCATTAATATTGACGATTTCGGGTCGGATAAACCTAAAACTTCATTAAAAGAAAACAGATTTAATTTTAAAGATGAATACCAGTTTAAAAATCCAAAAGAATCTATAGAAGTATTGGCCATCCAACCTATGACAAAAACGATTGTTGTAGATAAGCATCAAAAAATAGTGTATAGTAATGCCAATATTTTTTCAATGAATTTTGAAGAGCAACTTTTGGGGGCTATTAATAGGAAGTAAGCCTATAATTTATAATGCTTCATCAACATTTTTTCATAAACCCTGTCTGGTAAGATACGTTTTAAAACAATTGAGAATTTCTGCATAAACTCACCTACTTTGTAATGTCCTTTTGGGTTTTTAGTATTTATAACTTTTAAAACCGCTTGCGCCATCATATTAGGGTCGCTGCCATTATCAACATGTGCATTCATTAAGTTTAAAGTATCACCATACGGTTTTTTGTATGGCGAATTATCTAAAAGTGGTGCATGGTATCTTCCTGAAGCAATATTGGTTGCAAAATCGCCAGGTGCTATGTTGGTCATTTTTATGTTGAAATCCTTCAATTCCATCCTAAAAGCCTCCGTAACAAGTTCTAGAGCACCTTTACTGGCACTATAAATACCTCGGTACGGTAAACCCATGTATCCTGCGATAGATGTAATATTAATTATTAATCCAGAATGTTGTTGGCGCATTTGTGGTAAAACCGTTTTAATAACGTTAATAGGTCCAAAAAAATTAGTATCAAAATTTGCTTTAATCTCAGCTTCAGGTATTTCTTCAATAGCTCCTGTAATACCCGCTCCTGCATTGTTTATAACGACATCTATCCTACCCTCTTTATCAATAATTACTTTTATGGTTTGTTGAATGGTTTCAATATTCTTAACATCTAACTCTAAAATAGGAAACCTGCTTTCTTTATATTTTTTTGGATTTCTACTGGTCCCATATACTATAAACCCCTTTTCGGTTAGATATTCGCCTACCGATTTTCCTATTCCAGAAGAACCTCCTGTAATTAATACAACTTTAGACATAGTTCAATTGATAATTGATAATTGATAATTGATAATGTAAAATTAACAATGAATTTGACAATGGCGGTTAAAAAGAAAAAAATTGAGTGGATTTGAGAAGAAAAACTTGTGTGAATAATGAACTCATTTTAAAGTTTTCGAATCCAAATATTCCTGAACTGGGTTTTATTGCCATGATCTTGAAGAGAAATCACATCATCACCATGGGCTTCAGGGTAATTATGTAATCCAATGTAATATGTGATCCCACTAATAGTAACATTATTTTGAACAAGTACACCGTTATGCAGTACAGTGATTCTTGCTGGAGCATCTAATGAACCATCTGCTTTAAATCGAGGAGCTGTATAGATTACATCATAGGAGTTCCACTCCATCGGATTCTTCATAACATTAACCAAAGGAGCATGATCTTTATAAATGCTTGCTGCCTGTCCGTTACGATAAGTGCGATTATTATAAGAATCTAATATTTGAAGTTCATACCTGTTCTGAAAAAAGACACCACTATTACCTCGACCTTGTCCTCCACTTTCTACCTCGTCAGGTGCACTGAATTCAAGATGCAACTGGCAATCCCCAAATGGCATTTTAGTTTGAATGTTACCTGAACCGGGCACTACTTCCATGTAAGTAGTGCCAATAATTTTCCATGGAGCCGGTTTCGTAACATCATTTTGACTAACCCATTGGTCAAGATTTTTACCATCAAACAAAATAATCGCATCTGAAGGGGCATCACCCTGCTTATTTGCTGGGGTTACTACTTTCACTTCCGGTTCCCATATTTCTGTCATTTCTGGTTTCATGGGCATAGGAGATGTTTTGGGAGGTAAGCTCTGGTAACCTTCTTGCGCTTTAGCATGAAAAGCAAAATACCCCATTAATATGGCGCAGAGATAAATTGTTTTTGATTCCATAGTTTGGTGAATTAATTAAAATTTCTACTTTTTGTATTTAAAAAGAATAAAAATAATATTCTATTGAATAGAAACCAACGTTTATATATAATACTGCGGTTTTGTGAGGGAGGATTTTCCGAAGGGCATGGGTGAAGCGAATTGGTGCAAACAAAATCGGTAGCCAGCAAACGGGCAACTCAGAAAAAGATGATATTTTAGGCTTCTTTTATGAGATTCCCACTTTCGTGGGAATGAATAAAAAAAAGGCAAGCTACCTACATCACACCGCTACGACCATTTACCTTTGCTGCGTTCCCGCCCTGGAGGATTCAACAGGAGCTGGTTGTGTAGGACTTGCCCGCTGCAAAGATACAACCTTTTAAAATTTTCACAATGATTTTTTAAACTGATTTTAAATAAATATCTTGCCCAAAATTTAATTTTTCAAATGAATACTCTTAAATACTTATTAATCATTTCGTTAAACACCATAATTATTTCTTGTGGTTCCAATACAGGTCAAAATAAAAATGATTTCAGCATAAAAACCAATGCCGTAAAGGGCGATATTTCTAATAATGAGACCTTAAATCTTTCTATTGAAAACAAAAAAAACCATCCGATCGATTCTGTAAGCTATATACTCAATGATAAAAAGATCAGTGATAAGTCCGATTTAAAAACCTTTAAATTAGGAAAACATACGATCAATGCCACAATATATTTTAATAATGAAAAACAAACAGCCGCTACAACTATTACCATTTTAAATAGTGAAGCGCCAAAAGTATATACTTATAAAATTATTAATGAATATCCACACGATATTACCTCATACACCCAAGGGCTTGAATTTTATAATGGCAATTTATATGAAAGTACTGGGCAACTCAAAGAATCGAAATTAAGACAGGTTGATTATAAAACTGGTGAAGTTGTGAAAAACATCAATTTAGCAGATGCTTATTTTGGAGAAGGACTAACCATACTTAACGATAAAATTTACCAGCTTACATGGCAATCGGGTACTGGTTTTGTGTACGATGTCAATACATTTGAAAAAATAAATAGCTTTAAATACGGAAATAGTAAGGAAGGTTGGGGCATATGTAACGATTCTAATAAACTTTATAAAAGCGACGGCACCGAGAATATTTGGCTTTTAAACCCCGAGACCTTGATTGAAGAAGACCACATTCAAGTATATACCAACAAAGGGAAAATTATTGGGATTAATGAAATGGAGTGGATTCATGGTGTTATATATGCCAACCGCTATCAAAAAGATGGAGTTGCTTTAATAAACCCTACAAACGGTGCTGTTATTGGCGTAATTGATTTTTCTCCATTAAAAAAGTTAGTAACACAACATCAAGGGTTGGATGTATTAAACGGTATTGCCTATAACCCTGAAACCAAAACCATTTTTGTTACAGGAAAACGTTGGGACAAATTGTTTGAGGTTGAAATTGTTGAAAGTAAGTTTAATTAAATCAACCTGTTTACAATGAGTGTTGTTTTTAGGAAATATTAAAATGAACGATATTTTTTGTAAATTTGTTTAATCGTAAAGAATTTAAAAAATGGATATTCAAACAACAAAACTCGAATTACTAAAAACCATCTTGGAAAATGAAAATTCTGAATTTATCCAACGAGTAGCTGATTTTGTCAAAAGAGAAAAAACTGATTTTTGGAATGAATTACGCCCTTCCGAACAAAAAGAAATTAAAAAAGGTATTGAGGAATTAGATAACGGAAAGAGGGTTTCTTATGAATCTTTTTTGAAGAAAATCTCTTAGTGAATGAAAATCTTTTTATCTGAACTTGCTGAATCTAAACTTTTAAAACTTTCCGAATATCTATTAGAAAATTGGGACTTAAAAACAAGAGATAAATTCATTGCAAAACTGACTGAAAAGGTTAACCTAGTATCTTCCCAACCAAAAAGCTGCACAAAATCATCTGAAATTGAAGGTCTTTACAAATGTGTCGTGACAAAACATACTACTTTTTATTATAGAATATTGGCTGAACAACAAGAAATAGAGATAATAACGATTTTTGACACAAGGCAACATCCTGAAAAACTAAAGAAGGATATAAAATAAAAAAGCACGAAAGCTGTGTAATCCCAAATTACTAAAATCCACAAAAATACTAGCTAAGAAAACGTACTTTAAATAACACCCTGAAAGATATCTATTGATTTTTTGCCTGAAACTTAAAAAATGCATGCGACACAGGAATAAACATCAACCCAATGATTATAAAAACAATAAAAGCATTTTTTAAGTTAAATGCCTGTGCCAAATAGCCTATTAGCGGTGGCCCAATTAGCATCCCAAAAATAGCATAAGTAGTAATTATGGATATTGCCATGCCTGGTGAATATTTTTTTGAGGTTCCAGCCAGCGATAATGTTACAGGGAAAATAGCTGCCGTACCAAAACCTACAAAACAGAAGCCTAATAACGCAGGCCAAAAAAATGGGAATATCACAGCTATTGCAATCCCCAAGGCTATCAATACCGAACTTAAAATGTACATTTTTTGCAAGCCAAATTCATTGACTAGCCTATCGCAAAAAAACCTTGAAAGAGCCATAGTGGTCATAAACATGAGGTAACCATAGGTGAAAATTTCTTCTTTTACAACATCTTTAAAATAAACCCCACTCCAATCGAACATACCGCCTTCACAAATAGCTCCAAAAAATATCAACACACCCAAGTACAAAATAAACGGGTCTGGTTTTCCTATTATTAGTTTATTTCCGGTAGGCGATTTATCCCCTTTTATAGTAAATCGATAGGTTACTAAAGCAATTATCAATCCAATTATGGAGATACTTAACAAGTGAATTTGAATTGAAATTCCCATTTTTACCATTAAAGTGGAAAAGGCAACACCTACTAAACCACCCGTACTCCACAGCCCATGAAAAGCACCCACTACACGTTTTTCAAACTTTCTTTGCAAGGTTATAGATTGTGTGTTTACCGATATATTTAAAATTCGCATACAAAACGAAAACAAACAAACCGATAATACTAACAATAATGGTGTTGTTGCAAAACCAATACACGTTAAAGCAATAGAAAAGAAAACAAACGATACAATAAGCGGTACACGACTATCAAATTTTGATACCAACCAACCAGAAATAGGTAGCCCAATTAAAGAACTTATAGGCATTGCCAAAAGAATGGTACCAAGTTCGGCTTCATTCAAATTAAAAAAATCTTTTATGGTAGGAATACGAGATGCCCACGATGCAAAGCAAATACCCGACAAGAAAAAATAGACACTTAGCGCTATGCGTTGTTTGCTCTTTAATTCCATTATTGTTAGCTATATAATTTAATACCTATGGCATAACTTTCCGAAAGACTCAACTAGCTTGGTCTTTCAAGCTGCAAAAATAGCATAACATTTTGGTTTTTCTAATATAAAACAAATTAATGCACGGGGCTCTGCGTACAGGGGCAATTGCTGATGCCCTGCAGAAACTCCAGCCCTATGGTAATGACGTGCGTACCGGAATTATAGCCCGACAGGTCGTTCATGGTCACCTGGTAGGCATACCCAAAATAGAATATGTCCTTTTTGAAGCCTACCATCGGGCCGATGTTCAGGGGCTTCAGGAACTGGTCGTTCAGATAGCGGTACGAGATCCCCGCCCAATAATAGTCCTCCTTCCTGTTGTATTTCCTGAACTTGAAGTTAATGTCGGTACTGCTCCGCTTGTCACTGCTGAACATCTGGTAATACACCGATGGCTCAAACTCCAGGCCGCTCTTCTTCGGGCCCCTAAAGGTATAACCGGAATAGATCTGGTAGTTCAGCAGCAGGTTGGGCTCGGAGACCCGAATGTCCTCGTCGATCTTCTTTTCCAGGATGTTGTTGGCGTTGAAACTGGCAAAGAACCCCTTGTTCCTGTACAGTACGCCCACATCGAAATTGTTGTTGGTCGTGGACCTATCGTCCGTTATCACCGGATTTGAGACCGGTGGCTGGTCGGTGCCGTCCGTGAACTGACTGGTATCGATCCTAAAGTTGTTTATGTTATAGGAGATCCCAAGCGATAGGTACTGCTTGGAATAGTAGTCCAGGATAAGGTGGTGCGCAAAAGAGAACTTGGCCCCTTTCTGCAGGGTGTTCCCGTTCTTGTCGTTGTAGAACGACAGCCCAACCCCGCTGCGGTCAGCGATCCTGAAATCGGCATAGAACGATTGGTTGTCCGGGGCGTCCTTGATGCCGACCCACTGCGTCAGACCGTTGGCCCTCAGCTTGAGGTTGTCACCTATGCCCGCATAGGTCGGTGAGACCACAAAATTGTTGTCCGCCAGGTATTGCGTAAAGACGGGCAGGTTGAGCTCCTGACCATGGCTTTTGCCCAGGACCGCTAACAGTAGGTATATAATTAATTTTCGCATCTATCTTATTGTTCTTGTTGTTTTAGAGGGCCACTCCGATATGGCCCATTCCATTATCTATAGAGTGTAAAGTGCCCCACAAAGTCACGGTCGTCCTTGGGGTCGTTCAGCCTCACCACGTACCAGTAATCCCCGGTCGGAAGCTCTTTGCCGTTATAGTTCCCGTCCCACTTATCGCCTACCCGGAGGGTCGCTACCTTACGGCCGTACCTGTCAAAGATATCCACCGTTAAACGGCCGTACTGGGAAGCGCACCCAGGGCCCCAGCCCTCGGTGGCCGGCGTAAAATAGTTCGGGATGCACACGTCCACGTACTCAAAGTATCCGGAAGCCGTTGCAAAACAGCCGTAACTGTCGGTCACCGTGACCGTATAGGTGCCCGATTCGTAGATCAGGAAGGTATTGGTGCTGCCATACGGTTCGCCGTTCAGGGTGAACTCATAATCGCCGGAACCGCCAGTAGCTGTGGCCACGATCTCGTTAAACCCGCCTTCTTCCAGCACGAGTGCCAGTGGACCGTACTCTTCAATATCAAACGCTTCCGTTCTTTGGATACACCCATTGGTATGTCTTACGTCTATATAATGTCCCAGACCTGCCGGTACGTTCTCAAACTGATTGCTTGTTTGGTACGGACCATTGTCCAGTGAATAGTCCAGGTCGGCAGGATCTGTACTGGTATCTACGGTAACCGTAACCGTGTTGGTCGATACGTTGTTGGTACAGCCAAATACCACTACGGCTTCGGGGTTTATCGTTACCGATTCCGGGAAGGTGATGTTCCATTCGGTCTCGCAGCCCTGGGCATCGCGCACATACACGATATGGTCGCCTCCTCCTAAATTAGAGAACGTGAATTGTGTCTGCGCTGGGTCGCCCTGAACATAGCTTCCGTTAATATCATCCAAAGCAACACTGTAAGGTGCAGTCCCTCCAGAAACTTCAATACTGAACTCGCCGTCCATATCGCCCTCACACATCTCAGGGATAAGTGAATTTGGTACAATAGTTATAAATTGTGGGTCTGGTTGCTCTACTGTAAAATCGATTAGCACATAACATCCCAGCTCATCCTGTGCGATGGCTTGGTAATCGCCAGGAGCCAAATTATCAAAAATTGGTTCATCAAAGAATTGGTTTAACTGTGGTGAAATAGCATACTTAATAATACCAGTACCACCAGTAGCAACAATCTCTATGACACCATCGTTATTTCCATTACACAGCACATTAGTTACCGTATGTTGAACCTCTAATGGCAAATCAGGTTCCGTAATTGTTACTTGGGCGCTTGTGGTCAAACAATCTCCACTGTCCACACGTACTTGGTAGGTGCCTATCGGTAGCTCCGTAAATACTCCGGGGCTGTTTTGGGTTGCCCCCGGTATATCGGTTCCCGAACCGTCCTGTAAGGTGTACACATAATTACCTAAACCTCCTTCAGCTTCGGCTATGATAACACCTGTGGCATCTCCTGCACAGTTAATGGTGGCATTGGTCGTATCCAAAGTAACCGCCAATATTGGCAATGGATCAATGGTTATCCCGTTGGATACATTGGCTGTACAGGCATTGGCATCTCTAACATAATATGCATAAGTTCCTGGTGCTACAGAAAAAGTAACATTTGAAGTAAAGGATCCTATAACGTTAGTAAAAGATACATCATCACTATATTCATAAATCCCTGTTCCTCCCGTAGCACTTAATGTTAGCGTTGCTTGTGTCTCACAGGTTTGGGACGTTGCCTTTACTAAACTGGCTACTATTTGCTCTGGTTCCGATATAATAACATCGGTTGTTGTAAACTCACAATTATAGCCATCGGTAACCGTAACATTGTACGTTCCCGCTCCCAGTCCGCTAAATACCGGCGATGTCTGTGGACCCGACGATGTTACCGTTGGCAGCACCATATTAAGGGTGTACGTGTAATTACTGCCCTGTCCGCCCGTTACATTGCTTACGGTTATTGTTGCGTTTTTATCTCCAAAGCAAGACAATAAAGTTGGTGTTCCCGTTACCGTGGCATTTATTGGGGTTGGTACTACCAGTGTTACGGGCACTGATGCTTCGCAATCTTTGCTATCCTTAACTTTTACAATATAATCACCAGCAGTTAATCCTGTGAAATTTGATACTGAACTGTAAGGAACAACTACTGTACCTCCAGTGATTTCCAATTGATATTCATAACCACCTGGCCATCCACCTGTAGCGCTAGCAGAAATAGAACCATCATTATTACCACTTACACAGGTGATTTCCGTATGGGTTTCAGTGATGTCTAAAGCAGCCGTTGGTGCCGTAATGGTAAAGTTTTTACTTACTGTACAATACGGTGCATTAGTTAACGTAGCGGTTATTGTATAGGTCCCTGAAGCTAAGCCTGGAATTGTTATCGGACCAGCATTGGCTATTGTTCCTGAAGTTATAGGTGTTCCTAAAGCATCAACAACATTGTAACTAAAAGCACCGGACTCATCTGTAGGTGTAGGGACTCTATCTATAAACGTCACATTCACACTACCATCAGAATCACTAAAACACGTGACATCAACAACAGAATCAATAGTAAGATCAAACGTATTAGGATCATTAACATAATGAGCCGTTTGCAAACTACAATCTGTATCTAAATTGGTAACGGTTATTATGTAATTACCAATTGGTAATCCAGTGAAAACACCGGTAGCATTTGTCTGACTGTAAATACCTCCTGTTACGCTGCCATCAACATCTTCTACTGTAAATTGCAGATTGGTTGGCGTGCCTCCAGAACTGGTTACCAAAACGGTTATATCTTCATCATTGGTACAGGTGATGGCATTATCAATATTTACATTAATATCTTCTAAACCTATAAATGGATTTATAGTTGCTGAAGTTGTTCCTTGACACCCATTATCATCATACACATTGATAGTGTATGCTCCACCTAATAAATCAGCTTCAGTATATACATTATTTGAACCCGATTGAACAACTGAGGTCCCTCTTATAAACTCATAAATGGTATAATTACCTGAACCACCTATAACACCACCTACCGTTATTGTTGCAAAATTTGTGGCATTGGTACCTGAAGTACAGTCGTAATCATCAACAACTGGAGCTGGAACATCTATAAGATCTGGTTCCCTTACCGTTTCTTGCTGTGTTAAACTACAGTTTCTTCCAGAAGTCACTGTTATATTATAAGTTCCTGGTGCTAATCCTGTAAATACATTGGACGTTTGTGTAGTTACACCGTTGTCTAAGCTATAAGTATAAATCGGATTATCATTACTTGCAGGTAAGTTTACTGTAATACTGCCATCACTACCACCATTACAGCTAACATCTGTTGGCATCGTTGTAAAAGTTACCGGTGTTGGAGCTTCCAATGTGACATCTATATCTTTTGTACAATTTGTTGTTGTATCGGTTATGGTAACGGTATATGTACCTGAAGGCACACCTGAAATCACGTTTCCTGATATAGACCCTACATTCGGACTAATAGCATAAGCATAGTTTCCTGAGCCACCAGAACCTGCTACTGTAATTACGCCGTCATCATCGGTACAGCTTGGTAAAGTAGTTATGACTGCATTTAAGTCTAAAGCAGGATAGATAGTTATAGGTGTTGTACTATCAGCAGTACACCCGTTGCCATCTTTTATAGTTACTGTATAGGTTCCTGGAGTAGAAACCGTAAATGTAGAACTGGTTTGGAATCCACCTCCAATAGAATAACTAAATGGTGCTATTCCTGTTGGATTTGTCACAGTAAATGTAAATGGATCTCCATTTAAATTACATTGATTATCAGAAATACTTGGAACCGTTACTGTTGGTAGTGGATCTGTATCAATAGTTATATTAATATCATCGATACAACCATTCGCATCTCGTACCCAAGCTACCCAAGTTGTACTTATTGCTGGATCTAAAACAGCTGAATTACTATTTGAATAATCAGAATCAACTGCTGCCCCAGATACAATAAATGCATATTGATAAGGCGATGTGCCTCCTGTAGCTCCAACCGTTACTTGGGCTCCGAAATTACAATTCGCATTCACATTACTTGCTTCAGCAAGTGTTAATACTGGAGGCTCACTGACAGTTACCGTAGCAGTCGCTGTACAGTCTGTGGTTTCATCTGTTACTACAATGGTTTGATCTCCAAACGTTAATCCTGGTAACGAAATTGTTGGGTTTGTTTGCCCAACTATCGCTGGACTGCCATTAATTGTGTAGCTATAAGTAGATGCGAAATTTGATACGGTAAAGACTACCTCACCATTGGCTTCAGTGCTACAATTAACATCGCTGACCAATTGTCCTGAAACGGTAATATTGGTTACAGGAGCAACTGAATAAGATTCTGTATAATAACAACCATTAGCATCGGTAACGGTAAACACATAGGTGTCTGGTGCTAAACCAGTAAATATACCATTTGAAGCTCCCGTAGTATTTCCTATTGCACTTGCAGGCGAAATGATTTCATACGTTAATGGGCCAACACCATCTGTTGCCGTTAATGTGACATCACTTGTCACAGCTAAACATGTTACTGGTGTAGAAACAAAATCCAAATCTGTTGGTTCATCTAAAGCTGGTATAATAACATCTATTGGCGTTACAATAATACAGCCATTAGCATCTTTAATATAAGCCGTTACAGTTCCTGCATTATATGTTGTATAGGTATTGGTTGATGTATAATTTACACCAGCATTAAAACTATAGGTATAAGGTGCTGTACCTCCACCACCTGTAATGGTTACTATAGCTGGTTGGGTTGCATTTCCTGTGCCACAAGTAAGCCCTTGTGTTAAGGTTCCAGTTCCATCTACCGGTGTTGGATCAGTAATGGTTACTGTTGTTGGTGCAGAATCACAATTCTTACTATCTCTTACAACCACATCATATGGTCCAGCAGATAATCCTGTAAAGAGATTGGATGCTTGGAACGTTACGCCATTATCAATACTATATTGATATGGTGCAATACCATTTGCAGCAGTAATAACGATACGACCGTCTGCTCCACCGTTACAACTTACATGAGTTGGTGTAGGTGTAAATGTTGGTGTTGTATTAGGTGTTACTGTAATGGTATTTGATTCTGCTTGACATCCTTGAGAATCTGTTACCCTAAACTGATAAGTTCCATCTAAAGTAGTCGTATAAGTTGTTCCGACAATAGCAGTATAAACACCTCCATTAAAACTAACTTCATAGGTAGTATAACTTCCTGTTCCCCCTGTTGGTGTTATGGTAATACTTGCATCCACAGTACATGTCAAATCTTGGGTCAAATCGGCATCTAATAACAATGGTGGTTGCACCACAAAAGTATCTGATGCTATACAGCCATTAGCATCTTTTATACTTATGGTATAAGTTCCTGATGCATTAATTGTAAAGTTAGGACTTGATTGATATGTACCACCTATACTATAGGTTAAAGGTGCCGTACCAGTTCCTGTTAATGTTATATTGAACGGTGTGCCATCAAAACATTGTTCAGCAACTGGGTTTATAGTTGGGTCTGGGTCTGATGCTATTGTCTCGTTAAGAGTAATAGAACATCCATTAGAATCTACTACAACTATATCCCAATTTGTTCTTATTGAAGGATCTAAATTTAGCACGTTGCTTGATCCAAAATCACCAACAGCAGGTATAAAACCTGGTGCTCCAGCTGCATACTGGTAAGGTCCAGTACCACCTGTTGTAGTAACTGTTATTTGCGCTCCTGTATTACAATTTGCATTAACTTCATCTGTAATTGCTGATAAAAGTGGCTGAATTGGTTGTGTAATTTGGAATGGTTTTGAAACGGTACATAAAGTTCCATCTACTTCTTGAACAAATAATGTGTAATTACCTGCTGGCAATCCATTAATAACACCATTAACTGGAGAGCCTGTTAGACCTAGGAATGTGCCATTTTGTGCTGGAATTATAGGTAAATTTGTTAATTCATCTTGAACTTCATAATATAGTGATGTCACAGATGGGTCATAATCTAAAATAGTAAAACTTACACTACCGTCATTATCGCCATTACAATTTACATTAGTTGTAGTAATAGGGTTAATATCAATAGCTGATAAAACTGGGGTTGTAACTTCTATAATAGAATAACATCCACCTGCATCAATAACTTGAAATAAATACGTTACACCATGATTTAACCCCGTAAATGTATGAGAACTTGCTGCTGTAGGTCCAAAAGAAGTTGCTGGCTGTCCATATATTGAATACGTAAATGGGGCAGCTCCAGTAATAACAGAAATGTCTACAGTAGCTCCTGTAGCACAAGATCCTGTAGAGGTAACAGCATCTAATTGAATATTTGGTGGCGTTTCTATTCTTAGTTTACCACTGCGGTATTCGCACCCTTTTGAATCAACAATGGTAACATAATAATCCCCAAATGACAAACCTGAAAATGTGTGTGCTGTTGATGCTGTGCTAACACTAGCACCTATTTGAGTATAGGTGTTATCATATAGCGTATATGTAAAAGGAGAAATTCCTCCAGAATTAATGGTAATATCTAAACTACCAGGTACATTGGCATTACATTGTATGGCGTTTCTAACTATTGATACATCTATAGGCAATGGATCTGTTAAATTAATAGTTCCTGATACTTCACATCCCTTACTATCCCTTACTACATAATCATAATTGCCGGCAACCAATCCTCCAAATATATTTGAAGACGTAAAAGTAGAACCTCCATCCATACTATAAGTAAAAGGAGACTCCCCTGTTAATGGAGTTAATCTAATGGAGCCATCAGAACTTCCATTACAAGTTGGGTCGACAGTTGATGTTGATACTGTTACAGAAACAATAGCATTTGTTGTTATCACATTCGTTTCTTGAGTACACCCATTCGCATCGATAATTTCAAATTGATAAGTATCTGCAGCAGACGTATTATAAGTAAATGACGTTCCTGCAAATGCTGTTGAAGTACCATAAGCTCCTGCTCCTATTTTAACTCTATAAGTATAAGGTGCATTTCCTCCAGAAACCGTTACATCGATGGCTGCATCAGTTGGTAGGGAACATGTTAAATCCTTTGTTAAAACAGCACTAGCTGTAATGGGTGCAAAAACCTCTGTTTGTGTGGCACTAGTTGCTGTACAACCATTTCCATCTCTTATAGTAATCGTATAACTTCCTGCTGCGTTTACTGTAAAGGTTGGACTTGTTTGGTATGATGCCCCACCATTTATACTATATGAAAGTGGCGCAGTGCCTGATCCCGAAACGGTAAAAGTAAATCCAGAAGTAGCAGTACACTGGTTTGATACCGTTGGTGCGGTTACCGTTGGCAAGGCATCTTCAATAATAGTAACAGTAGTCATCTCAGGACAGCCATTAGCATCTTTTACATATACATCCCAAACTAAATCCGATGCACTATTGGTGTCTACAGTTATGACATTACTACTATTATAATCAAGTGCCGTTGGTGCTGGTGCACCCGTTACAACTGCTGCATAAGTATAATTTGGCGTGCCTCCTGTTGCTGTCACTGTAATTTGAGATTCGTAATTATTACAATGTACATTAGTAGCTGTAGCAGATTCAATACTAAGTGCTGCAGGCTCTTCAATGGTAATTGTTTCATTGGCAGTACATCCTGTTGTTGTATCGGTTACTTCTAAAGTATAACTTCCCGCTACTAAACCTGTTACATCTATAGTATTTCCAGATTGACTTAAAGTTCCTGTATTAGGGGACAAAGAACTTGTATAGGTTCCAGAATTACCGGAAACCGTAAATTGAATGGCTCCCGTAGTACCACCATTACATAACACATCACTTAATTTCAATCCTGTTACTACAATAGGCGTAACGGGATTAATTGGGAAAGACTCTGTATAGTAACAACCATTGGCATCAGTAACTCTAAACACATAAGTATCTGGTGCTAAACCTGTAAATATACCTGTTGTAGTGCCTGTTGTGTTTCCAATAGCACTTGCTGGTGAAATAATTTGGTAAGTTAATGCACCTACTCCATCTGTAGCCGTTAGTGTTACATCAGAAGTTGTATCGATACAAGTTATTGGTGTAGCTGAAAAAGATAAATCTGTTGGTGGGTCTAATTGTAATATGGTAATAGAACCACTATCCGTACAACCATTGGCATCTTGTACAGAAAACGTAATAACTTGGTCTGTACCATTATCATTTACTGTTAATGTATTATTTGAGCTATAACCAGATCCGTTGAAACTGTACAAATACGGAGCCGTTCCTGTTGTTGGAACATCAATGGTCACGACCGCTGATTGTTTTGTATTGGTAGCACTACAACTGAATGCTGTTGCATCTGCCGTAACAACTAAAGCTGTTGGCTCTGTTAAAGTTACGGTATCGCTGAAAATACATGCGTTGGCGTCTTGTACTTCATAAGTATAAATACCTGCTCCTAACCCTGTGTACAATGATGTTGAAGAAAAAGAACTTCCATTAAAACTATAAATATAAGGACCAACGCCATCGGCTGGAATTATTTGTACCGAGCCATCCGTACCCCCATTACAACTTGGGTTTACCGTTGTTGTAGTGGCTGTTGGATCTATAATGGGGTTTACTGTAATGACATTTGAAACCGCCTGACAACCATTGGCATCTGTTACCTGAAATTGGTAAGCGCCATCTGTTCCTGTTGTTAAAGTAAAGGTGCTTCCTGACAGGTTAACTGTTCCTGTTCCTTGAATTAAACTTACTGTATAAGGTGGATATCCTTCTGAAATGCTTCCTGAAATAACAGCATCTGGTGATGTTGTACAATCCAATTCTTTAGTTAACACGGCACTTACCGTTACTTGATTAGCTATGGTTTCAGTAGGTAAAACAACCTCACATCCATAAGCGTCCCTTACAGTTATATTATAAGTTCCTGGTGTTAAATTAGAAAAAACATTATTCGATTGGAATGCACCACCGTTAATACTGTATTCATAAGGTGCTTGACCATCTGACGCAGTAACTTCCAAGGTTGCGCCATTCATAGCATCATAGCAATAATCGGTATTGATCATTAAAGCAGTTGGTGCATTCGGTGCTACTAAGCTAAGTGTGGTAGTCGCTGGACATCCATTAGCATCAGTCGCTCTAATAGTATAATCTCCCGCAGCTACGTTGGTTAAAATACCATTACTAGGAAAATTAGCCACTAAATTTAATGAGGCATCCAACAATTCATAAGCATAAGCTGGAGAACCTCCTGTTGCTGTTGCCGTAACAGTCGATCCGTCAAGACAGGTTACCGGTGTTCCAGAGGCTGATACAGTCAAAGGAGTTGGTTCCGTAATGTCTTGAGCTAGCGTAAAACTACAGGTATCTGCTGCATCTTCATAACGTACTTGAATGGTATAGCTACCCGCTGCCAATCCAGTAATCGTGTAAGGTGATGTTATTTGAGTGTTCCAGGTTGTACCATTATCCATAGAATACTGGAACCCATTTGTGGCATCGAAATTTTGAACGGCAATGGTTATGGTTCCATCGGCTCCCCCAGAGCAGTTTACGTTGGAAGCTCCCGTTATATCTGCCGTAAACGCTTGACCCGATGGTATAATAAAAGGAAAGTCTTCTTGAGATATACACGTTGTTGGAAGTTGATATACCTCAATATCATCAACTGCAAAATCAATTCCATTTACTTGTGCTATTTCTAACCTTAAAACAAAGTCCAAAGTCGTATTGTTTCCTGGATTAATCGTTTTGTTATACTCTACCCAACCATTGGTTTTTGGTATCCCACCAGTAGATTCCGAAGATAAAGCGACACCATTACTATCCTGTAACTCTACAGTAAGTGAAGCATCAGGTTGTGTATTCCCTACTCGTAGTAAATTAGTAGCAAAAAAGCGTACTTGAATAGGTTGGTTTGGAATAATATCATTAATCTGTTTTCTATAAACTACCGCATTGTTTGGTATGGCATATCCGGCATCAACGGCTAAAAACCTACCGGGAATACTACCAGAGGTATGGTCTCTCGGACTCCACCAACCATTATAAGGATTATTTCTAAGTTCATTGGTAACGGTATATTCTCCATTACCAAAAAGTCTGTTGCCATTACATTTTGTAGCTTCAACCTGTCTTTCAAAACAAAAATTAGGATTCACTCCTGGTGATGTCACATCGCCTCCATAACCAAAATCCTCAAACAATAAATTACTAAAAGTTGGTACAGTTTCCAATTTATAAGTAACACTTATGGTATGGTTTCCTTCTGGAACATCTAAAAATGTTTGGGGGTCGGCAGTATTCGTATTTTCTACACCATCTAATAAATAGGTATAGCTATAGGTATTGCTTCCTGAATTTGTTACGGTTACAGTAGCATCAGCAGTGCCATCACAATTATAATCAGGATCCGAAACATCTATAGTGGGCGCAACCGGTTCAGGGTCTAATACAACACCTGGCATAGGATAAATACAAGCGTTGGCATCTCTTATATACAGTGTATAAGTTCCTGGAAACACATAAGCTTCATTGGAGGTTATCCAAGTCGCTTGATTATCAAAACTATATTCGTAAGGAGGTGTGCCACCTTGCGGATTTGTAATGCGTACTTTACCTTCACCATTAGGACCACATCCAGCTAATTCCGACACACCTGCCGAAGCTGTTAAAGCTGTATCAGGCTGTGTTATAGTGATTTCTTGGGTTTCAGTAAAACAATCCATTCCATCTAGTGAATATTTAATACTTGTAGAATAAGTACCTGCACTAAGGTTTAAGAACGTTGGGTTGGCACTATAAGTCGTTCCACCATCGATACTATATGTGATAGCATATCCATTAGCATTGGTTACATCAAACTGTATGACTCCTATATTATCTCCATAACATAATATATCTGTAGAGCCCATCGTATAAACTGGCTCTGGTATGCTTTCGATATATTGGGTTGTTGTTGCACTACAGTTATTGGAATCTACAACCAAAATGGTGTAGTCTCCAGAGGTAGGTGCTATTATTACAGGAGTGTCTTGAAAATCTGTGGAACCATTTACATAATATAAATAAGGTGGTGTGCCTCCATTAGGATAAACTGTTATTTCACCATCAGTACAGGTTATCGGTTTTGTAACTGCAGAGGTCGCTGTTAACACTGGTGGGTTGATGATTTCAATATCATCTGTAAAAGTACAGCCATCATCCGTTGATACCGTATATGTGTAAATTCCTGGATTAAGATTAGGAAACGTATAATCACTTTCTAAAATGGGACCAACACTATTAACTAATGTTCCACCCTGGGAGATGCTATAGTAATATTGTGGAAGCGCATCATTGACTGCTAATTTTATACTTCCAGTATCACCATTACAATTTGGTTGGGTAACAAATTCCGAAACACTAACATCCCTTTGTCTAACATAAATACTTGGTGTTTCAAAAATACATGGGTTAGAATCTACCTCTATTTGTCTTATATATACAGTATAATAATTAGGTGTATTGATAGTAAACACATTAGATAATTGATATGGACCCGTAGGGTCTAAACTATATTCATATCCACTAGGAACGCCTCCAACTGTTATTTCACCTGGTGTTGTACAAATAATGTCTTTAGCTGTAACAGTAGGGCTTAATAAGTTTTTATAAACATTAAAATAGAAAATACTAAAACATCCACCAGGATAATTTATAACAATCCTGAACTGCCCAGAAGTATCAGCTACATAATTAGGTCCTGTAGCTACTTGATTCCATGTACATGCTGGATTTTCATTGGCACAATCATCAATTGTCATTGCGGCACAACTGGTTTCATCTAACTTTTCCCAAATAATTGATACAGCATCACTAATACCTGTGGTAATAGCTCTAGTATCATTGGCACCACACAAGAAAATATATGGCAATACCTTACCATCATTAGGACAGATTGGTAGTAGATCTGCATAAGGAATTATTGGATTGTTAATGGTATTTCCATAGGGAATAACCGTTATCTCTTCTTGAATAGATGTACAAGTTGAAGATGTTGTATCGGTTACATAATAAGTACCTGTATCTGTTGCAGTATAGGTCTGACCTGTACCTATGACTGGTGAACCAGTTGGACTTGTAGACCAAGAATAACTATCATAACCAGCAGCCGCTGTTAAAAGGACACTGGTGCCACAAAGCACTTCATTTCTTTCGAAGCTACAATTTGAAATGTTTACCAGAAAATTAGTGGAGCCTGGAACACCTAAACATTCTGTTGTTGCAAAACTTCCTTCGTCTTGAATTACAGTAGGATTAACTACACCTCTATAAGTTGCAAAAGCCTGATTTTTTATTTCATTAGAACAAGCCTGGCTCAGGTCATAACAATTAGGTACCACTTGAACAGCTATACGTATTACAAAACTCGGGTCATTAACCTCTACAGAAGTATCCGGAATATTAAAAATAAGCGTTCTGGTAACTGGATCGTAAGATTGCAATGTAGCACCTCCTGCATTACTGTAATCGATATCAGTATTAGGATCAAAAACAATGTTATCAGGAAGCACATCCTTTATGGTGAATTGCGTAACATTATCATTGCCTACACTTTGATAGGTAATTTCATAAAATAAATTTTGCCCTAAGGTTACATCTGCTCCATCAATATCATTTCCAGAAGTGTCTAATACGACTTTAGTGAGGTCAATATCCGGCGCAATAATATCAACAGCAAAGGCACTAAAAAAAGCAAAAATGGGATCTGCCTGACCTTGAGCTACTTGTAACCTGAAATCAGCAGAAGACTCATTGTTCTTAATAAACTCTGGTTCAGCATCTAATAGTTCCAAAAAACCAGTATCATAACCCAATGTGTTACTACTCATGGGGTTTCTTGGGTTTGAAACACCATTTGTGTTTTCTATTACAGAACCAAAAAATTTATTGGCAGATCTTAATGGTGTTGTTACTTCTTTTCCATTAATCTCTAATTTTGTAGCCCGTCGTGTTCTATCACCATCTAATGTTGCATAAGCAAATTGTAAATCTATGTGGGATGGACTTGGAGGCGTTGTAAACCCTGTAACTGGAACTGTTTCTTGATGGCCATCATAAATATGACTAAATCCATCAAATGTGGTAAATGATTTAGTATGAAGGCTTGGATCTTCATAAATCACAAAAAGTGTCCAACCTGCAGATAATCCTGTTGAATTATTAAAACCCAAACTAGACGTTACATTTGCCACTGTATAGGTTCCTTCAATATCCGATAAACCAGATAACAAATTAGTGACATCTGCATAACATGCATAAGGTGTATTTCCTTGTTCATTGGTTGCTGCAATAATAGGACTAACAATTGCATCATAAATAACTTCACCTGTTATATCATTATAGGTTGAGCTACCGGGTAACTTAAACTTTACTTGATTGATATTTGTTCTACTACCACTTTGAAGTACTGCACCCCAATACAAGGCTGCATAAGCAACTCTGTAACATGTTGTTGCACTTCCATCTTCATGATCGGATAATAAAAGGTCTGCAGCACTGGAACTAAATGTTGAAGCATCAGAGTCAACATCTATATATTGCATTGATATATCTTGGTTATCCTTTGATGTATCATTAAAAGGCAGATTATCTTTACCAAGAATATTATTTCCAATTACAAGCATACTACCCTTAACTTCTACATTTTCCCTTACGGTAAAAGGCTTGTAAGTTTGTGCAAACAGCTGCATACTTAGTAAAAATAATAAAATACGCAATCCTGTTTTTAGATATGTAATTTTTTTCATAAGCAGGTAATTTTGGTTGGTTGTTTTTGGTTGGGATGTTAAAAAATTACTTAGAAAAGTGTTTCAAACCACTTCATAAATTTTATTCCTACACTTGAAACATTTTATCTTAAATAATCGTTTTTAAACGGCATAAATATCGTAAATTATTTTGGAACATTAATAAATCAATCCTATAAATAAAGTATTTTATCGACAAAATAATGCTTTAGACCTTAAATGTTAATTAATTATGTAGTATTTTTATACAAAAAATAATCCCCGACAGAGCCACCGGAGTATTCAACAGAAAAGAGTTTATTTTTAGTTTGATGAAAACCTTAGGTTTTTAAATTTTCCTTTTTACTCACAGAGTAGAGCCTCGGAAAATTCTTTTTGAATAAACAAATTTCTTGAAACGAACAATCTCAGAGACAAAACCATAGGGGTATTTTTGCTCGTTTCATTATGTCCTAAAGACACAAAAACCAAAATTTAGTTATGACACCTCTCCCAAAATTGCCTGACAGTTTTGACCTCTCCTCAAGGTGAGGTTGAAGCAGATACGAGCAAAGCGAACTGGAGAAGCAAACCCCGGGGCAAGCCCCGAGGAATTCTTTAGATTAAAAACAAATTAATGCACGGGGCTCTGCGTACAGGGGCAATTGCTGATGCCCTGCAGAAACTCCAGCCCTATGGTAATGACGTGCGTACCGGAATTATAGCCCGACAGGTCGTTCATGGTCACCTGGTAGGCATACCCAAAATAGAATATGTCCTTTTTGAAGCCTACCATCGGGCCGATGTTCAGGGGCTTCAGGAACTGGTCGTTCAGATAGCGGTACGAGATCCCCGCCCAATAATAGTCCTCCTTCCTGTTGTATTTCCTGAACTTGAAGTTAATGTCGGTACTGCTCCGCTTGTCACTGCTGAACATCTGGTAATACACCGATGGCTCAAACTCCAGGCCGCTCTTCTTCGGGCCCCTAAAGGTATAACCGGAATAGATCTGGTAGTTCAGCAGCAGGTTGGGCTCGGAGACCCGAATGTCCTCGTCGATCTTCTTTTCCAGGATGTTGTTGGCGTTGAAACTGGCAAAGAACCCTTTGTTCCTGTACAGTACGCCCACATCGAAATTGTTGTTGGTCGTGGACCTATCGTCCGTTATCACCGGATTTGAGACCGGTGGCTGGTCGGTGCCGTCCGTGAACTGACTGGTATCGATCCTAAAGTTGTTTATGTTATAGGAGATCCCAAGCGATAGGTACTGCTTGGAATAGTAGTCCAGGATAAGGTGGTGCGCAAAAGAGAACTTGGCCCCTTTCTGCAGGGTGTTCCCGTTCTTGTCGTTGTAGAACGACAGCCCAACCCCGCTGCGGTCAGCGATCCTGAAGTCCGCATAGAACGATTGGTTGTCCGGGGCGTCCTTGATGCCGACCCACTGCGTCAGACCGTTGGCCCTCAGCTTGAGGTTGTCACCTATGCCCGCATAGGTCGGTGAGACCACAAAATTGTTGTCCGCCAGGTATTGCGTAAAGACGGGCAGGTTGAGCTCCTGACCATGGCTTTTGCCCAGGACCGCTAACAGTAGGTATATAATTAATTTTCGCATCTATCTTATTGTTCTTGTTGTTTTAGAGGGCCACTCCGCTATGGCCCATTCCATTATCTATAGAGTGTAAAGTGCCCCACAAAGTCACGGTCGTCCTTGGGGTCGTTCAGCCTCACCACGTACCAGTAATCCCCGGTCGGAAGCTCTTTGCCGTTATAGTTCCCGTCCCACTTATCGCCTACCCGGAGGGTCGCTACCTTACGGCCGTACCTGTCAAAGATATCCACCGTTAAACGGCCGTACTGGGAAGCGCACCCAGGGCCCCAGCCCTCGGTGGCCGGCGTAAAATAGTTCGGGATGCACACGTCCACGTACTCAAAGTATCCGGAAGCCGTTGCAAAACAGCCGTAACTGTCGGTCACCGTGACCGTATAGGTGCCCGATTCGTAAATCAGGAACGTATTGTCGCTTCCATAAGATTCGCCATTAAGAGTGAACTCATAATCACCGGAACCGCCCGTAGCTGTGGCCACGATCTCGTTCAACATTCCTCCCGAGGGCATGTCTATTGTCAGCGCCAGCGGATCGTACTGCTGGATATCAAATGGCAGTGTTTGTTTTTCACAGCCATTGGTATGCCTGACCGTAACGGTATGGCCCGTTCCTGCGGGTACATCAACGAACACATTACCAGGTTGGTAAGGGCCGTTGTTCAATGAGTAATCCAGATCGGCCGGGTCTACCAATGTTTCGTCAACGGTAACGGTAACCGTATTTGTTGATGTGTTATTAGTACAGCCAAACTCTACGGTAACCTCGGGTTCAATAAGTACCGATTCCGGGAAGGTGATGTTCCATTCGGTCTCGCAGCCCTGGGCATCGCGCACATACACGATATGGTCGCCTCCTCCTAAATTAGAGAACGTGAATTGTGTCTGTGCTGGGTCGCCCTGAACATAGCTTCCGTTAATATCATCCAAAACAACACTGTAAGGTGCAGTCCCTCCAGAAATTTCAATACTGAACTCGCCGTCCATATCGCCCTGGCAAGCCTCGGGAATGATGGAGTTGGGCACAATGGTAAGTACCACTGGCAATGGTTCTTCTATAACAAAATCATGAACCACATAACATCCCAGCTCGTCCTGTGCAATGGCCTGATAGGTTCCCGGGGACAGGTCTTCAAATATTGGTGTTTCAAAGAATTGGTCCAATCGTGGAGAAATGGCATATTTTATGGTACCGGTCCCGCCCGATGCCGTAATTTCCAAACGGCCGTTGTTAGTACCAGGACATGTGATGTCGGTCGCAACAAAACTGGCCGTTAATGCTGCTGTCGGTTCCGTAATTGTTACTTGGGCGCTTGTGGTCAAACAATCTCCACTGTCCACACGTACTTGGTAGGTGCCTATTGATAGCTCCGTAAATACTCCGGGGCTGTTTTGGGTTGCCCCCGGTATATTAGTTCCAGAACCGTCTTGCAAGGTGTACACATAATTACCTAAACCACCTTCAGCTTCGGCTATGATAACACCTGTGGTATCTCCTGCACAGTTAATAGTGGCATTGGTAATATCTAAATTCACAACTAATTCCGGTAGCGGATCTATAATGATATCGTTTGAAACCACGGCTATACAACCATTGGCGTCTCTTACATAATATCTATAAGCACCTTCCGGTACGGAGAATGTTATTTCTGATGTAAACGAACCGATGACCGAACCAAACGCTGCATCATCGCTGTACTCATAAGTTCCCGTGCCTCCCGTAGCACTTAATGTTAGCGTTGCTTGTATCTCACAGGTTTGGGACGTTGCCTTTACTAAACTGGCAACAATTTGTGATGGCTCTGATATGGTCACATCGGTTGTTGTAAACTCGCAATTATAGCCATCGGTAACTGTAACATTGTACGTTCCCGCTCCCAGTCCGCTAAATATCGGCGTTGTCTGTGGACCCGACGATGTTACCGTTGGCAGCACCATATTAAGGGTGTACGTGTAATTACTGCCCTGTCCGCCCGTTACATTGCCTACGGTTATTGTTGCGTTTTTATCTCCAAAGCAAGACAATAAAGTTGGTGTTGCCGTTACCGTGGCATTTATTGGAGTAGGAATGGTTAACGTTACATCATCTGATACAATACATCCTCCTGCATCTCTTACGTTAACCGTATACATTCCTGCCGATAAATCTCTAAAAATTCCATTAGGTGAGTAAGCTACGGAAGCCGAACCTGTCAATTCGTATACATATGTACCATAACCTCCAGTAGCTATGGCAGTAATGGTGCCTTTATCATCATCACAAGTAACATTTGATGTTTCAGACACTACTAATGCTAACGGATTTAAAGGTGAGTTAATTGTAACCACATTTGAAGTCGCCGAACAAAACGGACTTGCTGTTTCCGTAATTACAACCGTGTAATTCCCTGCTGGAATGCCTGTTACTAATAACGGATTGGTTGATGTATTAGCCGATACAACACCATTTATAGAGGCTCCGGAACTATTAAAAACTTCAAAAGTATAAGAACCTGTATACCCACTTACATTAATTTCAAAAGTACCATTTGTCTCGCCAAAACAAGTAATTGCCGTTGGCGTACTTAAAGTTATTGTTGGAAGTGTTGTTGATGGTAAAAATACCTCAACATCTTCGGTACATAAAGTAATGGCATCTGTTATAGTAACGGTGTAACTTCCCGAAGGCAATCCTGAAATAACATTACCACTAATGCTGGCAGATGCTGGACTTGGACTTATACTATATGTGTAAGAACCTGTACCTCCAGAACCTGTTATGGTCAATACGCCATCATCATCGTTACATGTTGGTAAAGTGGTAACAGTTGGTGATAAATTTACCGGTTCTATGATATCTACAGTTACTAAATTACCACAACCATTGGCATCCCTTATCTCTACCGTATGACTTCCTGAAGCTAAATTTGATATGGTAAATGGCGCTGTTTTAGTTTGAAAAGCACCACCATCAATACTATAAGCATAAGGGGCAATACCTGCTGTTGTTAATGCAACATCTATAACAAAACTTCCTTCTACCGCCGTACATTGATTGTTTAATGTGGCTGAAATCACTGGAGTTGGGTCTGATGGCAATACTAATACCGAAGTCGTTTTTATACAACCATACGCATCTTTAACATGTACAT
The DNA here is from genome assembly GCF_003425985.1 of Mariniflexile sp. TRM1-10. Lineage (NCBI taxonomy): Bacteria > Pseudomonadati > Bacteroidota > Flavobacteriia > Flavobacteriales > Flavobacteriaceae > Mariniflexile > Mariniflexile rhizosphaerae. The sequence continues at coordinate 4,300,279 of NZ_CP022985.1, forward strand.
AATAATTACCCGCATCCCTGTTGAATGTATTAGTAGACGCCCATGATGGATCGGTTGCTAAAGGCGGTGTAGCTGATGTGGTTAATTGATATACATAGGGTGCTGTTCCATCTTTGGCAATGGCACTTATAACTCCTGAGTTGGCATTACAATTGGCGTTTTTATTAACCGTAGCACTGATACTTAAATCAATTGTCGATTCTGTAATATTAAAAGGAACTGTTGCTATACTACATCCTGCGTTAGGGCCTGTAGTTTCTCTTATCAACACAAAATAAGTTCCAAAAGGCAATGATCCCAAATTAGTTATGGGCAATGATCCACCAGCAGGTACCACACCAACCCCATTTATTCCCGTTGCTGTTGTTGATAAGGAATTCCATATTTCATAATTTACAGTAGTAGATACGCCATAGACACTATTGATTGTAAATGACACATTGCCATCGGCACTTCCAACACAAGTAATATTATTAGAAGTTAAAGCGGTGGTTGTTAATGTTGAGTTTGTTGGAATGGGGGCTGTTGCTGTTTGGTAATAACTACAATTAGTCGCATCATCATAAACAATAAACGTATAGGTAACCCCAGGAACCAACCCCGTAAACGTTGCTTTTTTACTGCCTAATGCATCTTCTGGTAACCAGGTTCCTAGTGGATTAGGATATACAGAAGTAGGGCCGTGATAAATACTGAAAAAGAAAGGGCCTGCACTAGCTAACGCTGTACCAATACTTACCTCTGCTTCTCCACCGTTGAGACAGTCTGCCGTTGTGTTTATCGAAATATCTAAATTATTTGGAGGAGATGCCACTAAAACGTCTTGAACTAACATAGAGCACCCGTTGGCATCAACGACGTTTATTTGATACAGTCCAAAATCGACCACATCAAATGTCACAGAGGTTGTACCAGATGAATTAAGTTCTGAAGCTGAGTATCCATTAGTTCCTGTTACGTAATAATTGTAAGGGGCTGTGCCACCTGTAACAGCATCTATAATAACGGATCCTTTTGAAACCCCAAAAATGGGATCACAGCTAATATCTACGGGATGATGCAGTACATCAATTGGTGCTGGTTCTCCTATTACAATAGTTTCTGTATCTGTACAGGATTTTGAATCGGTTAGAGTAATAGTATAAGTACCTGCTGTTAAACCAGATGTTTGTGTACCATAATTAGTCCCTGTGGTATCATTATTCACATTAATAACAAAAGGTGGTGTCCCTACTGTATTGTCTATTGTAATTTGAATAGCAGCTGAATCATCGCCATTACACAAAATTTGTTGTGTTTGAACCACAGAAATGATATTAGGAAGCGAAATAGCATTAACGGTTTGCACACTAGATTCAGCAGTACAACCATTCGCATCCGTTACTTGGAATTGGTATGTGCCATTATTTGGAGTTGAGTAATTGAATGGTGACCCTGTTGTACCTAAAAAACTATACGCAGTTCCATTTATGGAAACCGCATAAGTAAAGGGTGCAACGCCTCCTGAAAATGTACCAGTTATGATAGCATCAGGTGAAGCCGTACAATCTAAGTCTTTAGTTAAAACAGTATTCATTGTTATTGGAACCAAGGGAGCAATGGTGAAGGATTCCGTGTAAACACATTCATTAGCATCCCTTACTCTAAAGGTATAGGTATTTGGTACTAAACCTGAAAACACATTTGAAGTTTGATAAGCCGTTGCAGATGCTGCTGGTGCAATAATTTGATATTCTAAAGTACCAACACCACCTGTTGCTGTTACCGTTACATCGGAAGTCATTGACGGACAGCTTAAAGGTGTATTGCTAAAACTTAAATCTGTTGGAGGGTTTAGTGGATCGATGGTTATTGGCGCTGTTGCAAATGTACAATCATTAGCATCTTTTATGGTTACAGTGTAGGTTCCATTTACCAGACCTGAAAAGGTAAGTCCTGTTTGGAAATTTACCCCATCGATACTATAGGTATAAGGAGCTGTCCCTCCCGAAACATCTGAAACAGTAATAACACCATTGGTAGTACAAGTATAAGGTGTTGTTAATGTTGCTGTTCCGTTAATGGCAGTTGCCGTTGTAATAGTTATGGGTTCTGGTGTCGTCACACACACATCTGTTCCTATGGCATATTGAACTACGACATCGTAATTACCTGCTGCCAACCCTGTAAATACTGGCGAGTTGAAGAACGTCACGCCATTGTCTATACTGTACATTAAACTGTTTCCATTGGCATTGGTGACATTAACAGCAATAGCACCTGCATCATCTGCATCAGAACATAAAATATCTGTTTTTGTAACATTGAAATCTGGTGCAGGAGTGGCATCTACCGTTATTGAAGTTTCTGCTGGACAGTTATTGGAATCCATAACGATTATATCATATACACCTGGAGCTGTTACCGCAATTTGTGGTGTAGATTGGAATTCCGTTGTACTGTTTACAAAATAATAATACGGTGGCGTCCCTCCTATTGGGTACACTGTAATTTCACCATCGGTACAGGTTAATGGGGTTGTAAGTGCCGAAGTGGCTGTTAACAATGGCGGATCAATAATTTCGATATCCACAGTTTCCGTACAACCATCCTCTGTAGATACCGTTGCAGTATATATTCCAGGATTTAGATTAGTAAATGTGTAATCACTAGCGTTTATAGGCCCTACACTATTTATTAATGTGCCACCTTGGTAAATGGAATAGAAATACTGTGGTCGTACATCGTTAGCCGCCAATACGACGCTTCCTTTTTCTCCATTACAATAGGGTTGCGTGATAATTGTTGAAACAGTAAAATCCCTTTGTCTTATTTGAACATCGGGTACTGTAAATATACACGGATTTGGTGTTACGCCAATTTGTCTTATATAAACGGAATAAAGATTAGGAGTGTTAATTGAAAACACATTGCTTGTTTGGTAGTTTGTACCATCAATACTAAACTCATAACCACTTGGTACACCGCCAACGGTGATTTCACCAGGTGTAGTACAATAAATATCTCTTGAAGTAACTGTTGGAACTAATAAGTTTTCATATACGTTGAAATAAAACTGATTAAAACATCCACCAGTATAGTTTAATGTCAATCGATATTGCCCATGAGTATCCACCATAAAATTGGGTCCAGTCCCTACTTGATTCCAAGTACAGTCCGGGTTTTCGTTAGCACAATCTTCTTCGGTTACTGCTGTACAACTAGTTTCATCTAACTTTTCCCAAATAATGGATGACGTATCGGTGATATTGGTTTGAATAAATCTAGAATCATTAGCACCACAAAGGAAAATATTAGGCAATTGTTTACCATCGTTCGGACAAGTGACCACTTCATCTGCAAAAGGAATAACAGGATTTGTAACTCCTACTCCAAAAGTAACCACATTGAATACTTGGTCGGTTGATTGACAAGGCGCTATTGCTGTATTATGTACATAGTAGGTGCCAGGTGCTGTAACTGTAATAGATTGGGTTGTTCCTATTACAGTACCTGAATCATTTGTCCAAGAATAAGCATCATAACCGCTACCGGCAGTTAATTCCGTACTAGCTCCACAAAGTATGACTTCCTCTTCAAAAATACAATCGTTTAAATCGGCTAAAAAATTAGTAGCACCCGGAGTTAATAAACAACCTGTATTACTACTAAAACTGGGGTCGTCAGAAATAGTAAAATCAGGATTTATTGTTCCTTTATACGTTGCATAGGCTTGGTTGTCAATATTATTAGAACAAGCATCGCTTAATAAACTACAGGTTGCAACAACTGTTACCTTAAATTGAATTTCGGAAACGGGGTCGTTTTCTTCCACCACCGATGGGTCGATACTAAAAATAAGTTCTCTGGTAGTTGGGTTATAACTTTGAACGCTAACTCCTGTTGGCAAAACCCCAATATCTGCTGGATAATTAAAAACAACATTTGTTGGAAGAATATCCCTAATGGTTAAATCGGTTGCATCATCGTTTCCTGTATTCTGAAAACCGATGGTATAGTATAATTCATCGCCTAAATCTACAACTTGCCCACCTATATCATTTCCAAACACATCTTCAACAATTTTGGTCAATACAATATTTGGTGCGATAATTTCAATAGCAAACGCACTAAAATAGAAATAATAAATATCTGTATTTGTACCTAATCTAATAGTGGCTGAGGTATCACCATTTGCTATTAAACTATTTCCCGCATTGGGAATGTTTATAATACCTGCATCAAAACCCAACGTATTTGAACTAGTAGGATTTCTGTCAGTGAAAGTCATTGGAGAATTCGTATTAGGGTCTATAATAGATACGGTACTATTAAAAAAGTTATTATTCGGACGTATGGTTGTACCGCTTGCATTTGTAGCACTAATTTTTGTGCCATTAATTTCTAAATAATCTTCTGTCCATCCTCTATCGCCTTCCAAAGCACTAAATGCGTATTTTGCTCGAACGGGACCTATTGGTATCGTTTGAAATCCATCTATAGGAAAGGTTTGCTCATCGTTAGGGGCTTGATTATCTATTTTTGTAAACCCATCAAAAGATGTGATATATTTACTTGGCAGCAATGGGTCTTCATAAATTACAAAAAGTGACCATCCAGCTGATAGACCTTCTGTATTACGTCCAGTACCACTATTCATCATTGCAGATGTTGTGGATGATATATTAGCGACTGTATACGTTCCTTCAGGATTACTTAAAGCTGTTAATATATTTGTTACATCTCTATAGTAAGCATAGGTATTGGAGTTTCTATTATCCGAAGAGTTTTGATAATAAACCTCTGTTCCTGTAATATCTATATACCCCCCACTTTCCGGAGTTTGAAATTTAATATTTGCCATTGGTGTATCCCCTTTTACTACGGAACTCCAGTACAATCCAGCATAAACAATTTTATAACAACTAACATCGTTGGGTACATCTAAATCAGCACTACTAGAGTTAAAGGTATTGTTATCATTATCAATGTCAACATACACCATATTGTCTCTATTAGTACTACTTTCATTATTATTGGTTCCAGAATAAGGGTTTGTTCTATGAACTCCCATGTTACTATTACCAATTAAAAGCATATCTCCTTTAATGGCTTCATCATATCTTGGATTAAACGGAACAAGGTTTTGACCAAACATACTGCTAAAGCATGCTAAAAAAAATAAAACAAGTAGGTTAGTTAAAGTAGTTTTTTTCATAGACAACTTTTTATTATTTCTCTTTTTTGGGGTAAAAAGAAATGTTAATCACTGCTAACAATTACTTAAGAACAATTTTATTCCTACAATTGAAACATTTTGTCCTAATTAATTGTTTTTAAACGATATAAATATCGTAAATTATTTTGAAACAATAGTAGATTAAAATCATAAATAACGCATTTTATCGATTAAATAATACTTTAAACTCGATTAATGATTATTTTTGTAGTATTTTAAATATAAAACACATTATTGAAATGTAACAATATATTTATTACAAAAAATGTTATTAGAGAAAATCAACAAGCAACCAAAACATTCATATACAGGAAGTCAACATTAATTTTTATGAATATACAAATAAAAAATTTCTTAAAACAGACTATCGAGGCAGAGCCACACAAGTACTTAGCCTATTTCATTTTGATCAGGGGGTTAATTTACCTCACCTAGAACTGCCTTTTTGGATGGTTCAGACCACTCTAAAGGAAAGGTGAATTAGGCATGAGTGAAACAAACTGGCGAAGCAAAAACCCCGAGGCAGAGCCATCGGGGAATTACTTAGATTAGATTAATTTGGTAGTTTTTTAATTAGTTTTCAATCTTCACCATAGACATTTTACCATTATAAGGCGTGCTTCCTTTTGATTTCATGGCATTTCTAGCGCCTTCAATATAATCAAATTTATCATAATAAATATAATATTTACTGGTAGCTGCATCGTAAAAGAAGTTGATATTGTTTTGACCTGCCGCTACTGCTTTTCTTAAAAATTCATCTCTCTTAGCAACATCACTATGCACTGCAATTACAAGATAATACCCGCTTTCTACATTTCTAACACCCTTAATAATTTGAATATTATCGCTCCGTTCTTCTCCAAAATCGAAATCTGACTCCTTAAGCGGCACAGCACTTGCTTCTGTAAATTGTTTTATTTGATTCAGTGTTTCTCGGTCTTTGTTATATCGATCTTGTTCATTATCATACGCGGCACGTTTTATACGTCGTTTGCGCTCTATTTCGGTTGCTATTTTAATACTTTCCAATTCTGAGACTAAAGTTTCTTTTGAGCGTTTCGCTTTCGCTTGGGCTTCTTTTAGTACTGAAATTTCATTCAGATAAATCATGTTAATTTTATCCTGTGCATTAGGAACCTTTTTAAGTCTCTCTTTATACAGGTCTTCCAATTCCTTGATTTTTATATCTTGGGCTTTTATAACATCATCAATCTGAACTTTTAAAGATTCTAAAGCAGCATTTTCAGCTGATACACTTTTAAAAGGTTTAGGTTCTGTATAAATACCTTGTTCGCTTAAATCATTTTCTTGTTTTAAATCTTGAAGATCTTTTTTCCTACTAGCTACGGTTTCGTTCAATTTGATTATTAATTCGGCTTGTTCGATTTTAGAATCTGAAGCTAATTTTGTTAAATTTTGCATAGCTATACCAGTGGCATCTTTTGGAACTGAGATTAAAGCAGCATCTAATTCTTCTTGTTTAATCCTAGCTTCTTCTTCGGCTTTAGCTTGAGCTTCCTGTGCTTGTTTAATCCTAGCTGCTTCTTCGGCTTTGGCTTGAGCTTCCTGAGCTAGTTTAACCCTAGCTGCTTCTTCTGCCTTGGCTTTGGCTTCCTGGGCTAGTTTAACCCTAGCTGCTTCTTCTGCTTTGGCTTTGGCTTCCTGGGCTAGTTTAATCCTAGCTGCTTCTTCTGCCTTGGCTTTGGCTTCCTGGTCTAGTTTAATCCTAGCTGCTTCTTCTGCCTTGGCTTTGGCTTCCTTGGCTAGTTTAATCCTAGCCGCTTCTTCTGCCTTGGCTTTGGCTTCCTGGGCTAGTTTAATCCTAGCCGCTTCTTCTGCCTTGGCTTTGGCTTCCTGGGCTAGTTTACTAGCTGCTTCTTCGGCTTTGGCTTGAGCTTCCTGAGCTAGTTTAATTCTAGCTGCTTCTTCAGCTTTAGTTTGAGCTTCCTGGGCTAGTTTAACCCTAGCTGATTCTTCTGCCTTGGCTTTGGCTTCCTGAGCTAGTTTAACCCTAGCTGCTTCTTCGGCTTTGGCTTGAGCTTCCTGAGCTAGTTTAATTCTAGCTGCTTCTTCGGCTTTGGCTTGAGCTTCCTGGGCTAGTTTAACCCTAGCTGATTCTTCTGCCTTGGCTTCTTGTGCTTGTTTAGATTCTTCAATCAATTTAAGTCGGGCGGCTTTTTTCTCTTCTAATTTGGCCAGTGCCTCTGCCCTAGCCTGTGCTTTGGCTTCTGCAATGGCTTTTCTATCTACTTTACCTCCTGTTGTCGTATGACGTTTTGCTAAAGCGTTTCTTGATTTTTTCACTGGAGAAATTAATGCGCCTTCTTCATCATCATCACTATAATTGTAGCGTTCCCGTTTTGTGAATTTATATGCCAAAGTAACTTCGTGTGAATTTCCAAAAGTGGCCATGTCGCCCATTTCCTTTTCATAATTATACTCTATGGCAATTTGACTGGTTATATTAAGTCCAATTCCTGCGGATAATCCATATAAAGTATTATAACCCGCTTGCCCCCAAATGCCTTTTGCTGTTGTTAGCATCATAATTCCTGAAAGGACGGTTTGGTCTTTTTTGAATTCCGACCGCACTAAACTTGAAAATTTGCTACTATCAAAAAAACCGCGACTATCTACATAGCCCGTGTACATTACATGTGCTTGAACGCTTTGCTCAGGGTTTTCTTCGATAACTTGAGATGTTTTGAAATTATAGGAAACAAGATTGTTTAGAGACACGCCAAAATCAAAAAAAGCAGTACCATAGTTTATACCTGGATTGATCGTACCAAGCATGTTTGAAGGTACATTTTCTAACGAGGGATCTGAGAAATTTGTAATAACGTTGCCTTCATTGATGCCACTTTTATAAAAGCCCAAATTCAAACCAAAAGTTAAATTGCTATCTCTATCCAAAACAACATTGTAGGCATAATTTAACACACCTCCAAAAGTGGTTAACACACCATAATTTTGTTGAAACAAGCCAATACTAGCTCCTGAATTTTCGGCAAACCTTCCTGAATAACTAAACAGATACGCTTGAGGCGCATTATCAAACTGAACCCATTGGCGTTTATTGGTAAAACTAAGGTATTTATTTTGTTCCCTGACAAAACTAAATGTGGGATTTATGGTGTATTTGTTAAACTTTAAAGAGTTTCTAACAGGCAATGCAAAAGCAACAACACCGTTTTCTTGCGCATGAAGCGTTTGTGATAAACACAAAAAAATGACTATATACAGTAGGTGTTTTTGCATGTTATTTTACAACCGTTATAGAGCCTTTTTTAGTTTTGTTGGTCGCTGTTGTAATAATGTAGTAGTAAACAGGATTTACAGCATTGAAGTCTATTTGGTTTTCTGGCCAATTGTTTTGATAATTATTGGTTTGAAGCATCACTTTTCCTTGAGAACTTAATATGACCACTTGTGTATTGGTGCCTGCCACATATACTTGAGGAATCACCCAAGTGTCATTAATGCCATCATTATTCGGGCTAATTAAATTAGGAATGTTTTCCACATCTGGAAATGGCTCAGATATTGAAAAGTGGTGTTCTCTTGTCGCCACACAACCATCTGTTTGTGTAACAGCTACTTTATAATTACCCGGTTGAGACGCTTCATAACTACTACTGGTAGCAGTTGGTATAATAGTTTCATTAAAATACCATTCAAATTCTGGATTGCTTGCATCTGTTGTTACAGTAACAACTAAGGTTCCGTCTGTTCCTAAAGTATTAAATTCCGGAACATTTATGTTACTTGTGAATCCACTATTATCTAAATCTATTGTTGCTGTTGTTGTACAATTGCCCAAATTAACAGATACAGTATAAGTTCCAGTCTCATTAGTTACATACGTTTGATTGGTCGCTCCTTGTATTTCGGTACCATCTTTAAACCATTTATAACTATTTCCATTAATAGCGCTTAATGTTGTGGCACCTTCACTTGAGCAATATGGATTTCCTAAACTAGAAGTGATTGTTGAAGTTCCGCCTGAAGTTGCTTCACTAATTGTGACACGATTTGAATAGGACTCAGATGTACAAGTGCCATAATTTGTTCTAGCAAAATAAGTTCCTGGAGTATTTACAGATAATGTTTCTCCAGAAGTTACAAATATCGATGTTGTTGGATTAGCTTCATTAACTTTATACCAATTGAAAGTTAACGATGGATATTTTAAAGGGGAATCATTATCACCAGTTCCAGGATTGTCGATAGTTAATAAATAGCTTCCTCCGGCACAATAAGCACCTGTTGAAATCAAATCATTAATAGTAAATGGGGTATCCTGTATTTTATAATATGCTGCAAAAGCATCTGAACCCGTACTGGTTGCTGCCGGAGCAGTGCTTTTAATTCTAATTTTATAGGATTCTCCTGCCGTTGTATCTGGCAAAGAAAAACTTAAAGTTGCCGGTGAAGTTGTAACGGCTCCTTGAGTTGATGTGTAAATAACAGTAGCATTTGTAAAACTACCGGTATTATCTGATAGTTCTACAATAAACTGATTGGTTGCTCCTAAGGCTGTATCTGGTGAAAAAGTAAAGGTGGTGTTATAGGTATTAAATGAAGTACTCGCACAAGCTTGACTAAAACCCAAACTGGGTTTGCCTATTATTACTTGTGCACTCATAGTTTCAGTTAAAAAGAATACAAAAAAAACAAGAATGTTAATAAAAGTAAAGTTCTTCATGTTATATTGTTTTCTTTTGTAAATAAAACTCCTAGAAACTTTAATCGTTCTAGCAAACCTTGGCTAGAAAAGATTTTTTTAAATAATTCAAAGCGTAACAGGAAAGATAAAGAACTAGCGTTTTATCAACTTCATTATAATTTAGTTATTAATTCAATTACCTATTCCTAAATCTTCTTTTGCATAGACAGCATCTTTTGATGCAATTATTTTATTGATACGCAATCTAAAGTCTGGTCTTTTCTCATTTGAAAAATCAATAAATGTTTCGGCATTATTGCTTCTGGAATACACATTAAAAAAGGCGCTATTACCATACCAATTTTCTAAATCTTCATTATTAGAATCGTTTTCAACAAAAATATTTCCTTTACAATTATTGAAATACATATTGGCAAACTTGATTTTCTCTAAACTTTCTTGATTAATATTAATGGTACTTTCTAATATAACTGCTGGATTAAAACCAGAAATAACGCTTTTATTCATATCTAACTTAGCGTTCTGACCTATATAAACAGCTTCTTTAACCAAGCCTTTTTCTATATCCGATTTTAAATTTTCGCTATCATTTAAAAATGTCAAATTATTTGCATTTACTACGGTTGCTTTTTTAGCAAAATCTACTTCTTCCCTATTATTATAAGATGCCACTTGTAAACATCTGGCAGCAGTACTGCTAGATACATAAGGAGATCTAATAGCTAAAGAATTATCTATTTTACATTGCACGCCATAATTAAATTTAAAATCATTACTGTTCGATCTGTATGATACTAATTTATTTAAACAAATATCGCCTCCCCATGCTTCAAAAGAGTTACCTGCCGAATAGCTTACCATGATATTTTCTACAATGGTTTTATTTCCAACACAGGCTAACAACAAACCACTAAAATAATCATCGTTTCTAATTCTTTTTCCTGCAAATTCAATTCTAACATATCTTAAAATCCCTGAATTACTTTCTACATTTTCGCCTCCATAATTGGTGCTACTGTATGCAGATTGAGACAAATCGCTATATAAAGATGCCACCGAACCATTACCAAATTTATTTGTTGGAGCATCCCCTAAAATAACTAATCCGCCCCAATCACCCGATCTTTTAATACCTCTATTAGAAGTAAAAATAATAGGGTCAGTTTCCAGACCATCTGCAATAATTTTTGCTCCTTTAGTAATTGTTAAAGATGCCTTTGATGCAAAATCGCCAATAATAACCGTTCCTGGTTCTATAGTAAGTGTTGCATTGTTTGTAACAAAAACACTTCCTAACAACATGTAGGTCTCTCTTTTAAGTAGTTTTGTGTCTTTATCAATATTTCCCGCCAATATTTGCGTGGGTTCGTCATACTGTTTTTGGCTAGGCTTAAACTCCGTCCAGTTGTACAACCAATTATTGGATCCTATAATCCCTTTTTCCTGTTGAGCATAAATATTCCCTAACATAAGAAGAAATATAAATGTTATTTTAGTGAAGTTTTTCATAGTTACATTTTTTATATTACAAAAACTAAATAAGATTTTTCGACGAATTAATGATCAAATCTATAAAATATTCCACGAAATACCAAATATTTCGTTGAAATACACAAAATAAATAAATTTATTTTTAAAATAATCGATGAAATACACATATTATAGACTAAAAACAGATTTTCTTGCAAAATAGTTATATTGTTTATTAAAACCAGTTTAATTGAAATTTTTATTATAAGTTGATAAAAAGCGAATCTTGAAAACCAAGATTCACTTGTATACGGTAATTAATTATTAGTTTTATATAATTTAGATAGTTGTGTTGAAATTTTTAATGATAGGCACTATACTCATGCAACGATTTCATAATCTCTTCATAGAATATGATAGCAGAAATCAATTTACTAGTATCTGAATACGGCAATATTTTTCTATGAAATACAGTGGTAGCCTCCATATACTCATCTGTAGAAGTAAACTGATTATCCAATATCTTTCTGTTATCATTATCATTAGGGATTCCTAAAGTAACCATTGTGACACCTGGCTTGGTAGCAAAGGCTATATAAGGTAATGTTTTTGTTAAAACTTCTATGCGTTCTATATAAAGGTCCAATAACTCGCCTTTATGCATACGTTCTAATTCTTCCTTTTTATGATACTTCTTTATAGCTACTTTTGCACTAATAATACTTTTTGGTTCGTTCTTACTTTGTGCAAAACTTACACCTGCCATTAAAAATAAAACGACACTAAATAGAATAATTTTTGTTTTCATATCTACGATTTAGGGATTAAAAAAAACAAATCTATGTAATTAATCGTTAAAAACAAGCGTTTTATCGAATTTTTTATTATGTTTTTTACATTTTATGATTTTAGCTGATATAAACAGCTAGTTTTTAGATGCAATAAGTTGTGCTAATCATTGAATTTATTAGCATGAGATAGTTTTGATGTCATTGGCGTTCGATTAAAGATTTAAGACTCTTTAAAAGAAAATAGAATAAAGAATATAGACATACGAAAATAGACTAAATGACAACAAATTGGTATTCAAATGTCTTTTTGTATGTCTGTTTTAATAATCATTAAACAATTAATTAACGTAAGTTCGATATAAAACGATATGCAAATTTTTGATTATTATATGATTAAAAAATAGTATTTCTGTCACCTCGAGCATTATTGAAAATGAAAATACATTTTTATTTGAAGATAAAAGCGCAGCTTACGAGAGGTTTTTAGACTTTGATACCTTTAAATAAGGTCTCGACTTTAGTTTATCTTGAGCGAAGACGAAAGGCTCGACCAGACAGTGTTAATACAAATGATTGATTTTCAGATAAGGATAAATCGAGTTAATTATTAACGTGAGTTTGACATAATAATCACTCTCATCAGTTAGTTAAGTTTTAATAATAAAAATTGTTGTCATCCCGAATGAAGAATGAGGATGAATCCCATAAGTACAAGATTTAGCTTACGCAGAACCTAAAGGTTGCACGTACCTTACGCTGTCAAAATGACAAAAAAATTGAGACACCAATAGATACTGAAAATCCGTAACAAAAGCATTTAAAAAACAATGAACTCGTTTATATGTTAATTTTCCTTAACCGTAAAGCATTCGCTATAACCGATACAGAGCTAAAACTCATTGCTAATGCCGCAATCATGGGTGATAATAACAATCCAAAAAATGGATATAAAACGCCCGCAGCAATAGGTACACCTAACACATTGTAAACAAATGCGAAAAACAGGTTCTGCTTAATATTTTTAACAACGCCGTGGCTAAGCTTTTTAGCTTTAACAATACCTTGCAAATCTCCCTTTACAAGCGTCATTGAAGCACTTTCAATAGCTACATCGGTTCCAGTTCCCATCGCTACACCAACATCAGATTGTGCTAATGCAGGTGCATCATTAATTCCATCGCCTGCCATAGCGACTATTTTTCCTTGTTCTTGAAGTACTTTAATTTCGTTTAACTTATCCTCTGGAAGACATTCTGCTTTGTAGTGTTTTAAATTTAACTGTTCTGCCACCGCTTTAGCAGTATTTTTATTGTCTCCAGTAAGCATGATCACATCCACTCCTAAATGTTGGAGTTCTTTAATGGCATTTTTACTGGTTGGTTTAATAGCATCAAAAATGGTTATATAGCCAACGGCTTCATCAGCCACTGCAATATATGATACTGTTTTTCCTTGTTCTTGTTCGCTCACTACTTTATTTGTTAAATCTTCTGGGATAGAAATTGATAATTGCTCTAAAAGTTTTGCATTCCCTAAAGCTATTTTTTTCATTCCAACGGTTCCTATAACGCCTTTTCCAGCAACAGCTTCAAAATCATTCACTTTAATAACCGAAACATTTTTCAATTTGCCATAGCTCACAACAGCTTCTGCTAAAGGGTGCTCACTATATTGATTTAATGACGTCATAAACTCAACTAAAGTTTCTTCTTTGAGTTCACTTGTGGAAATGACTTTTTCAACAGATGGCTTTCCTTCGGTAATCGTTCCCGTTTTATCAATAATTAATGTATTCACTTTATCCATTTTCTCTAAAGCTTCCGCATTTTTTATCAATACTCCAGATTGCGCGCCTCTGCCAACACCAACCATTACAGACATAGGTGTTGCCAAACCTAATGCACATGGACATGCTATGATTAATACAGCTATGGCATTTACAAGTGCGAATACATAAGCGGGTTCTGGACCATAAATAGCCCAAGCTACAAACGTAATCACCGAAACGCCAATAACAATGGGCACAAAGTATTTAGAGATTCTATCCGCTAACTTTTGAATAGGTGCTTTAGACCGGCTTGCAGTGTTCACCATATGGATGATTTGGGAAAGCAAGGTTTCTGAACCCACTTTTTCAGCTTTCATAATGAATGATTTTGTCCCATTAATTGTTCCTGAACTTACATTATCATCAACCTCCTTATCAACGGGAATTGGTTCTCCTGTAATCATCGATTCATCTATACTACTATGGCCTTCTACAATAATACCGTCTACGGGAATTTTTTCTCCGGGTTTTACCCGTAGTAAATTACCTTGTTGAATTTTATCAATGGCTATGACCTTATCTTGACCATCTTCAACTAAAGTAGCTGTTGACGGAACTAATTTTAATAATTCCTTAATGGCACCGCTTGTTTGACTATGCGCCTTGGCTTCCAATAATTGTCCCAACAACACCAGAGTTAAAATGACCGTGGTCGCTTCAAAATAGACAAATACGTTTCCATCTGCAGTTTTAAAGTCGTCTGGAAATATATTAGGGAACAACAAGGCAAATACACTAAATACCCAAGCAATACCAGACCCAATCCCTATGAGTGTAAACATATTGAGATTCCAAGTGACAATAGATTTGTAAGCCCGTTCAAAAAACATCCAAGTAGCATAAAACACCACGGGAATTGACAATGCAAACTGAATCCAGTTCCAATATTTTTGCTCTAAAAGGTCATACATAGGATTATGGTCTAACATTTCAGACATGGCCAATAGAAAAATAGGAATTGTAAATGCTACTGAAATCCAGAACTTTTTCAATAGCTTTTTATAGGTTTTGTCTTCTTCGGAAGTATCTGCTTCCATGGGTACTAAATCCATTCCACAAATAGGGCACGAACCTGGTTCGTCTTTTACAATTTCAGGGTGCATAGGGCAAGTGAACTGCGTGCCTGTTGATGCAACCGTCCTTTCTTCTACCAAGTCCATCCCACAAACAGGACAATCTCCAGGTTTATCATAGGTCTTATCCCCTTCACAATGCATGGGACAATAATAGACTCCCCCTTGCTCCCTTCCATTATTGGAGATTTGTGCGTCTTCTTTATTGTGTTTCAATGAATTCTTCCCCTTTGGGGAGGTTAGGTGGGGCTTTTCTCCTAAATTATGGATACTATATCTAGATCCCTCACTTTTTAAAGCCTTTTGAAATGTTTCAATGGGAATATGAGTCTCCATTTCTATAACGGCTTCTGCTTTTTCTAAATTGACCGTTGCATTTAAAACACCTTTAACTTTTGAAAGCGTTTCCTCCACATGGCTGCGGCAACCCATGCAAGTCATTCCGTGTATATGATATGTGTGTGTCATCTGTTTATTTTTATTGTTTTTTAACTGTCAGATGGAACACCCTGAATAACCATCCTCATATGTATGAATACTATTCTCAAGGGTGTTTCATGGCATTAAGATTTTAATTTATTGACCAAAATTACCATCTAAAGTTACGTGCGATGTACACAATTTTGGAAAAAATTTATATAATTTGGTCCAACGTTTTTCTATCCCAATTTTGTAATAATCTGTATGAACTCATGGACATACCTGTTACGGTTTTAAATTGACGGGATAAATGACTGCTGTTATTGTAATTGAGAGCATAAGCTATTTCTGAAAAGTTTAATTGTCCTAATTGAATAAGTTCCTTAACACGTTCTATTTTAAGATTGATCAAGTATTTCTCTATAGTTATCCCTTCTTTTTTACTGAATAGCTTACTTAAGGCAGAATATGATTTGTTAAAATGTTTGCTCAGAAAAGTCGATAAATTATTGATTTCGTTTGATTCTATTTTTTTGATGAGTGACATTTTTAGATGTTCTATCAACGCATCGGTTTCATCTTTTATGATTTCAAAGCCATGGTGCTTCAAAAGGGATTCCACAATCGGATCATCATCAGACGTATAGGCATTTAATATGACTTGACCCAATTCAATGGAGTCTATATCAAAACCTGCTTTTTTCAGTTCGGTATAGATGGTGGATTTACAACGGTTACAAACCATGTTTTTTATGAGAATCTTTTTTTTCATTTTTACCGTTTTATATACTATCCATTAGTTTTTGAAACCAATCCATAATCACATTAATTTAGTTGTGTTTGTGGGTATAAATTGAATACCAACAAACACAATGCACTAAATCATCACTATGAATTTTATAATTTTCATGTGTCATTTTTATTATTTTCAGAGGTCACATAGGACATCTAAATAATCATGCCCCTGAGTGTTTAAAAATTAATCACGGATGTTTTCAACTAATTTATTTGTTCTTTTACACTACCACATTTCAACATTTTTGACCCGAAATATGGGTTTTTAATGTCTTTAACTTCACTTAACCAATAGGCACCTTTATTGTTGTTTGCCATCGGACAAAAATCTTTGTAAAGCGTTTTTTCAGTCCCAAGCAAAGCTATCATGTCACTTATGTTTGTGCTTAAAGGCTCAAAATGTTCTCTTTGGTTATCAATTGTACCTTTAACAATATGCTCTGTATGCTCTTTGGCACTTTCCAATATTCCCATGTACTCTTTATGGGTTTCTGTAGTTAATTGGGACATGTCAAATGCCGCAAAAGCTTTTAACAATGCCTCTGCTCCATTGGAAGCTTTCTCTTTACTATCATCAACCAACCCGTTTTTAATTTGAATATAAGCTTCTATAATGGGTGTTGTTGCTGGATTTTTTTGATAGTCCTCCGATTCATGATTCATAGATCCATCATCATGATGATTTACATCCGTAACGTGCATATTTTCATCTGTGTCTGTCTTTTTTGTTTCGTTCTTACACGAAAGTGTTGTAAAAGCTATAAAAGCCATTGCTAAAATTCCCATGGTCGTTTTTAAATTTTTCATCGTTTTTGTTTTTAAATTATTAATTATGTTCTATTTATTGATTGTAAAGTTTCAAAGTTGTAAAGGATGATTCTTGGCTCTTGATTCTTGATTCTATTTTCTATTACTCTATTCCATATCCCTAATAATCATTTCCTTGGGTGTACAAAGTCATGGTCGTTTCATGTCGTCCTCTCCCATATCCATGCCTTCATGTCCTGTTACTTCTTTTTCGCCCTCCGGATTCATCATACTTGGTTTACCTGCCAATTGTGAAGCTGCATCTACTGTAAATGTACCATTAACTACAATGTCTTCTCCTTCTGAAAGTCCTTCTTTTATAATATAAGCATCGCCAAGGGAAGCGCCCAATGTGACTTCTCTAAATTTGAAGTTTACCTTATTGGAAACGATACTTTTGATGTAAACAACCGAACGCTCCCCAGTCCACATCACTGCCGATTTTGGAATCACGATGTCTTTGGACGCTGAAGTATTAACATTCCTACTTACAACACCAGATACAAACATTTCAGGTTTTAGTTTATTTTCAGGGTTTTTCACCTCAACTCGTGCCGATGCGACCCTTGTTTCTGGGTTTATCAAAGGATCTATAAAGGTAATGACCCCTTCAAAGGATTCTCCTGGCAACGATTGGATGGTATAATTTATTTTGTCACCAACCTTTACCCAAGGCATATCGCTTTCATAGACATCAAAAAGCACCCAAAGTGATGATAGATCTGCTATCTCATAGATGGGCATGCCTTGACTCACATAATCTCCTAAATCGACTTTTTTAGCAGTGATAATACCTGAAACATCTGCAGTAATTGGAAATTGTTGGATGGGCTTATTGGTGCTTATTATTTTATTTATTGTGCCCTCGCCTATTTTCCAATTATTTAGTTTTTGTTTAGCAGCTTCAAATAATTCTGGTTGTGTCTCTTTGATGCGATAAGCTTGCAGTAATTCTTCTTGGGCTGTCACCAAATCAGGAGAATAGACCATCGCCAATGTTTGCCCTCGATTTACCTTTTCCCCAGTAAAATTAATGTTCAATTTTTCAATTCTCCCCGGAATATGGGATGATTGCGTGTATAGTTTACGCTCATCAATTTGCACTTTACCATTCAGTGTCAGCTTTTTGTTGGTTTTCTTACTTCCTCCTACGACCATCGTTTGAATATTGGCCAATTTCATAGCATCCTCGGTCATCTGAAGCGCATTGGGGTCTATTGCAGAATCGTTCGATTCCAAAGGGATTAAATCCATACCGCATAATGGGCACTGACCGGGTTCTTTCATCTGTATTTGCGGATGCATAGAACAGGTCCAAATGGTTTCCGTGCCTTCTACGTGATTATGTTCATTTTCAGATTTTGGAGCATCATTTCCTCCAAAAACCAACCATCCAAGTAGAACCCCAACAAATAGGATACCTACCATTTTTAATATATTTTTATTTTTTGTGTTCATCTTATTCCTGTTTAGAAATTAAATAATCTCTTGTTGATTGTGATATAAATTGATCTTTATTTGCTGAAACCATTGCCGTTTGAAGCATTAACAAATCTTGGTTCATCCTTAAAATTTCCTCAAAATCAGTTCCTGAATTACTATAAGCCGCTATTAATAACGAAATGGCCTGCTTTATACTTTCAGTTTGCTTTTTATATAGTTCTTTTAAAGTTTTAGCTTTCGAAACATTATAATTGGCCATACTATACGACGTTTGCAAATTGTTTTTTACTGCTTGTTTTTCATAATGAGTTGCTTGTAACATGAAGTCGACTTCTTTTTGCTCCGCACTGTATTTTTTTCTGAAAATGGGCAGTGTCACCGAAAGCATGGGCATAATGGCATCTTGTCCGTTCATTTCCAGATCAGGAACATCCCGTTTTGAAATAATGGAATAATCCAAACCGAGTCCTATCATGGGATACCCTTCTTTTTTGACCACCTTTTTTTGTGCTTCAAAAGATGCTATCTTTTTGTCCAATCCCATTAATTTAGGGTTGGAAACAAATAAACTATCTCTTTCTAAGGGCACATCATTTTCAACCAGTGGTAAGGAATCCGGAATCGTAATCATTTCATCCAAATCCCTATTCAACAAACTATTAAATTCGATTTGTAGTGGTAGGTTTTGATCCTTCAATAATTGGATTTTGGTTTCACTTTCGTTTCTTTTTATATCAATTCTCACAACGTTCACCATGGCGCCTTTACCACTTTTAAATTTACTCAAGGCCAACTCTCTATAGCTATTCAATATTTGAAGGTTTTCCTCTTCGAGCTGAATCATTGTATTGATTTCATAAAGTTCTGCATAGGATTTTTTAATCTTTAAATAGACGTCATTTTTTGAATCCAAATACTTTTGAAAAGTAGCTTCAGCCATTAAATTGGCAGCATGTTTTTTAGCTTCAAGCGTGCCAAACCAAGGAAACATTTGCATCAGACTAAATCGGGCTTCTTGGGCTCCTACCCTAGTTTCAATCATGCGGCCAAAAGCACTCATGGTCAAACTTGGATCTGGCAACGAACTCACCTGTGGTGCTTTTTGCAAAGCAGCTTCAAATTCTTTATAAGCAGATTGTATCTCAGGATTATTTTGAGACGCTATGCTTAAATAATCCGTTAATGTTTGACCATTACTACTTATTGAATAAAGAACTACAACAAAAGCTAAATATCTTAATTTCAATACCTTATATTCACCAATTATCTTCATTGTTGATTGCGTTTAATTACTGATTCTCTCCAAAAAGCCTGTAAAACGGGTACGACAAACATGGTCATGAGCTGAATAATCATCCCTCCAAATACAGGTATGGCCATTGGGATCATAATATCTGAGCCTTTACCTGTTGAGGTGAGTATAGGAAGTAAAGCGATAATGGTAACGGCAGCGGTCATCATTGCGGGTCTCACCCGTTTTTTACCAGCAACTAAAACGGCTTCTCTCACACCTACTATTGTTTCAGGTTGTCGCTCTTCAAAAACTTGATGGATGTAGGTTCCCATAATAACGCCATCATCCGTTGCTATTCCGAATAGAGCGATAAACCCGACCCAAACGGCAACACTTAAATTGATTGGATGAATCTGAAATAAATGCCGCATGTTGACATCGGCTATGGAGAAATTCAAGAACCAGTCTTGTCCGTAGAGCCATAACATAATAAAACCACCCGCAAAAGCAACAAATACGCCAGAAAAATGGATGGATGATGCAATGACCGTTTTAAACTGAAAGTACAATAGCAGAAATATGATGACCAAACTTATTGGGATAACAATAGACAGTTTTTTAACTGCTCGAATTTGATTTTCATAACTACCAGAAAACTTATAACTCACGCCTTTTGGAACTAACAATTCTCCAGCATCAATCTTATCTTCAATCAACTTTTGGGCATCATTCACCACATCAACTTCGGCGAATGTTTCTTTTTTGTCGAATAATACATAACCCACCAAAAAGGTTTCTTCACTCTTTATCATTTGGGGACCGCGAACAAATTCCAAACTAACCAGTTCACCTAACGGCACTTGCACACCCGTGGGTGTTGGTACCAATATTTTTTTGATTTTCTCTGGGTCATCCCGCAATTCCCTTGGATATCTCACCCTAACAGGGTAACGTTCCCTGCCTTCAACCGTTGATGTGATTTTCATACCTCCAACAGCTGTTTCTATAACTTGCTGAACCTTTTCTATACTTAGGCCGTAACGGGCAATGGCAGAACGATTGATATTTATTTGTAAATAGGGTTTCCCCACAATTCTATCAGCAAAAACGGCTTCGGATTTTACGGAAGGTACGTGTTTTAATATACCTTCCAACTCCAAACCAAAATCTTGAATGGTCTTCAAATCGGGGCCATACACCTTAATTCCCATTGGAGCACGCATACCGGTTTGCAACATGACCAAACGTGTTTCTATCGGCTGTAATTTGGGTGCTGATGTTACTCCTGGGAGATTTGAAACCTTGATTATTTCTTTCCAAATATCATCAGAGCTTTTTATGTGAGAACGCCAGTTTCTAAAAAATTCACCATTATCATCAAGAACTAGATCTTTTTCAGTGACACTTTGAAGTAGTGCTTCATCGTTTGTTAATTCTTTTCCGTTTTTTAGAATAAACTTATCATCTTTATTTATTCTAAAACGAATAGGTTTTCCATTATAGGTTTCTATAAATTCCGGTTTATAATTGATAATATTTTCAAACATGGAAATAGGCGCAGGATCAATGGCACTTTCCACTCTTCCCAACTTACCAACAGCAATGTCAACCTCTGGAATATTGGCCAACAACATATCCAATTTCTGAACGGTGTTCTTACTTTCTTCCAATCCGGTATGTGGCATGGCGGAAGGCATTAACAAAAATGACCCTTCGTTCAAGGTTGGCATAAATTCGGATCCAATACCTGGAAATGTTTTGGAAATTGAAGACCAGACTTTTGTTTCCTTGATGTTCCATCCCATTTTTTCAAATCCTTTGGAAGCGAATCCGAAAATGTTATCAAATCCCAGCCAAATAAAAACGCCAAACAACAGGGTAAAAAGCGGAATCAACATGAACTTGCCTTTATTGTTCAAACACCATTTTAGAACAGGTTCATAAAAATGGACAATGGCTAACAGCATTCCTAAAATGACTCCAAGTAATACCAGTACAAACACATAATTTACAATGAGGTGATTTTGTGGTCCTAATGGCATCCATTCTTCAGCCAAGAAAAATGTGGCAATAAATAAGACCAACCCAACATTAATGTAGTTAGAATACTTGTTAAATTTAAGTGGCAGTTTATGTTCAAATAGTGAATTGAACCCTAAAACACACAATACCAATGGTAGCCAAATGTGCATATAAATTGCCAATAGCAATCCACCAACAATTAATATAATACCCCAAGTTCTTTTAACCTTCTTTTTATCGTAATTGATACCAAAAACAAAATGCGCTAAAGCTGGTAATACAACAATGCCTAAAACGAAAGATCCCAATAAGGCAAATGTTTTTGTAAACGCTAGCGGTCTGAATAATTTTCCCTCGGCCCCAATCATGGCGAAAACAGGAATAAAACTTACTACTGTTGTTGCCAAGGCCGTTGTGATGGCCGATGCTACTTCCTTGGTTGCAACATAAATAACATGCATCAATTCTTTACCCTTTACGCCGTGGTTTTCGGGCATTTCTAAATGCCGAATGATATTTTCGACAAATACAATCCCTATATCCACCATAACGCCAATGGCAATGGCAATACCAGACAATGCCACGACATTGGCATCTACACCTGCATAACGCATAATGATGAATGTCATGAGTACTCCAACAGGCAATAAACTGGAAATAATAAATGAAGCTCTTAAATTCATCATTAGAACAAGGACGACAATAATACTGATGAGAATCTCATGTGACAATGCCGTTTCCAAAGTACTAATGGTTTCTTCTATCAGCTTGGTGCGATCATAAAAAGGAACAATAGTGAGTTGACTTATTGTCCCATCAGCCAACGTTTTTTTAGGTAATCCCGATGCAAACTCTTTTATTTTAGTCTTTACGTTATTGATAACTTCTAAAGGATTTGAACCATACCGAGCCACTACAACACCTCCAACAACTTCGGCGCCACCTTTATCCAAAACCCCTCTTCGGGTTGCTGGCCCCAGATTTACATGGGCTACATCCTTGATAAGAATGGGTTTGTTATTGGTAACACTAACTACTGTATTCTCTAAATCTTGGATGGATTTTATATATCCAAGTCCGCGAATAAAATATTCCGCTTTATTGATTTCAATAGTTTTAGCCCCTATATCGCGATTGGAATTTTTTACCGCCATCATGACCATATCAATGCCAATATTATAAGCTTTTAAGGCATCTGGGTTCACATCAATTTGATATTCCTTTATATAACCACCAACAGAGGCCACTTCAGAAACCCCTGAAACCCCATTTAAAGCATACTTTACGTAGTAGTCCTGAACAGACCGCAATTCATCCAAATCCCAGCCTCCCGTAACATTTCCCTTATCATCCCGACCTTCTATAGTGTACCAATAGACTTGTCCTAATGCGGTTGCATCAGGGCCTAACGCTGGTTTTGCGTCAGAAGGCAATAAGTTTTCTGGTAAAGAATTTAATTTTTCCAGAACCCTTGACCGGGACCAATAAAAATCTACCTTTTCTTCAAAAATGATGTAGATGCTCGAAAACCCAAACATGGAAGTACTTCTAATGGATTTTACGTTTGGTATTCCTAAAAGGGAGGTTGTAAGTGGATAGGTGATCTGATCTTCAATGTCCTGTGGTGATCTCCCTGGCCATTCGGTAAAAACTATTTGTTGGTTTTCGCCTAAATCTGGAATGGCATCAACCGGAACCGAATCTTTTGGTAAAAACCCCGTATTCCAATTGAATGGCGATGTGGACACCCCCCATACAATAAAGGTGATTAAAATAAGAACGGTAATTAATTTGTTCTCTAAAAAATATTTTATGATTTTATTTAACATGTAATTTGATTATTAAACCGTTGGACATGGGTGTTATGAGAACACCAAAAACAACAAATTATCCAAGAAGCAATTGCCACTGGAAACATGGTCTAAAGTTTAAAAATCAAATTAAATAAGTTTCGTCGAGCTTATAGATGCTCTTTATAATGAGCGGTGGCGGATATTCTGAAAGTGTATATGCATTTTCCTCAAAATATTCAAAAAGGTTTTCATAAGAATAAACAAATGATGCTACAAAAATTTGTTGGTCAAATGACAGCTTTTCAAACGCTATTTTTAATTCATCTTGACCTTTTACAACAATTTGTTCTTCTTTACAACAATCTTTTTTTACTATAGAACAATCTGAACTGGTCGTTGTTTTTTGAATTTCCATGCCACAGGTTTTGGCTTTATGGAAAATGGCTGTATCCATCAAAGTATCACCACAATAGTGCATATCAATTGTGAATGACATTGTAGAAAACAATACTACAAATGACATTAAAATGGACACTATTTTATGGAATACCTGTTGCATATTATTGTAAAAGTACAAAATTTTAATAACTACTACATTTCTTTAACAGAAGTTTTAATTATTCATCTTTTAAAAATCGTTTTATATCTTTATTAGATCCATAAACTACGAGTATATCGTCTTTGCTTAGGATATTATCAGGGCTTGCGACACCTTTAACTTTGGTAACACTTCTAGTTTTACCAACAAGACTTTTTACTTCAGTATTTGTTATCGTTGTTAATACCAATAAGTTATAATTTTCACGGATATTAGTTTCCCTTATTGTTTTTCCATCAAACCTTATAGGCACATTGACTTCAACAATACTGTAACTATCACTTAATTCAAAAGAGTCCACAACCCCTTTTAAACATAGCTTCTTCGCCCATCGTTCGGCAGATTCTTCTTCTGGATGTACAATTTCGTCAACACCTATGGCGTGCAGTACCTTTTCGTGAAGACCATCTATGGCTCTACTTATTAAACGCTTGACCTGAAAGTTTTTAAACAATGCCGTTGCCATTACATTGGCTCCTTTATTTTCCCCAATGGCTACCACCACCATGTCTGTGCCACTTAACGGAAGCCCTGATACCGTGAACTCATCCGTTGCATCCATACAAATGGTATGGGTAATTCGTTCTTTGTAATTATCCACTTTGTTCATATTGGTATCAATACCAATGACTTCATTGCCTTCTTCGGTCAATTTTTCGGCCAATGATGCCCCAAAGCTACCCAATCCTACAACTATATATTTCATCTGTCTTATCTATTTTTTTTTTAGGAGTTGAGAATTTTAGAATTTTAGGAGTTGAGGAGTTGAGAATTTTAGAAGACTTAAAGCGTCTTGGTTCTTCTCTATTTTCTATTCTCTCTTGTCTCTTGTCTCTTGTCTCTTGATTCTTGTCTCTTGATTCTTGATTCTAATCTCTATTACTACTGTTTAATTTATGGTTAATTCTTCTACTGAATATTTATAATTTTTTTGTTTGACTTTCTTAAATACGGCTATAAGCAAAGTAAGCATACTTACCCTACCTATAAACATGACAACTATGATTGTTAGTTTACTTAAAGGACTTAATGATGCTGTAATACCTAGACTTAAACCTACAGTACTGTATGCCGAAAAGCATTCGAAAGCAATATTCAGTAGACTCTTCTTACTATCAAATATAGAAATTAAAATTATGCCTACTCCAATAACCAATAAGGATAAGGATATAACTGCAAAGGCTCTTCTTACCGAAACATCGGCTATTTCTCTTCTAAATACTTCAATCTTTGATTTCCCTCTTGCTAAACTTAAAAAGTTAAGTGTGGCAATGGCAAAGGTATTTGTTTTAATACCACCTCCTGTAGATGCTGGGGAGGCACCAATCCACATCAATAAAAACAACAACATGACAGTTGAAAAATGTAAAGCCGTCATATCAACGGTGTTAAAACCTGCCGTTCTAGGTGTTGCCGCACCAAACAAAGCCGTAATAAACTTGCCCACTCCTTTGTGTTCAGTCAAGGTGTTATTATACTCGTTTATGTAAAATAAGACCGTACCAACAACTGTTAGTACTGTTGTTGTTACCAACGTGATACGGCTATTAAGATTCAGTACCCAAGGCTTATGGGTCTGCTTTTTACCAACGATATAAAATACTTTCCGAGTTATAAAATATTTAAGGTATTTTATAATATTTACCACAATGGGAAACCCTAAACCACCTAAAACAAAGGCAGCAATAATAATACCTTGCAGCATATAATTATATCTGAAACCTGTTTCATATAGGCTATTGGTCAAGGTTGAAAACCCTGCATTACAAAAAGCCGACACCGAATGGAACATAGAGAAAAAGAATCTTTCAAAAAAAGAATTGAATAAATTTTTGTCTAGGCTTGAATAGATTAATACGGCTGCAAAAAATTCTATGGAAAATGTTATGACTAAAATCTTTTTCAAAGTTGAAAACACTTCGCCCAATTTGTTCAATCCCGTCATATCACTTAATGTCAATTGGTTTTCGTAAGTCGCTCCTCCTTTAAAAAAATATGAAAAATAACTTGCTATGGTTAGGATACCAATCCCTCCTGTTTGTATAAGAAATAAGATAATAGATTGTCCAAACGTTGTAAAATAACTTCCTGTATCTACCACTATCAGCCCTGTTACGCACACGGCACTTGTGGAGGTAAATAAGGCATCCAAGAACGAGATGCCTTGATGGGTAGCATTCGGTAGCATTAACAATAAAGCGCCTAAAAGGATAATACTAAAAAAACTTATAATAAAAAGTTGTGCTGGGTTTAACCGAGTGCTCTTATAGTTTATATTTTGCTCTGAAAATTCCCTGATAAAGGTTAATATAATGGCAAATTTCACCCAATTATCATCGTAAAGGAATGAAATATGTTTATGGGCATCTTCACCTAAAAAATGAGCATATAAAATGATTAATGTCGCCAAAATTGTAACTACATCAAATATAATTACCGAGCGATTTATCTTCTTTAACCTTTCAATATAACGAAGCATCGTAGCAACAATACCAAGAGCAATGACCACAAAATAATACGAATTGAATAGTTTTTGAATCCGTTCAGATTTGTCAAACCCAAAATCGGCTATGAACAAGAACATTCCCAAAACACTTGTAACGAATGCTATTTGAAACAGTACATAGGAATACTTTTTACTAAAAAACAAAAACCTTTCTAGATTGAAATTTGGCATACAATACTTTGTCCATTAAAAAACAGCAAAGTTAAAGATTGTAGTGTAAAGATTTTATAAAGATTCGTTTAAGTACCCATAAACCTGTGATTATGTAAAAAAAATGGTTATCTGAATGTGATTTTAGTGGATTAAAATTGTTAGCAATAAACTACGTCCATAAACATAGCTACAGCATCACTAACCGTGAGCCTTTGCTGTCAAGTATCATTACCTTGTGCGGCAAGGCAAAAATTTAAAAATCAGAACACTAAAAACCATTTACAATGCCAAATCTGCTTCATCTTTTCTTTTCGTTAGTTTGTTTCTCCTTGCCAAAATTGCCAACCCAAAAGTCAACAATCCAAGCCTTCCCACGAACATTACAAATATAATGACCAATTTTCCCCATGAGCTTAAGCTTCCTGTAATACCAGTACTCAATCCAACCGTCCCTATGGCAGAGGTGGTTTCAAATAGAATTTGCTTCAATGAGAAATCTTCGGTCATTGCCAAAAGAAGGGTTGCCATAAAAATAACGGATGCATATAACATAAATATAGACGTAGCCACATAAAGTCGGTCCAGAGGGATTGTTTTTCCTAAAAAAGTGATTCGTTTGTTGTTACGGATTCTGTTCCACATAATCGCAATTAAGGCTGTAAGCGTGGTTGTTTTCATACCGCCGCCTGTACCAGATGGTGAGGCTCCAATATACATTAAAAAAATAATGACCAATAGTATACCCAACGAAAAATTACCTAAAGGAACCGTATTAAAACCTACCGTTGTAAGCGCTGTCATTGCCTGAAAAAATGATGCCATTAATTTATGTGCTCCCAACTGGTTTACTGAAGGTTCAAAGAAATAAATCATTACCGTTCCCATTACTAGCAACAAGGTCATTGCTCCCAAAATGATTTTTGTTGTATAGGTGACTTGCTTTATTTTTCCTGAAAGCCTGTTCCAAAAATCAGTAACCACTATAAAACCCAATGAGCCACAAATAGCCAATACCGAAATGATGGTGTTTATAGCCGTATTGCCTGCAAACTGTTCAAAGCTGTCATCATACAAGCCAAAGCCTGCTGTACAAAATGCTGAAACACTATGGTAAATACTACTCCAAATAGCAAAATTGTGTTCAACCCCCGCATTAGTAAACGCAATGTAAAAACACAATGCACCCAAGATTTCTATGATAACCGTAAAAATGATAACAGACTTTAAAAAATCCTTAATCTGAAAACCCTTAGGCATCGTAAATTCTGCATTTAGAATACGTTGGTGCCAATGTGTAAAACCACTTTTCTTTGAGAGCAAAATAAAAGTTGTAAAGGTCATATAACCTATCCCTCCTATTTGAAACAACAGCATGATAATGAACTGTCCAAATTTGTTATAGGTATCAAAGATGCTTAAGGTTACCAAGCCTGTAGTGGAAATAGCAGATGTGGCTATAAATAAACTATCCAACGCAGAGACAGCTTGTTTTTGGACTATTGGTAGACATAATAAAAGCCAACCTATAACCGCATAAATTGAAAAACCATAAAGTAGATTTTGTTGTGGTGATAGTGATAGTTGGAATTTTCTATATTTTTTTATAATTTTTCTCATTATATCTATAATTGGTTGGAAATAAGCTTATCCAGTTCCGACAGTTCATTGAAGATAACATCAAGAGTTGTTATGGTTTGGTCTCTCTTCTCAAAATCTGTTGGCAATAGGCTATATATACTCAAGTAGTTCTTTACAAACGCTTTTGTTTCTTTAATTTTTTTGGACATACCTCTTGCACTTATTGCTTGCAAGACTTCATCCATTTTGTTCTTTATATTTTCATAAGTGGTGAAGAATTGTAATACCTCTTTATTATTGGGTTGGAGGCTTTTTTTTAATTCGTTGATGCTGAAGCATAGTTTTATAATAAGATCGGCAATCTCATTGTTTATTCTTAATCCGTTTTCCATTAGTTAAAACATTAAATAAGAATGTATTTGACATAAATGAAGAAAAGCACCCCTAGCAGAACCATTATAATGAAGGGATATACCAAATGTTTAATTTCCTTAAACCAATCGTTTAAGGATTGATAAGGTTCCTCATTATTTTTGTCGTGGAAAAAATGCCAATTCATCAGTAATTGTATATTTTGATTTTGTCTGATGGAACATGCAAAATCGCGTTTCATTTTGTAACATTTAGATGCTACAAAGGTCTGATGAAAAGGATATATAAAAAATCAAGGATTGGCGAGAATGAATAAAGATTTTATAAAGACTATTGAAACCTATAACCCACACCACTTTCTGTAATAATATGTTCGGGATGGTTTGGATGGTCTTCAATTTTTTTCCTTAATGTGCCCACAAACACTCTTAAATATTGTGTTTCTGTCTGATAACCATATCCCCAGATTTCCTTTAAAATATATTGGTGTGTTAATACCTTACCCTCATTTTTGGCAAAAAGTGCCAATAAGTTGTATTCTGTAGATGTAAGTTTTACAATCTCATCTTGCTTTTTTACGGTTCTTGATACTAAATCAATTTCAAGGTCATTACACATTATCACAGCATTGGGTTCTGTACTCTGGCTTCTTCTGATTGCCGAACGCAAACGCGCCAGCAATTCCCCTGTACGAAAGGGTTTTGTTAAATAATCGGTTGCGCCGTTATCCAATGCACTTACAATATCATCTTCATTATCAAGGACAGATAAAATAATCACTGGTTTATTGTACCAGCTTTTAAGTTCTTTTAAAAGTTCATGACCACTTTTGTCGGGTAAGCCAATATCCAACAAAACGGCATCTGGCAGATGACTGGCCGCTAACGCCAACCCTTCTTTGGCATTAATGGCTTGAATGACCCTATAATCATTGCTTTCTAAATTAATATGAAGCAATTTTCTGATTTGCGGTTCATCATCAATGATTAATATTTGTGCTTTATTGATTTCCATATGTATCTATTGATGTGGTTTCTGCGGGTATGCTAATGGTGAATTTTGCACCTCCTTTAATATTATTTTCCAAGCCTACTATTCCATTCATTGCTTCTGTAAATCCCTTAACGATTGACAGCCCTAAGCCTGTTCCACCAATATTGTTGTTAAGGCGATAAAATTTGTTAAAAACGGTTTCAATTTCATTGATGGGGAAACCGTTTCCATTATCTGAAATTGTAATCTTACAGGTGTCTTCTATATTTTCAACTTCAATTTTTATTACAGAGTTATCGGGGGTATGCAGTAAAGCATTATGGATAATATTATGTACTACTTGTTCCAAAAGACCAATGTCCAATTTAAATAAGGGCAATGAATCGTTAGGTGTAAATTCTATGGAATGTCTTAAGAGGTCTTCCTTGTTTCTCTTTATTGCGGTAAATATCAATTCATTAACATCGCACCAATCTTCTTTCGGTTTTATGAAACCTGCTTCGAGCCTACTCATATTCAATAGGTTTTCAACCTGCCTGTTCAAACGAAAACTTGCCGTTTCAATTTCTGAATACAGCTCTTTTTTATTGTCTTCGGAAAGTTTATTATCATTATCTTTTATGGTATCAACAGCACCTATTATGGTTGCAATGGGTGTTCTTAACTCGTGTGACAGCGAATTCAGCAATGTATTGTATAGTTTAATAGCGTTCTCTTTTTCCTCTTCTTCCCGTTGTTCTTTATCGTATTCCCTAATTTTGTATGTAAGCACTGCATTAATAGAGGCAATAGCAAAATACATTAAAAACATAAGACCATCTTCGGGCGTGCCTATATGAAAGGTTAAAATAGGTGGTATAAAAAAGAAGTTCCATATCAATGCACTTAACAAGGCCGAAAGCATTACTGGATAGATATCAAACAAAATAGCATTCAGTGAAACTACCAAAAGTAAAATAAGCGCCACTGCTCTAAAGCCTATGACATCTACCGATAAAAAGCAGGGAACAGCAGTAAATACAATAAGAAATACACTTTTTATATATTGCTTCTTTTTACTGAAATGCCTTGTTTTAAATAAGTCCAATTCTTTTTATTGCAAAGTTACTTATTCCAACATAAAGATTTTATAAAGTTATTATATAACCCTTTCATTTCACTTATTATATTTTTTTTATAACTTCTAAAGATTTAATTTCGGAGGGTTAAATATTTATTTGTAGTATATGATTGTTTGGGGACTATTCCTTTTAGGGATACTTATTTTTTTAGCTTTAGACTTAGGGGTTTTTAATAAAAATCCCCATATAATTAGTGTGAAAGAAGCTTCTATGTGGACAAGCATTTGGGTTTGTTTATCCTTTTTGTTCTCAGGCGTTATTTATTGGCTTTACAGTAGTGGCAACATAGACAATGTAGATGGCTTGACTCCTACGGATGCTACGATTAAGTACGTTACGGGGTATTTGATTGAGCTGTCTTTAAGTATTGACAATATTTTTGTTATAGCTGTTATATTCAGTTCGCTTCATATACCCCAAAAATACCAGCATCGTGTTCTGTTTTGGGGAATTTTGGGAGCTATCGTTTTTAGGGCCTTAATGATACTTTTTGGAGTGGCACTGATTAATAAATTTAGTTTCTCTACTTATATATTTGGTGCATTCTTACTTTTTACCGCCTTTAAGATGTTGTTTTCAAAGGAAGAGAAGTTTAATCCCAAAAACTCTTTTATTTACAGGAATTTGAGAAAAGTAATGCCTATAACAACACATATGGAAGGGCAAAAGTTCTTTATAAAGCTACGCCATATTACCGCTGCGACTCCTTTGTTTGTAGCCTTAATCATTATTGAGTTTACTGATATCTTATTTGCGTTAGACAGTGTGCCCGCCATATTAGCAATAACCTCTGATCCTTTTTTAGTTTTCAGCTCCAATATTTTTGCTATTTTGGGATTACGGTCTATGTATTTTTTTCTTGCTAATATGCTGAATCGTTTTAGCTATTTGAAATATAGTTTGGTTGCCATTTTATGCTTTGTAGGCATTAAATTGATTTTGGTACACCATTACAAATTTCCCGAATGGCTGTCTTTGGGCTTTATAGCTCTATCTCTTGCTGCTGGGATAATTATTTCTTTAAATAGAAAGGTATCAAAAGAAGATTAACCTTTAAATACAGTTACTTAGCGATTATTAAAACAGACATACAAATAAACATTTGAATACCAATTCGTTGTCATTTTGTCTATTTTCTATTTTCTATTGTCTAGTATCTTTTAGCAAAGCGGTCTTGAATCTTGAATCCGACATTATTCTTTTTTGATTTATATATTCTGAAACCCGTGATAAGTAAAACCAGGGGTATCATTCCAGAGATAAAGACCAAAATCCTACCACAAATACCTGCAATTTCCCCGATATGAATAGGATAGAATTGTGCTGCTATACGATTGCTGTTAGAATCAAACCTAAAATCTGATAAAGTTGTCATGTCTCCTTTTTCATTGATTTCTACCTCTTTTGTTTTTCGATACCCTGCTTTTATAAAACGGTCTTCTATATATCTGATTCGATACATGCCTGTTTTGTCTTTAGGAAAATAAATAGCTCGTAAAGCATAGGTTTCATTGGAGTTTAATAAGGCATCATTCAGGGTTGAAAAGTTTTTGCCTTTTTGTTGGTTGGTTACATGTGTATTAGAGTTATCAAACACTTTTAACGCTGATTTATAAACGGCATTATAGGTGAAATAAGCCCCCGTAAAAGCAATGATAAGAAGTGGAATGAAAAAATTGATGCCGAATACTTTGTGTAAATCGAAGTTAAACTTCTTTTTCTTTGCCTTCCATTTTATTTTAAATCCTTTTTTCAAGTTGTTGGCATAGGCTTTCCACCAAATATAAACGCCAGAAGTTATTAGCATTAGAAAAAATATGATGGCACTGGTTCCTATAATATACTTGCCTATTTGGGGAATTCCCAAAGTACGGTGCAGATTTAGTAGGCTTTCAAAAAATAATATAGAGGCTGATTTTTCACCTAGAGATTCACTGGTTACTGGATGGTAGTAATTTGTTTTTCCATTTTTAAACTGAATGGCTATGGTTTGCTGCTCCCGATAGGGAAGAAAAATTTTATTTATACGATCCTTGTGGGTTTCAATTAAAGAAACGGCAGTTTTTAAAATAGTTGCGTCTTTAATATTTTCTATGTTTTCAACTTTTAACAATTCGGGATTAAGGGCTGCTGTTATTTCGGGTTGCCAAATGTATAGCGAACCTGTAAGCCCCGAGAAGGATGCTATAAGTCCGCAAGTAAGTCCTAGCCAAAGATGGATTTTCCGTATTGTTGTATTAAAAGATAGCAATGGGTATCGTATGAAATCTATAAAAAACCAATGCTAGCAAATATACTAGCATTGGTTAGATTAATATTAAAAATTATAATGAATACTTAATTTAGCATTGGTGCCTTCGCCTGCACCTGTAAAATCTCTTAAAGGTGCTGCCCATTGCGATCTAGCCGGAAGGTAATACGCATTCAATAAGTTATTGACGCCTAAAGCAACAGACATATTGGACTGTAATTGATACGCTATAGAAAAATTAAGCAAGGTATAGCCTGTAACAGGAAATTGTGTGTGTCTAAATGTGTAATCATCGTTGGCATTCAAATACGGATCAAATCGTTTTCTGTCTCCCAAATTAGTCATTCGTAAAGACGTGTTGATTTTTTCAATAGGTTTCCAAGTAACATAAGCAGTCCATTTAGGGGCAGCAATAACATCACCT
The DNA here is from genome assembly GCF_003425985.1 of Mariniflexile sp. TRM1-10. NCBI lineage: Bacteria > Pseudomonadati > Bacteroidota > Flavobacteriia > Flavobacteriales > Flavobacteriaceae > Mariniflexile > Mariniflexile rhizosphaerae. The sequence goes on from NZ_CP022985.1 coordinate 4,333,862, forward strand.
CCCAAATAAGTCAACGTATTTTCATTTGCAGCACTGTGGGTTACACCTTCCACGTATGAATAAGATGTGCCTATCTGTAATGCATTGCTGTTTGATATATAATCAATAGCTACTTCACCACCATAAATGTTTTGTGGCTGTTTGGAAGGCACAAAAGCATTGGTGTTTTCATCAAAAACAACACCTGTACCTAAGTTGGAGGTACTGTAATAGCCTACCGCCTCAAATTTAAAATTATTGAATTTCGACAAAAATCCGAATTCATAGTTTTTAGTCACAGCAGGTTCCAGTTGAATGTCATTTATATTGTCGGCAGTCGCGGAACGTAAAACAGAACCTAAATCGGCAATAGAAAATCCTTGTGAATAGCTTATATAAGGAATAAATTCTTGATGTTCTATATAACGCAATCCTACATTAAATGCTAGGTTGTCAAATCCAATTTTACCACCTTCAACGGCAACCGAAGGATTGTAATTCCCGTCCCCTAGAGGTGAATAAGGCAGCGTGTTGTAATCTGCTATTTCTATATTCATGTCATCATATCTTAGACCTGCTTTTACCACCCATCTGTTGTCAAATTTCATAGTAGATTGTAAATAAGGCGCCCAACTCAACATTTCGGTATTTGGCACCCATAATCGCCCATCTAGAAGGCCTTGGTTGGTTTTATCTCTAAGTAAATCAACACCATAGGTTAAAGAAACATCCGCGGAACTATTGGTGGCAATGCTTGTATTGAAATTAGGTCTAAGTCCATACTTTTCAGCATTGATAACAGATTGCCCGCCATTTTCAAACTTATCGGAATAAAAGAAAATGTTTTCTGTATTCTGATAATAGAGATCCGTCGTAAAATCTGTTGTACCGGAAAAAATATGGTTTAGGTTATATTTCAATTGACCATTTATAAGTGTCGTTCCAGTTGGTTCTTGTCCTTCAACAGAACCTTCAACACCGTAACCGGCAGTTAGTGAATAATCACCATCCTCGTTAAAAACCTCAAATTCCGCAGGAACAGGAATAAAAGGCGTGTCTTGGGCGGATTTGTATAAATTTCCGGCCAAGGTGATTTTTTGATTATCATCAATTTGATATTCTAATTTTGCTAGCGTACTGTAAATATGTGTGTTGTCAAGTCCATAAGTCGGAAGAATGACGACACCATCAGCATCATATTTATTACCTGTTTTTTCATAACTTCCACTTATATAGTAATTAAAATTATCCAAATTACCATTTAAGGATTGATACACCCCAAAACCTAAGGCATCGTTTGTTTTTGCTAAGCTTGATGTGCCCCAAACATTCGTTGCGCCCGCTATTTTTTTAGTAGCATTTGGTTTTTTGGTTATGTAATTAATAAAACCGCCATTACCTCCATTACCAAAGATGGATGTGGCGCCTTTGATAACCTCGACCCTACTGATATCATTTGGGCTTATTGATTTTATTCCCAACTGCCCATTTCTTAACGGTGTAGATTGTGGAATTCCATCGACCATTACCAAAAGCGAACGCCCACGTAAGGTTTGTCCCCAGTTGGAAAACGTACCCGTAGAAACAGCCAATCCAGGCACTGTAAACTCCAATATATCACTAATGTTTGTTGTGGAATTTGATAATTCCTGGAGTTTAACTTCATTAACAACTGTTACCGAGGCTGGGATTTCCGAAAGATATTCTGAACGCCTACTTGCCGAGACAACGACTTCGTCCAAATTATTTAAATCTTCCTTTAATATTGCTGTATGTGAAATTGTGCCATTCCGTATGAACGAAAAACTTTCTGTTTGGGTTTGGTATCCCAACATTCTAAAAGTTACTTTCCAAGTGCCTACTTTAACATGGGATAGTTCATAATTTCCATCATAATCTGTTGTTGTGCCTTGCTGCAGTTCTGCAATATAAACTTCGGCTCCAAAGAGAGGTTGGTTATGTTCGTCGGTAACCTTCCCTTTTATCCCTTGGGAAACGGCATAGAATGATAATAATAAAGCGGTAGTTAATGTAATAATCTTCATTTAAATTTATTTAGACTTATTTAAAATAAGGTGCAAATATATTTTCTATTTCTAATAAACCAAAGATTATTCTGAATTATTTTGGGTTATATTTTAACAGCTTGAACTAACAAGAAAGTTATTACAGATTGTTTTATTTTGATATAAATGGGTCAAGTTTATAAGCAGAAAGTCACGTTAGCAAAGCAGACGCTTTAGAGATGCTCAATAAACAAATGAACTATCTCAAGCTAAATATAAATGAGGAAAAAAGTTTTTCATTGATGGAAACCTTAGATTTTCAAACTTTTCACTTAATCCCGATCAAGGGGTTTTATATATAAAATCAAAAAAAATATATCTTAATATCTCTATTTGTCTTTAAAATCTACACTTTGAATTGTTGGAAAGTTCCTAAGAGGAACGTCACAAAGCCTACAAATTTCAATCATTTTATTGGCAATCTGGTGAACTAGCTCCTCTCTTTGTTTATTGTCAAATAATTTAGATCGTTCGCCTATATCACCAAAATTTATATCATAATTATATAAAACCCAGTACTGGTCATCTTTCCAATCAGATTCAGAGTGTCCAGATTTTTTCAGTTTTTCAATAAGAAATTGTCTATTGAAATGATCTTTATGAGCAATAAGTCCATATTTATTTCGGTTTAAATGTATTCTGCTTTCACCCTGTAATTGTACTCTGATTCCATTTGTCCAATGTTTATGAAAAATATTTAACCTAGACCAAGGCACACTGAGATTATCACTGATCTCATAAGACCAAAGTGAATTTTCTGTATTTAAAGTTTCCGTAATTTTCAGTCCTATTTCATTCAAATAGCGTGTAGCATACTCTATTTCCACTATTTCGATAGTATCTGAAATTGTTCTGGCTGACAGGTAATTGGACTTAATCATATCTTTTATTTCATTTTCCATTTTACTATCTGTAAGTTGATTGGTTAGCTTTTTTAATAGAATAATATACTGTTTAATACTCTCTCTTACTATAGGTTGATCTGTGGCTTCTTTAAGACAAGCTTCCAGCCACTCTATTATTGTTGTACGGTATGAAATACAATAATAGTGCTCATTTACCTTTAAATCATCTTTACTACCGTCTGATGGTTCTTCTCCATTTAAAGTGAGATAAAAAACTTTATTCCTTTCATAATTATGGTTTGCATATCTTTTAAGCTGAAAGGATTGGTCACTTGCATAAATTTTATTCTCTATACAAATAGTATTATTTATCCTATCTTTTATATAAATATCTACTCGCCCCCCTGTCTTGGTTAAATGGTTATTAGCTCCAATAGAGTATTCCAAAATTACCTGTGCAGAAGCAATATTAATTCTTTCATCTTTAATTTGTTGTAAGAACAATTGAAGAAAAGTGCTTCCAAAATTGTGTGAGCCTTTAGGGTTTAACAACTCACCCAAAAAAGCAGAATGTGTACCATTTTCTTTACTTTCCAATTTTAAGATAGAAAACACATTAAAATTTTCACCTTTTAGAACCGCAATCTCTTTTTGATGTTCAAGAATTCGCCCTGTATCTTTTAATAATTTTGCATAGATCGGAGTCTCTGTCATAATTTGGTTGTTATTTTAAACAATATCAATATAAGGTATATATATCGAATTGGATTCCTCCCGCTCTCATCGAAAAAACCAGTCTCTATGATGATTATCTATTTATTTGAGTTAAAATAGTTGTATCAGTAATCTTATCGTCATCGGCTAGTAAAAACGCCTTGCTTAAAACCAACGAAAGACCTCTATCGCCTTCAAAAGGCAAAAATATATTATCGGTATTAGTATCCTTACCTCTAGCCGGAACAATACATAAATACTGATCATTAGGTTCCATTAATATATTTGTACTCCCAATATGAATTTTATACACTCTTTTCTTTCCTTTGATTTTCAAGAACTTCCCTTCAAAAGACGCCACTTTTGCTATTTTCAATCTAGGTACTAATTTTTCAAGGATTTCTTTTCTTGTTTTTGCTACTTCTGTTAATTCTCCAAACGAGTAACTTGTCCAATAATCTCGGTATTGTGGCAAACCACCATTATCTCGCCATTCTGGGTCATTACCCACACTAGCCACACCAACAAACAAATCAACATCTCTCATTACTTCTGAAAGCACAATTTTTGGTATATCAATTAAATCTACAACTTCATTTTCATTATTTACAAAACGTACTTGATCGGTTGCAACATAATTCCAAATCCCAGCATCATTAAAAGCATCATCTGCATTCACTTCATTAATCCAAAACTGGGCTTCCAAATTATGTTCTTTAAGCGAAATAGAAGCTATATCTGCATCCCTACCATCATCATAAGCTCCCATCAATGAATATCTCCACCCCCTAATGCCTGTGAGAGCATTAAATTGATGCTGTTTTAATAAATGTGCCGCCATTCTATTACTATAGGATTTTGTATTGAGCTCTGCATCTGTCAAAATATACACTTCTCGATATGCTTGCTTCAATCCCTGTTGTATTTGCAATACTTCTAGTCTATTTCTCCATGCCAAAACATCATCAATGTTCGCATAAATGGGATGCCATAATCTTACTTCTGTATGGCTATCAATACTTGTTAATTCGTTACCATGAACATCATTCCATTTATCTTCAATCCATAATCCTGTTTCTTCCATTCCGTCCTTTTTAAAACTCCAAATCAAATTTTTTGCAATAAAACTAACCAGTCCATGATTCAAATAAAACTTCTCAAATTTCTCATATGTCCATACTCTTTCATACAAATACAACCTATCTATTCTATCCCTTTGGGCTGTTAAATATTTTTTTATTTGTACGATTGTTTCTTTTGCTTGTTTTAAGGTTTGTTTGTGTTTTGTCGAGGATTTTATAAATGTTGGCTCTGTTTTCTGTGTAGTTCCGTCTGGCTTTTTCCATGTAAGCAAAACTTTTCCCAAAGCCTTTATTTCTATTTCTAATGTATAGTCATCAAACAAATAGGTTTTGCAACCATCTATCAAACCAAAATCTGGTATGGATAATTCTTCTATTTCCGAGGTTGAAACCCCTAGTTTAACAGAAGAAGACTCTATGTACTTCTCAATAATTTCTTTTGTATTATTCTGTTTAATCCTAAGCTTTAATCTTGATAAATGACTGATTCCTTCTAATCCTTTCGTATTTCCTAAGGTATAAATACAGGCATTTCCAAGCCCTGCCGCTGTTGGTCCAACTCCTGGGATTTTTTCAAAACAACGTTCCGCTAATTTGGCAATTATATTAAGGGAATTGGAATCGTGAAATTTGGACATACTCCAAACAAGACCTTTCAAAAAAATAAGATTCTTCTCATTTAAAAATTCATGGCCCACATAATTATAAACCTGCCCTCCAGAATACACATGTTGTTTAGGCGTTTCGATTGTTTTTAAAGACGCTGAAAATTCAATCCATTCTTGGGTAACACTTTTATATTTGGGAATACCTATATCATTAATAATATCACTGGTTTCTTTTAAAAACTTTTGAGTAGGTTTTCCACTTGTTGCTTTCATAAACAAATGAAACAATGAAAACCATGAGTCTTGTAACTCTTTTTTTAAAGCCGCTATTTGCGGATTTACAAGTTGTGCCAGTCTATCATCAGGAAGTGTATATGGAGCCACGCTTCCTGATTCATTAGTGTTTTCAAAAAGTATTTTTTCAATTTTAACACGCACTTTTTCTAAATCAGTGCCATAATAGTATTTAGTTTGTTTTAATTGTTTCCAGCTAAGCAAATCATTTAAAAAAATCTTTAGACCATCAGCAAGACCTTCTTTTTTAACAATTCTCTCTATTTGCTGAATAGAAAAACCTATAGGCCAATCAACAAATCTTTTATTCTGGGCTTCATCAGAAATCTTAAATTCTTTAATTAGTTGAATTATTTCATCATTAGAAAAATCCAGATTGCTACGCATCAACAGATTAAACAGCTCATTATAAATATGTTTTTTCTTAAAAATATGATCGCGTCCTTGGTATCCTCCTGATTTTCTCGTAATCAGTTCAAAACTTTTTATTGGCTCTATAAGATAAAACAGTAAGTCTTTCTTGGTTGTAACATCCAACGATTTAATTTGGGCATAAGCTTTTAACTTTCCCATTGGGGCATTATAAAAATAACTATTGAATTGGGCATCTTTATAGGATTCCTCAACTAATTCATCAAGTATTTTATCAAATTCTTTATTAGATTTATAATTTTGGTTTTCACGCTTACCAAATAAATTACTTAGACTTTCTTTAATTCCCATAATTTAGCCTCCTACTAATTGTGTTAATTTAACGAAGTTAATTTCAGTATTTTTATTTACTAGAACTTCTTGTTCTAAATCACCCGCTTGCTGGTCGTCTATAAGTATGAAATAACCATTTTTTTGAAAAGCGTCATAAGCAATTAAAACTTGCTTTTCTACATCTATTTTTTGCTTTCTATCTCGAAGCTTAAAACCATTTAACGTTTTTTCAGCATTCGTGGGTTGTATCAAACCATTAAAATACTCAGGCAGTTTATTATTGTAAGCTTCAACTTCTGCTTCTACCCTTGCAGCAATTAAATCTTTTACAGTTGTTCTTTCATTAGCAACCGCTATTTTAATCTGGTTCAGAATATCACCTGTAAAAGTGACGTCTTTTAATATTAGTTCCATATCTCACTTTTTTATAACACTATTTTAAGCACTCCAATCGCTAAACTGCCCTTCAGCTTGTTGCATAATTTCTTGCAATATGTCATTTAGGATAGCAAGTGACATTTTCCCTCTTAATTCTTTTTTTACTGCTAACCTTATGGCTGCTTTGGCATTTTCTTTTTTTGTCCAATCTAGTTGTAAATTGGATTTTACCGCTTTTACAATGGCGTGTACAATATTTTGGATTGGACCTTCCTCTTTTATAATGTCTTGTTTTGCTGCCAGAATATCATAAAATGCTAATTCTTCTTCGCTCAGTCCTAACTCCTTTACACGATCATCATCATTTTGAAGTGCTTTTGCACGCTCCACCAATTCAGCTATGGTTGCATAACTATCTAAAGCATTGGAATGGTATCTATCAATTACCTTTTCTAGTTCTTCTTTTAGCGAAGTGTATTTTTTTATATTTTTATGAAGTCGTAATTTGATTTCGTCTTTTAGGATATTCTTAATCAATTCAATTTTCAAGGCGAGTCCGTCTTTTTCCTTTTTGGTTCCTAATAAAAAGGTTTCGTCTAAAATTGAAATATCTGGTTTTTCAATGCCTGCCATAGCGAACACATCGACAATATCTTCGGAATCGATACTTTGGCTTATCAACTCTTTTATTCGTTCTTGCTGTTCACTTCTGCTCGATTTTACCGATTTCGCATTTCTAACCGCTTTTGAAATATGCTGAATAAACAAGACATCGACGGCAAACTCCTGAATAGCACTTTGACTTTTTACGATAGACAACAAGCCTGATAATGTTTTTTCGGCTTTCATGAAATTATTAGAATCCTCGTCGTATTTAATAATGGCATTAACTGCTTGTTTAACTAGCAGTACCTTTTCGGCATCGCGTAAGGCTCGCCATTGACTATAATCAATCGTTTCTGGAATAAAAGTTTTGCAGATGTCTATTTGATTTAAAAACAATTCTAATGCTTGCTCAATATCAATAGTTGGCTGACCTTCTCCTCCACTTCCTGTATATTTAGTTGTAGCTGTTTTTAAGTTATCTCCAATACCAATATAATCGACTATAACCCCATTCTTTTTATCTTTAAAAACACGGTTTGTTCGGGTGATGGCTTGCATCAGGTTATGCCCTTTCATAATCTTATCTACATACATGGTGTGTACACAAGGCGCATCAAAACCTGTTAACCACATATCACGAACGATTACTATTTTTAAAGGATCCTCTTCTTTTCTAAATCGTTTTTTTAAACCTTCCGTCGCATCTTTAGTGCGTATGTGGTCATTCCATGTGATGGGGTCCTTAGAAATGTTTCCCGTCATAACTACTGCTACTTCAGGGCAACCTTCTAAAGCGGTTAATGCATTGTACATTTTTACACAATTACGTCTGCTCATGCAAACCACCATGGCTTTTCCTTTTAAGGTATTGGTTCTATTTGTAAAATGGTTTAATATATCGTTTGCTATTTTATTCACACGGTCTTCAGAGCCTGCGGCATCTTCAATAGCTGCCCATTTTAAATTCCCACTTTCTTCATTGGCTTCTGTAATTTCATCTGCATCATCATCTATATTTTCATTCCATAAATGGAGTTTTGCCAATCGTGGTTCATAAAAAATATTCACGGTAGCGTTATCATCTACAGACTGTTTAATATCATAGGTATGAATAACGTTTCCAAACACTTCCTGTGTATCAGCATCTTTACTATCTACAGGTGTTCCTGTAAAACCAATAAATGATGCATTTGGTAACGCTTTACGCATATTGGAGGCAAATCCATCCAATAAACCGTATTGGGTTCTATGTGCTTCATCTGCCATCACAATGATATTTTCACGCTCGGATAAGGTAGGGTGTTCCAATTCTCCTAATTGCTCGTCGGTGGTTTGTTTTAAGCGGAACTTTTCAATGGTTGTAAAAATGACACCACCTGCACCTGCCGACAGTAATTGCCTTAAATCGTCGGTGGTGTCGGCATGTTGTACATCACCCACCAAATCTTTGGCCAATACAAAGTTTTCATAGAGTTGCATATCTAAATCGCTGCGATCAACTTGCACCACAATGGTTGGGTTTTTCAATTCTGGAAGACTCCGTAAAATACCTGTATAAATGGCCATAGAAATACTTTTTCCTGACCCTTGTGTGTGCCAAATAACACCAATGCGACCATCACCAAACGGGCGCACCGATTTTTTAGCCGCTTCTACCGCAAAATTAACGCCGAAAAACTGATGGTACTTGGCACCTTTTTTTATGAGTGTGCCGTTGTGGTCTTCATGAAAAACAAAGTTTTTTATGTAATTAAGCAATCGGTCTTTTGGAAACAAACCAAACAACAGCGTGTGCATCTGAAAATCGTCTTCTTGTACGGTGTCTTTACCATTCATACTTTTCCAAGCCGAAAACCATTCCATACTTGAACTAAACATACCGTGTTGGGCTTCGTTACCATCGCTAATAATGGTTAAAGCGTTGTACTCAAACAACAACGGAATGTCTTTTTTGTAATGCTCTATTTGATTATGCGCTTCTTTTATATTCGTGTTTTCGTCGTACCAATTCTTTAACTCAAAAACAATTAAAGGCAAACCATTTATATAGATGATAATATCGGGGCGACGTTTATTTTTTCCTGTAATACTGAATTGATTGACTGCCCAAAAGGTGTTATTTTTAGGGGTATTAAAATCGATGGGGTAAATATGGATGGCTTTTTCTTTTCCGTCATTATCTTCATAAGTAAACTCTAAACCTTTGGTAAGTTTTAAATGAAATGTGCGATTTCTGTGTTCTAAATCCGCACCTTCGTTATTGGTGAATTCTGCAACCACCAGCGCTTGCATATCCTTTGGGAGTTCTGAATATTGCTTTTGAATAAAGCCTAACAACTGATCTTTTAAAACCACCTCATGATTGTTTTGTGGTAGTGTGGTTCCCGATTTATGTATGTACTTTAAATCGGTTAACCAATCAATAGTGGCTTGTTCTATGGTTGCTTCTTTGGTCATGACTTGTCATGCTGAACTTGTTTCAGCATCTCATTATTAATTACTAATTATCTGTTCAACTTGTTCTCTAAATTCTTTTAAACGCACTTCGCCACTGATTAGTTTTGGTAAAAGTGTGTCGCGAAGGTTAATTAGGGTTTGGTTTTCTTGAGTATTATTGAATATTTGATTATCCCATTTCTTTAATTTATTCTCAAATGCTTCTAAATTATTTTTTCCTGAATATAAAACATCTATATTTTCAAATGTAGATTTATTAATAATAGGCATTGTCGTTCCATCTCCCGCTAATCTTTTTAACAATGAATAATTATGAACAAAAAAACAATACATAAAAAGATAATCATTAGTCTTTAATGAATTAATTTGTTGGTTAGTCAAACAAGGGATTTTTGAAATTGACACTTTTCCCATATCTGAACCAATACATGTTACAATAACTGAATTTTCTGGAATGATATTTTTTTTATGCTTTTCCATTCCTGAAATTGAAATATAACGAGCTGCATTTAAAATATGTTTTCCATAGTTCTTAAAATCTGTTGGTGTTACAAAAGCCAAATCACTTCCAAAATGCTCAGGAAATTTCTGTGATGGCGTTTTTCCAGTAATAACTTCGCCAAAATCCTTAACTTTTTTAACCTCCCAACCTTTAGGAATTGGACCTAATTCGCTATCAACAAACTCACCACCAGCAGATTTATAGCCAATGGATTGAGATTCTGAAACAAGTTCAGGATGACTTTCCTTTATTACAGGAAAGTCAAAATCTACAAACCAATGTTTGTAAAGTGCCATTGCCATTTCTTCTAAAGTTTTATTGATGGCTAGGTTATTATCTATTTTATCGTCTATGGCTGTAAGGATTTGGGCTATGGCTTTTTGTTCTGGGAGAGGTGGAAGCTTAATTTCTATCTTATTTAACAGATTAGTTGTTAAACTAGGAATAGCTGTTCCAACGTCCATATTCGCAAAATCCAATATTTTAAGATTATAAAATAGGAATTTTGGAAATACTGCTTCTTTGTTGATTTTAGACCAAAACAACGTGTCAACCGTCCAAAACGGCTCATTTATATAATAAATATTGTTTAAAGAACCTTTGCGAGGAATTAGAATAGATTCGTCAACATATAAAAATTGATTTCCGTAACGCATAATCCCTCCAGTACCATAAATTGGAATATTGCCATTTTCAACTTTTTTATGATCTTTTCCATACTTTATTTCTAAAGTATCCGAAAGTTTATATTTTTTCCAGTTATTGGGCATTTAATTTTATTGTATTAGCGCGTTGGATTGAAATCACTTGTAAGTATTTATCATCCAGAATTTTAATTTTAACTCTATTTGAAATTCTCGTTCTGTACGGTCTAAAATTTATTTTATTAGAACCGTACATTAAAATAGAAATTGCTTCAAAAGCTTTTAATATTTCTATCGCATGGCCTAACCTATATTCTTTGTCATAACTAACGAATAAATAATATTTTTCTTTGAATGAAAATGAAGAGAATTGAAAAAGGGCTAAATCCTTGGAGGTAATTTTTATTTCTGGATAGGACGAACTAATTAGTTCATAATTATCCCTTGCATTCCTAGCGTCAATAATAGTAGATATTAGACCTTCTAAATTTGTTTCGAATACAATCTGCAGAAACTTTTCATTTTCATCATAGAAAGATCTATTACGTGAATTTACATTAAAAGATAATCTTTCTAACATTAACTTAGAATGCTCAAAATTATATACAATTGGCAGGTTATAACTCGTTATTTGATGCAATGCAAATAATTCTAAAAACTCTTTAACGGCATCAGGAGGATTTTCGGAATGATTGATAACAAAGTCATGAAATTGTATTTTGCTTTTAAATATTTCAGAAACAAAATCAGAAATTTTAAAAGAGGAAAGTGAGAAAGCAGGTGTATCTGTGCTTTGAGCGCAAAGTAATTCAATATTATTTTTTTTCCAAAATTCAATAATTATATAATTAATTTCTTCTTTTATTCCATTAATATTTTTTAATAAATGATAATACTTGTAAAAACTATAATCATTAACATTCCACAAATTATCATCGAAACTTGATAAATATTTTTCAAAAAGGATTATAGCATTTTCTGCAATATAGTCTTCATCAATTTCCCATAAATTTGTTTCAGTTTTAGACTCCCATAACTCCCCAATTATTAAAACCTTATTCTCGATTGAAAGATTTTCTCCTTCAAATATATTTGCCTTAAGCCAAGCAATAATTCCATAATTATCAGCATTACCATCTTTACTTATTTGCTTTTCAACATATACTGCAATTTTATTGAGCACCTCTTGTTCATTTACTTTAAACTCTTTGATATTATTTTGAATATTCAATAAGATCAACACAATATTCCTTTGAATTTCCTGATTATCCGAATTAAAATAATCGAGTCTATTAAATAATTGAGGTATTTTACCTTCTTGAAATATTTTTTTTATTAAATCCTGCCTAATATTAAAATCATCTTCCTGTATTAAAGTTTGAAACTCCTTTTCAATGAATACATTTTTGAAAACCTTTTGCTGCATTAGCATATGGAAATTATTATCCTTTCTGATTGAATTAAAACTTTCCACCTTATTTTCGTTTCCAAATAAATAGGCCAAAGTTTTTGATAGTAATAACTCATCCTCGCAATCAATACCTAAAGTCTTTTTTAAACAATCTTCATTAGGAGTTAATAGTAGATTAATCGAATAATTTTCCAAAAAAGTGTAATCATTATGTTTTACATTGCCAAGAGCAATTAAATCTAATACGTCATGTTTAGTTAATTTATTTTCCGTTTCATTATTCTCTTTTATTTTTAGTCTGTATTCACCATTATCATTTTCAAGGAAATCCAATGTGTTATGATTTAATAATTCCATAAACTTTGGAAATTTTAGTTTAAAATAGGTGAAATTCATAAAATCTTTGAAATTAATTTCTTCCTTTAAGAACTGAAAATCATAAATTATTTGATTAACTAAACGTTTTGCGTCCCTTATATTTTTTATGTAGTCATCAAAAAGGTTCATTTCGTGATTCAAACCTTTTTCGAGTTGCAGTTCGAATTCAGGATTATAGATTAAAAAAGCATCTTTTAACTTATTATAAACAATTGTTCTTAAATCTTTCTTGGAAATAGCTGGAAGATATATTTCCAATTGAAAAAATTTATCAATGAAACGTGTACTAGAAATATTGTTATCTGCTTTTAACCTTTTTATTACATAATCTTTATCCATTGCAACAACAAAAACAGTATTTCTAAAATCCGCTGTATTTCTAATCAGTTTTAATACTTGGCTTATTTCCTCTCCATTAAGTCGATCTAAATCATCTACAAAAACAATAATTTTTTTGTCAATTTCCTTTAATCTCTCATTAATACTATCATATAAATCCTTTGCGGAACCGTTATTAAAACTTACAATATGTTTATCAAAGAAATCTAAGACATTATCCCCTTTATATATGTCGGTAATTTTCTTTGCGTAATCTAATATTTGATTTGAAAGTTTGCCACTATATTTAGAAAGTTTATTACTTAAAGAAATGAAAAATTCATTAATAATATCTTCTTCTCTGTGGTTTAAATAAGGTAAAAAATGAATAACAACAATATCGTCCGAGTTTGTCTTTGAGATTCTATTTAGGGCAATGTTGATTATGCTTGACTTGCCATTTCCCCATGGCCCAACTAAACCAATTGTAAAGGATTTTTCATTTTTTTCGTTTTTTAATATACTAATTAGGCTATCTATTTTTGGTTTATAACTTAAAACGTCTTCTTCTTCGTTATTTATAGGATCGTCACTTGCATATAAATTTTTGGGGGTTTTAGTCAGAAACCTGCTAGTCGGAAATTTTGATTCAACAATACAACAAAATTTTATTACAATAAAAAACGTAGATCCTACAAATAGTGGAAAGATTAAATATGTAATATATTCTAGTCCAAAAATAGAATCAAATAAATAAACCCATGGTAAATTATCTTTATAATTTTTAAAAAAAATAGTAAGGAATAAAACAGATCCAAAGCAGAATTTTTGTGTAAATGAAGGTTGGTATTTGTGAAAAATTATTTTGAATAATAAAAAAACAGTCGTAAAAATTGATGATAATATTATTAGTACTTCCAAAAATTTGTTTAATGAACTCTCTTCAATAGTCAAAAAGTCTTCTATAAACTCAATTATGAAACCTTGAAAATAAAAAAAACAAAAAAGCAGCAATACGATCATAATAGCCTTTTTGGAGAAAAAGGTCTTTCCAATATTCTGTATTTCACCACTAAATCTTATCAAAATTCTCTAAAATTCTTTGTTGCAAATCATTTCCTTTTTCAAACTGCTTCTGTAATTGAGCTTTTAAACTTTCCATTTTATCTTCAAACAAGATACCATCATCTTCAACTTCCTCAGTACCCACATATATTCCGGGTGTGAGTTTATAATCTTGTTTTTTAACTTCTTCTATGGTGGCACTGTAGCAAAAGCCATCGATGTTTTCGTAAGCGAAGGACCCTTCGACTGCGCTCAGGGTGACAGGCGTATTTGCATTGCGCCATGCGTGGTAGGTTTCGGTGACCTTATTTATGTCTTCATCGGTAAACACACGTAGTTTCCGGCTTTCCATAGTACCCATTTTTGAGGTGTCTATAAATAGGATTTCGTTGGTACGTTCTCTATGTATACCATCCTTTCCATCTCTGTTTTTACTTAAAATAAATATACATGCAGGAATGCCTGTCGTTAAAAACAGCTTGTCTGGTAAGCGCACAATACAATCTACCATACTTTGATCTACCATGTGTTGGCGTACATTTTTTTCACCTTTATTATTCGAGGTCATCGCACCATTTGCCATAACAACACTCGCTGTTCCGGTATCGCTTAAATGACTCCAAAAGGTTTGCATCCACATGTAATTGGCATTACCATCGGTGGTAAACTCTTCTTTAGGTCCAAATAAACGTGGGTCGTTTTCGGGTAAATCTTCGGAATGCCATTGACTGACATTAAAAGGTGGGTTTACGATGATGAAATCCGCTTTTAAATTGGGGAATTTATCTTGTAATAAGGAATCTCCCAAGCGCACATCAAAGGATAAATCGCGTAAAGCAAGGTTCATTTTGCACAAACGGAGTGTGCCATCATAGCGTTCTTGTCCGTAAATGGAAATGTTGCGCTTGTCTCCACCATGTGCTTCTAAAAACTTTAAGGATTGAACAAACATACCACCAGAGCCACAAGCGGCATCAAAGATTTTACCTTCATAAGGCTCTATCATTTCAACCAATAATCTCACGATACTACCTGGTGTAAAGAATTGACCAGCACCCGAACCTTCGGCAATGGCGAACTTGCCAATATAATATTCATAAACTCGCCCTAGAATATCGCTTTCTGGATTTTCCTTTTCAGACAGTTTAGGGTTTGCCAACAGATTGATTAATCCTGCGACTTGTTTTGCCGTCAGTTGGCTTTTAACAAAAATACGTGGTAATATCCCCTTTAAGTCTGGTCTGTAAGTTGCCAAGGTTTCATCCAATAAATCGAAGGCATTATCAACCAATACTTTAATATTATCCTGTTCGGCGTTATCCTGTAAAAATTGCCAAGTCGCTTTCTCGGGTATGATGTAGGTGTTAAAGGATAGATATTCATCTGGATCTTCCAACACATAGTTTTGATCTTCTTTATTTTGTGTGTAGTAATCTGATTTCGGGTCGTTTAAAAAGGCTTTTAACGAATCTCTGCGCAACTCGTAACGCTCAGACACATGTTTTAAAAAAATTAACGGTAAAACAAAGTCTTTATATTGGTTTTCAGCTACTGCACCACGAAGTTCATTAGCAGCTTTCCATAATTCTTGTTCAAAATTAATATCAGCTTTTGGTTGGTTTTTAATCATTTAACAAATTATATAAACTAAAATTTAAACATATAGAATAGCGACAGTTTAAAGTCGCTGCTATCATTTACTAAAGGGAGACGATAAAGTTAAAAAAGAAAATGAGTTTTTAGATAGATTAGTGAAATTTCTTTCGATAAAACACATTATTAAAAAAAACAGTTTTATGCATAATTAAAGAAATCCTAATTTTAATGATTTTAATTCATTCTCATTATAGGAGAAATTTAGCCAGTCTTTAGATAGCCAATTCCAAATTTTACGTTCTATGAGCTATATTTTTGAATTTTATAGCTCAAATATAACGTTTTTATGAGCTATATAGCAATTATAATTAGCTCAAAATCCATATTTTTTGATTATTACTCCTTAGGCTATTTTAGCTCTTTGGGCATTTCCTATAATAATTCACCTGGGTCTTTGGAAAAATTAGGTAGTTTTGAAATTTTACTTTGAATCTATTTCCCGATGCAAAAATTAGCAAAAATATTACCCAGCAAATCATCGTTTGTTATCTCTCCGGTTATTTCACCAAAGTGGTATAATGCTTGCCGAATATCAATAGCTAATAAATCGCCAGATAAACCAGATTGCAGTCCGTGTTTCACTTTTTCAATGTCATCTAAAGCTTTCAATAACGAATCATAATGCCTTGAGTTCGTTACAATGGTGTCATTATTTCTTAAAGATCCTGTATTAACAAAACTTAAGAGTTTATCTTTTAATTCGTCAACCCCAATCCCTTTTTTTGCAGATAATAATTCTAGATTTGAGATTTGAGATTTTAGACTTGAGATGTCTTCATTGCTAAGTTTATCAACCTTGTTAGCAATAATGATTAAAGGTTTTTGAGGATATTTATTTTTAATCTTTTCTAATTCCACTTTAAATTGCGATCCCAAAGTTTTAAATTGAGTGCTATCAAACAAATAAATAACCACTTGTGCTTGGTCAATTTTTTCAAAAGTTTTTTTGATACCAATGCTTTCAACCACATCTTTCGTTTCACGAATTCCTGCTGTATCAATAAAACGAAACCCAATCCCTCCTATCGATATTTCATCTTCAATGGTATCACGGGTGGTTCCTGCAATTTCTGAGACAATGGCGCGTTCCTCATTTAAAAGCGCATTTAAAAGCGTCGATTTCCCCACATTCGGTTCACCAACAATGGCTACAGGAATACCGTTTTTAATAACGTTACCAACGGCAAACGAGTCTATTAAACGCTTTAAAACAAAACTAATGCGTTCTACCAATTCTTTGAACTGCGTTCTATCGGCAAACTCGACATCCTCTTCAGCAAAGTCTAATTCCAACTCTATTAAGGAAGCGAAATTTAAAAGTTCTTCACGAAGTTTTGCTATTTCAGATGAGAAACCGCCACGCATTTGTTGCATGGCTATTTGGTGGGACGCTTCGTTATCACTAGAAATTAAATCGGCAACCGCTTCGGCTTGGCTTAAATCCAGTTTCCCATTTAAAAAAGCACGCAAGGTAAACTCGCCTGCTGTTGCCATGCGGCAGCCTTTCCTAAGGAATAACTGTATAATTTCCTGTTGAATGTAGTTGGAACCATGACATGACACTTCAACCACATCTTCTCCTGTATAAGAATTTGGATTTTTAAATACCGAAACCAATACCTCATCAATCGTTTTGTTCCCATCAATAATATGTCCTAAATGGATGGTATGTGTTTTTTGGGCACTCAGTGTTTTTTTGCTTTTTATGGATCTAAAACAACTGTCTGCTATAGAAATAGCATCATTACCTGACAAACGTATAACAGCAATGGCACCGGCACCAGATGGGGTCGCTAAGGCTACTATGGTATCTTGATGGATCATAATTTAAACTAAGTAAATACCGTCTGGTTTAATCTCAATCTGTTTCTGTTTATACAAAGTCCCTACGGCTTTCTTAAAGTTCTTTTTGCTCATTTGAAGCACGTCTTTTATAACTTCTGGATCAGATTTATCGGTAAGGTTTAAATACCCACTGTTATCGTGAAGTTCATGCAAAATACGTTCGGCATTCGGTTCTATATTTCTATAACCTATTTGTCCTAATGAAATATCCAATTTATTACCGGGACGAATCTTTTTTACGATGCCCTTTAACTTATCACCAACACTTAAATCGGTAAAAATTTGGTCTTTGTATATAAGCCCTGTATGTACTTTATTAACTATGACGTTCATACCAATATCGGATGGGTGCGATACGATGATATCTACTTCATCAAACTGATTCACGGTAAGTACTTTATTATCTAAAAAACTATTGGTTTTACTGGAAGCTACCAATCTTCCCGTTTTTTCATCTAAATAACAATACACCAAATACCACCCTTTCGGCTTCATTTTAAAGGCTTGCTCTTTAAACGGACAAAATAATTCTTTTACCAGACCCCAATCTAAAAAGGCGCCATATTCTGTCACAGCATTGCAACGCAACAAAGCAAACTCACCGATCTTAATGTATGGCATATCGGTAGTAGCCACAGGGCGTTCTTCGTTGTCCAAATACACAAATACGTCTAACTTATCCCAAATCTTGAACGATTCCGGCACATACCTATTTGGCAATAAAACTTCATTATCTTCCGTGTCTACCAAATACGCACCATGCTCTGTTTCGCGTAGTATTTCTAATGTATTTACTTCCCCAATTCTTATCATGCTGCAAAGGTAATCATATTAGTTTTTAGACAATGAAGTCATTTAATAAAAAAGCGTTTAGTATATAACAAAAATTGAAGTGTGTCATATTGTACTTGTCGAAGTCGAAGTCCCAATACTTCTTACATAGCTTCGACAGGCCTTGTATAACAGGCTATTTTAATCTATAGAGTCCTCGATGGCTCTGCCGGGGTAGTTCATTACCATTTCCAGTGTCAGACTGAGCTTGTCGAAGTCCTTATCTACATCTTCTTATTTATACTACTTTAATAAGCTCATACTTACATCTGATTATATGTGGCTTTTTGTCTTATACTAAAAAAAGCGTTACAATTTTAATTTGAAACGCTCTATAACTATAAAATCTATTTTAGATTAATAAACAGATTCTTTTTTGAAATGCTTAGTCAATAAATAATAAACAACTGCTCTGTATTTATTACGATTGGTCTTACCATATTGCTCCATAACAGTATGGATTCCTTTATCTAAATCGGCACTGTCTTTTAGCCCTAATTTTTTAATTAAGAAATTGTTTTTCACAGTTTCAAGTTCAGCTTCATCTGTTCCGGAAACAGCTGAAGAGTCTGCATTGTAAATTGAAGGGCCACAACCAATTGTTACTTTAGTTAATAAATCCATGTCTGCTGTTACACCACACTTTTCCTTTAAATCTGCAGCATACTTAGCAATAAGTTCGTCACGTTTATTCATAATAAATTTTGTTTTAATGGCTTTAAAGATAACTTTTTTTACAAATTAAACTCATTTAAACGCTTCAAAATTGGCTAAAAAATAGTCCTTTTCACTTACTTCAATCTAAAAAGTTTAAATAAACCATGGACTTGAAGTCCATAGTTTTGTTTGCAGACTAAAAGTCTCCAAGGTTAGTTTGCGAAATTAATCGGTGAAATTTTACCGCAAATTCGCAGATTACCAAAAATGTTAAAAATTTGTGAATTTGTGATAAAAATTTTTAGACCCTAAAAGGGAAATGCACCAAAGTGCATAGTTTTAACTATTTCTGTGACCAATAAATTCAGAAAAAAAAGTCACAACGTATTTTATTTTAAATATTCGAAATATTGAAGAAGCACTTCGTCATTAATATTTTTGGGTGTGAAGATCTCTAAAAGTTTTGGGCGCCCATCTTCCACAAAAAATTCTTTTAAATAATATTCCAATGGTTTTTCTTTTGAAACACTTTTATAAGCAAACCCATACATTCTGCACAAATGCCTTGCATTTAAATTGTGGGTAGTTTCAAAAAAAGTTTCAAAATTATCGGAGTTTTTATGCCCCGGAAGAATTCTAAATATCCCACCTCCCTGATTGTTTATAACAATAATTCTAAAATTCTTAGGAATGTAGTTGTTCCATAGCCCATTGCTGTCATATAAAAAGCTTAAATCTCCCGTTATTAAGGTTGTTGGTTTATCATTCACCACCGCACAACCAATAGCGGTTGATGTACTGCCGTCTATTCCGCTAGTACCTCTATTACAAAAGACCGTATTGTTTTTGTTAATATCGAACAACTGCGCGTAGCGAATCGCCGAACTGTTAGCTATTTGCAAAATATGGTCACTAGGTATATTTTTAAACAGTATATCAAAAACTTTTAAATCGGTAAAAGGGATCGTTTTTAAATATTCGTTGTGCTTTTTTAAACGGTTATTTTTTACGTCAGTCCAATGAGCATTATAATTACTTTTTACATAATGCGTTATTTTTGGTAAAAAGACCGAAAAAAACTGATTAGGCGTCACATCAATATGATTACTTAAACAGAAAAACGTATCGTTAGCACTTTTTTCATCAACATGCCAATGATATTTAGGTTGGAATTTTCGTAATAATGTCTTTATTTTTTTCGAAACAATTAAACCGCCAAAGGTTAGTAAAATCTCTGGTTGAAGTGCCTTTTTCTCTTCTTCTGTTAAAGGTTCTACAATTTGGTCGATGGACGGAAAAAAACTTTCATGATATAAATTTGACGTTGTCTCGGTAAACACAACCACACTGTCATCGTCTGCCAGTTCCTTCAACCATTTCTTATCAATCTCATTTGGGTAATTAGCACCCACAAGTATCATTTTCTTAGAAGTCGAATTCCAGTCTTGCAAACACTCATTAAGCACATAGTCTTCAATAACTTTTGGCTTTAAAGCTGGTTTTATTGACTTTGGGGTCACTCGTAATTTTTCAACGGTTTCATAAAGTGGTTCATCAAAAGGAATATTGATATGTACTGGTCCTTTTTTTAACAATGCAAAATTTAAAGCTTCATTAATTTCTTCTTCATTATGCGTTTGAATGTCTTTCTGCAAACCTAAAAAACGTTCTAATTTGTCTTCAAGGTTTTTCAACATGGGCAATTCTTCGTTTTCAGGAATATTATTCTCGTCTTTTACATCCAGTTTTAGGTTTACGGAATATAAAATATGATTTTCAAAAATATTTTTCTGGTTAATGGTCTGCCCATCTCCAATACCAATTAAATGTTTTGGTCGGTCTGCCGATACCACAACCAATGGAATGTCGCTATAATAAGCCTCTGTAACCGCTGGATAATAGTTTACCAAAGCACTACCCGATGTACAAACCACCGCTGTAGGTACTTTTAATTGTTGCGCGATACCCAAAGCAAAAAAGGCGGCACAACGCTCGTCTACAATACTGTAACAAGTGAAATACGGATTGTTAGTAAAGCCAATGGTTAAAGGGGCATTTCTACTGCCCGGTGAAATAACAATATGCTTTATACCTTTAATTTTAAAGAGCTCTATAACGGTTTGTGCGAGAGGGATTTTTGGATAAATCATATAATTGGATCAATATGTAAAAGTAATAAATAGTGCTTAAAATAAGCTAATTACAAAATATTTTTAATAATTAAAGATTTTGATACGGTTTCTTCCCATTCACTTTCGGGGTTAGAGTTGGCGGTTATGCCTCCACCAACATATATAATGGCCGTATTGTTCTTTAGTTTCATACACCGTAAATTCACATACAATTGTGTGCTTTTTTTGGTAACGGCATAGGCTCTGTTTTCTATATTTCGTTTACCGGAACGTGGCGCAGTAGTCGTCTCAAAATTCAGTTCACCTAAAAAACCTGTATAAAACTCCCGGTTGTAATGTTCATTCTTTAAAATGAATTGTTTTGCTTCTTCCTTTGGCAACCCACAAACTGCTGGTGTTGGATGTATGGTACAAATAATATCTTTTAATGTGGAATCTGTTTTTAAACGTGCCGAAACCATGGTTTTTAAATGTACCAAATTACCTGCCTTTACGGTTTCGGTCTCTGAAACATTTAAACTTTCTATGGAAGGTTGCAAACTATCAACAATAAAATCTGTTACAAATTTTTGTTCCTGTTTTTCTTTGTCTTGCCAAATCACATCTAAATTTCCTTTGTAAACCTGCGTGCCTGCCAACGCCATAATAGAAAACTGGCTGCCTTCAATTTTTATAAGTGTTTCGGGTGTTGCCCCCAACCATAACCCTACTTTGGGGTGGTACCAGCAATAAATAAAAGATGAGGTGTACGTGCTTAAAAGTCTTTTAAAAATAACAATGGGATTGGTTTCTGCTATTAAAACATGTTCTTGTCTTGATAACACAACCTTTTTAAAATCCTTAGCTTCGATAGCTTCAACCCCTTTTTTTACAAGATCTATGTGCTGCTGCTTTTCCTGTTCGTTTATGATTTTTTTGTTTTCTGTAATCCCAATGTCACTTGGCATTAGAGATGACAAAGAAATAACTTCAGAACCATCAAAAGGTATCAATACCGAGGTTTCTAAGTCATCAAATGGAGCAAAGACAAAGCCCTTTTCGGTAAAATCTTTTATGGAAATTAATTCGTTATGAGATTGAAGCAATCCATTAATGTCACTTTTATTAGGCTTTCTATAAACAACAAAGGGCAGTTCATTGTGGTATTGTTGCTCAATACGTTTAAAAAAATCTTCCGAAGTCATTAATCAGTTCTTTTTTGGCAACGAAATGGTGGTTAATTTACAAACCGATATCAGATTATTGGCATCGTCTGTTACTTTAATATCCAGTAATTGTGTGGTTCTGCCTTTATGTACAAACGTTGCCTTAGCATATACAAACCCTTCTTTAATGCTTTTTAAATGATTGGCGGTAATTTCGATGCCCCTTACAAAAAACTGTTCGGTATCTATAAAAATATGGGAAGCAAAACTACCTACGCTTTCAGCCAAAGCTGCGGTTGCACCACCATGCAGCACGCCATCAGGCTGATATACTCTAGAATTTACGGGCATACGTGCTACTAAAAAATCATCACCATAATCTATAACCTCAATATGTAAGGTTTCCATTAAGGTATTTTTACAAGCTTCATTGGCTTTTGCTATAATGACTTCTTTGGTTAATTGCATAGAAATATTGTATTTTTAATCGCGCCTGTAAAAGTACAAAATACACTTGTAACAGATATAAAATTTAAGGTTCAATTTAATATATACCTACCTACACAGAATTAACAAAATGATGCAAGTACCAACTTTAGAAAACGACTATGTAAAACTCTCTTTATTGGGTTTAAGCAATTATAAATATTTAATAGAAGTTGCCCAACAACCCAATCTAGTGCAATACTCCCCCAGTAAAATTGATACACCGGAAAATCTAAAAGAATATGTGCAAGATGCTGTAGATTGCTATTACCAAAAAACAGCCATTCCTTTTATTATTTTTGATAAACGAACAAGTAGTTACGCAGGTTGTACACGTTTTGGATATATCAATTGGCATAATAAAGTGTTGCATATTGGATGGACATGGATAGGAACCCAATTTCAAGGTACGGGATTAAACAAACACATGAAATTTTTAATGCTGCAATATGCTTTTGAAACCTTGAATTTTGATAAAGTTGAGTTTCGAATTGATGAACGCAACATAAAATCCAGAAAAGCGGTTGAAAAATTAGGCGCCAAACTTGAAGGCGTATTACGAAAAGACACCTTGATGCTTGATGGTTTTAAACGAAATACTTGTTGTTATGGAATTTTGAATGAGGAATGGATTGGTATAAAAAATGATGTTTTTAAAGGGTTTTAGAAACCGTGTTTGTAAATCGATAATCGATTAAGGTTTGAAATAATTCTGCCATCAATCTTTGAGTAAGCCAGACCGTCTCATCTTGAAAACGAACATCTAATTTAGTTTCTCCGCTTTCGGTTTGATAAATTATTATTTGAGATTTGTTTTCTTCCATAGCGTTTGCTTTAATTGCTTTAGTCAAAGTGTTTACTATCTCGTCAATATTCAACTCCATATTCTTGGAGTTAACGGGTTATTTATAGCATCATCAATAACCACCACGTATGTTACTATGTATTTCAGATTTATATAATTGTGCTAAAGCTAAATGCGTTTCAGGTGATAACGCTTTAATATTTGAAACTTCGGCATTTGAAATCACTTGCTTTGTAGAACTTGCTCCCGGAATAATACAACTAACAGCTTGGTGGTCTAAAATCCATCGTAAAGCCAGTTGAACCATGGTTAAATTATCTG
The DNA here is from genome assembly GCF_003425985.1 of Mariniflexile sp. TRM1-10. Classification (NCBI taxonomy): domain Bacteria; kingdom Pseudomonadati; phylum Bacteroidota; class Flavobacteriia; order Flavobacteriales; family Flavobacteriaceae; genus Mariniflexile; species Mariniflexile rhizosphaerae. The sequence continues at coordinate 4,357,792 of NZ_CP022985.1, forward strand.
GCAATATGTTATTTTTAATGGTATCAACAAACTCTAATCCTTTTTCAAATGGCAACCCAGCAAAAGTTTCTCCTACATTAAAAGCATCTCCGTTTCTGTTATAATTTCTATGGTCGTTTTCTGGAAAGCTTGTATTCTTATCAAATTTCCCTGAAAGCAACCCACTTGCCAATGGCAAGCGCACAATAATGCCAACGCCCTTTGCTTCCGCTTGCGGAAATAGTTCGGTTACCAATTTTTGTCTGAAAACGTTAAAAATAACTTGCAACGATAGTAAACCTTCTTGTTGCATACATATTAAACCTTCTTCAACCGTTTCTACACTGGCACCAAAATGTTTAATGAGTCCTTCTTGCTGTAATTCGCGCAACCAATCAAAAACCCTTCCTTCTTTTAAATAGTGTGTTGGAATGCAATGTAATTGTAACAAATCTATCGACTCTACGCCTAAACGTTGTAAAGAACCTTCAACAGATTTTCGTAAAACGTCTTTTGAGTATTTATCTGGATACGCATCCCCTGCTCTACCAAATTTTGTAGCCACACGTATAGGATCATCACACGTTTTTAAAAATTCACCTATAACCGTTTCACTTTTTCCATTGCCATACACGTCTGCAGTATCAAAAAAGGTGATACCATTTTTAACAGATTCATTTAGAATATTTAAAGCAGTTTCTCTTGAAATGTCTTTACCCCAATCGGCTCCTAGTTGCCAGCAACCTAAACCTACTTCACCAATATTAAATCCGTTAACTCCTAATTTTCTGTTTTTCATTGAATGTACTTGTATTAATTTCAAAATTGAGTGCAAATAACACATGTATGTGCTAAAAAAAGACTCTTTGCCGTATAAATATTATAAAAAACGAATATATAACATTTTTAAAGTTTTAATCTATAGTTTTAGTGCAACCAACGAACTTATCTTGACTTTTTGTTTTTATCAAGATAAGTTTGATATTAAAAACACCTTATGAAAATCACAATTGCTTTTTTTATTATATTTTTTTTGAGTTCGAGTATAAGTCATGCACAATTTATTTCTACCGATGACAAATTGCACTTTAGTGCTGGCGCTTTTATTTCCGCAACCACTTATGCCGTTGTTTATACAACCACTAAAAATAAGAAAAAGGCTTTTTGGTATAGTCTTGGAGCTTCTGTGCTTGCTGGAGCTACTAAAGAACTCTATGATAGTGTAAGAAAAGGCAAAGAAGGCTATTCTTATTATTGGGATACCGGTGAATTAATAGCCACTTCTTTAGGGGGATTAACAGCCAGTACAACTATTAGCCTATTTGTTGGAAAAAAAAATAGGGAACAAAAAAAGGTAGCATTGGTGAATTAATATTCATAGTGTCCGATAAAACTTTTACAATTCACTGCAAACACAGTGTCAATGGCTTTTTAAAGAGATCACCGATGTGTGCCCCTATTTTTTTTTATTAATAAGTTACTTAGGGATTATTAAAACAGAAAAGTAAATCATTTATTGTCATTCTCTTGTCTCTTGTCTATTTTCTTTATTCTATTCTCTTTATTCTTCATTATTCTATTAACCGTTTTACTATAGCTTTTACAGGTAATATACTATGCGTATGCTCAATACTAGGACCTGCAACCCAAACCGTTTTATAGGTGGCTTTGGTAGCGGCATTTTTGGTGGCATTCATTCCTATCGAAAAACGAATCATCTTCACCCACTTTTTAAGTTTTTTATGCTTGTTTAAAACAGATTCTATCCAAGTAGCCTTAGTACCTATTTTTTGAACATAAGGTGTATTGATAACAGTACATGGTGTCCCCGAAATACGTTCGGTCATTACAATATCTTCTGCACCGTATTCCACGCAAGCTTGTTTATATTCGTCTGTGACATTAGCTTCAACCGATGCGATAAACGGACTCCCGACAGAAACGCCAGCGGCTCCATAACTTAACATGGTATCAATATCTACTTTGCGTCCCACACCGCCTGCCGAAATAATCGGAATATGGCAATTGGAAACCAACTCTTTTATAAGATTCTCAGGTGACAGATTTCCTCTGTGACCACCGGCTTGATTATTAACAGCTATAACAGCATCGGCTCCCAATCCCTCAACTTTTTTCGCAAATTTTAAATCGACCACATCACAAAACACTTTTATGCCTACTCGATGTGCTTGATTTATGGTTTCTTCCGGACTTCCTAAAGAGGTTATTATAAAATCGCATCCTTCCTCACAAAGTATGCGTAATTGTTCCTTATACTTAATATTCGATTTATTTACTATTAGATTAAATCCAAACGAACCGCCTTCTACTTTTGCATTTTTTAACTCAATAATAGCTGCTCTTAATTCTTCCAAAGTTCTATAATTAAGTGCAGGAATACACCCAGCGATACCACATTTCATAGCTTCAATAACCATGGCGGTATTTGATACCAAGAACATAGGCGCCTGAATTATTGGATATTTAATTTCTAAAAGTTGAGTAAGTTTCGTTGACATTTCTAAAATTGATTTCGACAAATATAACAATATTATGCACGCATAGCATGTTGTTTTGTTTTGAAATTAATAAAATGAAGAACGCAACCATTCAGGGCAAACGTACCAGTTTCAGAAATAAACCATGGACTTGAAATCCATAGTTTTGTTTGCAGACTAATCTGCAAGGTTAGTCTGCGAAATTAATCAGTGGAATTTTACCGCAGATTCGCAGATTATCTAAAATGTTAAAAATTTGCGAATCTGCGGTAAAAATTTTTAGAAACTGAAAGGAAAATGCACTAAAGTACATGGTTTTAACTATTTCTGTTACCAATAAAATAGTAAGTAAACAACTTATTGAATAAAAAAACGCAACCAGAAATGGTTGCGTTTTTAGTCTTATTTGGATTCCTGCCTTCGCAGGAATGACTGTTTATTTCACTTCTTCGAAATCTATACTTCGACTTCGCTCAGCACAGGCTACTTGACTTCTTCGAAGTCTACGTCTTCCACATCGCTAGATTCTGCTTGTCCATTTTGACCTGCAGCATCTGGTCCTGGTTGTGCGCCACCTTGTTGTCCTTCGGCTTGTGCTTTGTACATTTCTTCACTAGCAACTTTCCAAGCTTCGTTAATTTTCTCTAAAGCTGGGTCTATAACCGCTACGTCTTTAGTTTCATAAGCTTTCTTAAGTTCTTCTAATGCTTCTTCAATTGGTTTCTTTTTATCATCAGATAATTTATCACCAAATTCCTTTAACTGACTTTCGGTTTGGAAAATCATGGCATCAGCAGCATTTAATTTTTCTGCTTTCTCTTTGGCTTGTTTATCTGCCTCAGCATTAGCTTCTGCATCTGCTTTCATTTTTTTGATTTCTTCTTCAGTTAAACCAGAAGATGCTTCTATACGAATATCTTGTGTTTTATTTGTAGCTTTATCAGTAGCCGTTACATGGATAATACCATTGGCATCAATATCAAACGTTACTTCAATTTGTGGCGTTCCTCTTCTTGCTGGTGGAATACCATCTAAGTGAAAACGACCAATGGTTTTGTTATCGGCAGCCATAGCTCTTTCACCTTGTAATACGTGAATTTCTACAGATGGTTGATTATCGGCAGCTGTTGAGAATACTTGGGATTTCTTAGTAGGAATCGTCGTATTAGCTTCAATTAGCTTCGTCATAACGTTACCCATAGTTTCGATACCTAATGATAATGGGGTTACGTCCAATAATAATACATCTTTTACATCACCAGTTAATACACCACCTTGAATACCGGCACCTAAAGATACAACTTCGTCTGGGTTCACACCTTTACTTGGAGATTTTCCAAAGAATTTCTCAACAGCAGCTTGAACTGCAGGGATACGTGTAGAACCACCTACTAAAATAATTTCGTCAATATCACTTTTACTTAAACCTGCTGCTTTTAACGCAGATTCACATGGTGCAATGGTACGTTTTACTAAATCGTCAATTAATTGCTCAAATTTAGATCTTGTTAAGGTACGTACTAAGTGTTTTGGTCCACTTGCAGTAGCCGTGATATATGGTAAGTTGATTTCTGTTTGTGCAGAAGATGATAATTCAATCTTAGCTTTTTCAGCAGCTTCTTTTAAACGTTGTAAAGACATCGGATCTTTACGTAAATCCATACCTTCATCGGCATTAAACTCATCTGCCAACCAGTTGATGATTTTTTCATCTACATCATCACCACCTAAGTGCGTATCACCATCAGTAGATAATACTTCAAATACACCGTCTCCTAATTCTAAAATAGAAACGTCGTGTGTACCTCCACCAAAGTCAAATACCACGATTTTTTGGTCTTTACCTTTTTTGTCTAAACCATAAGCCAATGCTGCAGCTGTAGGTTCGTTTATAATACGTCTTACCTTTAAGCCTGCAATTTCTCCAGCTTCTTTAGTAGCTTGACGTTGACTGTCGTTAAAATATGCAGGTACCGTAATAACTGCTTCTGTAACAGTAGTTCCTAAATAATCTTCAGCAGTTTTCTTCATTTTTTGAAGAATCATAGCAGATAATTCTTGAGGTGTGTATAAGCGCCCGTCTATGTCTACACGAGGCGTATCGTTATCACCTTTTACCACCTTATATGGTACACGCTCTGCTTCTTTTTTAGATTCAGAATATTTATTACCCATAAAACGCTTAATAGAATAAACGGTTTTTGTAGGGTTTGTTACTGCTTGTCTTTTTGCTGGGTCACCAACTTTAATTTCGCCGCCTTCAACAAAAGCAATAACCGATGGCGTTGTTCTTTTACCTTCTGCGTTTGGGATAACAACGGGTTCGTTACCTTCCATAACAGAAACGCAAGAGTTGGTTGTACCTAAATCGATTCCAATAATTTTACTCATAATATATTTTTTATTTGTGTTGAATGTTCATTTTTAAATTCGATATGTAAAAGTCAATGATTATGCCAATAAATGAATGCTGACATGATGTCATATTGATAATGATTCGTAATTTATTACTTTTACCAATCTTGAAAATGCTTATCATAATAATACCAACAAATCACTAAAAGCAATGAAAAACATTTATTTACTAATTATTACAGTATTACTCGTATCATGCAATCAAAAAACCAAAATAGTAGAAACCGATCTTTTTCCTGACGGAACTAAAATTCCTGATTGGTTTCATGACTATTCTAAAATAAACCCTGAAGATTTAGGTGCTTTTTATACCATCACCGATTATGGTGTTAGTAACGACAGTACCTTAATACAAACAGAAGCCATTCAAAATACTATAGATGAAGCTTACAGAAATGGCGGCGGTGTTATTGTAATTCCTAAAGGGACTTTTTTAAGTGGTGCGCTGTTTTTTAAACCAAATACCCATTTACATGTCGCCGAAGGTGGTGTTTTAAAGGGTTCTGATAATATTGCCGATTACCCATTTAAACCTTCTAGAATTGAAGGGCAAAGTATTGAATATTTCTCAGCCTTAGTAAATGCCTTTGGTATAGACGGATTTACCATTACCGGAAAAGGGACTATTGACGGAAACGGTTTAAAATATTGGGAGGCTTTCTGGCAACGTAGAAAAGAAAACCCTAAATGCACCAATTTAGAAGTATCAAGACCACGATTGGTATTTATTTGGAAATGCAATAACGTACAAGTACAAGATGTGAAATTGCGAAACTCTGGTTTTTGGACCAGTCATTATTACCAATGTAATAACGTGAAAATTTTAGATTTACGCATTACTTCGCCACATGAACCAGTAAAAGCTCCAAGTACCGATGCTATTGATATAGATGTATGTAACAACATGCTAATTAAAGGTTGCTATATGGCAGTAAACGACGATGCCATTGCTTTAAAAGGTGGCAAAGGTCCTTGGGCAGATAAAGACCCTAGCAATGGCGAAAACACCAATATTATAATTGAAGATTGCGAATTCGGATTTTGTCATGCCGCCTTAACAAACGGAAGCGAATCCATACATAACAAAAACATAGTGATGCGTAATTGTGTCGTAAAAGAAGCCAAACGTTTATTATGGCTAAAAATGCGTCCCGATACAGCCCAAAAATACGAATACATAACCGTTGAAAATATTACAGGTGAAGCCCATAGCTTTATTTATATTAAACCCTGGACACAGTTTTTCGACTTAAAAGGAAGAAAAGATGTGCCTCTATCATATTCAAACCATATTACGATGAGAAATATTGACTTAAAGTGCGATATTTTTTATGATATGAAGATTACCGAATACGACAAGCTTTCCAATTTTACATTTGAAAACATAAAAGTTGAAGCCAAAGATGCCACTTACGATAAAAGCATCATTAATGGCGTTACTTTTAAAAATGTTGAAGTAAATGGCGAACTCATTAAGTAAACGCATCTGGTTTTAAAAAATGCTTTACATGAGTAAACTCATTTTTTATTTCTTACGAATTTGTTTTACTACTTTTGCTTCCTATCAGAAAAAACAAAAATATGTCTACTGCAAAAAAAGAATATAAACGTGTTACTGTAAAAACACTGGTTGATATGAAAGCCAATGGTGAAAAAATATCCATGCTAACAGCCTACGATTACACCATGGCAAAGATAGTAGATGGTGCTGGTATAGATGTTATTCTTGTTGGTGATTCGGCTAGTAACGTCATGGCGGGACATGAAACGACATTGCCTATTACTTTAGATCAAATGATATATCATGCATCTTCGGTAATTCGTGCTATAGACCGTGCTTTAGTGGTAGTAGACTTGCCTTTTGGAAGCTACCAAAGTGACCCGAAAGAAGCCCTGCGTTCTGCTATTAGAATTATGAAAGAAAGTGGCGGACATGCTGTAAAACTGGAAGGCGGAAAAGAAATTAAAGAGTCCATAAAGCGTATTTTAAATGCTGGTATTCCTGTTATGGGGCATTTAGGTTTAACGCCACAATCTATCTACAAATTTGGAACTTACACTGTTCGCGCTAAAGAAGAAGAGGAAGCGCTACGCCTTATTGAAGATGCCAAAATGCTTGAGCGCATTGGTTGTTTTGCTATTGTCCTCGAAAAAATACCTGCTAAACTTGCTCAAGAAGTAGCAGAAAGTGTTAGCATTCCCATTATTGGAATTGGCGCTGGTAATGGTGTTGACGGACAAGTTTTGGTTCTACATGATATGCTAGGTATGACACACGAATTTCATCCACGTTTTTTACGCCGCTATATGAATTTGTATGAAGACATGACCAATGCCATTTCCCAGTATGTTGAAGATGTAAAATCGATTGATTTTCCTAATGATAATGAGCAGTATTAATTTAGATTGTTAGACTTGTTAGACTTGTTAGATTGTTGGACTTGTTAGATTGTTGGACTTGTTAGATTGTTGGACTTGTTAGATTGATGGAGGTTTTAGAGAATTAGACTTATTTAGTTTTATGCATAATTTAAAGAATTAGAAATATGGAAAAGAGGCCGACATTTTTGTACTGGAATATATTCTTTAACTTCTAAGTTTCCTGAATCGGAAAAGTTCGGATTATCAAATCAACTTCGAAAAGCTTCTGTTTCAATCCCTTCTAATATTGCCGAAGGTTCATCTAGAAAATCAAATAAAGATTTTTCTAGATTTTTAGAAATTACATTAGGTTCTTGCTATGAAATCGCTACCACCAATGAGTTTATTGCAAACAAAAATCAACAAGTAAAGCGATAACATATGACCAATAAAAAATAAATATTTACATATGAAATAGAGACACAATTACTTATTGCTTTCGATTTAAAATTTATTTCTTTTGAAGAACTAAATCTTATTTCAAAAGAATTAGAAGAAATAATAAAAATGATTTCTAAATTCAAATCAACACTAAAAATATAAATAGTCTAAGTAGTCTAATAATCTAATATGTCCAAATTGTCCAATAAAAACAACCTACAGGTTTTATATGAAGATAATCATATCATCATCGTAAACAAACGTGCTGGCGATATTGTACAAGGTGATAAAACAGGCGACAAACCATTAAGCGATATTGTTAAAGCATACATAAAAGACAAATACAACAAACCTGGGGATGTCTATTTAGGGGTTGTGCACCGTTTAGATCGCCCCACGACAGGCCTTGTTATTTTTGCAAAAACCAGCAAAGTATTACCTAGATTAAATGCCTTGTTTGTCTCAAAAGATATTGACAAAACCTATTGGGCTATTGTAAAAAACGAACCACCAAAAGCAAAAGACACTTTGGTTAATTGGCTAAAAAAAAATCCAAAAAACAACAAATCCTCAGCTTATCCAAAAGAAGTAAAAGACAGTAAAAAAGCCATTCTTCATTATAAAACATTAAAGAAATTAGACCATTATTTCTTGCTTGAAATTAATTTAGAAACGGGCAGGCACCACCAAATACGTTCGCAATTATCAACTATTGGTTGCCCCATAAAAGGTGATTTAAAATACGGGTTCGATAGAAGCAATAAAGATGCCAGCATCCATTTGCATGCCAGACACATTACCTTTATACATCCTGTAAAATTAGAACCCATACATATTACTGCACCTTTGCCAAATGATCCTATTTGGGATGCTTGTAATGGTTGAAAGTCTCAAAGTTGCAAAGTTGCAAAGTCTCAAAGTTTCTGAGTTTTTGAGCTTCAGAGTTTCAAAGACTCAAAGTTGCAAAGTTTCTGATATTCAGACTAAGTTTCTCTTCTATTTCCCCTATTCTCTATTGCCTATTTGCCTACTGTCCACTGCCTACTGACCACTGCCTACTGCCTACTGTCTACATCTATTTTCTATTGTCCATTTTTTTAAATCGCTTCGTATTATGTGATTAGAATTAATCAAGGATGTTCCCTATCTTTATGAAAAAACATTTTGGATAGTATTAGTAACATTATTTCGTATCAAAAAGCATTTTTTAATTCACAAAAAACAAAATCGGTAGCAACCAGATTGATTTATTTAAAGGCTTTGAAAAATGAAATCATTTCAAAAGAACAAGCTATTTATGATGCATTAAATAAAGACTTTAAAAAGCCGGAATTTGAAACTTTTCTTAGTGAATTTGGACTTGTTATGTCCCAATTAAATTTGGTTATTAAAAACCTTAAAAAATGGTCAAAACCAAAACAGATGAAGTCGTCTATCTTAACATTCCCCTCTAAAGATTATATTTATAAAGAACCCTACGGAAACGTGTTGGTCATTGCGCCTTGGAATTATCCTTTTTTACTGGCTTTAGAACCAGTTATCATGGCAATTGCCGCAGGAAATACGGTCATTCTAAAACCAAGCGAACTTACCAAACACACCTCGCAATTAATAACAGATATATTAACGACTGTTTTTCCAGAAGCGTATGCTAAATCCATACAAGGTGATGCGAATGTAGCAACAGAGTTATTGGCCCAAAAATGGGATTATATTTTCTTTACAGGAAGTGTATCTGTTGGTAAAATAATCGCACTAGCAGCCGCAAAACATTTAACACCGGTTACTTTAGAATTAGGCGGTAAATCACCCTGTATTATTGATGATACGGTAAACTTAAAACTTGCTGCAACACGAATAGCTTGGGGTAAATTTTTGAATGGCGGACAAACATGTATCGCTCCCGATTATATTATTGTTAAACACAATGTTAAACAGGAACTTATTGTATTTTTAAAAGATGAAATAACTAGGTTTTATGGTGAGAATCCTAAAGAATCGGTAGATTTTCCAAGAATTATAAATACTAAAAATACTTTACGAATCGCTCATATGCTAAAAGATGCAAATATTATTTTTGGTGGCACTATTGATGAAACAAACAACTACATAGCTCCTACTATAGTTGATGAACCTACTTTAGAAAGTGACCTGATGCGCAATGAAATTTTTGGTCCTATTTTACCAATTCTAACTTATGATACCCAAGAAGATATAGACCGTATTATTACAAGTTTTGAAAAACCTTTGGCGTTGTACACCTTTTCGAATAACAAAATATTTGTAGAGCATATATTAAACACTTACAGTTTTGGTGGTGGTGTGGTTAATGATGTTTTAATTCATTTTGGAAATCACAGACTCCCTTTTGGGGGCGTTGGAGCTAGTGGCATGGGCGTTTACCACGGAAAACATGGGTTTGACACTTTTTTACATAGCAAAGCCATTATAAAACGAGGGAATTGGATGGATCCTCCACTAAGATATGCGCCCTATAGTGGCAAACTCAATCTTATAAAAAAACTTTTTAAACTCTTTTCGTAATTATAATATTGTGTTATTTATCAGTCTGTTTTTTAACCGCAAAAACGCAAAGGTTTCCGCAAAGTACAGCAAAGTATGACCTGAGCAAAACCGAAGGGAACTCACAGATTATTTACTACTCTTTATTTACTACTCTTTTTATTCCGTTTTTCAACAATGCAACATTGAAGTTGATTAACAATCCAAGTTTGAAATTGCCAAGCTTCATATAAGTTAGTGTTTGTGCCAAATGAACATCATTTAATGCTTCCACACTTTTTATTTCAATAACCAGTTTATGCTCTACCAATATGTCCATTCTGTAACCACAATCTAATTTAACCTCTTCAAAAACTAAAGGCATGGGCTTTTCCTTTTCTGCAAACATTCCAGATTGAATGATTTTGTACATTAAACATTCTTTATACGCGCTCTCAAGTAACCCAGGCCCTAGTGCCTTATGAACTTCAATGGCCAAACCTATTATCTTATTAGCGATTTCGTTTTCTGTCATACTATTTTTTTAACGATTACGGTTTCGCAAAGAATTCAAAGTAAACTTTTGCGAACTTTGCGATTTTTCTTTGCGTTCATTGCGGTTGTTATTTAATACTGATTAGTTGCCATTGGATAATTTAAAATTAATTTTACACCTTCACCTGGTTGGGATGTTAATTCTAATTGAGCGTTTATTAACGATGCTCTACTCTTCATATTGATTAGACCAGAACCCTTCTCGGTTTCATCTAAATTAAACCCTTTCCCATCATCTTTTGCGGTAATTACTAAATTATTAGGTTGATAGTCTAAAACAATAAGTATGTTTTTTGCTTCGGAATATTTTACCGAGTTCGATAAAAACTCTTGAAGTATTCTAAAAAGAATTATTTCATGCTTTCTTTCTTTAAAATCTACGCTTTCCCCTATTGTTTTAAGTTCTGCCGAATCGAATGTCATTTTTTTCATTCGGTTCAATTCGTTAGTAATGGATTTTTCAAAACCAACATTTAATACCACTTCATTGTTTAGTGTTTTTGAAAGTGCCCGTACTTCGGCCAAGCTTTCTTTAAGTGCATCGGTGGTGTCTTTAAATTTTTCTTTCACATCGTCCGCCACCTGCATTTTTAAAATGCTTAACTGCATATTCGCAAACGATAGCAACTGACCAATATTATCATGCAACTCCCATCCAATATTTTTCAAGGTTTGCTCCTGGGTTTCGGTTTGTGCTTGTGTAATTTCTGCTTCAAAAGCCTGTTCTTGTTTTATTTTCTCGAATAATAATTTATTCTTCCTTTTTAAAAAAACTACAAAAAATACAATAACCAATGTGGTTACAATAACCAAAACGGCAATCATGTACACCAATAAATAGCGTTCTGAAGCGGTGCTAGCCAACCGTTCGATTTGTTGTATTAAAGCCATATTAAGTAAAAGTTCATTCATTGCTAGTTACTGTTTGTCTGCTTCAGGTTTGCAAAAAATTAATGCAAATGTAAATGTCAAGTACATCACTATGTTTGCGAACAAATAGATTTGCCATTTTAAAAATATAAAATTCCAATCGTAATGAGAATTATAAATATCATAAAACACCAAAGGTGTTATAATAAGCCACCAAATAAATATGGCAGCACTTATGTAAAAATTAATGGATTTGTAAAACGTTAATATCTTTTCGCTACTTAATATTTCAAAAAAATAAAATGCCGTGCATAAAAAAATAATGATTGCTCCTAGAATACTTATTATTGGAAAAAATAGATTAAAATAGTCGTCCCAATTGAATAGTATGTAAATGATTGAAAAGACTAAAAAGGAATAACTACTGTATTTTACAATTCTTTTAAATTTTTCATTTGTTAAGATGCTATTATAATAAAATGAGAAAAACATAATAGCTCCAATTTTCCAATACAATGTTGCCCACCAAAAATTTTTAATGAAAACAGTACCTTCTAAAAAGCTCAAAAAGCCATCTTTTATATAATGTACATAAGTATTAGATAAATCACAAACAGATAAATACACTAAAAACCATATAAAATATTTAGCAGCTGTTTGTTTATACTTCTTGTAAAGCAATAAACCTGTAAAAGCTGCTAAAGATTCAATACTAAACGTTATGGTGTTATAGTATTCTAATAAAAATGCGTTCATTAAAATTATTGTGGGTAGCCACCTGTTCCTCCTGCACCCTCATTTAAAGGATCTACAGGAACATCTTCATGACCTCCTCTTAAATTAAGGTTTAAGCTACTCGCTGTAGATTTTTTTCCCGTGGGCACTATAAACATAGTGGTTAAATCTTTTTTGGTTAGCCCTGCATTTTTCCCGTAAACACCTAAATATACACGTATTCCAGTCATTTGGTAGCCCAAACTATCTGCTTGGTTTTTTGCATAGCCTAAATAATTTTCAATATCTTCTAATGACCAATATGTAGAGCGGTCGTCCTGTTTTCTTCCTTGTTTTTGTGCTGCTGAATCTACAGCTGCCTTCCTGTGTAAAGTCCAATTAGCATTCAACTCTTTAGCCTTTTCAACAGAAATGACTCCTTTTGGTTTTACTATTTTAACTGGGTCCTCTCCTTTTTCTCTCGGACAAAAAAAATAGGTTACCAAAGCACCTATAATGATTCCTAAAATAATGTAGCTTAGTTTTTTCATATGTAAATATTTATTGGTTTTTAATGGTCATATGGACACGAGCGATAGCGAACTGGCGAAGCAATCGCTTTATTTTCATTGGTGCTTGCGTTTCCAAATCATGGCGATTTCATAATATAAATTAGTTGGTTTAAATAGCTGTTTAAAAGTAGTAAAAAAGTTTTAATTACAAGAGACTGTTTAAGTTTTATCCTTTTGGTTCTTTTATGTGCCTTTTTCCGCCATACTTCAGCTATTTTTCGGTTTATAGCTATGTACTTCTCCCTCGCGGCAGCCTGGCTCCTTCGCTAAAAAGGTCTCCCAGACCTTTTTTATACGCTCGGCCCTGTCTGACAAAAAAATACCCTATAAAACATTCCAAAAACAAAATTTAAACAGTCTCTAAAATAAGAATCATTATGTTGAAAAACCTCATATAACAACCCCAATTCCATCAAGTACCCAAGTTCAAAGATCCAAGACCCAAACCAACCATTAACCTTTCACGTTTCACGATTCACGAATTCACGAATTCACGAACTAAAATTAATAGCCGTGCTGTGCTTTACTTCATTAATTACAAACATACTATGAGTACTACCAATATGTTTGATAGATGTTAGCTTTTTTACCAAAAACTCTCTAAAAGCAGCCATATCTTTTACCAATACTTTTAATAAGTAATCGTAATCGCCACTAATATGGTAACACTCCAGCACTTCGGGCAAATTAGCAACTTCTTTTTCAAATTTAACCACATAATCTTGTGCATGTCGAATGAGCTTAATATGACAAAATGCTACAAACGATTTTTCTACAAGATCCTTATTAACCAATGCTACATAACTATTAATAAACCCTTCTTTTTCAAGTTTTTTAATCCGTTCATAGACTGCCGTAACAGAAAGATTTAACTTGTTTGAAAGCTCTTTATTGGTCTGTTTGCTGTCCGTTTGCAAATATTCCAATAGCTTTTTATCAATATCGTCAAATATCATAACTGAATAAAATTCGTTAAACCGCCGTTTTATATATACTTTGTAAATTTATAATCTGTAAAAAGAAACTAATATAGTTTTATTTACTAATATAAACAATATTTATTGTTTTTTAATCTATTAATACTGAATTTTGTTAGATAACCAATACTTAGCATCATGGACTTTAAACCCGCAAACCGCATACAGGATTTACAGTATTTTGGAGAATTTGGAGGGGTGAACCCGTCTATTTCCGATTCTTCTACCTATACGTTTTTATCAGCAAAAACCATGTTTGACACCTTTGAAGGCAATGCTGATGGGTGTTATTTATACTCACGCCACTCCTCACCTTCTAATCTGTATTTAGGTGAAGCGCTTGCGGCTATGGAAGGTACCGAAACCGCCAACGTTTCAGCATCGGGCATGGGAGCCATTACTCCTGTTTTAATGCAGTTATGTAGCGCTGGCGATCATATTGTTTCTAGTCGAACTATTTATGGTGGCACCTATGCGTTCTTAAAAAATTTCATCTCTAGATTCCACGTTGAAACATCTTTCGTTGACATTACAAAATTAGATGCTGTTGAAGCTGCCATTACCAAAAACACCAAAGTGTTGTATTGCGAAACGGTGAGTAATCCGCTTTTAGAAGTTGCCGATATAAAAGGATTAGCAGCAATAGCTAAAAGACATAAACTAAAATTAGTGGTAGATAATACATTTTCCCCGTTATCCATTTCGCCAGCCATATGGGGTGCCGATGTGATAATTCACAGTTTAACCAAATTTATTAATGGTTCCAGCGACACTGTTGGTGGGGTCGTTTGCAGCACACAGGAATTTATTAATGATTTACGTAATGTAAACCAAGGGGCATCAATGTTGTTAGGTTCTACCATGGATAGTTTAAGAGCCGCTTCCATATTGAAAAACCTGCGCACACTTCATATAAGAATGCAGCAACATAGTAAAAACGGCTTGTTTTTGGCTCAAAAATTTGAAGCCGATGGTTTAAAAACTGTCTATCCCGGACTAAAATCACATCCTTCACACGAACTGTTTAAGAGTATGATGAATACTCAATACGGTTTTGGCGGCATGCTCACTATTGATGTAGGCACTTTAGAAAAAGCCAATAAATTGATGGAACTTATGCAAAATAGAAACTTAGGCTATCTTGCTGTTAGTTTAGGTTTTTACAAAACGCTGTTTAGCGCTCCGGGAACTTCTACATCGTCTGAAATACCTGAGCATGAACAAAAAACGATGGGCATAAGCGATGGTTTAATTCGTTTTTCGATTGGGTTGGATGATGATATTGAACGCACCTACCACATGATGAATACCTGTATGAAAGAACTTGGTGTTCTATAAACTAAATTCCTTGTAATCGTTTCCAAATACGAACCATTATCTTGTTAAAATCATTGGTATTTGGCTCAAAAGGCTTCATGTTTAAGCGACCATTTTCTTTAAAAAGCAACATACGAAACACAGACGAATTAGGCTTTTTACCATCTAATAAGGGATAGCGTAAATCATTATATTGGTATTGGTTATTGCCTATTTTATAAACACTGTAGTATTGATTGCTAAACCTCGCTAAATTTTTAATATCGTCAAACGCTTCAGGTTTTAAATCGCGTTGTTTTGGCAATTCAACAAAATCTAAAAACCTATTTTTCGTATCTAATAATGAGTAATATGAAACATAATAGGATGTTTCCGTTTCTGCAATTCCGTACCATAAAATATTATTAAATAGAGATGGTTGCGTACTAAATCGAATCATCTTCAAATTACTTTCTGCTATTGATTTTCTAAAAATAGCATCAACATATAGTTTGTTTGCAATGGTCAACACCATATAAATAGAACTAATACCCAACCCCAATTTCAACCAAAGCCGTCTTCTAATATCTTTTCTGTTGAAAAACATTAAAACTATCATACAAACTAGGAATGGTAAGGTATAAAAAGGGTCAACCACTGCTATATTATTAAAAGCAAACCTATAGTTACTAAATGGTGCAAAAAGCTGTGTTCCGTAAGGTGTAAAACAATCTAATAGGATATGCGTAAACAGCGACCAGAAAAACAGTAATATCCAATCTTTTGAGGTGGTAGTACCTATGCGTTTTCCAGAATTATATAATTTGAAAACACCCCAACCCAAAATGAAGGCCGCTAAAACCGAAAACAAAATTGAATGCATAAACCCTCTATGGAAAAGCATGGCATCCATTTCATGGTTATAAATTATATTACCAACATAAACATCCAAGTCTGGTATGGTGCCCCCAATGGCACCAAATAACAATGCTTTATTGCCTATTTTCTTTCCTAAAACAGCTTCACCACAAGCAGCTCCTAAAACAATCTGGGTTAATGAGTCCATTGATTTTATAAATAATAAATAGAAGAAACAAAAGTACACATTAAGAGACTGTTTAAATTTTGTTTTTGGAATATTTTATAGGGTATTTTTTTGTCAGACGAAGGTATTTTGAGATTCATAGCCATAGCTATGGACCGAAAAATAGCTGATGTATGGCGGAAAAAGGCACATAAAAGAGCCAAAGGATAAAACTTAAACAATCTCTAGATCCATTTGCATACATTCTTCTAAAATTGTAACATTACAGAACAAATTCAATACAATGCAAGACGACAAAAATATTTCCAAAATAGAAATTGAGAATCAAAACATTATTGAAAACAAAGAACTCAACATTTGGGAAGCCATAATCCCAGTGGTTATTTTAATGGGAATGCTTGCCTACAATATCTTTTTTGTTGAAGGTCAAGAATGGTTTGGTACGTACACCAACCAAATTATTTTACTACTTGGTGGATTAGTTGCTGCTACTGTTGGTTTGTTCAACAAAGTAACTGTAGAGCGTATGTTAAAAGAAATTTGGGAAAACCTAAAGAGTGTTTTTATCCCAATCATGATTTTATTTTTAGTGGGTGCTTTGGCTGGAACTTGGTTAATTAGTGGTGTTATTCCAGCTATGGTGTATTATGGTTTACAAGTTTTAAATCCGTCTATATTTTTACCCGCATCGGTAATAATTTGTGCCGTTATTTCAATAGCAACAGGAAGCTCTTGGACCACCTCGGCAACTGTAGGTATTGCACTCGTTGGTATTGGTACTGCATTAGGTATAAACACAGGCATGATCGCTGGAGCGGTGATTTCTGGCGCCTATTTTGGCGATAAAATGTCACCTTTAAGTGATACTACCAATTTAGCCCCTGCTATGGCTGGCACCGATTTGTTCACCCATATTAGATATATGACTATTACAACGGTTCCAACGTTAATTGTAACATTAATTGTTTTTGGTATTATAAGCATGAATATTGAAACATCTGGAAGCACCGACTTAAGTGGTCTTCTATCAACTATCAACACAACGTTTAATATTTCACCTTGGCTTTTTATAGTGCCTTTGGTTGTCATTGCATTAATTCTTTTAAAAACAAAACCATTAATAGCTTTGGGCACAGGCGTTCTGCTAGCTGCTATTTTTGCCTTTATATTTCAACCAGAAATTTTAGCCCATTTATCCAATTCAAAATTAAAATCCATAACCACCTCTATATTTACCGATACGCAAATCACTACCAATAACGAAAAATTAAACGACCTCTTTTCTGCTGGAGGCATGGAAGGTATGCTCTGGACCATCTATTTAATTATTTGTGCCATGGTTTTTGGCGGTATTATGGATGGCATTGGTGCACTATCAAGAATCACTAAAGCTTTGCTTTCTGTTGCTACTACAATTTTCGGACTCTTTGCAAGTACCGTTATAAGTTGCTTGGGGTTAAATGCTATAGCATCCGATCAATATTTAGCTATTGTAATCCCAGGAAAAATGTTTAAAAAAGCCTATGAAGACCGAGGTTTGGCTCCTGAAAATTTAAGTAGAACCTTGGAAGATTCGGGTACCGTTACTTCTGTTTTAGTTCCTTGGAACACCTGTGGGGCTTACCAAAGTGGTGTTTTAGGAGTCGATACGCTTCACTATGCAGGCTATGCCGTGTTTAATTGGTTAAGTCCGTTTATGACACTACTTTTTGCTGCCCTAAGAATAAAAATAAAAGAATTATCAAAAAAATAACTTGCAAAATTTAATGTATTTGCCAATTCATTATGAAGTTGACAACATAATACCAGCTATTTTGTCAAATCAACAAAAATAAGCCTGTAATTTTAAATCCATTTTTATTAGCTATTACCCCATAGGTTTTACTAATTGTTATACTATTGGAATTGCAATAACTCGTCTTAAATTTGTATCAAAATAAATTATTAATTATTAATTATTAAAAATTTCAATATGGCATTAGTAGGAAAAAAATTTCCAAATTTAAGCGTTAACGCAATGAATGATATGGGCGATACTTTTAAAGTAAACGTTCTTGAAGAAGCAGTTAACAATAAGAAAAAAGTAGTTTTATTCTGGTATCCAAAAGATTTTACTTTTGTTTGTCCAACCGAATTACACGCATTTCAAGCTGCATTAGGTGAATTTGAAAAAAGAAACACTTTAGTTATTGGTGCATCTTGTGATACAGCCGAAGTTCACTTCGCATGGCTAAGCACCCCAAAAGACAACGGAGGTATTGAAGGTGTAACATATCCATTATTAGCAGATTCTAACAGAAACTTAGCATCTACTTTAGGTATTTTAGATATTACAAACGAACAATTCAACGAAGAAACGGGTGTTGTAACTGTTGAAGGTGACAATGTAACTTACAGAGCTACCTATATTATAGATGAAGAAGGTACCGTACAACACGAAAGCATTAACAACATGCCACTTGGTAGAAATGTAAATGAGTATTTACGTTTAATTGATGCCTTAACCCATGTACAAGAAAAAGGTGAAGTATGTCCTGCAAACTGGGAAGAAGGTAAACAAGCGATGCAAGCGAATGCCAAAGGAACTGCTGAGTACCTTAAAGCACACTTAAACTAAGTTATTATGGTTAAAGAATTAGAACAAGATAATTTAACCGAATTGGTATCAAGTAACGGTACCGTAGTTGTTCAGTATTCTGCTAGTTGGTGTGGCAATTGCCGTATTATGAAACCAAAATTTAAAAAGCTAGCAACAGAAAATGGAACCATTACATTTGTTATGGCTGATGCCGAAAAGTTCCCGGAATCTAGAAAATTGGCAACCGTAGATAATTTACCTACGTTTGCAACCTTCAAAAACGGCGCTTTTGTAAATCAAGTCCAAACAAATAAATTCGAAGTCTTAAAAGAATTAGTAGATGAAGTTACCGGTAATTAAGCATTTAACACAGTTTATCGAAGACAATGATGAAGATTTTATAATCGAAACCATTGAAACTTTAGAAGCCTTAACCGAAGTTCCTTCGTTAAAAGATGAAGAATTGGATGTTATTGGTGAGCTCATCTCTAACATGTACGGTGCTATTGAGGTTAATAAAATGATTAAAGACGGTACACCAAAAAAAGAAGCTCTTAATAACTTTATGAGCAGGGTTTTGGGTTCTATAGATAAATAATATAAATTATTTTAATCATTTAAAAAAACCACTTTTCTTAATTTGAAAAGTGGTTTTTTAGTGTTTAAAACATAGCATTTTTAGCTTAGTGCATGACAAAAATGAAGCGTGACACATTGAGTACAGTCGAAAGGCTCAGACTGACACAACTCAATGTATTCTTATTTTTGTCATGTACTAAAATTTTTAGTTCAAATCGAAACGATCTAGATTCATTACTTTATTCCAAGCAGCAACAAAATCGTTTACAAATTTCTCTTTTGAATCTTCACAAGCATAAACTTCTGCAATAGCACGCAACTCAGAGTTTGATCCGAAAATTAAATCAACACGCGTCCCCGTCCATTTTAGTGTCCCTGTTTTTCTATCACGCCCTTCAAAAATTTCATCAGAATCTGAAGATTTTTTCCATTCAGTACCCATACTTAATAAATTCACAAAGAAATCATTAGTAAGCGTTTCTGGTCTGTTTGTAAATACACCATGTTTAGGCTGATTATAGTTTGTACCCAAAACACGCATCCCACCTACAAGAACCGTCATTTCGGGAGCTGTTAAGGTTAGCAGTTGTGCCTTATCAACTAATAATGCTTCCGTTGACACATCAAATGTTGTTTTTCGGTAATTTCTAAAACCATCTGCATAAGGTTCTAAATATTTAAACGAGTCTACCTCCGTTTGTTCTTGAGAAGCATCCATACGACCAGGTGTAAATGGCACTTCTATATGGTGTCCAGCATTTTTTGCTGCTTTTTCAACGCCTGCACAACCTGCCAATACAATTAAATCGGCTAAAGACACTTTTTTATTACTATTACCATTGTCGAATTCTTTCTGTATGCCTTCAAGCACCCCTAAAACTTTTGCTAACTGCTCAGGATTATTCACTTCCCAATCTTTTTGAGGTACTAAACGGATACGCGCACCATTGGCACCACCTCGTTTATCTGACCCACGAAACGTTGATGCTGATGCCCAAGCTGTAGATACTAACTCAGATACTGATAAGCCTGAATTTAATATTTTAGTTTTTAAAGTTGAAATGTCGTTCTTATCAACCAATTCATGATTCACTTTAGGAATTGGGTCTTGCCAAATAAGTGTTTCCTTAGGCACTTCTGGTCCAAGATAACGTGTTATAGGTCCCATATCACGATGTGTTAACTTATACCATGCTTTTGCAAAAGCATCTGCAAACTCATCAGGATTTTCATAAAAACGTCTTGATATTTTTTCGTAAGCAGGGTCAAAACGCAAAGATAAGTCGGTAGTTAACATGGTAGGCACATGCTTTTTAGAGGCATTATAAGCATCTGGAATCGTCGCCTCTGCATCTTTGGCAACCCATTGAATGGCTCCTGCTGGACTTTTAGTCTGCTCCCATTCGTAACTAAATAAATTTTCAAAGAAATAGTTACTCCATTTAGTAGGTGTTTGTGACCAAATAACTTCTGGACCTCCTGTTATACAATCTGGACCAACTCCTGTTCCAAAACTATTCTTCCAACCAAAACCTTGGTCTTCAATAGAAGCTGCTTCTGGTTCTACACCTATATATTGACCAGGGTCTGCAGCTCCATGTGTTTTTCCAAAAGTATGTCCGCCAGCAATAAGCGCCACAGTTTCCTCATCATTCATTGCCATGCGTTTGAATGTTTCCCTAATATCTACAGCCGCTGAAATTGGATCACCATTTCCATTAGGACCTTCTGGATTCACATAGATTAACCCCATTTGTACAGCGGCAAGGGGATCTTCCAAATCGCGCTCACCAGAATAGCGTTTATCATCTAACCAAGTATTTTCGGAACCCCAATACACATCTTCTTGTGGCTCCCAAACATCTTCGCGGCCACCTGCAAAACCAAAAGTTTTAAAGCCCATCGATTCTAAAGCAACATTTCCCGATAATACCATAAGGTCTGCCCATGATATTTTCTTTCCATACTTCTGTTTTATAGGCCAAAGTAGCCTTCGTGCTTTATCAAGACTCGCATTATCCGGCCAACTGTTAAGTGGTGCAAAACGTTGTTGCCCTGCACCAGCACCTCCACGACCATCACCAATACGATACGTGCCAGCGCTATGCCAAGCTAAGCGAATAAATAACCCGCCATAATGCCCAAAATCTGCTGGCCACCAATCTTGTGAATCGGTCATTAAATCTGTTAGGTCTTTCTTTAGCTCGTTAAAATCTATTTTTTTAAATGCTTCGGCATAATTAAATCCATCTCCCATAGGATTAGACAAAGCTGAATGCTGACGCAGTATGTTTAATTTCAATCCATTGGGCCACCAATTATTATTTTTTGTGCCACCTCCCGCAGTTTGCTTTGGAGCAGTCCCTGAAAATGGACATTTTCCTCCTGATTCATTTGAATGTTTAATATTTTCCATTTCTAAAGTTTTAGGTAGTTATGTATTCTATAAAGTTATGGATTACTAAATAAAAAAACAGCATCACTTTAATCTATAAAAGTTATGTAATAATTGATAAAATTTATTTTTAGAATGATCAGTCCTTTAAAAACAATCATTAGCGTCCGCCACTTCGCTAAAAGAAATAGCATATAGAAAATAGACTATAGATTAAATGACAACAAATTGATTTACTTTTCTGTTTTTATAATCGTTAAGTAACTAATTACTACAAAAAAGCTAATCCACAAAGCAGTAATCTCTTTAAAATGCCATTACCATTGTGTTTGTAGTGAATTGTAAAGGTTTTATCCTTTGGTTCTTTTATGCGCTTTTTTCTGCCATGCTTCAGCTTTTTTCGGTCTGTAACTATGTACCTCTCCCTCGCGGCAGCCTGGCCCCTTCGCTAAAAAGGCCTCCCAGACCTTTTTTATACGCTCGGCCCTGTATGACAAAAATTACACTATAAAATATTCCAAAAACAAAATTTAGACAGTCTCTTAATAATTACTATTTTTATACCATAATTTAAAAAATAATAGAATGGCTACAGTAACATTAAAAGGAAATCCTATAAAAACTTCTGGCGAACTACCCAAAGTTGGAGCAAAAGCACCTGATTTCACATTAACAGCAACCGATTTATCTTCAAAAAGTTTAAGTGATTTTGCTGGAAGTAAATTAGTTTTAAACATTTTCCCAAGTGTTGATACTGGTACTTGTGCACAATCTGTAAGGCAGTTTAATCAAGAAGCCAGCGAACTGGAAAACACCAAAGTGCTTTGTATATCCCATGATTTACCTTTCGCTCTAAATCGTTTTTGTGGTGCTGAAGGATTAAATAATGTTATAAGCCTATCTGATTATAAAGACGGAAGTTTTGGAAAGGCATACGGATTGGACTTTATCACAGGTCCTTTAGAAGCATTACACGCGCGTTGTGTCGTCGTTTTAGATGAAAATGGCACTGTTTTACATACCGAACAAGTTGCTGAAATTGCAGATGAACCTAATTATAAAGCAGCATTAGAAGCTTTACACGCTTAATTGAATAAGATTAAATGACCAAAAAAGAATCCTCCTTTGTTGCTAACCGGATAAGAAGTGTTGGTTACGCTTTTAAAGGCGCTATCATGCTTTTAAAGACGGAAGCCAGCGTAAAAGTTCAATTTACAATAGCCTTATTGGTTACGGCCGCAGGATTCTTTTTTAACATTTCTTCAAACGAATGGACTACGCAACTATTGGCAATAGGTTTGGTTATGAGTATGGAAGGTATCAATACGGCAGTAGAAGAAATGGCTAATTTTATCCATCCAGAGCATCATAACAAAATCGGCTTAATAAAAGATATCGCTGCAGGTGCTGTATTTTTTTCCTCTATTTTTGCTATTATCATCGGACTTATTATTTATTTACCAAAGATTTTTTAATACTATAATCTATAGGTTAACCGTTAGTAATTTATATTTTTGTTTAAACTAACAGCGCATTAATGGCGAAGAAAAAAAACGACACCAACAAACAACCAAGAAAAAAATTTAAAATGCCTAGTTTTAAGTTATCAAGCCAGCAAAAACTGGTGTTTGGCAGCTTTTTAGTCATCTTTGGCTTTATACTTTTCATGGCATTTCTTTCGTTTCTTTTTACTGGCGAAGCAGACCAAAGTAGTTTATCTGATTTTGCATCGCGCGATGTGAAAACAGAAAATTGGGTGAGTAAGTCTGGCGCTTGGTTAAGCGACTTCTTTATTCAACGTGGGTTTGGTATTGCTTCATTCATAATTTCTGGACTTATATTTTTATCGGGGGTTTATGTTTTAATGAACCTTAGCAAAGCCAAACTAAGAACACACTGGTTTTGGGGTATGCTTATTGTAGTTTGGCTATCCATTTTATTCGGATTTTTTGGAAATACCAACGGCGTACTTGGTGGTACCATTGGTTTTGAAGTTAATATGTATCTTCAAGATTACATAGGAAAAATAGGCACTTCACTCCTACTCTTATTTGGATTGATCACCTATTTAGCTATTCGATTTAAAGTCACATTCGAAAGTTTTACAACCATTTTCAAATCGGCAAAAAGTAAAATCAAAAATGATTTTCACAACCCAGATGATGATGAACCCATTATTGCTTTAGATAATAACCTATCGGAAGAAGCTACTGCTATTAAATCGGCTTTCAAAATTCCTTCAGAAAATACCAAGTCCACTCCAAAAAAAGAAGCAAATCCTGTTATTGAAACAGCACCTTTAGTGGTTAAAACCCCTATTAAGGAGGACATTGAAGATGATGATTTAGATTTAGAAATAGAAGTCGAAAAAGTAGCCGAAGAACAATCTGAAACCAACAACCTTTCGGATAAATTAGTCGAAGATTTTGGGCTATTCGACCCCACACTCGAGTTATCAAAATATCAATTTCCACCGCTAGACCTTCTTAAAAAATATGATTCCGAAGGCATTACTATCAACCAAGAAGAATTAGAAGAAAATAAAAATAAAATTGTAGAAACCTTAAAAAACTACAATATTGGCATTGCGAGTATAAAGGCAACCATTGGACCAACAGTGACCCTTTATGAAATTGTACCCGATGCTGGTATTCGAATTTCGAAAATTAAAAATTTAGAAGACGATATTGCCTTATCACTTTCAGCACTGGGTATTCGTATCATTGCACCAATTCCTGGTAAAGGAACTATTGGTATTGAAGTACCTAATAAGAATGCCACTATTGTATCCATGCGTTCAGTAATAGCCTCGAAAAAGTTTCAAACATCCGATATGCAATTGCCTATTGCTTTAGGAAAAACCATTAGCAACGAAACTTTTGTGGTCGATTTAGCCAAAATGCCCCACTTGCTTATGGCAGGAGCAACCGGGCAGGGAAAATCCGTAGGATTGAATGCGGTACTTACCTCATTACTTTACAAAAAGCATCCAGCCGAAGTAAAATTTGTTTTAGTAGATCCTAAAAAAGTTGAGTTAACGCTTTTTAATAAAATTGAGCGTCATTATTTAGCAAAATTGCCTGATAGTGAAGATGCTATTATAACCGATAACACCAAAGTAATCAATACATTAAATTCATTATGTATTGAAATGGATAACCGCTACGAGTTATTAAAAAACGCTTTATGTAGAAACATTGCCGAATACAATGTGAAATTCAAAGCGCGAAAATTAAACCCTAACGATGGCCATCAATTTTTACCGTACATTGTTTTAGTGGTCGATGAGTTTGCCGATTTAATTATGACTGCCGGTAAAGAGGTTGAAACCCCAATTGCTCGTTTAGCGCAATTAGCACGTGCCATTGGTATTCACTTAATTATTGCTACACAACGCCCGTCGGTAAACGTTATTACAGGTATTATTAAAGCCAATTTCCCGGCACGTATTGCGTTTAGAGTAACCTCAAAAATAGATTCTAGAACCATTTTGGATGGTTCTGGTGCCGACCAACTTATAGGTCGTGGTGATATGTTATTCACACAAGGCAACGATTTAATTCGTGTACAATGTGCTTTTGTTGACACGCCCGAAGTTGAAAAAATAACCGATTATATAGGATCGCAAAAAGCATACCCAGAAGCCTATTTGCTTCCCGAGTTTGTTGGCGAGGAAAGTGGCACAAGTCTTGATATAGATATAGAAGACCGAGATAAACTATTCAGGGAAGCTGCCGAAGTTATAGTTACAGCACAACAAGGTTCTGCCTCTTTATTGCAACGAAAATTGAAATTAGGCTATAATCGTGCCGGTAGATTAATTGACCAATTAGAAGCCGCAGGTATCGTAGGGCCTTTTGAAGGCAGTAAAGCAAGACAGGTGTTAATAACCGACTTAACGGCTTTGGATAAACATTTAGAAAATGAAACTTTATAATAAAAATAAAATGAGAATTAAGAATATCCTATTAGCTTTAATAATAACAGCATCATCGCTTAATGGTTTTACTCAAAATAAAGCTAAAACACTTTTAAACCAAGTCTCTCAAAAAGTAAAAAGCTATGATAATATTTCTATAGAATTTAAGTATGTTTTAGAAAATACTGCAGAAAAAATAAAACAAGAAACCAAAGGAGATGTTATTATGCAAGGTGAAAAGTATAAACTAAATATACTTGGTGTAACACGTCTTTTTAATGGAAAAAAACTTTACAGTATTAGTACTGAAGACGAAGAAGTAACTATTTCATCTGAAAACGACACTGAAGAAGGTGCCATAACACCTAGTAAAATGTTATCTTTTTATGAAGATGGCTATACCTACGCCATGGATATTGAACAAAACATTAACGGTAGAAAAATACAATTGGTGAAACTGACCCCAATTGATTCCAAATCTGAAATAAAATACATTCTGTTAGGGATAGACAAACAAACAAAACACATTTACAATTTAATGCAAATTGGCAAAAACGGCACAAAAACCACATTAACCGTTAATTCTTTTAAAACAAACGAGCCATTATCAAAAACCTTATTTACCTTTGATGCCAACAAATACAAAGGCTATTATATTAATAAGCTTAATTAAAGTCAAGTTATTGTATTTACTTGGCATATTAATCTGCTTAAAATAAAGCCGATTTGATAATTATATTATTGAAATTCAAAGGGTGAAAATACTAGACCGATACATACTAACTACTTACCTTAAAACTTTTTTCAGCGTGTTTATTATTCTCATGCTGATTTTTGTTTTACAAACCATTTGGTTATACATTAGAGAACTATCTGGCAAAGATTTAGACATAGGTGTCATCTTTAAGTTTTTGTTTTATTTCATGCCCAAGCTTATACCATTAGTATTACCGCTAACCATCCTTTTGGCATCTATTATGGTATTTGGCAGTTTTGCTGAAAACTACGAGTTTGCTGCCATGAAATCTACAGGTATTTCACTTCAACGTGCTATGTCTGGACTTAGTATTTTTATTGTTATATTGGGCATCGTTACCTTTTTCTTTTCCAATAACGTTATTCCTTGGGCAGAACTTAATTCTTTCAACTTACGTACCAACATAGCAAAGTTAAAGCCTGCCATGTTACTTGCTAAAGGACAGTTTAATGAAATTGAAGGAACCGCATACAATATTAAGTTTGAAGATAAACATGGTGATAGGGACCAATATCTTGATAATGTAACCATTCATGTAAAGGGCAAAGATGGCAGAACCAATGCTACAACCATAAAATCCAAAAGTGGCGAACTTGCCAGTGAAAAAGATTCCAATGTTTTAAAGCTTATTTTATTAGACGGAAATTATTACAGCGATGTATCTACCAATAACATAAAATCCAGAAACAAAAAGCCTTTTGCTAAAAGCTCTTTTGAAAAGTATATTATAAATATCGATTTGTCACAAATGAACAATGTCGATTTTGATGAACAATCCCAAACAGATAAATACAATATGCTCGACGTGGTTGGTTTACATAAAACCATCGATTCTTTATCTAAAAAAGAAATAACATCCCACGAAATACTATCAAAAAATTTGTTTCAACGCTCAAACGTTATTGCAATCAAGAGAAATGAAAAAAAAGCTGCCGATTCTACATACTTAGGTCCCATTTTAGATATTTTCAACACCAAAGAAAAATACGATTTGGTTGATGCTTCTTTAAAAACCGTAACAAGCGCTAAACAAGTTATTATAACAAATGAAGCTACTAGAAAAATTTCTAAAGAATGGTTAAATAAACATATCATTTCTTTACACGAAAAATTTGCCCTCGGCTTTGCCTGCATTATTTTATTTTTTGTAGGTGCTCCACTTGGTGCTTTGATACGGAAAGGTGGTATAGGCCTACCTATGGTTATAGCCATTATACTCTTTTTAACCTACCATTTTATAGGTATTTTTGCCACAAACAGTGCCAAAAATGGAAGTTTCAACCCTATTTTGGCGAGTTGGTTTTCTACACTCGTTATGTTGCCTCTCGGTATCTTTTTAACACGACGTGCTACTGCCGACAAAGGTTTGTTTGAATTTGACAGCCTTATTGAACCCATTAAAAAAATGCTCAATATAAAAGAAAAAGATAGTATTGATTACAAGTTTCTTTCTTCTTATAAAAATGACGAATTAATTGATGTAATCAATAACTATGAGACTCTTGGACATTTAGAAGATAGTCGCTATGAAGCTTTAAAAATATTAAATGAACGGGGCTTGACCAAAAAACAATTGCGAGACGAAGGGTTGGAAATAAATATGATTTATGACGATTCTGAACGTATTGCAAAAGATTATAAAGACCATGCTAAATTGGCTATCGTATTATATAGTATTGGTGTTGTTTTACTTATCCTCCATTTTGTTTTTAAAAACAATAAAATGCCATCATTAGCATCGGCTTCCATACAGCTTAGTATGACATCGCTATTGCTGTATTTGGTTTATTACGTAAAATCATTAATTAATACCTCTAAGTTTTACAACCATATTAACAAAAAAGAGAAAAAGCCAAACCCAATACTTATAATTATAGGAATCCCTTTATATTTTATTGCACATCTATTTTTAGACGATAAAGTGAAGGAAGACTTAAAGCAAAATTGCTTAGAATCTTTAAAATAAGCAATATCTTTGCAAAATGATTAATGATACCATGACAAAAAACACGAGTCCGAAGTTTAAACTTGATACCATTCACGATGCCATTGAAGCCATTAGAAATGGTAAAGTTATTATAGTTGTAGATGATGCAACCCGCGAAAATGAAGGCGATTTTGTTGCTGCCGCCGATAAAGTAACTCCCGAAATGATAAACTTTATGGCCACCCAAGGTCGAGGTTTAATATGTGCGCCACTTACCGAAAACCGTTGTAAAGAATTAGAATTAGGCATGATGGTACGTAACAATACCGACCATATGGAAACTGCCTTTACCGTTTCGGTAGATTTAAGAGGTCAAGGTGTTTCAACAGGAATTTCGGCGAGCGATAGAGCCAAAACCGTAAAAGCACTTACAGACCCAAATACCAAATCCTTTGATTTAGCCAGGCCAGGACATATTTTCCCTTTAGTTGCTAAAGAAGGTGGTGTATTAAGACGTACAGGCCATACTGAAGCTGCCATAGATTTTGCAAGACTTGCAGGTTTAAAGCCTGCTGGTGTTATTGTTGAAATTATGAATGAAGATGGTACCATGGCGCGTTTACCAGAACTCATGAAAGTTGCTAAAAAGCTGGATGTTAAAATAGTCTCCATTGAAGATTTGGTGGCCTACAGAATGCAACACGACTCATTAATTGAGAAAAAAGAAGATTTTGAAATAGAAACCCGTTTTGGAAGTTTCAGATTAAGAGCCTACAAACAAACAACTAATAATCAAATACATATAGCATTGACAAAAGGATCTTGGAAAGATAATGAAGAGGTGCTTACACGAATAAATTCAACATTAATAAATAATGATATTTTAGGGACCCTTACCAATAATGTTGATGCCCAATTAAATAACATGTTTCAAGTGATTAATAATGAAGGGAAAGGAGCTATTATCTTTATTAATCAAGAATCACAATCCATGAATATACTAAACAGGTTATCTGTAATAAAAGAAAACCAAAAGCCAAATACCGTATATAAAGCACCAAAAATTGATATGGATGCCCGCGATTTTGGTATTGGTGCTCAAATATTACACGATCTAAACATTCATAAACTGCGTTTAATTTCCAATACAAAACAAACCAAACGTGTTGGTTTAATTGGTTATGGTTTAGAAATTGTAGAGTATGTAAATTACTAAAAACTTAAACAGTCTCTTACAAAGAAGCTTTAATAATTTCAACCATTTTAGACGCTCTGGCTTTTACTTCGGCTTCCGTCCATGATAGTTTTATTAAACAGGATATATTTCTACCAATATAATGGTCAGATTGCGGAAATTCTTTGTTTTTAAGAGAGTCCAATCCGTTTTTCACCTCTGTAGGTATTGGGAATAATGATTTCATTTCTTTTAAATGATCCCATTTGCGAATGTAATGCCAATTATTATTATAGTATTGAAAGCAAGCATCTACGCCTTGGGTTTTAAATGCTTCTGAAACTTTTAGCGAGGTTTCTAAATCTGGTAAAAAGAAATTTAAAAAGCTATAGTTTTCCTCTCCACCTTCAGGAACCGTTCTAAAAGTTACTTCAGGAATTTGAAACAAAGCGTCTCGTAAAATGGTATAGTTTAACTTTTGGACTTTTAAAATTTCAGGTAAGCGTTTTATTTGTGCTAAACCAACCGCTGCATGAAGTTCTGAAATTCTGAAATTGTATCCTAAAAATGGGTGTGATTCTGCTCCTCTATCATTACCAACATGATCGTGACCATGATCGCTGTAATGGTCGGAATTAATATAATAATCTTTATTATTTGTTATGACTGCACCTCCTTCACCACAGGTAATGGTTTTTACAAAATCGAACGAGAAACACCCCAAATCGCCAATGCTTCCGAGCGGTTTGCTTTTGTAAGTGGCGCCAATGGCTTGACATGCGTCTTCTATCAATAACAGGTTGTGTTTGCTACAAATATCTTGAAGTGTGTCTATATGGCCCATACTGCCACACATGTGGACTACCATAACCGCTTTTGTTTTTGGTGTTATGGCATTTTCTACTGCTTTTGGGCTAAGTGTTAAGGTATCGTCTATCTCAACCAAAACAGGGATGGCGCCAAGCATCATAACGGCCTCAAAACTGGCTACAAATGTAAAGGTTGGTAAAATAACCTCATCACCTGCTCCAACACCAGCTGCTGCCAAGGCAACCGATATGGCTGCGGTACCACTTGATACTAATTGTGCATGGTTAACTTGAAAGGTGGCTTCTAACGCTTTTTCTAACTCTTTGGCTTTCCAATGGCCGTTACGCATTCCATCGAATCCGTAGCGCATAAGCACACCGTTTTCTAATACATCGTTTACTTCGTTTCTTTCTAAATCTCCAAATAGTTCGAATCCTGGCATATTTATTTTCTTTAGTGTTTGGTGTGTTTGCGTTAGGGGTTGCAGCAGCATCCTTTTTTGCCATTAAAGCAAAAAAGATATAGCGAAATATTTATATTCATGAGTTCCAAATTTTAAAATATTAACTTACGAATAAAAACCCGACCCTTGTGGTAACGCCCAAATATTTTATATTAATTATTTTAATCTTGACAAAAATTAAAGAGTGTCACATTGAGCGCAGTCGAAATGCTATTAAAAACAATATTTCCAATGTCTTCGACTGCGCTCAGACTGACATCTGAATATATTTGGATTTTTGTCATGTACTAAAATTAACTATAATTCTATTACTGCTTCGTTTATTGATTTTCTAACTTTAATAAAGTTGGCAAATATATCGGTTTCGTCTCTATAACCTACGGGCAGCAATAATACTGATTTTAAACCCATTTTGTTTAATTGTAATGTCTTATCTACAGCTTCTGGCAAAAACCCTTCCATTGGGCAGGAATCGATCCCCTCTATAGCACAAACGGTCATTAAATTACCTAGTGCAATGTAAGCTTGGTTTTTGGACCATTGCAGACGTTCTGTGACTGACATGTTTTGCATCATTTTAATGAGATCCTCTCTGTAAGGACCTAAAATGGTCTCGGGGGTGTTCCTTGTGGTTTTTATATTATCGTAGTAAGCAACAACGTCTGTGTCTAAAATGTCTTCTTGCATGCAAATAACCAATAAATGTGAGGCTTCTAAAACTTGCTTTTGATTATATGCATGTGCCACTAAGGATTGCCTTAATGACTGGTCCTCTACAATTATTAATTTGATGGTTTGTAACCCGAATGATGTTGCTGTTAAATTGAACGCTTGTTTTAAAATATCCAGTTTTTCTGAAGATAGTTTTTTGGTTGCATCGAACTTTTTGGTTGCATAGCGCCACTTAAGCTGCTTGATAATATCCATTTATTAATTTTAGTTTTTACAAAAATAAGCTAATAGTAAAAGCATGGAAATTTATTTTTAAAAAAATAGAATTTTATTTGAAAGAATTAAAAAAGGGTTCTATATTTGCACCCGCATTCAGGGAATACCTGATAAGGCACTCAAGGAGAAATGGCAGAGTGGTCGAATGCGGCAGTCTTGAAAACTGTTGAGGGTCACACCTCCGGGGGTTCGAATCCCTCTTTCTCCGCCAGTAGAAATACAAATTGAATTAAAACCCTTGAAATCGTATGATTTTAAGGGTTTTTTCTTTTTATCACTATTCAAAATATTCATTCATGCGTGAACCTAAAGGGATAAAATCGGTTACCCTAAATTAATCCGAATTAAGGTAACCGAATTTTGTTTCAGACTAGTATTCACAAGGCTTTACAGCTAGTTCAACAACCAGTTTAAAAGTTGTACATCTTGTGGATTAGTCCTATTGAAGTTAAATTTAATAACAACTAAAAAAGGTCACCACCATGAAAACAAAAGTTTCTATTCTCTTTTACGCAAAGAGAGCAAAAACCAATGCTAACGGATTAGTTCCAATCTACACAAGAATTACAATTGATGGTAAACGCATTGAATTAAGCACCAATCGATTTGTAGAAATCTCAAAATGGTCCACAGAAGCAAGTAAAATGAAAGGCACTTCAGAAGAAGCTCGTTCAATAAATAACCATCTTGATTTACTTAAAAATCAAATTAGAGATGCACAAATGGAATTAATCCATAGAAAAGTATCAATAACTACAGAAAGTCTTAAAAGCAAACTATTAGGAATTGACGAGCGTGCAAGAATGCTTGTACCCATCTTCCAAGACCACAATAATAAAATAAAAGAGCTTGTTGGCAAAGAATATGCTCCAGGAACATTAGAACGATATACAACTTCATTGAAACATACTATTGAGTTTATGCAATGGAAATACAATGTTTCCGATATCGACATCACTAAAATAGACCACGCCTTTATTACCGATTACGAGTTCTGGTTACGAAGTGTTAGAAACTGTGCCAACAACACAGCTGTTAAATACATCAAGAATTTCAGTAAAATCATTAAAATTTGTTTGGCTAATGACTGGCTTGATAAAAATCCTTTTGCAAACTACAAATCAAAAGTTAAAGAAGTAGAACGAGTTTATCTTACTGAAGCTGAAATCCAATCTATCATTGAAAAAGATTTCAAAACAGAAAGACTTTCACTAGTTCGCGATATCTTCCTTTTTAGCTGTTTTACTGGTTTAGCATACATTGATGTCAAAAACTTAACAAAGTCGCATATAAGCTATGGAATAGATGGTGAGAAATGGATATTCACTCATAGACAAAAAACCGAGAGCGCTTCTAAAATTCCAATACTCCCTGTAACACAAATGATAATCGATAAATACGAAAATTATCCACAGTGTATTAATGAAGATAAACTGCTACCTATTCTATCAAACCAAAAAATGAATGCCTATTTAAAAGAAATTGCAGGAGTTTGTGAAATTGAAAAAGAACTAACTTTTCACATTGCAAGACATACATTTGCAACAACGGTAACGCTTACAAATGGTGTTCCTATTGAATCCGTAAGTAAAATGTTAGGTCATAAAAACTTGCGAACTACTCAGCATTATGCAAAAGTTTTGGATAGAAAAGTAAGTGAGGATATGCAAATTTTGAAAGATAAATTTACTATGAATTCAAAAAATCAAAAAACGCAGGTTTCCTAATTGTGGGAACTTGCATTTTACATCATTTTTTATGTTCTACAATTAATCCATTTTCCAAAAAAGAAAATGTCCGCTCTTCAAAAATAGATTTCATTAGTAACCACACTTTGTCAACAATAGTATATTTTAAATTACGATTGTCATCGCTTTCAGTTATTTGGCCAGTAAATAGTATTTCGTCTAAATCAATTTTTTCTCCAGTTTGTCGATTCAATAACTTGCTTCCCTGAATTTTATACGTTCTTGTTAAAGACTTAGTTTTATTATTTAGAAGTTTAATTTCCTTTCGAAAATTATTTACGCAATCATAAAAAGGAACTTGATTTCCATTCTCTAATAGTATTATATAATCAAAGTAATCAAATTCATGTTTAATTTCAATTTTTCTATTATTACCTATGTCAATACTTGTTATTTCTGGTCGCGTTATATGTATCTTAATCTTCAAATCAAGTGTTGCAATCTCAATTTTATGACTACTATCTTGCAAATCTTTCTCTTCATATTCCCGAAGGTGAACTATCTCTATATCCTTATGCTTTGCAAATTGAATACCGTCACGTGTGAAACCGCTTTTCGAAACAATAATTCCTTTGCTAATTCCTGTATCTTCAAGTATCTGTACCAGTTTCATTACAATATCTTTATTTACCTTTTTTTTCCAATATTTACATTCTATGGCAGTTTCATAACTATGAATTCCATCGGAATGTGTCGTTAATACATCGATTTGATGACTTGTACCAGATTTACCTTTAACCTTACAGTTACTACCATAACCCTTTATCGTAACTCCAGATTGCTTTCCTAAAGTTTCGTAGATATATTTTGTAATTGATTCGTAGGTTTTCCAATCTAAGTTTTTAGTTTCATGCATTGCGATTTGTTTAAAATTAAATATTGCAGTGTACTACTTGAACAGAGGTTAGCGATTCATTGTTCTTTTTCGTTCGTGTCGGTCAGCATTATTTTGCAGGTTTTTTGTCAAGGAATTTTTCAATCATTGGAACTACAAGGTCGCTTTCTTTAAAGTCCGGTGTTATTGTTGTAATCTCTCCAATGTATTGTCCGTGTCCGCCTGGAATAATTGCTAATTCAGAATTTGCAATTTGTCTGTGCAATTCAATAGCGTGTTCGGGTGTAATAACGTCTTTGTCTCCAATAATAATTAGTGTTGGTACTTTAATGGATTTTATTAGCTCGTCAGGAATGTCTTTGAAGTTTACCATTCTCTTTGCATCTCTGTCGTGCATTAATTGTAAACCATTCGTGTCTGCCGCAACTTTTTTGTAGCCAACCTTTAAAAGTTCAGGCATATTTTCCAATTTGGCATTTTCTATAAAGCCCCAAAACCAATCGGGAACTCCGTTTCGTTTGGCAAGTGCTGAACCTAAAATCATTTTGTCAACTAATTCAGGGTGTCGAATAGCAATTTGTAAAGTTGTTGTACCACCGTTGCTAAAACCGAAAAAGTCTGCCTTATCAATTTTTAAGTTTTTAAGAAGTGTTGCAACATCGTCTGCGTCCTGTTCAAATGTTAGGTCTGCATTACGGTCATTTGTCCGCCCGTGAGCTTGAAGTTCAACTGCAATTACTTGTCTGTTTTTAGCAAGTAGTGGAATGATTTTTTCAAAATTTGTCTGAATTGTCGAACCACCACCGTGAATTAAAACAAGTGGTTTTCCTTGTCCGTGAATTTCATAATACATTTTCAGTCCATTAACTTCACTATAGCCATTTTTAAAAGTTAAACTATCGGTTGTTGTTGTCGCCATACTATTATTTGTATTTTCTGTTTTGTTGTTGCACGAAGTCAATGTGAAAATTGTCAACGCTAAATAAATAATTGTCTGTTTCATTTTTTGTTTGCTGACATTGTTTAATTGTGTTCTAAAATATGAGTTGCAGTTTCACTACCAATCTGTTCCGCTAATCCAATTAGAACCGCTGTTATGCATAGTGCTTATTTTGTTATTTCATGAGTTCGAGTCGAGTTCTAGCATGTTCGAGAAGTTCTGAATAGTTTAGTAACTTAATATTTCTAAAAGAGCTTTTTAATTCGCGATATGCTCGTAATCCATTGTCATCATAATCTTGTTTAGAAACTTTTGATTTCGTTTCGGCACTAAGTTTTGAGTAATCTTTTGAGATTGTTGCCCATGACCCAATTATAATGATTGCAGCTGGTCTAACAGCTTCTACATATAATATTCCGCCAATTTCGTCACTAATAAATTGTCTGATTTTTTTTTCGTCAATTTTATACTCATCATCATTATCTTTATTTACAGCCGAAATATATCTTTCAGCTTGAGAGATAGCAATTGATAAATCTTTGGAAGGATAAAATTTTCCTCTATTTGAGTCGTAATCAAGTATTTTTTGATCTGGTCTTTTCAATTCTACAACTTCAATATCTCCGAGATGTGTGATAAGAATCAAATCAAATTGTGAACGTGATAATGTTGCGTGATTTACATATTTATTTGTGTTTAAAAGCGCTGGAACACCAAAGAGTGTATATTGTCCATACTTTGTCAATATCATTTCCATTAGTTGTTCAGGACCAATTATATCAATTTTATTAAATCCAAATAAAGTGTGTCCCAATTCCTTAGCCTTTGCAACTGTCAAATCTTTTTCTTCTATTACACTTTCTATAGTTTCAATTAACCACTTAACTTGTTTTGTTACCTGTTTCTCAATTATAACTTGATTAGTTTCGCCACTTTCTAGATTATTTGTTAATGAAATAACATCAGCTTTTGTAATTTGATCGCTTGCTATTATTTCTTTGAGAAGAAGAGAATAATCTCTATTTAAATCAACTTTTGGTAATGTTAATTTATATTGAGCTTCCATAAACGGAGATATTCGATTATTAACTCTCACATTTCGTTCTCGTCCTTCTTCTTTATCAATTTTTACAATTACGTCATATAGTTCTTTAGTAATAAAAATTTTTGTAGTTATGAGTTTATTCTCTTTAGCTCCAAGAACTATAGAATCAAATGGATTTCCAGTTGCATATTTAAAAAGATCTACAATTCTTTTTGCTCCTGCTGGTGGATTTATTGCATTAGAACTAAATATCGTGAGATTTTCATGATTTAGTGGAATTATAACTTCGAAATCTTCTTCTACAATGTCGATTTTTCTAGAAGGATAATATCTCTTTTTAAAATATTTAATTTGAAGTTTTGAATATTGAAAAAATACAGTTTTATCAATTTTTATTTTTTTATTTACTTCTATGGCATCGTTCTCAACTAATACATTTTTAAGTTTAGTTTGAAATTTTTCTAATGGAGTTTTTTTATATGCCATAATATTTAATTTAGATTTTTCTGCGTAATGTTGAGAGCATTATGCATAACTTGTATATAGACGAGACAAATCTTCGCATATACACCTAAAATCGGGTAGATTGGAGAAGGTTTGTCTCGCTTTACTATTGTTATCAAATATATTTATTTTTTCTTACAAAGCATCTAAAGAACTTCATATTTGTTGCATCTTTTTATACGAAAATAACGACCTATACATCTGTTCTACAATAAATTACTAACAGCAACCCACAAAAAAAGATGCCTTAGCATCTCTATTTCTTCCTATTCTTCCAACTATCATTCCCTCATTTATACCTTATTCTTATAAACATAGTCTCGGATAAACAATCCTATTACACTAGCTACGTCTAAACCGATTATCTAGCATTAAACTGTCAGCCCCTACAAAACTTGACACGAAGCACAAAGCTTGATTTAACCACTGAACCGCCACTTTTGGGTAGGTGCTGTTACCAGCCGTTTTTCTATCGTCTAATTTGCAAACCAATTCTGTCATTGTCTATATACAAGTTCTTTTCTTGTTCCTTATTCGTGTCAAAAATGAATGGTTTAATTTCATTTGTAATACCGTCTTCCGCATAATCTCTTATTGAAATTGGTAGAATTAATCTTGGTCTATAAAACTCAAGAATTTCAAAATGCCAAAAATGTCTGAACGGAAATTCGTCAGGGAATAATTTCTCAAAAGGTTTATACGATAACTCAACTTCATAAAATTTTTCGCCTTGAATTTCTATTTCTTTATAGTTGAAATATTTTTCGTTTAAAAATTCTGAAAGTCCACTGTAATACTGTCGAGTTAGCTTTTTTAATAATTCATTGTCATAAGGGACATTGTCATTATATGGGTCGTGATATTTACATTGAACATTATTGTAAAGGTTATAAGAAACACAAGCAACAGAAAAATTAACTGGAATTCCGCCTGTTTGAGATTGTGCTTTGTGAGTTGTCATATTACCGTGTCCACCAGAGTAACCCTTTGCTTCAATAGCAAACATTGAATTTTGCTTGTATGCAAGTAAGTCAGGTCGTCCAACATTCAGTGGCATATTCCTTAATCTCATTGCGGCTTCATAGTTTACATTAAAAATACTTTGGTCAATTCGTTTAGATAAATAGTCAGCGATTGCTTTACCTGCAAGATTTGAAAACTGTCCTTTTTCAGTTGGGTCGGAAAGTTGAATTGGAGGTTCCGAAAACCTATTGTTATTAAATGCTTGTCTTTGCACATAATAGCTGTAATGAAAAAACATTGAAAGTGTCCGAATAAGTTTTTGCGGTCGTGGGGCAAAACCTTGTCCAGCAATTGCTAAATGTTTTGCAAAAGCAATTCGTGTCAAGTTGTGAGTTTGATTAGTAATTGTCCCTGCGGTGTCTTTATATTCTACTGTTAAATTCATTGTTTTGCTGTCGTCTTAAAATAGCCAGTAACTTGTATATATGTGAGACAAACCTTCGCATATACCTCCAAATAATCTAGATTGGCGAAGGTTTGTTTCGCTTTATTATTATTATCAAATATATTTATTTTTTCTTACAAATCATCAAACAAGCCTTCTATTAATTACAACTTTTCATACTAAAACAACGATCTATACAGCTGTTCTACAACAAATTCCTAACAGCAACCCACAAATAGAGATGCCAAAGCATCTCTATTTCTTCCTATTCTTCCAACTATCATTCCGCCATTTATATTTATTCTTAATTTTTGTTAATTAAAGATTTCTAAAAACTCCTGACATTTATTTTTTATTTCTTCTATTTTCATTTTGTCTTTGTCGCTTTCTTTTAATACCCAATATTTGTTTTCATTCCATTCAAATGCTCTATTGTCGCCTGAACCATTTTGCGTAATAAAACCCCAAAACCATAAGTCATCCCAAACTTCAATTTGTTGTCCTTTATATTTTGTTTCTAATGTTTTGTTTATTTTGTTAAAATCCCATTTTATCGAATTATCTAACTTTTTGAAAATTGCAATTATTACGGCATCAACGGGAAGATAAAAACTATCATTTTCATCAATTAATTTAGGAACATCATTCCAAATTTTTAAATTCTCTGAATACTTTCCGTTATGTAAGTGGAATATACTTTTAGAAATTAATGCAGACGTTTTTGGTCCCCATCCTTTTTGATTTAGCATTCCTTTATAAACGCTTTCAAAATTACTTTTTCCATTTGGATTAATTTTCTCGATGAATTCTTGAAAAGACTTCAAAGAATTATCTTCAGTAATTATTGATCTATAAAATTCAGAAAGTTTGTCAATTTTGGGTTGGCTTTGAGTGTTTGCAATGTGGTATAATAAAGAAATTATTTTTTCTTTTTCATTCTTATACGGTAAAATAATTGAGCGATAATATTTTTCTTGTAAAGCTTTGTTATATTTTCTATTATTAGAAATGAATTTAAAAAGTTTTTCTATTTTATCTGTCATTCAACTATTTTCTAAAGGTTTTATTTAGTTCGGTTTTTCTTAAATGTTTTACAACGTTCTGGTACTACAGCGTGTTTCGGATTAAATTAAGCCCATTATTCGGATTTGCCAAATCTTCCCAAATACAAAACCATTTTTCCATTAAGCCTATTGCCCAAATCTGTTGTAGTACCTGTTAGCGGTAGTTGCTTAATCTGATCCTTCACAAATTATTTTGCCTGTTTCAATTAAAATTTTTGCAAAACTATGTTTTCCGTAAACTATTTTTAGATGCTCTTTTTCGATTCGAATCTCTCTTATTTCAGATTTTCCAACCGATGGTTTTCCACAAGTTTTCATAACAGTTGCATTCCATTTTGCTTTTTTATTTTGAAAGGCAAGTATTGTTTGAGTTTTTTTTTCAAAATAGAAAGTTATATGTCCACTATATTCTAAACCTTCCACTTTGGTAAAACCTTTTGGAATAGTTTCTTTGCTTTGTCCATAAGATATCTGAAATGTCAGAAATACAAAAAATGTATATTTTAGAATTTCCATATGTCTGAAGTTATTATTAATCTTTAAATCCTTTTAGCAAATTTGATTCCCAAACTTTTATTTCTTTTTTACTGTGATTTTCCCCAATAGCTGTTATATCGTGTAAAAACTCTTTTTTTCTTCCATTAACAGAAACGAACTCAAACATTATGAATACTTTTTTATTGCACTCGTTTAATTTTCCATAGACGTTTGAATTAATGCATATATTAATAGGTGCTATTTCACCAACTTTTATAACTTTTGGGTAATCAGTGGATTCAATATCATGCCCACCATATGATTCTGAAGCCATTCCTTTATCTGAATTACCAGTTAACAAATGAATTGAATTTAAAAGTAATTCTTGATTGCCGGGATTACTGATTACATAACAATATTTTCTATCAAATTGTCCGTCATTATTTTGAATCCAGACTAACCTGAAATTAGCTTTTGTTTGTTTCCAAAAAAACTGATAATATGAAGTTATTAAAGAAACTAGAATAGCAATTCCAGAAAAAGTCAATGTTATAATTTCGTTTTGAGACATTTTAATTCTTTTGATGATAGTGTTCGGGATAATTACCGCTAACTTGCATATAGACGAAACAAACCTTCGCATATACATCCAAATATATCTAGATTGGAGAAGGTTTGTCTCGCTTTACTATTGTTATCAAATATATTTATTTTTTCTTACAAATCATCAAACAAGCCTTCTATTAATTACATCTTCTCATACTAATATAACGACCTATACATCTGTTCTACAACAAATTCCTAACAGCAAACCACAAAAAAAGATGCCTTAGCATCTCTATTTCTTCCTATTCTTCCAACTATCATTCCGCCATTTATATTTTTTCTTATAAACATAGTCTCGTATAAACAATCCAATTACACTAGCTACGACTAAACCTGTTTCTCATACATTCCATCCCTCAAAAAGTATGATAGTATCATACAGTAAAGTAGTATCGTTTTGCAGATACTCGAAGGTGGCTATGTAGAAGCACTTCACTGTCAACCAAGCAGAAACTTTGATAGAAGCACAAAGCTTGATTTAACCACTGAAGCGCCACTTTTGGGTAGGTGGTTGTGTGAGGTTTTATTCCTTCTTCTTTTGTTTAATCCCCTCTAAAAACTCTTTTTTTGCAGCAATTACAATTGAGCATAAGTTCTTATGATAAACAAATACTCCGATAATACAAAGTGCATTTTCTATATCATCACTATCGACAACATATTCTGTTTCAGTAGGGTTCATCGTTTTTATATTATACATAAAAATGTCTTCGTGACCTGAAACTAAAAAATTATTGCCCTCGATTACATAATCATAAAATAATTTACCAATTCCCATAAGTTTTTCATCTTCTTCATCACCTTCTGCAATTATTTCGACTTCAAAATCTTTTGGCAATGGTCTTTTATATTTGTCATAAAATACACCTTTGAAATTTTTTATATGCAATTGTTTAAATTCATTATAACTAAAATCAACTGCTAAAACTTTACCTTCTGAAAAAAACAATCTATCTGCCCAATTTTTTCGACGCATAATTGATTTTACAGACTTTCTTGTCAATTCAATTTGATTATCATCATTATTATTCATTATTCCAATTGCATCTCTAATTTCCTGATCAATTTGAGAATATTTATTATTACACTCGAAACAAGCTGGCACAACTAATCTGTTTACTTTATATTCATTACCATAACCTACAAATAAATTTTGTGCAGGTATGTGTTCTCGTGTTATTTTTTCTTCAGGGAATTCATTTCCACAATTATAGCATATTTGCATATTTCATTTTTTTTTGATTCGTTTTTCAAAAATCTCACACAACTAGTATATAGGTCTCATAAAAGCAGACCTATCACTCCAATTGCAGATGGATAGATCCTATAGTAGTCAAACTTTATTGCTTATCAAATATATTTATTTTTTCTTACAAATCATTAAACAAGTCTTCTATTAATTGCAACTTTTCATACTACTACAACGACCTATACAGCTATTCTACAACAAATTCCTAACAGCAACCCACAAAAAAAGATGCCTTAGCATCTCTATTTCTTCCTATTCTTCCAACTATCATTTCGCCATTTATATTTATTCTTATAAACATAGTCTCGGATAAATAATCCAATTATACTACATACAACTAAACCTATTATCTCATACCATTCCATCTCTCAAAGATAAAACAGTAAGAGTACTACTATTTAATACTAAGCACCAATACTCCCGAATTGACAACTTGTAATCCCAAATAGACAAGTATAAAAAAGAGGACATCAAATCCTCTTAGAATCTTCATCATAATTTTATGATAACATCATAAGACCGAATTAGAACTATTCCTTTCTGCCGCGATTGAGTTGTTGGTGCTTCTCCCACAACGAATCACTTAGCTGTTAGCAGTAGTAACCTATCCTATCAACGCAATCATATCATTTTCATAGTTTGCATAATCTTTCCATTCTAATAAGTCAACAATTTTTTTAGCTCTATTCAAAAAATAATCAGTTGTCAAATCATATTCATCTCCAAAATCAGTTGTCAAATTAATAAAGCAATTTTTTACAGGATTTCCTGGATTTCCCTCCTCACAATGTAGAGCTTGGTTTCTAGATTGCCAAATTATGTTTTTTAAAGTCTCGGAACCTAAATTTCGTCCAATTGGGCAATTAATTAAATTGGTATGTTCTGTGGAAATTCCTTGCTTAGCAATTTGCAGTAAACTCATAGCTAATGAGTTTATGGAATTTTTTTTAGCGTCAATAGATTTTTCTATTTCATCTAATTCCAATTTTCTGCTTTTTAAGTTATTTTCTTCACTGAATTTAGCCATTTTGATGAATTTAGATTGTACTTGCAAATCATCATAGTCATCACTTTTTTCAGCACTAGAAAAATCCCATTGTAAGTGATCGAAATGTCTTTTTAAATAATCAAATTTTTCTGTTAATTCGGTCAGATGTGATTCTTCTTGATAAATTATATTAATTAAACTTTGTGAAGCAAATTCTGTGTCTTTGATATATTGATTCATTTTAAGTGAAAGTTTGTGATTATTATTGCTAATAATCAGCCGAAGTGTTAAATGGTTTTCTTAGTCATAATATAAAAATCCTATTGCACGTTTTGTGACTCCTAAGGATATACTGATGTTTTTTTATTTAAGGTTTTAGTTTTTGTATCATTCAATTTATAATTCGTAAGGATGTTAAATTAGTATGGT
This sequence comes from Mariniflexile sp. TRM1-10, assembly GCF_003425985.1. NCBI lineage: Bacteria > Pseudomonadati > Bacteroidota > Flavobacteriia > Flavobacteriales > Flavobacteriaceae > Mariniflexile > Mariniflexile rhizosphaerae. The sequence continues at coordinate 4,400,860 of NZ_CP022985.1, forward strand.
GTTTATCATATTTAGGCAATATTTAATTTAAAATTAATCCTCATTTTCTTTAAATAGTTCCCTCATATCGTTTTCAAGAAGTTTATAAACCCAATTTCTAATAACGCAGTACTCATCAACTTTTTCTGTGTTTATTCGATCAACAGTTTTTATAGGATAACGATGGTTGTCACGAATACGCAAAATAAAGTCTAACGAAAAGCTTCTCAAGCTTTTTAGCCCAATACTTTTAAAAGCTTCGTCAGATTCATTACTATCCTTAAAATTAATTTCAAATTTACCATTAGGGGACGGACGATATCCAAAACTTCCCCATTTGAGAATATCGTCATCTTTCATATAAAAGAAATATTCATGAGGAATTGTTGTGTAAAAATCGAATTCGTCTTTATAAGTGGGGAAACAATACTCGACAAAGTCTTTGTAAGCCAGTTCTAAATGCCTAAAAAACTCTGAAACATACTGTTTTGCCTGAACTTCACTAAACTGAGCTATCCTAACATAATTCCAATTGTCTTTTCTGTTTTGCTCATAGAACTCTTTAGCTCGATCGATTGATACATCTGGTAGCGGTAAATAATGTTCAAGAATTTGATTATAGCCTTTTTCAAGCAATACTTGTGTAACTTTAAATAATTCTTCAAAAGGAACAACATCCCCACTTCCTGTAATTTTTGGGATATCAACATTCTCTAGCAATGCTTTTTCAATTGTTTCCTCCATTACTGCACGATTCAAATTTTTGTATTTGTAAAATTCGGTCAGTCGAAATCTATTTATCCGATGCTGTAGGTCTTTCAAATCTATTGGATAAATCTCTTTGAATCTTGGCATATAAAACTCTTCAATTTTATTCTCAAAATATAACCTTTTATAATAGCAGTAAAGAATTACTGCAACTTCTTCCATCAATAGAACGTCAGAATTGTAAGCGGTAAGTCTACCTTTTTCAAGTATTTTCTTCAGTTGTTCGAATATATTCTTCTTAACAATTCTGTTTTGGTCTTTGACAAGTAATGATGTATTACTACCATGTACAGTTTTGATTCCTTTTTCCCACCAAAAATCGTAGCCACTGTTTGAAAAATCGTCTAAATTTGAGTAAGCAATCTTTTGAGTTGAATTCGGAGCCATACGAAAGAGTGCATAACCATCATTTTTGATTAAATCATTTGGTAACATTATTCCAATATCGCCATGTGTGTTAGGGTCAAACTTATCTTTAAAATTTTTAAAATTTTCATCCAGATAGGAATTATGGCTTATCACGTATTCCAATGATTTATCTTGTTTAAATTTTACTAAGGCTCTTAGATGAGAAGAGCTTGCGTTTTCGATATAAAAATCCAAAGCACTTTTACCAATATGGTTTTGATAGAAATCGAATAGTGTATTATAGAATTCGTCATCAGATAGTTTATCCAATTTATACGAATAAAAACAAATTATATAATCACGAATTTTTGAATAGTAGAACGAAACGTTATATGAATCTTCCTTATTAGACTTGATAAGAATGTTTCTGCTAAATAAATCTTCAGGAATATTGTCATCAAGTGAGAAATCTAATTTTTCAAGAAGATGGTTCACATCTAAACCTTCGTCCTTATATGCTGCCCACGAATCGTATTTATAGTTAAGAATTATTTTTCCAATAGCTGAAAGTGTTCTCAAGCCAGAGATGTAACCAATATTTGTTTCATTTAGTGATCGGTTTAAATATTTGTTTATTAGGTCTTTATCACTAATTTTTTCAGGTATATTTTTATTGCAATATACCTCACTAAAAATTTTCAAAAAAAATCCGTTTTTTAATTCCTTAAGCAAAGAATTTGAGATAACTCCTTTAAAGCCAAATGCTTTTTGATATAGTGGAATTATCTCTGTTAGTTCTTTAGCTGAAAAATCCTTTAGTTGAAAACCTGGACTATTATCCAAATCACTTATTTTATTATGGTATTTATTTAACTCTTCATAAAGATAAGTTGGCTTATTTTTTATTTTTAAAATATCGTTCCAAATATTTGATTTGCAGCTAATAATAATTTTTATTTTATCAAGATTTTTAGCAATCAAAGCAATTTCACTTAGTTCCACTGCAATATCAGGATTTGTACTTTCATCTATTGCATCAATAAATACGAGAACATTTTTGTTAGCAAATCTTCCAATTTCATCCAGTTTTTTAAGGACTACATCAGATTCACTTCTATTGGAAAAAGTAATATTTAAATCTTGTGAAATGCATTCCAAAGGGGATTTTATAATTGCAGCATTATAGAATAAAACAAACTTATCTTCTAAGTTTCGAAGAGCTAATGAACAAATAGTATTCGTTTTGCCAACCCCAGCATTACCCACTAACCCAAATATTGATTCAGGAGAATATAAAAAGTTTCCAAATGTAATTTGTAACTCCTCGCGCTGAACGTAAAGTTCTTTGACAAATTTAGAATAGGGGCTATTTATATCACCAATGATTGAACCCATTCTATCATAGACTTGGAATTCGCAAAAGGTTTTTAAATTTTCGGTTGATAACGAAATAAAATTCTTTAGGGCTTCATATCTAATCCTAAGATCTTCATCTGTAGATAAATTATAACCATTTGTCAAAAAAACAGACTGACCAGAGATGTTTCCAGTTAATTCTTTTCTAGTAATCGAATCAAAAATCCTAGTTGTTTTTCCATTGCTAACTATTGTAAATGGCGCTATATCATCTAGTAATAATCTAGCATATGAAATTCCTTGATCTATATCATTCTGGGTAATTTCAATTGAATCATTTTTTAGTTCAATTACAAATAGATTTTTATCATTTTTTTTACAAAGTATATCTGCTCTTCCTGTAACATGCTTTTTCTTTCCAAGTCGTATGCTAAAAGCATGCTCTAAAAATATCTCTGAAACATCAAATCCTAAATCCTGTAAGTATGGTAATAATAGCTTACCTCTAATATCTTCTTCATTCATAAATACTGTTTAACAAGAAAAACTTCTTTTATAGTTACTGGATTATTAACTATATCAAAGATATTTAATTTTGAATAAAAGCAAGTTTTAAAATTGGGATAAAAAAAGATGCCTAAGCATCTTTCATTTTCTTTATAATGGTTTATCTGGCCAAAAATCCTTTGGAGAACAGCCTAATATTTTAGCAATATCATTTAAATGTTTGATATTGTACTTAGCTTTTTTTGAAGGTGCTTCTATGTCTGAGATAAAGGTTGTACTCTTCCCCAAAGCTAAAGACAAAGAAACTTGAGTAAATCCATTCTTTTCTCTTAGTTCTTTGATTCTTTTTATAATAAATCTTTCTATTTCATCTAATGACTCATGCATAACACAAAATGAAACTAAAAAAGAATAAAAAACTAAGGACTATAGTCCTGATTGTAAAATAATTTATTATATTAGCACCGAAATAATTAAATTTGCGATTCTTCAAAAATATTGAAGCATTCGCTTTGAATCTCGTTATCAAAAACTGGTAATTTTTAGCACGCGAGATGATAAGTATGATGCTCACGTCTCTCTCTTTGGGCGTGGGCTCTCTTATTCGTGTGCGGGTATACCAGTGCCTTGGTAGCGTTTAAGTTGAGTTCCACGCTTTTTTTATGCATTCCTGCGAAAGCGGGAACCTCATCCAAAAAATTCAGGAACTCCTTAAAAGGATAGTCATCATTGGACAATACCTCAGCTTCTTAGCACTGCTTTTTTTTCAGAACGTTTCGCATAAGGATCTTATCATTTTATTTTTTAGTTAGTCGGAAATATGTCGCTCAACCTTGGCTGCAACAAGCACGAGCGGCATATTTTCCTTAACCTTTAAAACCAATGCCTATGCAATAAAAAAAACATTGTTCGACTCTCGACTTTTCAACTTTCGACTTTCGACTCAAATAAAAAGCCCTCTAGCCTGAGATCAAACATTCTAGAGAGCAAGTACTAACAAAACCAAAGTTTCATTAAAACCAATTCAAAAGTATGAATAAAAATCAACTTTTCAAGATTTGGGCAGCCACACTTTTGCCCAAACTAGTCGTAATCCTCTCCCTGTTTGCCCTAACAACCAACCATGCCCAAACTACTACCATAAAAGGAAACGTAACAGATACTAGTGGCAGTTTACCAGGTGTCAACGTAATAATAAAAGGAGGAGTAAAAGGTACACTATCCGATTACAACGGTGAGTATCAAATAACAGCAAGAACCACAGATACACTAGTGTTTTCATATATGGGCTACAAAACAAAGGAAGTACCCATTGCCAGTCGTTCAGTAATAAACGTAGACTTGCAAGAAGACACCACACAACTCAAAGAAATAGTCCTCAATGCAGGGTATTATTCCGTCAAAGACAAGGAACGCACGGAAAGTATTTCCCGCATCACAGCAAAAGATATCGAAACCCAACCAGTAACCAACGTACTCGCTACTATGCAAGGACGTATGGCAGGGGTTAATATAACGCAATCAACTGGTCTTCCTGGTGGTGGTTTTGCTATTCAGATAAGGGGTTTAAATTCTATTCGAGGAACAGGAAATGATCCGCTATATATTGTTAATGGAGTTCCTTTTGCTTCGCAAGCAATGGGAAATGCCGAATTGAATAATGGCGTTTTGCAAAACCAAGCAAATCCATTAAACAGTATAAACCCTGCTGATATTGAAAGCATTGAAATATTAAAAGATGCAGATGCAACAGCTATCTATGGTTCAAGGGGAGCCAATGGAGTCGTCTTGATAACTACAAAAAAGGGAAAAGCAGGAAAATCACGTTTTGATGTCTATGCCTCTAGTAGTTTGGGTAAAACGACCAACCACATGAAGTTATTAAATACAGAACAGTATCTAAAAATGCGTCAAGAGGCATTTTCAAACGATGGTATAACTGAATATCCGTTCACAGACTATGATGTGAATGGAACTTGGAATCAGCAAAGGTACACAGATTGGCAAAAAGCCCTGATTGGAAATGATGCGATGGTTAATTCACTTCAATTGTCACTATCAGGTGGAAGTCAGGAAACGCAATACATCCTTTCAGGCACACTACGAAATGAAACTACCGTATTTCCTGGAGATGCAAAATATAAGAGAGCTGCTATTCATTCAACCGTTTCACATCAATCAAAAGATGAAAAATTAAATGTTCGCTTTTCAATGGACTATTCAAATGATAAAAATAACTTACCGGGAGCTGATTTAACGCGTCAGGCTTACACATTAGCGCCTAATGCTCCGGCACTTTTCAATGCTGACGGAAGTCTAAATTGGGAAGAAGGAACTTTTGAAAACCCATTGTCTTATTTAATAGGTACTTATCAAACAGATACTCAAAATCTAATTTCCAATACGTTTATATCGTATAAGCTTGGGTATGGTTTAGATTTTAAATCAAGCTTTGGATTTACAGACACGCGTTTATCAGAAATCCGTATAAGACCAAGCACAATGTACAATCCAGTTTATGAAGTCACAAGTGCCGATTCTCAATTTATAGTAAATGATGGCAAAAGAAAATCTTGGATTTTTGAACCTCAAATAAGCTGGTCTGGAAGCTGGAATAAGGCAACATGCAATGTACTTCTAGGAACAACATTTCAAAATTTAAAACAGGAATCTCTAGCAGTAGACGGCTACGGTTTTCCTAATAATGCAGTCATCAAAAATCTTTTGGCAGCTACATATCTAACTATTTTAGACAATAGTAGTTCTGAATATCGTTATAATGCAGCTTTTGGTAGGTTTAATTTAAATTGGGATGGTAAATATATTGTAAACCTTACAGCTAGAAGAGATGGTTCTAGCAGATTCGGAAACAATAAGAGATTTGCCAACTTTGGTGCAATAGGTGCAGCTTGGATTTTCTCTCAAGAAAAGTTCTTAGAAAATAATGAAGTGATAAGCTTTGGAAAAATCCGAGGTAGTTTCGGAACTACTGGAAACGACCAGATAGGTGATTACCAATTTCTTGACACGTATTCAGTTACTTCTAATATTTATGATGGCATTACGGGTATGGCACCATCAAGGCTATTCAATCCCAATTTTGGATGGGAAACAAATAAAAAAATAGAAGCAGCTTTAGAACTTGGATTTTTCGAAGATAGAGTATTCTTAACATCAGCCTACTTTCGAAATGTTTCGGGAAATCAATTAGTAGGAGTGCCTTTACCGGGCACAACTGGTTTTACAACTATTCAGGCAAATCTTGAGGCTACAGTTGAAAATAAAGGATTTGAATTTGATTTTCGTTCAGTTAACATAAAATCCAAAAACTTTAATTGGACAACCTCATTAAATATTTCTCTCCTAAGAAACAAATTATTGAAATTTCCGGGTCTCGAAGGGTCAACCTACCGAAACAATTTTGTCATTGGAGAATCATTAAATATTGGCAAAATGTATCAATTAACAGGGATTGACTCAGAAACCGGACTTTATACATTTTATGATTTCAATGACGATGGAGCAATAACATCCAACGAAGATAGACAGATAATTTTTGATAAAACACCCAAATATTTTGGTGGACTATCTAACAATTTGAGCTATAAAAATTGGTCACTTGATTTCTTATTTCAATTTGTAAAACAAAAAGGGCAAGATGTTTTGGCAACATTTCCTATTACAGGTGCTTTTTCAAATCAACCCACTAGTGTATTAAATAGTTTTCCTCAAAATGGGGCTACTATTCAACAATATACAAGTGGCAATAACCCTCAAGCAATTAATGCTTTTAGCAATTTTACGCGTAGTGATGCTATGATAACAGATGCGTCTTTTATCAGATTAAAAACAATAGCTCTAACATATCGACTTCCATCGGTTATAAAAGGAGGTTCAGCAAACATCTACTTCCAAGGTCAGAACTTAATAACGTTTACAAAATACAAAGGACCAGATCCAGAGAATCAATCAGGTGTGTCTCTACCTCCTTTACGTCAATTAACGCTTGGAATGCAACTTTCTTTTTAAAGGATTGCTTCTAAATTATAATCAACCTAATCCATTAAATTATGAATAATATCAATACACAAATTAAATACTGGATAATTACTGCAGCCTTTATATGTTTGATAGCTTGTGACTCTTTTACAGAAGTGGATGCTCCAAATAATCAAATCGTATCCTCTCAAGTATTTACAAATAAATCAGGAGCAGAATCGGCCTTAGCAGATATATATGCTCGCATACGTGAAGAAGGTGTCGTGACGGGAAATCCTATCGGAGGTACCGTCATAATGGCTAACTACAGTGACGATTTAATATTTTTCGGTTCAAACACTACACTGCAACAGTTTTCAAACCACACATTAATTCCTTCCAACACGTACATAAATACTATTTGGCGAACAACTTATTCTCATATTTACGCAATCAATGCTTTTAAGGAAGGGGTTGTAAATTCAGTAAATATAACAGAGGAAGATAAAAGTAGATTTTTAGGCGAAGCACTATTTCTCAGAGCCTTTCTGCATTTCTACCTTGTTAATAGTTACGGACAAATTCCCTACATTACTTCTACTGATTATATAATAAATAAGAACATTTCAAAAAAGTCAGAGACTGAAATTCACAGCCTCATCCTTCAGGACTTAACAGAAGCCAAAGAGCTTATTCCTGATAATTACCCTACATCAGAGCGAGTAAGACCCAATAAATCAGTAGTTAATTCTTTGTTGGCTAGAGTGTATTTATACAATCAAGATTGGCAGAATGCACAAGATTATGCATCAGCTGTTATAGAAAATCAGCTTTATAGTTGGCAAGAAGATATTGACCAAGAATTTTTAAGAAATAATCCGTCAATAATTTGGTCTTTACATCCTGGAATAGCAGGATTAAACACAAGAGATGCACGTAGTTTTGTTTTTGCATCTGGTCCTCCTTCTCGATCTACATTAGCACCTGATTTATATACTGCATTTGAACCAAATGATTTACGCAGAACATCATGGATTAAGGAGATTCAAGGTTCAGGAGAAACATGGTATCATGCCAATAAATATAAAAAAATAACCAATACCGGAATATCCGAAGAATATACAATTCTTTTCAGGCTTGCTGAAATGCATTTAATCCGAGCAGAATGCAAAGCTATGGTGAATGACTTGGAAGGAGCTAAAGAAGATATAAACAAAATCCGAAATCGAGCAGGATTAACAGATACGAATGAAATTTCTCAACAAGATTTGTTACAAGCAATTCTCAATGAGAGAAGATTAGAGTTTTTTACGGAACAGAGTCATCGCTTTTTCGACTTAAAAAGAACTGGTAAAGCAAATGAAATTCTTTCAATCGTAAAACCAAATTGGAGACCTACAAATGTTGTTTTTCCCCTGCCGGAAAATGAATTGTTACTGAATGAAAATCTACTTCCTCAAAACCTTGGATATTAATATGAACAAGATTTTTATATTATTAGGACTGCTCTTAGCAGTCCTAATTAGTAACGCCCAATCAAAAGGAAAAATTCCTGCCCAAGATTTTCATTTGTGGGTAAAATTAAATGATGAAAAATTAGCATCAAACGGAAAATGGATGTCGTTTAGGATTTCTAATAGTACAGGAAAAGACACTTTATTGCTATTAAATACAACGAATAATCAATTACATAAAATACCAAATGGCAAGAATGGAAACTTTTCACTCGATGCTAATTGGTTTACTTACAATAGCAACGATGAATTAATTGTAATAGACTTAAACAATAATAGCAAACGAAGCTTCAACAACATCAAAAAAACTGCATTTTGCGAAAAAAGTGAAAGAGTAGCTTTGCTTACTAAAGATTCTATTTTACATCTGCATGCCAAAAATCAAACGAATCCAAAAGTATTTCTGAATATTCTTGATGTAGCTTTCAACAATAAGGGTGATTTGGCTTTGTCTTCATCAAAAGGTATCGAGCTACTTAAAAAGGCAGAAACTAATCCAATATTTTTGACAAAAAGTGAAAAAGCTACTAAGCTGCGTTGGGATTATTCAAATCAAAATTTATTTTATTTTGAAAAAACGAAAAAACAAAAAAGCACTTTAGTTTCATTCAATGTAAATACAAAAAAGAGTGAAAAAATAAGGGAAAATATACTCGATTCATTAGAAATTGAAATGTTATCAAGTAGACCTGTTTTAACCGCCACAGAAGTAAACAGGAGTTTTGTTTTTGCAAAATCAAAAGCAAACTTACAGCCAACCGATGATTCATTAGTTGAGGTATGGGAATCTTTAAGTCCTTTACAATACCAATCCCAAAAAGAATTGGAAACTAGTTCTGGTAATCCCAAAATGTATACTTGGGACCTAAAAAATAATGTATTGAAAAAAATGGTATCAGATTCACTTTTAAGGACTTTCATACTGCCAAATAGAAAGTATGTTTTAGCATATAACCCAATTGTTAGAGGACAATTACAATATGCAAATCCAGTGGTTGATTATTACCTATATGATATTAAAAAAGAGAGTTATGAATTATTTCTAAAGTCACAATCTACAGCCGTTGGAAAACTGATGCCATCACCCAATAGTAGATATATTGGTTATTTCAATCATCTAGGTTGGAATCAGTATGATTTCGATTCAAAAAAACACAATCTTATCCTTAATGAAAAATTCATTGTAGATAATACATATCCTGAAAATGAAAATCTAAGTTGCTACGGTTGGACTAATGATAGTAAGTATTGTGTTTTAAATATAAGTTCCAATTTTTGGTTGATAAGTCATGATGGTAAAGAAAAAATCAAAATAACAAATACAAACAAAACGCTTATTAACTTTAGATTAGTAAATGAAATGCACAAAAATAAAAAGCAATTTCTAAATGAAGAAATAGCCTATAAATCCATTGATCACAATAAAGGCATTTATTTAACGGCTTACAATCTGGATAAAACCATGTCGTTATACAAATGGACTAAAAAGAAAGAGCTTCAATTAATATACAAAAGCAATGGAAAGATGGCGATATGTTCAACAGATGAACAAAACAAAAATATATTGATTAAAGAAGAAACAGAACAAAAACCTCCAGTATTGATTCAACTGAATACAGAAACAAAAAAAATCAAAATTTTATATAAATCAAATTTACAGTATACAAAGTACGATACTCCAAAAGTTGAATTACTCTCGTATAAGGGCACAAATGGAAAATCATTAAATGCACTTTTACATTATCCTATGAGGTATGATAACACTAAGAAATACCCAATGATTGTTTACATATACGAAACATTGTCTCAGAATAGGTATGAATACAATTTCCCCACGAATTACCATGCCACTGGTTTCCCATTGGCAAATTATACTAATGATGAATATTTTGTATTGCAACCCGACATTAAATATAACATTGGAGATCCTGGAGAATCAATTTTAAATTGTGTAATGAAAAGTGTTGAAAGCGCTTTAGAAACTGCCAATATTGATTTTAAAAGAGTGGGGATTATTGGCCATTCTTATGGTGGTCATGAAACATCTTTGCTAATCACTAAAACTCCATTTTTCGCAGCTGCTGTGGCTGGTGCAGCCTCAACCAATATGATTAGCGATTACCTTAGCTTAAATGAGGTAACAAACGAAGTGAAATTTTGGAAGTTTGAAATGCATCAATACAGGATGGGGTCAAATCCTTTTAATAATTTGGAATCCTATATTAATAACTCACCTGTAATGAATGCTCAAAAAATCACTACACCCTTACTAAGTTGGTCAGGTAAAGAAGATGGTACAGTGGATTTTCGTCAAAGTGTTGAACTTCATTTGGCTCTCAAAAGATTAGAGAAAAAAAACACACTCCTTGTTTACCCTAATGAAGGCCATATTCTGTCCAATCCAAAGGCTCAGTATGATTTGACACAAAAAATTAAATCATGGTTTGACTATTATCTCAAATAAATTAAAATACCAAAGCCAAAACCAATAAAGATTTGGCTTTGGTATAAACAAATTATTGTTCAATCTCCCACAACAAAGTAGGACATGAAGTGCCACTTGCGTTCATTCTTCTTAGTTGAACTGAACCAAAGTAACATGGTTTCCCATTATTGGTGTCTTGACAATCAATAAACTTGTTTTCACAATTTCCCGGAGACACCTGAAGGTGTCCCTGATAAACAGTCAAAGCACTTTCATCAGCAGCTGGTTTGAAAGCAAAAGCACTGAAAATAGCGAAACCGAATGCAACCAACATAACTGTTGGTTTTAAAAACAACTTTTTCATAATTAAAAATTTAAATTAATGATCTACTCTGTTACAGGTTTTCGATCTTCCCCCGATACTGCAGTATATTTTAATTGATTTAATAAAAATCTTTTTTAAATCTGTAGGTTCTAATATAATTACCGCTTAGTGTATAAATTAAATCTTCCGATACCATAAAATCCTTTAATTTACTTTGGTACTTATTATCAATATAAAAGCTAAATTGATAGGTGTTTTCCATAAAATCATAAACATCTATAATTGAATTATGTTCCCAATTCTCTTTAGGTTCATATCGGCCGAGTAGCCCAGCATGTATATAAAGATAATTACCATAGGTTGCAGTCCTTTTGTTTACAGTAACTACGGGTTCACTCAGTTTTGAACCTTGTTTGGATTTAATAAATTTTACTTTGATTTTTGCTTTATTTGTGGTGTCTATGGTCTTACCATATTTATGTTCTTGTAAAAGTGTATCACAAACGGCATATTGGTTTCTGTAATAATAAGTATATAGTATTTTATGATTTTGCTTATTGAAAAGATGGGTGCCATCTGTATCAAATAAACCATCAACCTGTTTGATAAGTATAGCTGGGTTTAATGCAACTTTTACAGAGTCAGCTACTACTAAGGTGCCAAGCACACTTTGATTAGTGTCACTACTGATAGCTCTAATGGAAACCCTATTTTTACTAATAGGAACAAAAGAAGTAAAATAGGCTTCACGGTCTATATAAAGTGAAGCTTTCCAATCGTCAGTACTTCCTCTGTAAACAAAAGCTTCTGTTCCATCCCATACATAAAAGTAAGGAGAATCAATAGTTAAAGTCAGGCTTTTATATGTAAGCGCTGTTTGTGGTAATTTTATATAATGTTGTCTTTTATAACTTAGCGAAGAGTCTATTTCAGTTACAGTTAATGGTGCTGTATGATTGCCTAAATACACTTTATCACTTCCATAACCCGCTATATAATAAGAGTTAAATTTTAAATCCATCTCACTAACGTATTGTATAGGATAATGTGGAAAACTTCTTGTGAAATTATTCCGTTCTTGCTTCATCCATTCAGAGGTATGAAACAATGCATAAACTAACGATAAGCTAAGTAGAAATAGGAAGATAAGTTTAATATTAGTACGTTTTATAATCTCATTATTCTCTAAATAAAGAGCAACAGTACCCAAAAACACAAATAACAAATTAAAATAAAGATGTTCTTTCCAATTTAACTGTTCAAGTATTCCACCGCATGAACAGGGTACATTTGGACTAAAATTAATCATTATAAAAATATAAGCCGAAAAAGTACTCATTAAGAAGGTGCTCAAATATAAACTCATCCTTCTTGTTTTAGGAAAGACCAAAAAAAAGGCAAGTAGTAACTCTAGGATAGGAATAAAAAACGAAATGAAACCTGCAAATGAACTTATTAAAGGTGATTGCCCTAACTGAACCTGAAAGTTTTCAAAGTCTAGCAATTTACTTACCGAGGCATATACAAAGAGTAAAATATAAAGGAAACAAATAGCCTCTAAAAAGAAACGCTGTATTTTAATTGAAATTCGCATTACTCAATAGTTTTAATTTTATAGAGTAAAATTCACAATTAATAATTTAAAACACTTGTGTTATCGGGAGATTTGCTTATCAAAAAAGGATTAAATAACTGATAACTAATCATTTGTAGTATAAGGATCTGTAAGGAAATAAAGTGCACAAATTTGAGGCAATTATTTTATTCTTTTTCAAGGCAAAATTTTCAAGCATAGCCTTAGCTACGGTTCAAAATTTTAACGAAGAAAAAGGATAAAAGAAACAGTCAAAATGGGTAGTTTATTTCCTTACAGATCCTAAGTGTCTTTCTTAGAAATGCGGGCAACCTCATTCGGAGAAATCTCAAATTGCTTTTTAAACGATTTGGAAAAATTGGGATAGTCTGTAAAACCATTCATCGTAGCAATATTTTTTAATGGTATGGTAGTTTGCTGAATCATTAGAAAAGCTCTTTTCAATCGTTCAATAGTGTAAAATTTATAAATACTGGTTTTAAAGAAATGTCTGAAACCATCTTTCAATTTATATTCATTGGTGCCAAAATACTTTGACAACTCTTTTAAAGAAGGCAATGGCTCTTCCAAATGGGCAAGGATGTAATCATATACCTTTTGTATCAATTGAGCATCCGATTTTCTTGAATTAGGATGCTTTTCTATTTCTTCAGTATTATTTAACTCTAGCGAAACATTTGCATTTTGCGGAACTGATACTACAAAACTCAAAATAATTTCATCTCGATTAAATAAGGTTGTAATGGAACAATCAGCAGAAATAATTAATTGCTCTTTCGTCAAAAAGTGCAAAGGAATCATCGTTTGATTGGAAAGGTCATCTTGAAATGCTTCTTTCACAAAATTTAGTTTTTGAAAGGAGTCAGTAGTTATAAAAGCTTCAATAGATTGTCCAATTAACTCAAAACTCTCATAACCTAGAATGGTAAGTACAGTTGGATTAAAACTTTTTACGACAAACAAATGATCCAATACCAAATTAGTTTGAGTAATAAATCGATAGGTACTGTGAGGATTTACATAGCCAGCATGAAAAATGGATTCTTTCATTTCTTCAGCAACCATGTTGATTAAAACAACTAAAGTCTCCAACTCATCATCATAAGAACTCAAAGGAATACGATTACTGAAATTCCCTCTTGCCATTTCAAACAACATTTGATGTATGGCAACAATGCGTTCTTGATTATGATGTTTATCCATATAATAAATTGTATTCGGTTATAGATATTCCTTTAAATAATTAATAGCATCTTCTTTGTTTATAAAAAGTTGAGTGGGCACAGTAGGTTTACTAATTTGCAAATAAAAATTACTAATAGTAATGGAAACCTTTTGATGTACTATCAAGCCTACTGCTTTGGTCAATAATGAACCCGATTGAGCTAAATAATCTCTACCAGACTTATCTGTATCAATGATTCCTCGTATGTCACAAACTATTGGATAAGATTTTTCATTTTGAAATTGAATACGGTCAGCAACAACTCGCTTGGCAACATGCAAATCAAGAATGATGTCAGGTTTATATTCAAAAAAGAGAATGCCATTTTCGACCCAAAATAAGGCGTGCTCATTCTCATAAGCGTCATGAGCTGCAATCATGTTTTTATGAAGTGTTTGTTAGAATTTAACAAAAATAGAAACAATTTTAATTTTTTCGTTTGTCAATTTGGGATAATTTGATGAAAAATAAAGAATTTCTTGTCAATTCGGGAATTTAGTATGTCAGAAACGGAGTATTGAATAATGTAATACAAAACATATAAAATTTTATAATGAAATTTAAAAACTAAAATCGAATAATAGCTATTTAGACAGATGATCAAATAACCAGACCAACAAAAAATGGCAAAAATCAAACACAACCTATTTATAACTAATTTTTTATGATGTTTAAAAAGACAGTTGAATCATTTAATACAAATTGCAACGAAATTTTAGAATCAAATGATACAATGCTAAACAAAGCCAGTAAAGGAATTATATTGTGTAATCAAACATTATCCAGTTTAAAAGAAATTGTGGACAAACGTGATTTCAATACGGTTCCTGAAGAAATTGATTTCTTTAAAAACAATAAGCCCATTCCGATGAGTTTATTAATTTTCTTTACCGAAGTAAGATCTTGTGAATTGAGAATGCCAAAAGCTGGAACAACCTACAAAGTGCAATTTTTACAAAAAGAGCTTCGCAAAATTAATAAGTTCTTTTATAAGAATGCCGATTTTGTACACTACATGGAGCAGGGATATAGTTATTTAGACCATCAGTTTTTTACCCGAAACCACAGGAATAATTTTCCATACACACCAATGACCGATTATTATCAGTTTCCTGAATTT
Organism: Mariniflexile sp. TRM1-10; assembly: GCF_003425985.1. NCBI lineage: Bacteria > Pseudomonadati > Bacteroidota > Flavobacteriia > Flavobacteriales > Flavobacteriaceae > Mariniflexile > Mariniflexile rhizosphaerae. The sequence continues at coordinate 4,415,999 of NZ_CP022985.1, forward strand.
TCAACGTCACAAGACATGCTTTGGGCAAAAGTAAAGGCAATGTATCGGTTTATACATTACATACGACAGGCCTTAAAACGCTTAAAAGTTGATGATGCGGATATTTTTGAAGAAAAAAAACATAAGGTAATCGTCTGGACTGGTCCTAAAACTGCATTAACCGAATTAATTTATGCGTTATTCTCTAATGGAGCAATCAATCATGGAGCAGCCGACATCAATTTGATTACAGCATCATTTGAAGATTTTTTCAATATCAAATTGGATAACATCTACAAAACATATTCCGAAATCAAGGCTCGTAAAAGTAGTAAGACCAAATTCTTGGAAGAACTAACTCTTAATTTACAACAAAAAATAGCTAGAGAGGATATGAATTAAACACGTAACTACGAAAACACAAAGCAGTAAACACCTCATTTTATTAGGGTTTACTGCTTTTTTTTATTAATAATATCCTTGAGAATAGCGAATCACTTCATTTCTATTCTAAAATGAAAATCAAATCCTATCAAATCAAAATAATGGAGTCAGCAACTACGGGACTTGTTCATATTCTAATGTTAAATTTTATCGGTACTACGAAACGCATTGGGATAAAATGAAATAAAATAGAAGGTATTTTGTAATCATAAAACAAATGATAACAATTAAAATCAAATCGTATGACACTAGCAATCCTAACAAAAGAAGATCTCCAACAATTCAAAACTGAACTCTTAACAGAAATCAAGAAAATTATAAAATCTGAAGATAATGCCATTTCAAAAAAATGGCTTAAATCAAAAGAAGTCGTCAAACTATTAAACATCTCCTCTGGAACCCTACAAAACTTACGCATCAACGGAACCCTAACCTACACTAAAGTCGGTGGCACGCTCTACTACGACAACGCAGATATAGAAAAACTACTAAACACCAACAAAACAAACGCAATACCAACGCTTTTCAAGTAACCACTACTTTGTCAACCTGAACTAAAATCCAGAGCTTGACGAAGGACAGGTTCTTGTCTTAATACTTAATACTCAAATCTTAATACTTCCAAATGAACTACATCAAACACCTAACAGGCTTCTTCGAAAAAGTAGTAAGTGACAAAGCCCTGAATCCAACCCATGTCAGCCTTTACATGGCCCTGTTCCAATTTTGGAATTGCAATCGATTCAAAAACCCAATCAGCATCAATCGTGATGAGGTAATGAGAATCAGCAAAATCAGCTCCAAGGCAACATATCATAAATGCTTGAAGAATTTACACAGTTTGAGCTACATCAATTACGAACCATCCTACAACCCATTTAAAGGCAGTCATGTCATCATGTTCAACTTTTCAGAAGATTTAAAACCACAACCAAAATCCGAAAGAAAACCAAAAAATGAACCACTTACTAAACCTGTTATTGGACAAGCTCTAAACAAGTCTTGTACTAGTAGTGAAACAGGTACTGAACAAGCAGTAGTACCTTCTATAAACTATATAAACAATACAAACACTTTAAACGATAAAAACGTTTCAAACTTGGAAAAGCAATCAAAAAAAATTGAAGAAAATAATTTTTCAGAATTTAAAAATGAAACTGAAGAAAAGAAAGAAAAAAAGTTGCGCGAAAAAAAGAAATCCATTTCGGATTCACCGACACCAATAGAGAAAAATAAGTATGCAGGAGGTAAAGAGTTCTTTGTTACTTCGAGCGCAGTCGAGAAGCCAACAATCGAAGAAGTAAAAACCTATTTCCAAGAAAACAACTTCCCGGAACTAGAAGCCCAAAAGTTTTTCAATTATTTCTCCAGTGTGGGTTGGCTAGTCGGTGGAAAAACACCAATGGTCGATTGGCAAGCAGCAGCACAAAATTGGATACTAAACAGTACAAATTTCAATCACAACACCGACACTAATCCAATAAATCGCCCAAAACACCTCAACACCGTAACCGATAAAAACTATGCCGAACCTTTATAACACTACTGTCATACTGAACTTGTTTCAGTATCTCAATTCCTGCGCACTTTGCAGTTAATTTTTTAGTTATGGAAAACGAAATAAAATCCCATTATAGCTATTCAGAAGTCATAAAATGGCTCGAAAAAAAAGATTTGATATTAAGAGGAGGACTGCCAGTGGCAGTCAGGTATAAAAATAATTAGTTATGAATACAACATTAAGTTATTTAGAGATAATTGCTTGGTTAGAAAAAAAAGGTATTGAGTTATATGGTAAGAAGTTCAAAATTTTGGAATCAGACCATGAAATAATATATAAACTAATTGCATACTTTTTAAAAGATGAACAAACCTGTTATCAATTCAATATCGATTTAGAAAAAGGCATCCTTTTAACCGGTCCAATCGGCTGTGGCAAAACATCACTCATGAACCTCATGAAATACCTAACACCAACCGAACATAAGTTCTACGTAAAACCTTGTCGTGATATCAGCTTTGAATTTATCCAGGACGGCTACCAAATAATCCACAAATACAGTATCGGCAAACTCTACCACTCCGAACCAAGAACCTATTGCTTTGACGATTTAGGAACAGAAAATAATTTAAAATACTTCGGCAACGAATGTAATGTAATGGCAGAAATACTATTAAGCCGATATGATTTATTCATTTCAAAAAAACTAAAAACACATATCACAACCAATCTTTCAGCATCAGAAATAGAAACCCATTACGGTAACCGAGTTCGTTCCAGACTAAGAGAGACGGTAAATCTAATAGCATTTGAAAAAACAGCACAAGACAAAAGATAAAAATCAGTAAAAATGAACCCAATCCAAAACTTCTGGCAACTATTTGAAAAAGAAAATCTAGCCTTCTTTCTTTTAAGTGATCTTCCAAAAGAAGTCACTTTAGAAAAATTAAATACACTAACCCAAGCTATGAAAGAATACAACAAAGATTTGGGCTACATCATTAAAACTGGAAAAGAGAAATCCGAACTGATTATAACAGCTCATGGAAATCCCTACCTATTCAAAGAAGTAGAATTACTAGTTTTTCACGCCCCAAAACTCGAACGTTGGAAAATAACCGCCTTTTTACAACCCGAAATAGATATAGATGCCTACGAGAACGGTACCGATAAACCATTAGAATTCTACGGTATCAGTTTACGAATTAGTGAAATATATTTTCTCCCATTAGAAGTTCCTGGAAAACCACACGAATTAGGTATCAAAGTGTTACTCAAAAACTACATTGTTCACAAAGACAACCCTAGACTTAGAGATGCGTTATATGTTCATATCGAACATTTAATCGGCGAAAAATCCTTTGCTAATGATATATCGTTTATCGAAATAGACCAACTAAAAAGGGAAGATTTAGAAGACGATTGCGTACTTGAATTATACAATTTAAAGTTTTTTATTGACTCTTATGAATACGATTGAGTTTTGACAATAAATGCTGTTTACTGCCAAAGCTTAACTAAAATTCAATTCCCATAACACAATACATTTTAAGGACGATATTCCTAAAGATTAATAAAAGTTATGTTTTATATCGATTATGTGAGTTTTAATCTCACATATTGCATACATAAAGTAATTTTTACAAAAAACAAAAAACATATTATTATATTTTGTATCATTGTAGTGAGTTTAGTTCTCTCATATCGACTATGAAACATAAAAATACTTCAACACAATCTAATGAAATCCTTTCCTACTTTAATAGCAGGAATAAGGTTTGTTTTGAATATAAAGATGCTTTAAAAGTCTTGCCTAACTCTAAGGAAAATACGGTTAGGCGATTACTTAGCGACATGACTTCAAGAGGATTACTTATGCGAATAAAAGACGGTGTTTATTACATTATACCTTATGAAGAAAATCCGGAAACCTTTATGCCCGATTGGCACCTGATAGTAAAATATTTAGTAAAAGAGGCTAAACATTATATTGGATATTACTCGGCCTTGCAAATCCACAATCTAATAACGCAACCATCATTAAAAGAACAAATTGTGGTCGCCAAACAAATTAGGCCTTCAGAGATAAAGATTAAAGACATCACATTTCAATTTATCTATCATAACGAGAGTCATTTTTTTGGAGAAAAGAAAACATGGATTGACAATTTCAACAAAGTAAATTGTTCTGACATTGAAAAGACAATAATAGACTGCCTTTTCAAACCGGATTATGCAGGAGGAATTGTAGAGGTCGCAAGAGCAATATACAGCACTAAGGAAAAATTAGATTTCAAGAAGCTTTTAGAATATACCATAAAATTCGATTCTCAGGCGGTTGTAAAAAGACTGGGATATATTTTAGAAATCTTTGAAATTGAAACGGAAATAATCAATGATTTACAAAAAATAAAAACCGCATCTTATGTAGTCTTAGATACTGAATTACCTAAGACAGGAAAAAGAAATAGTCGTTGGAGTATTCAACAAAATTTAGATATAGAAACCATTAAATCAGCCATGTTCACATGATTAAACCGGGCGAAATACAAAAGAAAGCAAACCAAGTGGGGGTTCGCGACCAACAAATTGAGAAAGATTACATTTTATCTTGGATACTTTGGGGTGTGGCAAATCACAAACAACTTTCAAAAATAGTAGTTTTCAAAGGAGGAACTGTATTAAAGAAAGTATATTTTGAAGACTATCGTTTCTCAGAAGATTTAGATTTCACGCTTTTAGATAATGAAATAACAAACGAACAAATTTTTGATTGGTTCAAAGAGTCTTTCGAAGGAATAAAAGAAGAATCCAATATTCCATTAGAAATAATTGATGATAACGAGCATGAAGATGGAGGTATTAATTTTTACATAGGTTATGTAGGTCCATTGGGTGGTTTCGGAAACAACAAAAAAGTAAAAGTAGATATATCAAGAAGCGAAAAATTAGAGTTTAAATCAGTCGTAAAAAGTGCTATTGTGGATTATTCAGATTTAGAAGATTACAAGCTATTATGCTACCCTTTGGAAGAGCTTTTGGTCGAAAAATTACGTTGCACCATGCAACGCACACAACCAAGAGACTATTATGACATTTGGTATTTAGTAGAATTAGAAAAAATGGAGGTTGAATATTTCACAAATGAATTCCGAAATAAATGCATCAGCAAAGAACAAAATCCCGATGATTTTCATAAAAAACTTGAACAAAAATTACCCCAATACAAAGCACGATGGCAAAAATCGATGAGTGACCAAATAAAAAACTTACCTGATTTTGAACAAGTGGAAAGAGAAGTGAGTAGAAAGATTAAAAATTTTATGGTATAACCAACGAAATAAACAAAAGAAAAATAATGACAAGCATAATACAAAGAGCAGAATTACAAGCAAAAATATGGAAAATAGCCAACGAGGTGCGTGGTTCTGTCGATGGATGGGATTTCAAACACTTTGTTTTAGGGGCACTTTTCTATCGATTTATAAGTGAAAATTTTACAAAATATATAGAAGGTGGTGATGATAGAATTGATTACGCCAACATATCAGACGAGGTAATAACACCGGAAATAATAGACGATGCTGTAAAAACGAAAGGATATTTCATCTATCCAAGTCAACTTTTTATAAATATTGCGAAAACTGCCAATACCAATCCAAACCTTAATACAGATTTAAAAGCCATCTTTAATGCTATCGAAAGTTCTGCAAATGGGTATCCATCAGAAGAAGATATAAAAGGTTTATTTGCCGATTTCGACACAACCAGCTCACGACTGGGGAACACCGTTGAAAACAAAAACAGTCGTTTAGCTGCCGTTTTGAAAGGAGTTGAGGAGCTAAATTTTGGTAATTTTGAAGACAGTGAAATAGAACTTTTTGGTGATGCCTATGAATTTCTAATTGGCAATTATGCGGCCAATGCTGGTAAATCGGGTGGTGAATTTTTCACACCTGTGCACGTGTCCAAACTAATTGCACAATTGGCAATGCACAAACAAGAAAAAGTGAATAAAATTTATGATCCTGCAGCAGGTTCGGGTTCATTATTGCTACAAGCCAAAAAACATTTCGATAACCACATCATTGAAGAAGGTTTCTTTGGACAAGAAATCAACCATACTACCTATAATTTAGCTCGTATGAACATGTTTTTACACAACATCAATTACGACAAGTTTAATATAGCTTTAGGCGATACGCTTCATCATCCTCATTTTATTGATGACAAACCTTTTGATGCCATTGTATCAAATCCTCCTTATTCGGTAAAATGGATTGGAGATGACGACCCAACGCTGATAAATGACGACCGTTTTGCTCCTGCAGGTGTATTAGCTCCAAAATCAAAAGCCGATTTTGCTTTTGTACTGCATGCATTAAGTTATCTATCAAGTAAAGGAAGAGCTGCCATTGTTTGTTTCCCTGGTATTTTTTACCGTGGTGGTGCCGAACAAAAAATTAGAAAGTATTTAGTGGATAATAACTTTGTAGAAACCGTTATTGCCTTAGCTCCTAATCTTTTTTATGGCACATCTATAGCAGTAACTATTTTGGTACTCTCAAAACATAAAACAGATACTAAAACGCAGTTTATTGATGTAACAGGTGAAGATTACTTTAAGAAAGTAACAAATAACAATATGATGACTGATGCACATATTGAAAAAATAATGGAAATGTTTGATAGCAAAAAGGAAGTGACTCATGTAGCAACCTATGTTGACAATAACAAAATCGCAGAAAACGATTATAACTTATCTGTTAGTTCCTATGTGGTAGCCAAAGACAATAGAGTGAAGATTAATATTGAGGAATTAAACAACGAAGTTTCCAAAACTGTAAAAAAAATTGACAAACTTCGTACAGATATTAATGCCATCATAAAAGAAATTGAAGCATGAGTTATCTAGAAAAATTATTGGATGGTGTTTCTGTGGAATGGAAACCTTTGGGAGAATATGCAGATTATGAACAACCGACAAGGTACTTAGTGGAATCAAATAATTACAACAATAATTTCAAAACTCCTGTTCTAACTGCGGGTAAGACCTTTATTCTTGGATATACCGATGAGACAGATGGTATTTACAAAGCATCTGAAAACCCAGTAATAATCTTTGATGATTTTACAACTGCGAATAAGTGGGTTGATTTTGATTTTAAAGCTAAATCATCAGCAATGAAGATGATTACTTCAAAAGATGAATCAAAAGCTTCATTAAAATATATTTACTATTGGATGAATACTTTACCTAGTGAATTAGTTGATGGTGACCACAAAAGACAATGGATTAGTAATTATGCAAATAAACTCATCCCAATTCCATGTCCAGCTAATTCTAAAAAATCTCTCGAAATTCAACAAAAAATAGTTGGAATTCTCGATACGTTTTCAGAGCTTACAGCAGAGCTTACAGCAGAGCTTACAGCAGAGCTTACAGCACGAAAAATGCAATATAGTTATTTTCGAGAGAAATTGTACTCCTTTGATAAAAATAAAGTTCAACATTTACCTTTGGGTGATGAAAATATCGGCAAATTTATTCGTGGTGGCGGTTTACAGAAAAAAGACTTTACTGAAACAGGAGTTGGTTGTATTCACTATGGACAAATCTATACCTACTATGGAACATATACAGATAAAACTAAATCATTTGTTTCAGAAGAGTTTGCAAAAAAAGCACGTATGGCTAAATATGGAGACTTGGTCATTGCAACCACAAGTGAAAATGATGAGGATGTATGTAAAGCAGTAGCTTGGCTAGGAGATAAAGAAATAGCTGTAAGCAGTGATGCTTGTTTTTATCGTCATAACTTGAATCCAAAATATGTTGCTTACTTTTTTCAAACAGAACAATTTCAAAAACAAAAAAGGTCTTTTATCACGGGAACAAAAGTCAGACGTGTAAATGCAGATGATTTGGCTAAAATAAAAATCCCTGTTCCTTCAAAAGAAGAACAGGAACGAGTAGCTACAATTTTAGAAAAATTCGACACACTTACTAACTCAATAAGTGAAGGTTTACCAAAAGAAATAGAGTTAAGACAAAAACAATATGAATATTACAGAGATTTGTTACTAGCATTTCCTCAAGATAATTTAGAATCATAATATGGCACAGTCATTAACAGAAATAGCACAATCGCTTATAGATGCCAATAAAAAAGTGCAACTAATCTATGCTTTCAACGGCATAGGAAAAACTAGGTTATCTCGTGAATACAGGCTTTTAGTTGCACCTAAAAATGTTGACGAAGAGGATGATGTAGAAACAGGCATCAAAGTGCTTTATTATAATGCTTTCACAGAAGATTTATTCTTTTGGGACAATGATTTAGATGCTGATGTTGAAAGAAAAATTACAATCCGACCAAATGGTTTTACAAATTTAGCCCTTAATTTCTTAAGAGATCAAGGTTTAGATGTAAACATAATTTCAAATTTTCAGCACTATACAAGTCCTTTTATAACACCTAGATTTAGTCAAGATTTTTCTGAAGTAACATTTTCGATAGAAAGCGGTAGTGACAACAGTATTGAAAATATAAAAATCTCGAAAGGTGAAGAAAGTAATTTTATTTGGTGCGTATTTTACAGTCTGTTAGAACAAATTGTTGAAATTAAAAATACGCTTCCAGAAAATCGTCCTAACAATCCGTTCAATAATTTAGAATACGTTTTTATTGACGACCCTATAAGTTCTTTAGATGATAATCATTTGATAGAATTAGCTGTTAATTTGGCTGAACTTATCAAGAAATCAACAGGTTTGAAATTTGTTGTTTCAACACATAATGCACTATTTTATAATGTACTTTTCAACGAAGTCGGCAACAAAGCTTGTTATATGTTAAAAAAATTAGATGATGGTACATATAATCTTAAGCCATTAAACGGTGATTCAAATAAAAGCTTCTCTTATCACCTATACTTGAAGAACACAATTGAAGAAGCTATCACTTCAAATTCTGTCGAAAAGTATCATTTTATGTTATTAAGAAACTTATATGAGAAAACTGCAAATTTTTTAGGTTATCCTGAATGGAAAAGATTATTACCAGAAGATAGACAACTATATTACAATAGAATAATTCAATTTACAAGTCATTCAACTTTATCAAATGAAGCAGTACCTGACCCTACAGAACCAGAAAAGCAAACTGTAAGGTTGTTATTAGAACATTTGGTTAATAGTAAATATTGGCAAGAAGAAATAGCAACTGCAGAACCAGCATTAGCTAATGTATCATCAACACAAGAAGTAAATGACACAATTTAAAACCATAGCAGAATCGAACAATTTTATTGTTTTAGATAAATATACCAAGTATTCAGAGGTAAATGAACCACCTGCGGTTTATCAAACGGAGGCGGCTCTTGAAAAAGAATTTATCCAAGATTTAATCAATCAAGGGTATGAAAATCCAAACCTAAACACTACACAAACTCTATTAGCTAATGCAAGAGTGCAATTGCAAGGACTAAACAACATGGAGTTTTCAGATAGCGAATGGGCTCGTTTTGTAGAAGAGTATTTAGATAAACCAAGTGATAATCTTATTGAAAAAACAAGAAAAATTCATGAAAATTATATCTACGATTTTGTTTTTGATGATGGACGTATCCAAAACATTTACTTAGTAGATAAAAAAAATATTGCTCGTAATAAAGTTCAGGTAATTAAACAATTTGAACAAAAAGGAACACATGCCAATCGTTATGATGTGACCATTTTAGTCAACGGCTTGCCTTTGGTTCAAGTAGAATTAAAAAAACGAGGTGTAGCCATTCGTGAAGCATTTAACCAAGTACATCGCTATACCAAGGAGAGTTTAAATAGTTCGAATTCTCTTTTTAAATATTTGCAAGTTTTTGTGATTTCTAACGGAACGGATAGCCGCTATTTTGCTAACACGGTGGAACGAAACAAAAACAGTTTCGACTTTACCATGAATTGGGCAAAAGCCGACAATACATTGATCAAAGATCTTAAAGATTTTACGACAACCTTTTTTGAAAAACGCACATTATTAAACGTATTGCTAACCTATTCAGTTTTTGATACAAGTGATACTTTGCTTATTATGCGACCATATCAAATTGCAGCTACCGAAAGAATGTTATGGAAAATTCAAAGTTCATTTCAAGCTAAAATTTGGTCTAAAGTAGAAAGCGGTGGCTATATTTGGCACACAACGGGTTCCGGAAAAACATTGACTAGTTTTAAAGCAGCACGTTTGGCCACTGAATTAGATTTCATTGATAAAGTGTTTTTTGTAGTGGATCGTAAAGATTTGGACTTTCAAACTATGAAAGAATATCAACGCTTTTCACCCGATAGTGTAAATGGTTCAGATAGTACAGCAGGATTAAAGAGGAATTTAGAAAAAGACGATAATAAAATTATTGTCACAACAATTCAAAAGCTAAATAACTTGATGAAAACGGAGAGTGATTTGGCTATTTATCAAAAACAAGTCGTTTTTATTTTTGATGAAGCACACCGTTCGCAGTTTGGAGAAGCTCAAAAGAACCTAAATAAAAAGTTTAAAAAATTCTATCAATTTGGTTTTACTGGAACTCCAATTTTTCCTCAAAATGCTTTAGGTGCTGAAACTACAGCTAGTGTATTTGGTCGTGAGTTACATTCTTATGTAATAACAGATGCGATTAGAGATGAAAAAGTATTGAAATTCAAAGTAGATTACAATGATGTTCGTCCACAGTTTAAAAGCATAGAAACAGAGATTGATGAAAAGAAATTAACGGCTGCAGAAAATAAAAAAGCATTTTTACATCCTGCACGTATTAAAGAAGTTTCGCAATACATTCTTAAGAATTTTAGAATTAAAACGCATAGAAATCAAGGTACCAACAAAGGTTTTAATGCCATGTTTGCGGTGAGTAGTGTGGATGCGGCCAAATGTTATTACGAAGAATTAAATAGCCTACAAAAAGAAAGTGAAAAACCATTAAGAATAGCAACGATATTCTCTTTTGCTGCCAATGAAGAGCAAAGTGCCATTGGTGAAATTGTCGATGAAACTTTTGAACCAACTGCATTGGATAGCAGTGCTAAAGAATTTTTAACGGCAGCTATAAACGACTACAACACGATGTTCAGAACTAGTTTTGGAGTCGAAAGTAAAGAATTTCAAAACTATTATCGGGATCTTGCAAAACGTGTAAAAAATAAAGAAATTGACCTTATTATAGTTGTAGGTATGTTCCTTACTGGCTTTGATGCTCCAACATTGAATACCTTATTTGTAGACAAGAACCTGCGTTATCATGGTTTAATGCAAGCTTTTTCACGTACTAATCGTATTTATGATGCGACAAAAACCTTTGGAAATATTATTACTTTTAGAGATTTAGAAACTGCTACTGTAGATGCCATAACGTTATTTGGAGATAAAAACACTAAAAACGTAGTACTTGAAAAAAGCTATAAAGAATATTTAGAAGGTTTTACAGACATTGCAACAGGACATGCACGTAGAGGTTTCATAGATGTGGTAAATGACTTAAATGAAAAGTTCCCGAATCCCGATGAAATTGTAACGGAAAAAGATAAAAAAGAATTCTCAAAATTATTTGGAGAGTATTTACGAGTGGAAAATATCTTGCAGAATTACGATGAGTTTACCAATCTCAAAGCATTTAAAACTATTGATATAAATGATGCTCAAGCTATTCAGGAATTTAAAGAAGCCTACTTTGTATCAGACAACGATATTGCAATAATGCAAGAGATAAGTCTACTACCGGAACGAACAATTCAAGATTATCGTTCTACTTATAATGACATCCGCGATTGGTTAAGACGTGAAAAAAGTGGTAAAGAAGTTGAAGAATCCAATATTGATTGGGATGATGTTGTTTTTGAAATAGACTTACTTAAATCTCAAGAAATAAATTTGGATTATATTCTTGAATTGATTTTTGAGCATAACAAAAAAAACAAAGACAAAGCTACTTTAATAGAAGAAATCCGTAGAGTGATTCGTGCAAGTATAGGCAATAGAGCAAAAGAAAGTTTAGTGGTAGATTTTATTAATGAAACTGACTTGGAAACTATTCAAGATAAAGCAAATGTAATAGATTCATTCTTCAAATATGCTCAAGAAAAACAGAAAAAAGAAGCTTCAGAATTAATCACAGATGAAGACTTAAATGAAGAAGAAGCAAAACGATACATTGCTGTATCTTTAAAACGAGAATTTGCAAATGAAAACGGGACGGAACTCAATACCATTTTACCTAAAATGAGCCCTTTAAATCCTCAGTATTTAACAAAAAAGCAAAGTGTTTTTCAAAAAATTTCTTCATTTGTCGAAAAGTTCAAAGGTGTTGGAGGTCAATTATAAATAACTTTATTATAAAATCAGAAAACATGTTAAATCAAACATTCTGTCAAGTATTTGAATTCCTCCTGAATTTAATATAGATGGAATATTTACTGTTAAACTTAGAAGACCAATAGAATTTGATAAATGGGTAGTTAGGTGGGTAGATAAATCAATTTTCAAAATTCATTATCTCATTCACCTGCACAAAAATTGCTCCTAGTCCAAGTATTCCTAGCATCAATTATTTGTTTGCTTCATTTCGTTAATTATACTTCTTTGGTTTCAGCAAGTTCAATAAACCTACAAAATGGATTAGCTAATTTAATTTGTTCTGGTGATTTACAGTCCGGTTCAAATATATTTGGTGAACCAACCATAATAAAAATGGCTTTAGCTCTTGATACTGCAACATTAAAACGATTGGGACTATATAAAAAATCCATTCCTCGTGGAGCATCTTCAGGTGATGAACTAGCTAAACTATATATTATTACAGCAGCTTCTTGACCTTGAAATTTATCAACCGTTCCGATTTCAATAGTTGGTATTCTTTTTTGCAATTCAAACACGCTACTATTATAAGGTGTAATGATTTTAATGTCCGTATCTTGCAATACTCTTTTAACATTTTTATCATCATACCAGAACACATCACCTTTGGTCAATTCAGTTGTTATTTTTTCAATATCTTCAATCTCTTCGAGTGAAAAATTAGTATTTCCTTCATGTGTTACTGCTTTGTAAAATAATCCAGAACCTTGAAATACAGTATTGCCTTCAACTCTTTGATTTTCTAAACCATCAACAGATTGCAATCTTGACTCGTAAAACATTTCAGAATCAAAGAAACAAATAGACGGGTGCATTCTATAAGTTTTTTCTAAAAAAACACCTTTTTCCTCTGAAATTGTTTTTTTTCCTTCAAGTAAATGTTCTAATGCTGAAACATCTGTACCATCAGGATGTACTCCTTTCATAGGTTGTTTTAATTGTTGATGGTCACCTAAAAAGACTATGTTTTTTGATGCTTGTGAAACAACTAAAGTGTCAATTAATGCAAATTGTCCAGCTTCATCAATTATCAAATAGTCTACATTGTTTTTTAGCTTCTCATTACACCACATAAAACTTGTACCAGCAATGACTTGATATTTAGAAATGTTAGATAATATGGGATCAATACTTTTCACCATGTTCCACTCATATTCTGTTTCGTCATTATTAGAACCTTTATAAATTATTGAAACATCTATTTTTTGATTTATTGCTAATTTTTGAACTTTATCAAGTAGATTAATAATCACTTTATGACTTAAAGCCGTTATTCCAATTTTCTTGCCTTTTTTAATTAGTTCAAGAACCATATGACTTCCTGTAAAACTTTTACCTGATCCTGGTGGTCCTTGTATAGGTAGATAACTGTTGTTTAATTTAGAAGCCCAATCAATACTTTTTGCTACTAAATCAGTAGTGTCAATTAAAGGTTGTAATAAATTTGGCAAATTATTCAATAGTAAATCTCTTGTAACTTTATAATCATTTAGACTATTTTCAAAACCATTAGCTACAATCCATTCTGCAAAAAGAATTAATGACTCTTCTTTCTTTTTTGTATCGATATATTCATCTTTTATAATTGTTAAAGGATGAATATCTTTATTACTTGGACCTTTTTTTAATTTAATAAAACCTTGTAAATCATCAATTTCAATAATTTCCATCGATGTTTTACTATTTGCAATTTTTACTTTATTTCCTTTTTTTAATTCACATTCTTGACTAGGAAAAGTATAAGTATCGATAAAACTTCTTTTATCAGGAACACTTTGACCAGTAAACTGTAAATAAGTTAAAGTTGATTTTTCATCTAATAATTCATCAGCTTCTAATTCCAAAATCCTAAAATATTCCCACCAAAATGATTTTTGTTCTCTTCTATACCAATCAAGCATATTAGTGAGTATGAATCTTGCTTGTTGTTCATTGTTTCGTTCATTAACATCAAGAGGAATATCTTGCATTAATGCATCATAAATGGGTGTAATTCTTTCTAAATGAGCATTAATACTTTCCGGAACCTCAGCCGTATTTTCAATTGGTCTTTCAATTGTTTTACCATTAGAAATTAATAATTCTCTTTCTTTTTCAAGCCACAAATGTAAATTTAAGGTAGAATAGCAATCATCTTGGTTGTAAAGCTGAATGGCAGCTTTCATTTCTTCAGTAATTAATTCAAACTTTTTACTCTCAAGTAAAAATTCAAAATCTGCTTTAAATTTGGACAGGGTTCGTAAATCCATTTCTCGAACAAAACCATGATAAACTTCTAGGTCTTTTAAGGAATAACGTTCAACTCCTGCTCTTATAGATTGTTTTAAAACCCTGTGTAAGTCAACAAAACTTTTCGTTCTTAGTAATATATCTATTTCATTTACCTTTACAGCATATTTACCCATCATTCTTTTCAAGGCAATGGTTTCGTAAGGAGCATAATGATAAATATGCAATCCAGAAAATTCTTTTCTTTTATCAAAAACAAAATCAATGAACTGCTCTAATGCAGCTTTTTCTTCTTCCAAATTGGCAACCCAAATACAATAATAGTTGCTTTGAAATACCCAACCAAATAGATATTCTAAACCTGAAGGTTCAACTAATGGATCACCTTCAAAATCTAAATATATGTCACCATCAGAGGGTTCTGGTAAATTATAAAAACCAGTATTTTCTATGAGCTCTAATAGCTCATATCTTGGCTTTTGAGCAGTTCTTGTTTCGTTTTGAATTCTTGCTTGCTCTCTTAGCTTTGTGAAAGTCTCTTTAGAACCTTTTGTTGGTTTAAAAGGAATCGGCAAAGGTATTTCAGACATTGCTTGTAACGTGGTAATACCATATTGTTTTACTTCCTTGATTTGAGAAGTACCCATACCTGCAATAAAACTCAAATGGTCATCTTCTCTTCTAACACCATTACAATGTTGCCACCAATTACATATGTCACAATGTGAGCAAGGTTCTGGATAGGTGTCAATTGGAGTATTTATGGCATTATCTAATCTTTTTTTTATTAATCTTAAATAGGAAATATAATCATTTACACGATAAGATAGCTCACTTTCAGGCGTTCTAACATGCATATATTCAGGCAATAAACCTTGTATTTCTTCAATTATTTCAGAATATAATGATATTTGTAAAATTGTACCAGCTCTTGTTTGTGTTGATAATTTTGTATCGATAACTTCATAAGACCAATTTCCAAGTGTACTTGGAGTAGCTACTTTTATTAAAAAATCAGCCCAACCTTGCCACTTATCATTACTTAATCTTGCCTGATAGATATAGTCAGCACCCTGCTGCATAGCTTCAATAGTCTTTTGCCTAGAATTTGGTTCTTCCTGATCTATTTTAACAATTGAAAGACCTTTAGCTTCCAATTCAACTAAAAAAGAATTTTCAAAATCAATACCTCTTTCTCTCAAAACAGCTAAAACCCTGTTATTACTAATTGGCTTTTCTTTTAAGCCTTGAACAACATCATAATTAAGATTAGTTAAGTGCTTACAATGAATATGATTGGATAAATCTGAAGCTGAAAAAATAATTTGATTATGTGACTTTCTCATAGTAGAATAAAGAATTAGCTTGAATTATACAACGGTGTAAGTGATTGAATTAAATTGAATTTACTCACAAAACCAAATGTAATGATTTAAAGCAATATATTTAAAACGGATGCAAATTATTCCAATTGCCACGCCTTCCCAACGCTCCTAAAAAAATTACTGTCATGGTTTTTGTCCCACCACACATCAAGTACTTTGTCTGTTGGCTAGAAAGTTTAGTTTAAAAATAGAAATCCAATAAGCCATCAGTCAAAGAGCTTGCCCAACGCTCAAACAAAAACTCGTACGCTACGCAACTCATGCCAGTAATTTTTTTCCCAAGCTTAGTTACATAATGTGGCATTATAGTACATAAACAAAATCCCTATTCCAATTGAAGTTACCGGATGTACTATTACTAAAGTTTTCCAAATATGCCATATTGATTCTTCCCAACACTTCTTCAAAATCTAACTTAGTAATTCTAAGAAGAAACTTAAATACTACTAAAAAAAGAAATAGAGATTTTATAGCAATAAATTAAAGCCAGAGAACTGGATCGGGGTTAGTGGTTTTAAAAAATGCTCTTAATTTCATACAAAGGTTGCTATGTAGTTCCAGATATGTGGCTTCATCTATAGGTATGGATTCTTCCCATTCCTCCAAGTCTTCCAAACCTTCCTCCCATTCAGAAAACTTAAAAACAATAAAATCACAACTATTGGATTCCATAAGTGTTTCCTTGGAAATTTTATACAGTTCCATAGCTGTACTGTTAGCTGCCAGAATATATGTATATGAAATGTTGTTCATAGTTGTGGATATACTGAGTAAATTTAGTTTTTTTTAATATTGTTTAGATCTAGTTAGACTCCTTACACGCCATTAATCCCTTAGGGACAATTTTTTATCCTTTAGGGATAAGTAATGGGACTCCAAATTGTAATACATCACGAATACAAGTATTATTTTCCTATATTTACAATATATTTTTTCTTTAAACATTCAACATATTTATCTTATATTTGAATTATGAAAATTTATCCAAAACCAAAGGACGTAGGCAGAAAGAGTTGCTGAATCAGGGAATGGCAGCGAACAAACCAGTAAGCCTTTGGTAGAACTGTTCAATAAATAATTTCAGAAGAAAGTAATTGCTAATTTTTTAAATCTCAAAAATTTCCTTTTTATATGTTACCGCTTCAAAGAACATATTTAAAGGAAATTTTATTTCAGCCCTAAAAAACACTTGCATAAACTGAGTTGTCATAAATTTTCTAAATAACCAACATTTGAACAGCATTGTTGGTTTCCAAGCTTAATCAGAAAACTTCACTCAGTTCAGAATAATCTACCCTATTGATTATCGTTTCAATATTGCTATCCACTTTGGGGCTAAACAGCTCCTTACTAACGGTATAAGCTTCCAATTTTGATTCAGGATAAACGGTATGTATAATGTCTTTGATATCCTCTTGATTTAAATCACTTGACAACCAATTTTGTGTGTTGACGTCATTAAGGATGACCGGTTGCCTCTTTTTAAGGTTGTGAATTTTTTCGAATAAAGGCGAAGCTGCCTTGGTTAAAATGGTAAAGGTGATATAGGTGTCTATTACCGAGTAAATACCAGCCAATGCCAAAGGTTCCTTATCTTTTTGGCGTATGTGAAATGGATATTTCTTTTTGTTATGTTCATGGGGTTCAAAAAACCCTGTAACAGGAATGAT
The DNA here is from genome assembly GCF_003425985.1 of Mariniflexile sp. TRM1-10. Taxonomy (NCBI): domain Bacteria; kingdom Pseudomonadati; phylum Bacteroidota; class Flavobacteriia; order Flavobacteriales; family Flavobacteriaceae; genus Mariniflexile; species Mariniflexile rhizosphaerae. The sequence goes on from NZ_CP022985.1 coordinate 4,433,616, forward strand.
GCAACGTCTGGTCATAGCAGATTCCCTGTATAGATAATGCTGGAACAGTTTCTCGGATTGCGCGTTTAAACCACCCCCATATTTTACAGCCTCTTTATAATACGCCTTAATTTCCTGGCTGTTTTTATTGGAGGGTACGATGCCCCAAACCCCTGGTGCCAAAACATCCCATTTCTCCTGGGGTATGACCAACATATTGGGATGTGCAAAACCGTTTAAGTGGTAATTTGGTGTATCAAAAATGGGTCTAACATTTTCATTGTTCAATGTGACCTTAAAATGTTCTTCCAATCTATTAACCTTGTGGGTAGTACTGGTATGAAAACACATAACTCCTGATTTTTATATAAAGATAAAAAATAGGATGGTTACTTGTATGCTATTGACTTCTAGGATCTTGCTTTAAGGACATTTTTTTTGACCAAATAATATCCACACTACAAAAATCAAATTCTTCGGTGATCTTTCCATAACAGGCATACACCCCTATGCCATGGATGGGATAGGTATCGACGACTTTAGTAAAATGGACGGTATCAAAATAGTTACCTTCCTTATCAACAAACGTGCAAAATCTTAATAACTTCCCATTTGAAGCCTTATGGAATCGGGTATTTACCAAAACGCCATAGAGCAATACATTTTGGTTGACGTGTTTGTTCATGTCACTTGCCCTAATGTTATCCTGAAAGGCTTCATCCACCAAATCAAAATAACTGCATAATGGAAACCCAAGCAGTTCTATTTGGTCATACGCCTCTTCAATAAACGTTGTCGTTAATGATGGCAAATTGAACTGCCTATGTTTGGGTTTGAACAACCGTGCCTGTGCCGTACCCTGTTTGCTTACGCTTAATTTAAAAATAGATTCCCATAACAACTCGGTCTTGGATCGATTGGTAAATCTAAAGGCATCAATTCTGATCAATATGGTAATTTGTTCGATGCTAATAACGACCCTATCAATAAAATCATCCAATGATCTATAGGGTCCATTGAAATTCCGATCGGTAAGGAACCGTTTAATGGTCATGGATTCCAGGCTTTTCAAATAACCAAAGCCCAAATAAATATCCTTGCCTTTTAATATGTTTTGGTGCTCGCTATGATTGATACACGGCGGATGCACGATACCACCACACATTTTTGCTTCGTGTATATAATGCTCGGTACTGTAAAACCCACCACCATTATTTAAGACAGCCACCATAAATTCCAATGGGAAATAGCATTTTAGGTATAGACTTTGGTAACTTTCAACGGCATAGGATGCCGAATGCCCTTTTGCAAACGCATAGCCGGCAAAGCTTTTGATTTGGTTCCATACTTCCAAGGTCAAGGCATCGGCATACCCCTTTTCTTTACAATTTTCAAGGAACTTTTGTTCCACGGCCATAAACTCTTCCCTGGACCTAAACTTGCCGCTCATCCCCCTTCGCAAAACATCGGCTTCACCCAATGTCAATCCCGCAAATTGATTGGCCACTTTTAGCACATCTTCCTGATATACCATGATCCCATAGGTTTCAGGCATGATTTCCAGCAACTTGGGGTTGGCTTCCTTTCGCTTTTCAGGGTTGCGCTGTCTGACAATAAATTCCTTTTTCATTCCAGAACCGGACACCCCTGGCCTGATAATGGAACTGGCGGCCACCAATCCCAAATAATCCTGTGTTTGAAGTTTTTGCATTAATCCACGCATCGCTGGAGACTCCACGTAATAAGCTCCAATGGCTTTTCCCCTTTTCAATAAATCGTTTATTTTAGGGTCTTTTTTGAATGTCTCAACCTGGGTAATATCAATGGGAGGCCATTCCGGTCTATTGTATTGAATAATTTCAATAGCTTCCTTGATTTTAGCCAAGCCCCTCTGACCTAGAATATCAAACTTAAAAATCCCCACATCTTCAGCAATGATCATGTCAAATTGAATGGTTGGAAACCCTTTAGGCGGCAAATCGGTAGCCGAATAATAATGAATGGGTTTGTCCAAGATCAACACACCACAGGAATGCACGCTTAAATGATTGGGGAAGCCCCTAATGAGCTGACCATATTTTAAAACCAAGCTTGACATTTCGTCCAAACTTTCCGGAGTGTAATTCCCATCACTCAATTTATCGATCTCTTCTTTTGGCAATCCAAAGACTTTGCCCAGTTCCCTCACCACACCTCTATATTTAAATGTGTTATAGGTTGCCAACAACCCCACATTCTTAAATCTATTGAAAATATATTGGGTGATATCCTCCCTATCCTTCCAAGAAAAATCAATATCAAAATCTGGAGGCGACGCCCTAAATGGATTGATAAAACGCTCAAAATACAGGTCCAGTTCAATGGGGTCAACATCCGTAATTCCAATGATATACGCCACGATACTGTTGGCACCACTACCCCGCCCCACATGGATGTATCCCATCCGTTTGGAATAGGAAATAATGTCATAATTAATCAAAAAATAGGACACAAAATCCATCGTCCTGATCGTGGTCAGTTCGGTCTGTAAACGCGCTTTAACCTTGTCATTCGGATGGGCATATCTTTTATGTAAATTATCCTCACAGAGTTTTACCAGCAGCTCATAATCGGCTTCAGGAGATTCCAAATACACCTTTTGGTTTTGTGTTACCCGGTCTTTTCCAAAATTAAAATCAATGGCACATACATTCAATATGTGTTCTGTATTGGCAATTATCTGTGGATATTCAGCGTAGGTTTTTTTTAAATCTTCAAGTGATAACATGGTATCCGTTATTCTACACTCTTCAGATGTTTGAAGCTTGCTCAATAAGGTATTATTATCAATGGCCCTTAGCAATCGATGGGCGTTAAAGTCTTTTTTGTTTCTAATGGTTACCTGTTGTTGTATAACCAACTTATCCGTATATGATTTATAAATTGAAAAAGGTAGTTTTTTCAGCTCCTCTACAGAAACACCAATAAACTCATAATCCTTAAATTGTTTCTTTTCGTTTTGCAGCACCTTTTCAAACGGATAAATAACGAGCACATCCTTAAACATTGGTGCATTATCTGGAATGCTTTTCTTTTGATGTGAGTACTCAGATAAAAACCCATTCAATTCCTGAAAACCCTGGTTGTTTTTTGCAATGCCCACAAACTGCTGTAAGGCACCATTCCTAAAGTCAACGCCAATAATGGGTTTTAAATTAAACTCTTTGGCTTTGCGAATGAAATTCAAACAAGCGGATGTATTGTTGATATCGGTCAGCGCCAGTGCTGTCACATTGTTTTTTATGGCAAGCTCCAGGAGATCTACCTCTGAAAATGTTCCAAAGCGCAGGGAATAATAGGTATGGCAATTGAGATACATTATTGTTTTCTATGTGCCAATAAAATAGGCGGTTCACCATTAAAAGGGTTATGGAAACGTCCAATGGTCTTTGCACCCATGGAAGCAGCTTTTTGTATACTTAACTCACCATACCGACTGCGAATGGTATCCATGGCGTTGTAAAGGCTTAGCATTTCCTCGGTATCATCAAATAAATTAATCTGGTAGTTTCCGGTCACTAAATCACTAAACTTAACGCCCACCAAACGGATCAATAATCGACGTTGGTACAGATTATCAAACAGCTCCAATATTTTAGGAATCAGCACATGGTCGGCACTGGTGTATGGAATTTTTAGTTGTTTGGAATAGGTATTGAAATCCGAATACCTAATCTTCACACTAATACATGATGCCAGTTTATCACCCCTTCTCAATTGAAAGGCTAAATTTTCTGCCATAGCAAAAACAGTGGTACGTAATTTAACCATGTCGGTAGTATCTTTACTGAAGGTGCGTTCCGTTGAAATGGATTTTCGTTCATGGAACGGAATGAGTGGCGGGTCGTCCAAACCATTGGCACGTTTCCAAATCGTTGTTCCATTCACACCCAGTACACTGGTCATCATTTCTACAGGCATCTGTTGCACCACGCCCACTTTATCAATACCTAAATTTCTGAGGATTTGATAGGTTTTATCACCCACTGAAGGGATTTTTCTAATGGACAACGGGGCTAAAAATGGTTTTTCAAACCCTGGGTCTATACGCAATTGGTTATTGGGTTTCGCTTCACCGGTGGCCACCTTGGAAACAATCTTGTTGGATGACAGACCAAACGATATGGGCAGACCTGTTTCCTTGATAATCTTTGTCCGCATTTCCGAAGCGTATTTATAGCTCCCAAAAAATTTATCCATCCCACTTAAATCGGCATAAAATTCATCAACACTGGCTTTTTCAAAAATGGGCACGTTTTCCTTGATGATGTCAGTAACCTGTTGTGAGTACTTGGTATATATGGAGGCATTGCCACGAATGACAACAGCTTCCGGGCATAGGCGTTTTGCCAATTTCATGGGCATGCCGGAATGGACACCAAAACGCCGTGTTTCATAGCTACAGGCAGCAACAACACCTCTGTCACCAGTCCCACCGACCAATAACGGACGCTTTTGCAACCGACTGTCTATCAATCGTTCACAGGACACAAAAAAGGTATCCAAGTCCAGGTGTAATATGTTTTTGCCCATGTCACAAAATTAGCTACATTTTATAGCAATTATTGCTTATATTTGTAGCATTATGAAAATGATTTCAAAAAACCTCCGGCATTTACGCCATCTGAAAGGGCTCACACAGGAAACCCTTGCGGATGACCTTCAGGTAACGCGTTCACGTATAAGCTCCTACGAGGAGGATCGTTCGGCACCCACGATTGAGATGTTGATCAAACTCTCTGATTATTTTAAATTGCCAGTTGACATTCTGTTGAGGAACGACCTAACAAAAGCAACGGACACTTCTTTTATAGACATAGGAAACCAACGCATCTTGTTTCCAATTACTGTGGACAATGACAATAATAACTTGATTGAGGTCGTGCCGATAAAAGCCTCTGCCGGCTATTTGGCTGGTTACGATGATCCCGAATATATAGAACAGTTGGAAAAAATAAAACTCCCATTCCTGCCAACAGGCAAGCACAGGGCCTTTCCCATAAAGGGAGATTCCATGTTGCCCATGAAAAGCGGCTCTTATGTGGTGGGGCGTTTTGTGGAAGACAGAAGCGATATAAAAAGTGGAAAAACCTATGTGCTTATCACCCTTAATGATGGCATGGTCTATAAACGGGTCATTAACAACATTGAACTGAATAATTCACTGCTCCTGATATCAGACAATAAAGCCTATAACGACTACAGTGTCCCCATAGACGAAGTCCTTGAATTATGGGAGTTTACATGTAGCATCAATACCCAGGAATATAGTGAGCAAGAACTGAAAATAAGCAGTATTATCAATATGTTTAATGAGTTGGGGGTTGAATTGAAATCTTTGGAAAAAATAAGATAATGCATACCATTGTTGATATTAGGTCGTATCCCATAATGTGTGTAAGCCTTGAAAACAAACTATGTTTTTATATTTTGGTGAATCCAGACTGATGCTTTGGTTCATGTTATAGGCTGGATGGTGTTCAAAGCCATTACTAAAGCATATCAATGTACTTGTTGATTCTTCCCAACATAATTATCTTATATTTGGTTTATGAAAACAGCAGTAAGACCAAAGTCCAAGCATTCCTAAAGCCAGTTCTTTGTTTGCTTCATTTCGCTAATTTTATTTTTAATCACAAGAACATACTTTTCGTTTAGTTGTAGAATGAAGTTTTAGATTCCAGTTGCCACTCCTTCCCCACGCACCTAAAAAAATTACTGTCATGGTTTTTGTCCCAACGCACATCAAGCACTTAGCCTGTTGGCTAGAAAGTTTAGTTTAAAAATAGAAATTCAATAAGCCATCAGTCAAAGAGCTTGTCCAGCGCTCAAAACAAAAACTCGTACGCTACGCAACTCATGCCAGTAATTTTTTTCCCAAGCTTAGTTACATAATGTGGCATTATAGGGCAATAAAGAAAAGAGTACTCCAAAACAAGATAGTACATTGCCCTATAATAACATTATGTAAAAAAGCCGCTCACCCCACGCTCGTGTGGTTTGTTCCAGGACAACTTTTTGAGCAGCTTCCATCGCTTCACCCGGCTACTCAAAAAGCCGTCCTTCACAAACCACTTTCAATAGTCCATATCATATTTATAGTATTTACAAGATTTTACATCGCCTGAAAAGTAGAATTGTTTTTATCAACTAACCGCAGATATAGGAAGTATTTTCATTGCTTTTGTAAGTAATAAAATGGCTTTAGATTTTCAGTTTATTTGCATATGGTAAAAGCCATTTTATAACCCACAAAACCAAAAGAGCCAGCAAGAGTATCGTTTTTTATTTGCCAGAAACATAAAACTACATTGCTCTTACGATAGCTGATGCCATTACAATTTCTTAAAACAAAATTCCTTAATACTAAAAACTGAACACTGAACACTGAATACTATTCGTAGCACCAGCTACCATAAAAACAATCACAACAATTCCAATAAGCAAATAAAAAACAATACACTTGCCTGCGCTATTGCCCCATCACACTAGGTATATACTTGCATTGTTTTTTGAAGATGCTTCCCATTTTCATAAGATAATTTACTGCTAACTGAACACTGCTACTGCCAACTGGCTAATAAGCATCCTCAAAAATCAAATCCAAGAAAGAGTATCAAATTCTTTGGCTGGATAAAAAGCGGTTTTATTATTTGATGTGGTTTTTTCATCCATCCAAAGAATTTGATACCCTTTCCAAAGACGACCATCTTTCAATTCAACACCCAATTCTTCAGATAAAATCCAACTAAACAAGAATATTTGATTTAGATATTCTAAAAAAAAATAAAAAAAAGAGAGCAAAGGTAAGTTCCAGGTATTCAAAAAAGCAAGTTCAAGCCCTACGGGTTTCAGAAAAAATCTCCACCCATACCGTTTTAAAACATATTTAGTTTTTGATTAAACACTCCCGATTTCTATCATGCATCGGGTAGTATTTTTTCTGAAAAACTTGCTTTTTTGAAACCCTCCACTAGATATATGGCTTTCTTTTTTTTCTTTTTTTCTTTTGAAAAAATTTAATGGGCAGAGCGTAGCGAGGCACATCTGTATTTCATAAGAAACATTGCGAAAAATTGAAAATTAATCTAATTTTTAAAAGCCGATGTTATGCTGAAATTTTTCATTAAAACCCACAAAAAAGGCACTATTTACTCTAAACCACATTTATTCCTACTCAACAAAGGGATGAACAGCGGAAAGCCACAAAAAGAGCCATTTATAAACAGTTTTGTTATCATTTTTGAAAATGATTCTGATTTTGACACCATCAATTTAACGGCTTATGCACTTTGGAAAACTAAATTTTGGCATCAATTTCTTTCAGGTTCGGTTATTCCGTTTCTGCGTTTAAATGATGTTAGAAAAGAGTTTTCAACTAAAGTTAACCAAGAGATAAAAGACCACAAGGAACACGTTAAAAACGTTGAAACCTTAAAGCTTTTGGAGCAAAGTGAAAAACGTTTCCATGAAAATCTAAATCTTATCAATGATATGCGCAGAGTAATTTTATTCAGATATATAAGTAAATAAAAAAAGCCCATTCCTATTTCGGTTTGGGCTTTCATTTTGTTTAACTCAAAGGTCACCACAACTAGAGTTAAACTTATTTTTTGTGCTTCTTACAGAGGTACTTGAGCAACACCGAAATTGAAAAACTCACCACAGCTCCAACAGTTGCTAAAATAACTGTTTTTATCACATCTTCTGAGTTCAAATTTGGTACCATACTCAAAAAAGTACCTCCTGCAGTTCCAACAAATGTTGAATTAGTCTGGCTGTTCATTCTTCTCAACAGTCAGCTGACTTACCGCTGAAATAACACCACCTGCAACAGCTACATAGCCACCAATGGTAGTCACGATTACTGGCAAAGAAACTGGGGCAGTTAAAACAGCTGTACCAACAGTAGCCAATACCAATCCAATAGTTCGAAGCACTTTAAAAAACTTTGGTGTGGGAGCGGTCGCTCTCTCTACAATTTTATTCATAATCTTAAATTTCTAGGATTGAACAATTAATTCGACACTTTCTTTACTATCCAAAGCTTTATATACAATGTCTTTTAGCTTATTAAAAGCTATCCGAGACATCAAACCAAGTCCAGGACCAGAAAGTTTAGTTACAGGGGCAATACAGCCTTGCAATTCCTTTTGAGCATTGTTAGCAGGATGAAAAAGAATAAATTTTCTATTCGAAACATCCATTACTTCCATATGCCATTTGTATTTGGCACTGTATCGCTTTCTTATAAAATATTTCCCTTCCGGAATGCAGGAAACCTTCGTTTCGTTCCTCTTCCACGGCAATTCTATCGTTTTACAGATATGTTTGCCTTCGCATTCGAGTTTGCCATTTGTTCCTTCAGGGAAATAAGTTCTAGTTAACCAAATAACCATTACACACCGCTATCAACCTTAGCAATCGATAATGGGTTAAAAGCACCATTTTTCAATGGGTACATTTGTCCATTTATCTGCTGATAAAACTCAAGACCCAACGCCAAAAACAAGGGTTTAGTAGAGTTAGCAGTAACCGCATTGGTTTGACTGATAACTGCCGTAGCAGTTCCATCCCAAGGCAAAATTGCAGTTTCAGAAGTAGCAACCACAAAAGTTTCTGCTTCAAAATCCACTTCAGCACCACCAGAGATGATTTTAAAATGCGTAGTACCACTTGGAGCTGCAATCATATTCGCAGGAATAAATGACGCTAAATCCACTTTAATTTCACCCGCTACACGGTCAATCGTTCCCACAAATGGAGCAAATAAACTAGTTCCAAGCTTACCACGAATATTGAATTCAAAACCAAATAACAATTCAGCTTCACCATCAATCACGTTACGCAAACCTCTTTCGCTGGTCGTGTCTGCTTGGATAACTTTCACCATTCTTTGAGTAAGTCTGCTAACCATTCTGCTATCTGCAGAATTTAAAAGCAACGGCCTCAAAGCCGTTCTAAGCATTTTTCCTGCCTTTCCAGCTCTACCAAACTCGGAACCATTTTCACGAGTTCTTTGAAACGCAGGATCACTCGCAATTCTACTAGCGTCGATGCCACCTTTTTCTCTGGCCAAGTGCCCATCTTGCGTTTTATAAAAAGTAATATCTCCGATAGTACCTTTTAATTTAATTATGCCTTTCTGTCTAGCCATAACTTCAAAATTTTGTTAAACATTCAGTTAAAATCTCCTTCATTCTTTCAATCAGTTGCAACCACATTTAGAATGATTAAAGCAAAGTTTACAAAGCATTTAGTGAAATAAAAAAACAAGAGTGTACCATATGTCCAAAATTGACATAAGTGTCCAAAATGAACATAAAAACATAATAAATCAGTTTAAAAAATTATAATTAAATTGCAAAAGAATTTCTGCACGTCAGAAGTAAGTCAAAGCCTAATCAAAGGTATAGATAAAGTATGAAATTGAATAATCAGAGGGTGTGCATCTATCCGAAGGACATACAGCGCATAACAGGCAAGAGTTATCGTCAAAGTACTAGATTGATGCAAAAGATAAAAAAAGACCTCAACAAGCTCGAAAATGAGTTTCTAACGATTGAAGAGTTCTGTACATATGCTGGAATAAAATATGAACAAGTAACTCACTTGATTTTTGGTTAAAATAGAAAAATACTTCAAACAAATTTTAATCAAGAAGAGCATCATTAAATACTTAAATAACTAGTTCAATTTTTAGCAATGTTTTTATTTGTTATATCATTGTAAATGAGTACATTTACAACTCACAAGTGTAATGAATTATTTACGATTAATAGGGGGTAAAATAGGTTACCCTAATTTAAAATATATTTCAAATTACTGATAAGTAATGGATTAGAACGGGGGTTCGAATCCCTCTTTCTCCGCAAAAACCCTTGTAAATCATATAATTACAAGGGTTTTATTTTTTGGTCGGCAGAATCATTGACAATTCAATCCATTATAAATCCATACACAACTTTTGGTCATGATCCGAAAAATGTAGAGTTCTTCCTTTATAGACTAACTACAATTTTTGCTTAAAACAACAATTGGGCTTGATCCACAATTTGGTTTACAGAACTTTATTGGCATAAAAAAAGGAGACAACTGCTAAACAGTGTCTCCTTAAGTGAGCCCTGAAGGATTCGAACCTTCGACCGCCTCCTTAGAAGGGAGGTGCTCTATCCAACTGAGCTAAGAGCCCTCAACACGACTAACAAAACATTTTTGTTTTCCGGTGTGCAAATATAAAATTAACTATATATCTAACAAAGATAAAATTGATATTTTTATCTACCAATTGATTTTGTTTAATTGGAAAGTTATTATTTGCTTTAATACCCATATTAAAGATACCAATTTTTTCTTTATTTCAATTTTAAGTCAATACCTTTATACTTCTTAAATCATATTAAAAATGATTAATGAATTAAAAGAGAATTATGGTTATCTATTTGAAGATGACTTGTTAATGGAAATCAACAGTGTTGGAACTTTTAAAGAAGTACCTGAAGGGTTCCAACTTATAAATATTGGTGATTATATAAAATCGATGCCCTTATTGGTTAGTGGTGCTGTAAAAATTTTACGTGAAGATGATAAAGGCGACGAACTGTTAATTTACTTTATTGAACGTGGCGATACCTGTGCCATGACCTTATCTTGTTGCATGGGGCAGAAAAAAAGCGAAATTAGAGCCGTCACAGAAACACCTACAAAGCTTGTTATGGTTCCTGTTGAAAAAATGAGCGAATGGATGGGAAAATATAAAAGTTGGCAAAATTTTATTCTTCAAAGTTACCATGATAGAATGACCGAACTTTTGGAAGCTATTGATACTATTGCATTTTTGAAAATGGAAGAACGTCTTTTTAAACACCTAAAAGACAAAGCCATGGTAAACCATAATGACGTTGTTCAAGTAACGCATCAACAAATAGCGTTCGATCTACATACCTCTAGAGTCGTTATTTCCAGGTTATTAAAAACCTTGGAAAATGAAGGTAAAATTGAACTTCACAGAAACAACATCAAAATATTAGAGCTTTAGAGACTGTTTAAGCTTTATCCTTTGGCTCTTTTTATGCGCCCTTTTCCACCATACTTCAGCTATTTTTCGGTCCATAACTATGTACCTCTCCCTTGCGGCAGCCTGGCTCCTTCGCTAAAAAGGTCTACCATACCTTTTTATACGCTCCGCCCTGTCTGACAAAAAAATACCCTATAAAACATTCCAAATAAAAAATTTAAACAGTCTCTTAGTCTTTGTAACTTATGTTACTTAATGAACCTTTTTAGTAGTCTAGTTTTGTAACGTAAAACATAACTATGGCTATTTTAGATTTATTAGGGTATTTAGGTGCTTTTATAATTGGTATGGTTCTAGGGCTTATTGGTGGAGGCGGTTCTATACTAACGGTTCCTTTATTGGTATATCTTTTAGGTTATAACCCAGTAGTAGCAACGGCATATTCGTTATTTATAGTTGGTACATCGTCGGTTGTTGGTGTTATTCAAAAGCATCAAAAAAAACTGGTCGATTTTAAAGCAGGACTAACTTTTTCATTTCCATCGTTTTTAGCAGTCTTTATATCAAGACGCTATTTGATTCCAAACATTCCGGACGAAATTTTCAAATTAAACGGATTTGTTTTAACGAATGACATCGCCATCATGGCATTTTTTGCTATCGTTATGCTTGTCGTAGCAATTTTGATGATAAGAACGAAAAACAAAACAACTGTTGTTTTTGTAAAACAACCTTATTATAAAACTTTTATACAGGGTATAGTTATAGGTGTTATTACAGGATTAATTGGTGCCGGAGGAGGTTTTTTATATGTACCTGCTTTGGTGCTTTGGGCTGGTTTATCAATGAAAAATGCAGTGGGTACATCATTGGTTATCATCTCTATAAATTCGATTATTGGCTTTTTAGGTGATTTATATACATTAAATATAGACTGGTCATTCCTAATAACATTTACATTCCTAACCATCGCAGGTATTTTATTGGGCGGTTATTTATCAAAGTTTATATCGAACAAAAAATTAAAAAAAAGTTTTGGTTTTTTTATCATGTTAATGGCTGTCTATATCATAATTAAGGAATTTACCCAAAACTAGAATTGAAAGCTTCTTGACTTTTTGTTTTTAACCGAAAATAAGATAAAATGTAGAGATAGACACTTTTTGCAAGGCATAGCACTAACATATAAAAAGCAACGAAATATGAATAAGTTTTACCCATTTTTTAGAAAATAGAAAAAGCCACGATGCGTTCTTGTAACTTTTGTTACTGACAAAACTTGAAAAATGACCTATTTTTACATTGAAGTGGTTTAAACTTTTTCGATTGAAGCGAAAATCAGTCATTTTTTGTCCAATCGAAGCCTTTTTTGAGTTGCATAGCATCGCTACGGAAAGAAAAAAAGACGTAGAGTGGGCAAAAAAGGGCGATTTTTTAGCCAATTAGAAAAAGTTTAAACCACTTCATTTAACACCTATTTGATTATGACTATTGAACAAATATATACAGGATGTTTAGCACAAGGCGCCTATTACATAGAAAGTAACGGTGAAGTGGCTATTATAGATCCTTTAAGAGAAGTAACACCATACATTAACAAAGCGAAACGCCATGGCACAAAAATTAAATATATTTTTGAAACGCATTTCCATGCCGATTTTGTTAGTGGCCACGTTACGCTTTCAAAACTTACCGGCGCTCCCATAATTTATGGGCCTACTGCAAATCCGTCTTTTGATGCTATTATTGCCAAAGATGGGCAGGTTTTCAAATTGGGAAATATTACCATAACAGCTTTACATACCCCTGGCCACACCATGGAAAGCACCACCTACTTACTAAAAAATGAACACGGAAAAGACCATGCTATTTTTAGTGGAGATACGTTGTTTTTAGGCGATGTAGGCAGACCCGATTTAGCCCAAAAAGCAGCAAATATGACACAAGAAGATTTAGCTGGATTACTTTTTGAAAGCCTCCGAAATAAAATAATGCCGTTAGCAGATGATGTTATAGTTTACCCCGCACATGGTGCCGGTTCCGCTTGCGGAAAAAACCTCAGTAAACAAACTATTGGAACTATTGGCGAGCAAAAGAAAACAAATTATGCGCTTCGTGCGAATATGACCAAAACGGAATTTATTAAAGAAGTCACAGATGGTTTATTGCCTCCTCCTCAATATTTTCCTTTAAATGTGAAAATGAACAAAGAAGGTTATGAGGATGTAGATGATGTTATTGAACGTGGCACAACACCTTTAACCCCATTAGAATTTGAACATCTTGCAAACGAAACAGGTGCTGTTATTTTAGATGTGCGCCATCAAGATGAATTTGCTAAAGGGCATATTCCCAGATCTATTTTTATTGGAATTGAAGGTAATTTTGCCCCTTGGGTTGGTTCCCTAATTGCTGATATAGAACAACCTATTCTTCTGATTACTCCAGAAGGAAAAGAAGAAGAAACCATTATACGCTTATCACGAGTAGGTTTCGATAAAACATTAGGCTATTTAAAAGGCGGTTTTAAAGCTTGGAAACATGCTGGGTTAGAATATGATACCATAGCATCCATTTCCGCTTCAGAATTAAAACAGACATTGGAAAAAGAACAGGTTCCTATTTTTGATGTGCGAAAAGACGGCGAGTTTAAATCTGAACATGTTCAAAATGCACACCACACCTCCCTAGATTATTTAAATGAACATCTTACCGAATTTCCTGAAGATAAAACCTTTTATCTGCATTGTGCTGGTGGTTACAGATCTGTAATAGCTGCCTCTATTTTAAAAAGCAGAGGCATTCATAACTTAATTAATATAACTGATGGATTTGCTGCCATTAAGCAAGCAGGAATCCCTGTAACAGATTACATATGCCCAACAACATTATAATTATGGCCTTTTTTTCATTTTTATTAGGTGCTAAAGCACAAAACAGCCATATTAAAGTATTAACGCCTCAAGAGTTCAAACAACAAATTACAGGTAATTCTTTACAGTTAATTGACGTAAGAACAGCCATTGAATTTAAATCAGGACATATTAAAGGCGCAAAAAACATGGATTTTTTCTCAAGTAGCTTTAAGGCGCAATTAGAGAAATTAAATAAAGAAAAACCAGTGTATGTTTACTGCAGAAGCGGTAACCGAAGTAATAAAGCTGCTCACGTGTTAGCAAAAATGGGGTTCATCGAGATTTTCGATTTAAAAGGTGGTTTTTTAAACTGGAAAGAATAACGAGCTATTTTTAAACAATGAACTCGTTTAGACTTTTTTGATTGAAGCGAAAATGTAACCCTACGCCAGCTGGCTCGTTCGCTAAAATAACCCACTGGACTGTTTTAGTGAAATCGAAGATTCGGCGTAGCCAATGGGCCAGAAAGCGCATGGACAAAAAAAGGACAATTTTTTAGCCAATTACGAAAAGTTTAAACGAGTTCAATACTAAATCCTAGATTTTTGGAGAGCTTACAACGTGAGTTCGATATAATGTAATCTGATATCCAGATGTTTGAATAGTTAAACGATATCATTACAAAACAATAGTTATTGATAAACATACCCTGTAACTTTTAACTGTTTAACCGTGTAATCGTTGAACAAACTTCATCGGTACATCAAACTGAACTTTGAACTTTGAACTCTGAACTTCGTGTACGTCCCTGATATAGGTTGACCACTTAAAGTCAATTTATATGAAAACAAATGTAAAATTAATTAGTAAACAACGGAAGTACTCAGAAGAGTTCAAAAAGTCCATTGTCAATGATTTTGAAAGTGGTAAATTTAGTGTTCCACAATTAGAGCGATTACATAAACTTAGTAAAGGATCAATTTACAACTGGATATATAAACATTCCCGGTCAAACGAGCGAGGTCAACGCATAATAGAGATGAAGGACAGCAGCACACAAAAGTTAAAAGCCCTTGAGCAACGGATCAAGGAGCTGGAGCAAACAGTTGGTAAAAAGCAGATACAGATTGATTATCTTGAAAAGATGATCGACATCGCCAAGACCGAACTTGATATCGACATCAAAAAAAACTCCAACACCCCACAATCGAGTGGTTCCTCAGGAACCAGAAGAAAATAAACTTCTCTATGAACCAGTTGTACAGAACCATAGGTATCAGCAAGCAGGCCGTCCATCAGTACGCCAAGCGCCAAGCGGTCTTTGATAAAAAAGTGATGGGCTTGGTTATGGAAGCTGATCGGTTAAGGGAAGACCATCCCGGTTGTGGGGTTGAGAAGATGTACGATACATTGCGTCCCGATTTTATGGGCAGGGACCGATTTGTAGAGACGTTTATGGAGTTGGGCTATCGTTTAAAGCGCAAAAAAAACTTTAGGAGGACCACCTTTTCATCGAATGTGTCTTATCCCAACCTAATAAAGGGAATGGAGGTAAATGCACCCTCTGTAATCTGGCAGTCCGACATCACTTATGTCCGTGTCGGTGAAAAGTTTTACTATGCGGTGTTTATAATAGATGTCTATACCAAGAAAATAGTGGGCCATCAAGTTTCGGACCATATGAGGGCTTCGGCAAATATTAAAGCCCTTCAAATGGCCCTGAAAAGCAATAAAGCGCCCCAGGTACACCACTCAGACAGAGGAAGCCAGTATATATACAGTAAGTATATTGACCTTCTAAAGAGTAAAGGCTGCGAAATAAGCATGGCAAAAACAGCCCAGGACAACGCTTATGCAGAGCGCATAAACAGAACCATAAAGAACGATTATATTGAACTCTGGAAGCCCAAAAGCTTTGAGCAGTTAAAGCGAATGGTAAAAAAAGCAGTCAACCAATATAATACCGTAAGACCACATAATAACATTGGAAGGATAAGCCCAATGGAATTTGAAAATAGATTGTTGATGAAAAGTACTTTTCATCAACAATCTATTACTATTTTTAACAATGAAATTAATGTTTAAAATCGGTCAACTCTAATCAGGGAAGTTCATCGTGCTTCTAATATGGTACTTCTAACATCTAACTTAGTCAAAATTTATATCGAACCCAGATTTACACTAAGCCTGTTTGTTTTAAGAATCGATCATGTAAATTAAAAAATTTTAAGTACAATGGGTGAAATCAAATGTTGTGTATTGGATAATTTAATACTTAACCCATCTTTATTAAACTTAAATGATTCCATTTTACCTCCTAGAATTTCTACTTCATCTAATTCTTCATTATAGTATGGACTATCAGTTGCCAATGACTTGATAATGACTTCTTCGTTATTTTCAGGACACTCCATTATCACAGCATAAAGAATATCTCCTTTTTTAGTAAACCTAATGTCCTTTGAAGAATAAGGGACTCCTTTTCCTTCATTAAA